>NZ_CP082923.1:1939980-2586640 GCF_019931575.1 Caulobacter segnis | reverse complement strand
CACGATCGGCGAGAACATGATGGTCCGTCGCGCCGCCAAGCACACGGTCGAGAACGGCGTCGTCGCCTCGTATATCCACAACGCCACCGCGCCGGACCTCGGCCGCATCGGCGTGCTGGTCGCCCTTGAGTCGACCGGCGACAAGGCCGCCCTGCGCGAGCTGGGCCGCAAGATCGCCATGCACGTCGCCGCGACCGCCCCGCTGTCGCTGTCGCCGGACGATCTGGATCCGGCCGCCATCGAGCGTGAAAAGGCCGTGTTCACCGAACAGGCTCTGGAGTCGGGCAAGCCGCCGGCGGTCGTCGAAAAGATGATCGAAGGTCGTATCCGCAAGTTCCTGGAAGAAGTCGTGCTGCTGAAGCAGGCCTTCGTCATGAACCCGGACCAGACGGTCGAGCAGCTGGTCGCCGAGACCGGCAAGACCCTGGGCGCGCCGATCACCGTGAAGGGCTTCACCCGTCTCGCCCTCGGCGAAGGCGTGGAAAAGAAGCAGGACGACTTCGCCGCCGAAGTCGCCTCGATGACCGGCCAGGCCTAAGACCTGCCGTCGGGGGTTTTCGAACTCCCGGCAAACAATCAGGGCGCGGCGCGTCTAGACGCGCGCCGCGCCCTTTTTGCGCCCATGGCGTCAGCTCTTGTTCAAAGGCGCGCGCCGGTTGGCAAAACACATCCCACTTCTGTAGAACGCACGTAATGTGCGTGCCGACGACTCAGGAATAGCGGTCCCATGTCCGATACCAGCGCGCCCCAGAAATATCGCCGCATCCTGCTGAAGGTCTCCGGCGAGGTCCTGATGGGGGACACGCCCTACGGCATCGACACCAACACCGTGCAGGCCGTGGCCGAGGACGTGGCCGAGATCGTCAAGTCGGGCGTCGAGCTGTGCCTGGTGATCGGCGGCGGCAACATCTTCCGCGGCATGGCTGGCGCGGCCAAGGGCATGGAGCGCTCCAGCGCCGACTACATGGGCATGCTGGCCACCGTGATGAACGCCCTGGCCATGCAGGACGCCCTGGAACGCATCGGCGTCCAGACCCGCGTGCAGTCGGCCATTCCGATGGCCACCGTCTGCGAGCCCTACATCCGCCGCCGCGCCCAGCGTCACCTCGAAAAGGGTCGCGTCGTGATCTTCGCGGCGGGCACCGGCAACCCGTTCTTCACCACCGACACCGCCGCGGCCCTGCGCGCGGCCGAGATGCAGTGCGACGCCCTGTTCAAGGGCACCAGCGTCGATGGCGTCTATACGGCCGATCCCAAGAAGGACCCGGCGGCCCGGCGCTACGAGCGCCTGACCTACATGGACGTGCTGGCCAAGGACCTGCGGGTCATGGACGCCTCGGCCGTGGCGCTGATGCGCGACAGCAACATTCCGATCGTGGTCTTCTCGATCAAGGGACGCGGCAATCTGCTGGGCGTCCTGCGAGGCGAGGGGACATTCACTGTGGTCGCCGCCGACCGCCCTACCGCCTAAGACCAAGACCTAGCGAGGAGAGCCCCTCATGGCCGCCGCCGAAAAACCCGTCCTGTCGCGCTACCGCGATCGCATGGACAAGGCTATCGCCGCTCTGAAGGAAGAGTTCGGCAGCCTGCGCACGGGCCGCGCGTCGGCCAGCCTGCTGGATCAGGTGATGGTCGAGGCCTACGGCTCGACCACGCCGCTGAACGCGGTGGCCTCGGTCAGCGTGCCCGAGCCTCGGCAGATCAATGTCAGCGTCTGGGATCGCGGCGTCGTCGTCTCGGTGGAGAAGGCCATCCGCGCCTCGGGTCTGGGTCTGAACCCGGTCGTCGAGGGCCAGAACCTGCGCATCCCGATCCCGCCGCTGACGGAAGAGCGTCGCAGGGATCTCCAGAAGATCGCCGGCAAGTACGCCGAGCAGCAGAAGATCGCCGTCCGCAACGTCCGCCGCGACGCCAATGACGACCTGAAGAAGGCCGAGAAGGACGGCGCGATCGCCGAGGACGAGCGCAAGAAGATGGAGACGGAGGTCCAGAAGATCACCGACGAGGCCATCAAGCGCATCGACGAGGCCTTGAAAACCAAAGAACAAGAGATCATGCAGGTCTGATCGCCCTCCCTAGAGTGAGTGGGGGAGACGACGAGGGAAGGTTGAAGCGAATGCCGGCGACCACCGGTCTGCAGAACGTTTCGGAGCGCGCCGGAGGGGGCGGATCCGATCAACGTCTGCACGTGGCCATTATCATGGATGGCAACGGCCGCTGGGCGAAACAGCGGGGCATGCCGCGTGTCCTGGGCCATCGCGCCGGGGTCAACGCCCTCAAGCGCACCGTCGAGGGCGCGCAGAGCCAGAATGTCGGCGTGCTGACGGTCTTCGGCTTCTCGACCGAGAACTGGCGCCGGCCGGCGCACGAGGTCTCCGAGCTGATGAGCCTGCTCAAGGCCTATGTCGAATCGGACCTCGAGCGCCTGGCCAAGGCGGGCGTCCGCGTCCGCATCATCGGCCGCCGCACGGGGCTGTCGGCCGACATCGCCGAGGTGATCGAGCGGGCCGAGAAGCGCACCGAGAACAATACCGAATTCACGCTGCAGGTCGCCTTCAACTATGGCGGTCAGGCCGACATCACCGACGCCGCGCGGGCCTTCGCCGAGAAGGTCGAACGGGGCGAGGCCAAGGCCTCGGACCTGACAGAGGCGACGTTCGAGCGGTTCCTGTCGACCGCGTCGTCGCCGGCGCCGGACCTAATCGTGCGCACCAGCGGCGAGCGCCGCATCTCGAACTTCCTGCTGTGGGAGTGCGCCTACGCCGAGCTCGTGTTCCAGGACGTGCTCTGGCCCGACTATGGCCCCGAGGCGCTGGCGGCGGCCATCGCCGACTATCGACGCCGGGATCGACGGTATGGAGGGATCGCGGCCGATGACGTCGCCGTCGCCGGCTAAGCGCTTCAACTGGGGCAATCTTCGAATGCGCGTGGTTTCGGCCACCGTGCTCGTGCCCACGGTCGTGGCCGCCGTCTGGCTGGGCGGCTACTGGATTCTGGCGCTCGCGCTGGTCTGCGTGGCCCTGCTGGCCCGTGAATGGGGCAAGATCAGCGCGCCCAAGGCTCCCCGGGCGGTCGGCGCCGTGGTTGGGGTCTTCTGCGCCATCGCGGTCCTGGCCGGCTTCCTGCACCACTTCTTCATCGCCTGGTCGGTCGTCCTGGTCGGCGCGTTCCTGGCCGGCCTGATCGCGCGCGGCGCGGTCGAGCGGCGGGCCGACGCGGCCTATGGGGTCGTCTATATCGCGCCGGCGGTCATCGCCCTGGTCTGGATCCGCTCGTTGTCGGACGGCCTGTGGTGGACGCTGCTGCTGTTCGTGGTGACCTGGTTCGCCGACATCTTCGCCTATGTGGCCGGCAGCATCTTCAAGGGCCCCAAGCTGTGGCCCCAGATCTCGCCGAACAAGACCTGGTCGGGCTTCGTCGGGGGGCTGGTGGCGGCGACGATCGGCGCCGTGCTGGTGGCCCATTTCGCCCACCTGAAGCTGGTCTGGCCGGCGGCGGCGCTGGTCGGCTTCCTCGGCGGCTTGGCGACCATGGCCGGCGACCTCTGGGAATCGATGCTCAAGCGCCGCTTCGGCGTGAAGGACAGCGGCGACATCATCCCGGGCCATGGCGGCCTGCTGGACCGCGTCGACGGGCTGATGTTCGCGGCGATCGTCATCGCCGCCGTGCGCCTGATCGACCACTGGGGATGGGCGCATTGACCTTCCCCCGCAAGGTGGTGGTGCTAGGCTCGACCGGATCGATCGGCCTTTCGACCTTGAGCCTCTTCGAGGAATCCGGCGTCCCGGTCGAGATCCTGGCCCTGACGGCCGGGCGCAATGTCGAGCGCCTGATCGAGCAGGCCTTGCGCTGGCGGCCCCAGGTCGCGGTGATCGAGGACGAGACCAAGTTGGCGCGGCTGAAGGACGGCCTTAGCGGCGCCGGCGTGCGCGCGGCCGCCGGCGCGACCGCGGTCGCCGAGGCCGCCGCCATGGGCGCCGACTGGGTGATGTCGGCCATCGTCGGCGCGGCCGGTCTGGCGCCGACCGTGGCCGCCGCCCGCACCGGCGCGGTTATTGCCCTGGCCAACAAGGAGAGCCTGGTCTGCGCCGGGCCGGCCCTGCTGGCCATCGCCAAGGCGGCCGGCGGCTCGGTGATCCCGGTCGACTCCGAACATTCCGCAATATTTCAGGTGCTGCAGCCGGCCTGCGCCGACAAGGTCGCGCGGCTGATCCTCACCGCCTCGGGCGGGCCTTTCCGCACCTGGGAAAAAGCCGCCATGGCGGTCGCCACGCCCGAGCAGGCGATCGCCCATCCGAACTGGTCGATGGGCGCCAAGATTTCGGTCGATTCCGCGACGATGATGAACAAGGGGCTCGAGATGATCGAAGCCTCCTACCTGTTCGGAACCCCTGAAGACCGCGTCGACGTCGTGATCCATCCCCAATCCGTCATCCATAGCCTGGTGGAATACGCCGACGGCTCGACCTTGGCCCAACTGGGCCCGCCGGACATGCGCGCGCCGATCGCCTGCGCCTTCGCCTGGCCCGATCGCCTGCCGTGGCCCGCGCCGCGCCTGGATTTGGCCGCCTACGGCCAGCTGACCTTCGAATCGCCCGACCTGGACCGCTTCCCCTCGATCGGCATCGCGCGCGAGGCTCTGCGCCTGGCGGGCGGCGCGCCGGCGGCCATGAACGCCGCCAACGAGGTCGCCGTGGCCGCTTTCCTTGACCGGCGGATTGGCTTTCTCGATATTGCCGCCTCGGTGGCGGGGACCCTCGAGCGTATGAACAGTCTTGGCAGTCTCGCCGTCGCGGAAAGTGACGCAGTCGACAACGCGATGATGATCGACGCCAGCGCTCGCCGCATTGCGGCCGAGGTTGTCGCGCAAAAGCATCGCCGGCTCTGATCCGGGGGACCCGGCCACCTAATGACCGACGTTTTGATCTTCATTCTGTCCACGGTCTTCGTGCTGTCCGTCGTGGTGACCATCCACGAGCTGGGCCACTACTGGGCCGCGCGTGCGTGCGGCGTGGCCATCGACTGCTTCTCGATCGGCTTCGGCGCGCCGCTGGTGTCCTGGCGTGACAAGCGCGGCGTGGAGTGGCGCATCGCCTCGATCCCGCTGGGCGGCTACGTCCGCTTCTCCGGTGACGAGAACGCCGCCAGCGTTCCGGACCAGGACAACCTGGCCGCCATGCGCGAGTCGATCGTGCGGCGAGAGGGCGAAGCGAGCGTCGCCAAATACTTCCATTTCAAGCCGGTGTGGCAGCGGGCGATCATCGCGGTCGCCGGTCCGGTGGCGAACTTCGTCCTGGCTATCCTGATCATGGCCGTGTTCCTGGTCATGGTCGGCTCGCCGCAGCGCGCGGCCACGGTCAACGGCGTGGCGCCGGGCGGGGCGGCCGAGGCGGCCGGCTTCCGCAAGGGCGACGTGATCCTCGCCGCCGACGGCCGCAAGATCGGCACCTTCCAGGACCTGCAGGGCTATGTGTCGCTGCGCGCCAACCTGCCGATCGACTTCACGGTCAAGCGCGGCGAGCAACAGGTCCACCTGACCGCGACGCCGCGTCTGGTGGAGATCAACGACAAGATCAGCGGCCGGATGAAGACCGGCCAACTGGGCATCGAGAACGCCGGGATCACCCAGTTCAAGCGTTCGACCGTGCTTTCCGCCATCCCCGACGCCACGGTCGAGGTGTGGGGCATGATCAAGACGATCGGCTTCTATCTGGGCCGCCTGGTCACGGGTCAGCTGCCCGCCGACCAGATCAGCGGCCTGATCGGCATCGGCCACACCGCCGGGGCGGTGACCAAGGCCAGCGCCGCCGGCGCGCCGGACGTCGCCACCATGGCGCTGCGGGTCTTCATCTCGTCCATGCTGCTGATCGCCAGCCTCTCGGTCAGCATCGGCTTCATGAACCTGCTGCCGATCCCGGTCCTCGATGGCGGCCACCTGCTGATGTACGCCTATGAAGCCGTGGCCAAACGGCCTCTGCGGGCGGATTTCCAGGCGGCCGGGTTCCGCGCGGGGCTTGCCTTGATCCTGGGTTTCATGCTGTTCGCGGCGTGGAACGACCTCAACCGCTACGACGTGTTCAAATTCATCGGCGGCTTGTTCACGTGAACAAAGCCAGCCCTCCGTCCATGATTGGTCACATGAACAAACTTCGCGCCCAAAGCGCCGCGTTCGCCACTGGTATGGCGCTGCTGCTCGGCTCCACGGCCCTGGTGGCTCCGCATCAGGCTTTCGCGCAGGCCGCTCAGACCGGCGTGGTCCAGCGCATCGTCGTCCAGGGCAACGAACGCATCGAACAGGGCACGGTTCTGTCCTATCTGCCGATCCAGCCGGGCGACACCGTCGATTCCCAGCGCCTCGACTTGGCGCTGAAGACCCTGGCCCGTACGGACCTGTTCGCCGACGTGAAGATCGAGATGCAGGGCGGCGACCTGATCGTGAAGGTCGTCGAGAACCCGATCATCAACCAAGTGGTGTTCGAGGGGAACTCGTCCCTGAAGGAAGACAAGCTGAAGGACGAAGTGCAGATCCGTCCGCGCGGCATCTTCACCCGCGCCAAGGTTCAGGCCGACGTCCAGCGCATCATCGAACTGTACCGCCGCTCGGGCCGCATTTCGGCGACCGTGACGCCCAAGGTGGTCGAGCTGCCGCAAAAGCGCGTCGACCTGGTCTTCGAAATCAGCGAAGGCCCCAAGAGCGGCGTGCTGGGGATCAACTTCCTGGGTAATAGCGAGTACTCGGACAACGACCTGCGCGACGTCGTCGTGACCAAGGAAAGCCGCTGGTACAAGATCCTGACCAGCAACGACAACTACGACCCCGACCGGATCGAGTACGACCGCGAGCAGCTGCGCAAGTTCTACCGCAACCGCGGCTACTTCGACTTCCGCGTCGTCTCGTCGGTGGCCGAACTGGCGCCGGACAAGAACGGCTTCGCCGTCACCTACACCCTGGACGAAGGCCCGAAGTACAAGTTCGGCAAGGTCACCGTCGAAACCGAGCTGAAGAAGCTGGACGGCAACCTGCTGGCCCAGATCCTCCCGATCCGCGCCGGCCAGCTGTACGAGGACGAGCGCATCGAGCAGGCCACCGACGCCCTGACCTTCGCGGCGGGCGCGGCCGGCTTCGCCTTCGTGGACGTGCGTCCGCGCTACGTGCCCAACCGCGAGACCAAGACCGTCGACGTCGTCTTCCAGGTCCGTGAAGGCCCGCGCGTCTATGTCGATCGCATCGACATCGTCGGCAACACCCGCACGCTGGACTACGTCCTGCGCCGCGAACTCGAAGTGGCCGAAGGCGACGCCTACAACCGCGTGCTGGTCGATCGCTCGAAGAACAACATGCGCCGCCTGGGCTTCTTCAAGGAAGTCGAGATCGAGGACGCGCCAGGCTCGGCCCCGGACCGTACCGCGCTGCGGGTCAAGGTCGAGGAGCAGCCGACGGGCGAACTGTCCTTCAGCGCCGGCTACAGCTCGGTCGACAAGCTGGTGCTGGACGTCGGCATCACCGAGCGGAACTTCCGCGGTCGCGGCCAGAACCTGCGGGCTCGCGCCTCGGTCGGTTCGCTGCGCCAACAGATCGACTTCGGCTTCAGCGAGCCGCGCTTCCTGGGCCGTAACCTGGTCGCGGGCGTGAACCTCTACACCTTCCGCTACGACCTGTCGGACTACGCGGCCTACGACACCAAGTCGGTCGGCGGCGACATCCGCCTCGGCTTCCCGCTGACCAACGACTCGTCGATGAGCCTGCGCTACACGATCCGCCAGGATAACGTGAGCGTCGCCGACAGCCTTTGCACCAGCGGTTCGGTCTCGCAGATCCTCTGCCTGCAGCGTGGTTCGTACATCACCTCGCTGGTGGGCTACGGCCTGCGCATCGACAAGCGGAACGACCCGATCAACCCGACCCGCGGCTGGTTCGCCGACCTGAACCAGGACCTCGCCGGCATCGGCGGCGATGTGAAGTACCTGAAGACCGAAGCCGACGCCGGCTGGTACTGGGGCTTCAACAAGGACCTGGTGTTCAGCGCCACTGGCTCGTTCGGCTACATCGAGGGCTGGGGCGGCGACAACGTCCGCATCAACGACCGCTTCTATCGCGGCGGCACCTCGTTCCGGGGCTTCGAGATCGCCGGTATCGGTCCGCGCGACATCTCGAGCACGAACAACTCGATGGGCGCCAAGCTCTACGCCATCAGCACGTTCGAGCTGACCGTTCCGACCTTCCTGCCCGAGCAGTACGGCATCAAGGCCGCGCTGTTCAGCGACGTGGGTACGGCCGGCCTGCTGGACGATGTCGATCGTCAGAGCTCGCCGGGCGTCTTCGATCCGAACATCAAGGATAACCTCGGCCTGCGTGCCTCGGCCGGTATCTCGATTGACTGGAAATCCCCCATGGGGCCCATTCGATTCGATATCAGCCGCATTTTGGCCAAGGAAAGCTACGACCGAACCGAAACGTTCCGGTTCTCCACCTCCACAAGGTTCCAATAGACATGTCCAAGTTCCTGTCCGCGGCCGCGTCCAGCGTCGTCGCTCTCGCTATCGCGACGGCCGCTTCGGCCCAGACGGCTCCGGCCGCCGCCCCGGCCGCTCCGGCCGTCACGCACGGTCCGGCGCTCCCGGGCGTCTGCATCTTCTCGAGCCCGCGCGCGGTCGCCAGCTCGCAGGTCGGCAAGGCTGTCGATACGCGCCTGAAGACCATCATCCAGCAGGTCAACGCCGAGCTGACCGGTGAGCGCACCGCCCTGGACAACGAGGCCAAGGCTCTCGACGGCAAGCGCGCCACCCTGGCCCAGGACGCCCTGGAGCAGCAGGCCTCGGCCCTGCAGGTCAAGGCCAACGCCTGGCAGCGCAAGGGCCAACTGCGCCAGAAGGAAGTGGAAGCGACCGAGCAAAAGGCGCTGTCGCGCGTCTATCAAGAGCTCGATACGCCGATCAAGCAGGTCTACCAGGCCCAGAAGTGCAGCATCCTGTTCGACCGTGAATCGGTGATGCTGGCCAACCCGGCCATGGACATCACCGACGCCGTGGTCACCGCCCTGGACGCGCGCATCAAGACGCTGACCTTCGACCGCGAACGTCTGGACCAGCAGGTCCCGGGCGCCGCGCCGCTGCAGCCGACCAATAAGTAAGCGAATCGTCTCCTTTAGGGTTACCTAGGGGAACGTTTCCGCCGTGAGGAACCATGCCGGACCCGCGTTTTTTTGACAGCCTGGGTCCGGCATCGCTTTCCGAGTTGGCCCGGGCTGGCGCCGCCGAACTGGCGGACGCCGCCCGTGGCGACCGCTTGATCGCCCACGCCGCGCCGCTCGATGCGGCCGACGACCAGGCGGTCACCTTCTTCTCCGACGCCAAGCGCAAGGACGCCGCCGGGGCCACCCGGGCCGGCGCCTGTTTCGTGCGTCCGGAACACAAGGAATTCCTGCCCGCGACCTGCGCGGCGCTGGTGACCCGCCATCCGCAGGCCGCCTGGGCCGCGGCCGTGAATCGCCTGCACGCGCCGCGCCGGCACGAACCGGGCGCGCCCGCCATCCATCCCGAGGCCGAGCTCGAGGACGGCGTCCTGCTATCGCCGAATGTGACGATCGGGCAGGGCGCGCGGATCGGGCGCGGCGCGCGCATCGGCCCCGGCGTCGTCATCGGGCCCGGTGTTCTGGTCGGGCGTGACTGCGTGATCGGCGCCAACGCCGTGATCGGCTTCGCCCTGCTGGGCGACCGGGTGTCGATCTCGGCGGGCGCGGTGCTGGGCGAGGCGGGCTTCGGCGCCGCCGTCGGTCCGGCCGGCATGGTCGACCTGCCGCAGCTGGGCCGGGTGGTGATCCAGGACAACGTCACGATCGGCGCCAACAGCTGCGTCGACCGCGGCGCGTTCGCCGATACGACGATCGGGGAAAACACCAAGATCGACAACCTGGTGCATGTCGCGCACAACGTCCGTGTGGGTCGCAATTGCGTGCTGGCGGCCTATACCGGGATCTCTGGCAGCACGGTCGTCGGCGACGGCGTCGCGTTCGGCGGCAAGGCCGGCGTCGCCGACCATTTGAAGATCGGCTCGCGCGCGAGCATCGGGGCCGCGGCCTCGGTGTTCAAGGACGTGCCGGAAGGTGAAACTTGGACGGGCTTTCCGGCGCGACCGCTCAAGCGGTGGCTCCGGGAGACCGCATGGCTGTCGCGCATGGCGGGCGGCCGAGGGACGAGGGGCTGAGTATGGGCCAGAACACCGAGCAAACGGTGCAGACCGAGATCGACATCGCCGAGATCCTGGCGCGCATCCCCCACCGCTATCCGTTCCTGCTGGTTGACCGCGCCGAGGACTACAATCCTCACCAGTCGATCGTCGGCATCAAGTGCGTGACGATCAACGAGCCGTTCTTCCAGGGGCACTTCCCGGGCAACCCGGTGATGCCCGGCGTGCTGATCATCGAGGCCCTGGCCCAGACGGGCGCGGTGCTGATGAGCAAGTCGCTGGAAGTCGACACCGAGGGCAAGACCATCTTCTTCATGTCGGTCGACAACGCCCGCTTCCGCAATCCCGTGCGCCCCGGCGACGTGATCCGCATGGAGGTCGAGGTCGTCCGCGCGCGTTCGTCGATCTTCAAGTTCAAGGGCGTGGCCAAGGTCGGCGACAAGGTGGCCGCCGAGGCCGAGTTCGCCGCCATGGTGGTCGAGACGGGATCCAAGGCATGACCATCCATCCCACCGCCATCGTCGCGCCTGAGGCCAGGATCGCCTCGGACGTCCAGATCGGGCCCTACAGCATCGTCGGTCCCGACGTGACCCTGTCGGCCGGCGTGCGCCTGCTGTCGCACGTGGTGGTGGAAGGCGCGACGACGATTGGCGAGGACTGCATCGTCCACCCGTTCGCCAACCTGGGCGGGCCGCCGCAGCACCTGGGCCACAAGGGCGAGCGCACCGAGCTGCTGATCGGCCCGCGCAACATCATCCGCGAGCACGTGACCATGCACACCGGCACGGCCTCCGGTAAGGGTGTGACTACGATCGGCTCGGACGGCCTCTACATGGTCGGTTCGCACGTGGCGCACGACTGCGTGGTCGGCGATTTCGTGGTGCTGGCCAAGGGCGCGACCCTGGGCGGCCATGTGGCCATCGGCGACTACGTGTTCATGGGCGGCCTCGCAGCCGCGCACCAGTTCTCGCGCATCGGCCGCTACAGCTTCATCGGCGGCCTGGCCGCGGTGACCAAGGACGTCATTCCGTATGGCTCGGTCTGGGGTAACCATGCTCATCTCGAGGGCCTGAACCTGGTCGGCCTCAAGCGCCGGGGCTTTTCGCGCGAGACGATCAACGCCCTGCGTGCGGCCTACCGCCTGATGTTCGCCGACGAGGGCACCTTCCAGGAGCGGCTCGACGATGTGGCCGAGACCCACGCGGCCATTCCCGAGGTGATGGAGATCGTCGACTTCATCCGCGCCGACGCCAACCGCCCGCTCTGCCTGCCCGAGCGCGAGGTCTAGGGTCGGGATATGCGCAAGCTGGGTCTGATCGCCGGCGGCGGGTCGCTTCCCGTCGAGTTGGCGGCCCATTGCGAGGCCGCCGGACGCGCCTTCTCGGTCATGCGCCTGCGCAGCTTCGCCGAACCGACCCTGGCTCGCTATCCCGGCGTCGAGGTCGGCCTGGGCGAGTTCGGCAAGGTGTTCAAGGCTCTGCGGGCCGAGGGCTGCGAGGTTGTCTGCTTCGCGGGCAATGTCAGCCGTCCCGACTTCGCCGCCCTGATGCCCGACGGCCGGGGCGTCAAGGTGCTGCCCAGCCTGATCGTCGCCGCCCGCAAGGGTGACGACGCCCTGCTGCGCCGCGTGCTGGACGAGTTCGAGAAGGAAGGCTTCGAGATCGAGGGCGCCCATGAGGTGATGGGCGAGATGACCCTGCCGCGCGGCCGCCTGGGCAAGATCTCGCCCCGTCCCGAGCACATGGCCGACATCGACAAGGCCCTGCATGTGGCCCGCGAGATCGGTCGACTGGACGTGGGGCAGGGCGCTGTGGTCTGCGACGGCCTGGTCCTGGCGGTCGAGGCCCAGGAAGGCACCGACGCCATGCTGCGGCGCGTGGAGCAACTGCCCCAGGCCATTCGCGGCTCGACCGAGCGTTCCAAGGGCGTCTTGGCCAAGGCGCCCAAGCCGATCCAGGAGACCAAGGTCGACCTGCCGACCATCGGCGTCGCCACCATCCAGCGCGCCGCCCGCGCGGGCCTGGCCGGCGTGGTCGGCGAGGCCGGCCGCCTGCTGGTCGTCGATCGCGACGCGGTGATCGCCTGCGCCGATGACCTTGGCCTCTTCGTGCTGGGGGTCGATCCGCAGGGGCGGCCGTGATGCCGGCCCCCGCAACGCCGCTGAAGGTCATGCTGGTCGCCGCCGAGGCCTCGGGCGACGCCTTGGGCGCCAGCCTGGCCAAGGCGCTGCGGGCGCGACTGGGCGACCGGGTCACCTTCGTCGGGATCGGCGGGGCCAAGATGGCCGAGCAGGGGATCCAGAGCCCCTTCGACATCGCCCAACTGTCGATCCTGGGCATCTGGGAGGGGCTGAAGGCCTATCCGACGGTCAAGGCCCGCCTGGACGACACGGTGGCCCTGGCGGCCCGGGAAGAGCCCGACGTCGCCGTGCTGATCGACAGCTGGGGCTTCAACATCCGCCTGGCCAAGGCGCTGCGAAAGCTGGATCCCAAACTGCCGCTCGTGAAATACGTCGCGCCCCAGGTCTGGGCCTATCGCGAGAAGCGCGCCTACGGCCTGGCCAAGGCCGTGGACCTGCTGCTGTCGATCCAGCCGATGGACAAGCCCTATTTCGACGCCGCGGGCCTGGAGAACGTCTTCGTCGGCAATTCGGCCCTGGCCAAGCGCTTCGACCACGCCGACGGCGCCCGGTTGCGCGCGGCCGTCGCGGCGTCGACGACCGATCCGATCCTGCTGGTCCTGCCGGGTAGCCGGCCGTCCGAGATCGAACGAGTCATGCCGGCCTTCGAGGACGCCGTGCGTCGGCTGAAGGCCGACCGGCCCGAACTGGTCGTGGTCATTCCCGCCGCCTACACCGTCGCCGAGGCCGTGAAGGCCCGCGTGGCCGGCTGGCCGTTCCGCGCCCACGTGATCGAGGACGAGGCGCTGAAGGACGACGCCTTCGTCGCCGGCGACGTCGCCCTGGCCTGCAGCGGCACGGTGACCACGGAGTTGGCCCTGGCCGGCGCGCCGATGGTGGTCGGCTACAAGACCGGCGCGATCACCTACGCCCTTCTCAAGCGCCTGATGAAGCCGCGCTGGGTCACCCTGTTCAACATCGCCGCCGGCAAGGCGGTCGCGCCGGAACTGCTGCAGGACGCCTGTGAAGGCGAAGGGCTGGCGCGCGAGGTGGCCAGACTGCTCGACGATCCGGCCCTGCGCGCCCGTCAGGCGGCCGAACAGAGCGCGGCGTTGGACAAGATGGGACGAGGCATGCCCGACCCGTCCGAGGCCGCCGCGGACGCCCTACTGGACTTCCTGAAGGCGAGGGGCGCGATCGGCTAAGCGCGTGGCGCGGTCGAGAGCGCCGAGCAGCTCCGCGACGTCGAGCGGCTTGCCGACATGATCGTCCATCCCGGCCGCCAGCAGGTGGTCGATCTGGTGGCGCATGGCGCTGGCGGTCAGGGCGATGACCGGTGTGCGCGGCCGACCCTCGACAGCCTCTAGGCGGCGGATCTGCTTCAGCGCCGTCAGGCCGTCCATGACCGGCATGTGGATGTCCATCAGCACCACGTCCCACCGGCCGGCGCGCCAAGCTTCCAGGGCCTTGGCGCCGTCGTCGACGATGACGGGCTCAACGCCGGCCTGGCGCAGCACGGAGCGCAAGACCAGCTGGTTGGTCGGATTGTCCTCGGCGGCCAGCACCCGAAGGCCCGGGGCGGCGTCGGCCTTGGCCGTGTCCCGGATGGAAACCGGCTTTTGCACCCGCGTCAGCGGCAGGGTCACCGTGAAGGCGCTACCGACGCCGACACGGCTATAGAGGGTGATGTCGCCGCCCATGCGGCGGGCCAGTTCGCGACAGATGGCCAGGCCCAGGCCCGCGCCGCCGTGCCGCCGCGTGGCGATGTCATCCAGCAGCACGAAGCGCCCGAACAGGCGCTCCTGTTCGTCGGGGGCGACGCCGGGCCCAGTGTCGGCCACGGTCAGTTCCAGAAGGCCGGCCTCGAACCGCGCCGCGATCGAAACGCCCCCGGCCTCGGTGAACTTCACGGCGTTGGACAGCAGGTTGTGCAGGATCTGCCGCAGCCGGCCCGCATCGCCCAGATAAGCGCCTTCGGCCGACGAGGCGATGACCAGGTCGTGGGTGAGGCCCTTGCCCTCGGCCAGGGCCGCGAAAGTACGCCCGCAGCCGACTAGCAGCGCGCGCAGGTCGAAGGGCTCGGGCCGTAGCTCCAGCTGACCGGCCTCGATACGGGCCAGGTCCAGCACGTCGTTGAGGATGTCGGTCAACGCCTTGCCCGACTGACGGACCACCGACAGGCGCTCGCGCTGCGGGGCGGAGAGCGCGTCGGCCTCCATGACCTGGGCCATGCCCAGGATGCCGTTCAGCGGCGTGCGGATCTCGTGGCTCATGGTCGCCAGGAAGGCGGTCTTGGCGCGGTTGGCGCTGGCGGCCTCGGCCTCGCGCGCCTGGGCCAGGGCGGTCGCTTCGGCCATGCGGCGGGCGGCCTTCTCGCGGTGCAGGGCGTATTGCAGCACGTAGCCGAAGAAGCAGACGATCGCCACCAGCGACAGCGCCACCTGCTGGGGCGGCGTCGTCTTGAAGGTCAGCCACGCCGTGACCAGCACGTGGAGCAACAGCGCCGCCAGGGCGGCTGCGCCGATGCGGCGCGAGATCACGAACTCGGCCGTGCTGGACAGAGCGATGGCGCCCATCATGGCGCTGCCGGCCAGGACCGAGGTGCGTGTCCCGTGCAGCACCAGGGCGCCGGGGAGGGCGGCGTAGACGAAGGTATAGGCTAGGGTGAAGGCCGCCAGGCCTGTCTCGAACCCGTCGGCGGCGTCTCCCAGGCGGGCGATGGCGCTGCACAACAACTGGTTGAAAAGGATCAGCATCAGGGCGGCGGCCAGCCAGATCAGGCTCGTTTGGACGCCCAGCCAGACCATGGCGCCGACGGCCGCCAGCAGAGTCATCGGCACGATGGACAACAGATCACGCCGTCGATGTTCGACGATACTGCGCCAGCCCATGACCTGAACGCGCTCCGCGCTGCGAAAATACGGTTACGTTGTTCACGTCCGGCGTCGAGTGCTTGGAAAAAGTGAACATACGCAGAGTGTTATGCTTAAGGTTAACCACTGATTTACGATCGCCCCATACTTTCGAAATAACAGCCACCCGGAGCCGTCGTCGTGGCCATCGACCCGACCACGCCCCTGACCCCGATCCTTCCATCCGTCCCGGCTGGAACCGCACCGGATTCTCTGGCGGTTTTGCAGGCCATGGCACGCCAGGCGCTGGCCAACACGGCCGCCGAGCTCGGCCAAATCGTCGGTCGTCCGACCACGCCCCAGGCGCCCAGGACGGGCGCGCCGGTGGAGCAGGCTGGCCGGGCCTCGACGCAGGACACGGGACACGCGGACGATGCCTCGGGCGCCGCTAAGGGCGCGCCGCCGGCCCAGCAGGCGCTGGCGGCCAAGGGATCGCCCGAAACCCGGATGGCCCGCGCCGTGCGCACCGCCGCCGCCGAGGCCGTGCCGCGCCAGACTGGCCTGGCGCCGCTGATGGCCAATGTCCGGGCCGTCGTCGATCGGGACGACATGCCGGCCGAGGTGCGCGAGGCGGGCGGCGCCCTGCTGGCCATGACGCCCCACGCCGATGAGATCACGACCGCCCAGGGATTGCGCCGGGCCGTCGAGCATTCGGGCGTATTCCTGGAAGCCCGCATGGCCCGCGCCGCCACCGCCCCCGTCACGGGAGGCGCGCCCGCGCCGTCGCCAGGGGGCGACATGAAGGCCGCGCTGCTGGTGTTCCGGGGCGCGCTGTACGCCTGGTTGGCCCACGCCGCGCCTCAGGACCTGACCGATCCGACCGTCGAGCCGGTCGTGGACGGCGCGCTCGACTTCGAAACGCCCATCTCTGGCGCTCGCTCGTCATTGCCAGCCGCCGCGTCGCCGGTCTCGCCGCCGGCCGCGCGTCCCACGGTTCAGGCTCAAGCGACCCCGACTCCGGCGCGTGACGACGCGCCAGGCGAGATCCCTTCGTCCGCCCCGGCGTCACAGCTCGATACGGCGGAGGAAGGGCGCGCGCTCGCGAAGCCCGGGGTTCCGCTTCCAGCCGCCGAGGATGAACCGCGTTTCGCCGCCTTCACGGCCGCGCCCAAGGCGGCGCCAAGCCCGACGACCGCCGCGCGCGCGGCGCTGTCGCCGCTGATCCAGGCCGGGCTGCTGGCCGAGGACGCGGTGATGGAGGCTGCGCCGGCCGGTCCGCTCGCCGAGGCCAAGACCGCCGTGGCGCGGGGCTATGGCGCGCCCGCAGCCGACGCTGCTCGCTCCAAGGTTCCGCCGCCGCCCTACGCCAGCGGTCCCATGGCGGGCCAGAAGCCCAATCCGCCGGCCATGTTGGCCGACCAGTCGCCAGCCGACGTGGTGCGCGGCCTGCTCAAGGGCGTCAGCGGGGCGTTGGCCAGGCAGGACCTGATGCAGATCGCCTCGCTGCCCGAGCCGCCGCGCCACGGCGAGGCCGAGGCCGCCGAGGCGCGGCCACAAGGCGCGCGGCTGAACCTGGACCTGCCGTTCGTGACGCCCCAGGGCGTCGCCGTGGCCCAGTTCGAGATCAGCCACGACGGCGGCGGTTCTGGCGGCGGCGCGGCCGGTCCGGCGGAACGCACCTACAAGGCCCGCTTCTCGATCGACGTCGAGCCGCTGGGGCCCGTCCATGCCCTGGTCACCCTGACGGGCGCGCGGGCCCGCGTTTCGCTCTGGGCCGAGCGGGCCGAGACGATCGCCCGGTTGCGGGCGGGCGAGGAAAGCCTGGGCGCGGCCCTGCGCCAAGCCGATCTGTCGCCCGAGGTCGCCATTCATTCGGGCTCGCCGTCCAGCGCTGGCGGCGTCAGCCCGCTGGGCCATTTCGTGGACCAGGCCTCATGAGCGGGATCACCGGCCCCTCCGCCCGTCCGCGCATCGCCGTGGCGCTGCTCTACGAAGATCCCAACGCGCCCAAGGTGGTCGCGTCCGGCCAGGGCTGGGTGGGCGAGAAGATCATCGAGACGGCCCGCGAACACGGCGTGCCGATCGAGGAGGACCCTGTGCTGGCCCAGGCCCTGTCGACCATCGAAATTGACGAGGAGATCCCTGAGGCGCTCTACCGCGCCGTGGCCGAGGTCCTCGGGTTCCTGCTCAAGCGCTGAACGAAAAAGGCCCCGCCGAAGCGGGGCCTGATCCATTGTCCTGAAGACGAAGCGCTTAGCGCTTTTCGACCGGCACGTAGTCGCGTTGCGTGGCGCCCGTGTAGAGCTGACGCGGACGACCGATCTTGCGGGTGGGATCCTCGAACATTTCCTTCCACTGGCTGATCCAGCCGACGGTGCGGGCCAGGGCGAACAGCACGGTGAACATGTTGGTCGGGAAGCCCATCGCGCGCAGGGTGATACCCGAATAGAAGTCGATGTTCGGGTACAGCTTGCGGTCGATGAAGTACGGATCGCTCAGGGCGACCTTTTCCAGCTCCTGGGCGACCTGCAGCAGCGGGTCGTTGTTGTGGCCCAGTTCGCCCAGCACTTCGTGCGCGGTCTTCTGCATGACCTTCGCGCGCGGGTCGAAGTTCTTGTACACGCGGTGACCGAAGCCCATCAGCTTGTACTTGCGGTCCTTCACGCCCTGGACGTAGTCCGGGATGTTCTCGACCGAACCGATGGTCTCCAGCATCTCCAGCGCTTCCTGGTTGGCGCCGCCGTGCGACGGGCCCCACAGGCAGGCGATGCCCGCGGCGATGCAGGCGAACGGGTGCGCGCCCGACGAACCGGCCAGACGGACGGTCGAGGTCGAGGCGTTCTGCTCGTGGTCGGCGTGCAGGATGAAGATCCGGTCCATGGCGCGGGTCAGCACCGGGTTCGGCTTCCAGTCCTCGGCCGGCACGGCGAAGCACATGCGCAGGAAGTTTTCCGAGTACGACAGGTCGTTGCGCGGCGACACGAACGGCTGGCCGACCGTGTACTTGTAAGCGCGGGCGGCGATCGTCGGCATCTTGGCGATCAGGCGATGGGCGCTGATCTCGCGCTCACGGGCGTCGTCGACATTGATGCTGTCGGCGTAGAAGGCCGACAGGGCGCCGACCGCGCCGGTCATGACGGCCATCGGGTGGGCGTCGCGGCGGAAGCCCTCGAAGAAGCGGTCGAACTGAGCGTGCAGCATCGTGTGGTAGGTGATGTTGCGCTCGAACTTGGCGAATTCGTCCGCCGTCGGCAGTTCGCCGTTCAGCAGCAGATGGCAGACCTCGAGGAACGAGGACTTCTCGGCCAGCTGGTCGATCGGATAGCCGCGGTGCAGCAGAATGCCGGCGTCGCCGTCGATATAGGTGATCTTGCTCTCGCACGAGGCGGTCGAGGTGAACCCCGGATCGAACGTGAAGTGGTCGCTCTCGGCATAGACCTTTCGGATGTCCAGAACGTCAGGACCCGTGCTGCCCTTGAGGATCGGCAGGTCGTAGCTCTTGTCGCCGATCGTCAGCGTGGCTTTATCGGTCATACTTAGACCCCTTCATAAATTGGAACGAGCAGTCCAACTTTCGTTTTCGCACGTGCGTTATAGCGCCTCATGCGCGCGACGCCAGGGCGTCGTCAAGGCGCCCCAAACTCTCTTCGCGGGAGAGCGCGGCCATCGTCTTGTTCAGGTCCGGAGCCGGCGCGCCGCCGGTCAGGATCCCGCGCAACGCCGGGCCGAACTTGCCGAAGCCGACACCCTCGGATTCCGCGAAGGTTTTCAACACGCTCTCCAGAGCCGCCGCGTCGAAGGCCGGCGCGGCGGCCAGTTGGGCGCGCAGGCGCGATAGTCGCTCGACCGTTTCCTCGGTCAGCTGCTTCTGCGTTTTTTCTTCCAGGGCCAGCGGGCGCGTCTTCAGCGCGAAGGCGCAGTGGTCCACCAACTCCAGGATGGTCTTGGCGCCTTCCTTCACTTCCGGGACGGTGCGGGCGATGCGCTCGCGGGCGTCGGCTGGCAGGGGCTCGCCGCGCTTTTCGGCGGCCGTCAGGGCCAGCTCGGTCAGGCGCGCGTCGTCGGCCTTGCGCAGGTGCTGGGCGTTGATGTGGTTCAGCTTGGCCCAGTCCAGGCGGGCGGGCGCCTTGACCACGTCCTTGACGTCGAACCAGCTGATCGCCTGCTCGTCGTTGAAGACCTCGTCGTCGCCGTGACCCCAGCCCAGGCGCGCCAGATAGTTGCGCATGCCTTCGGGGATGTAGCCCAGGTCGGCGAACTCGCCGACGGCCTGCGCGCCGTGGCGCTTGCTGAGCTTGGCGCCGTCGGGCCCGTGGATCAGCGGGATGTGGGCGAAGGCAGGCACGGTCCAGTCCATCGCCTGGTAGATCAGGGTCTGGCGGGCGGCGTTGTTCAGGTGGTCGTCGCCGCGGATCACGTGCGTGACCCCCATGTCGTGGTCGTCGACGACCACGGCCAGGTTGTAGGTCGGGGCGCCGTCGGCGCGCAGCAGGACCAGATCGTCCAGCTCGATGTTGCGGAAGGTCACCGGACCCTTGACCAGGTCGTCGACCACGGTCTCGCCATCCAGCGGACCCTTGAAGCGGATGACGTGCGGCACCGACAGGTCGCCTTCCGGCGCGTCGCGCCAGGGCGAGCGGATGGCGCGGCCTTCGGCGCGGGCCTTCTCGCGAGCGACTTCCAGTTCCTCGACGGTCATCCAGCAGCGATAGGCGCGGCCCTTGGCCAGCATCGCCTGCACAACCTCGACGTGACGCGGCGCGCGGGTGTGCTGGAAGATGACCTCGTCGTCCGACTTCAGGCCAAGCCAGTCCAGGCCCTCGAAGATGGCGGCGACGGCCGCCTCGGTCGAGCGCTCGCGATCGGTGTCCTCGACGCGAACAAGGAACTTCCCTCCCGTATGCCGCGCATATAACCAGTTGAACAACGCCGTGCGGGCGCCGCCGATATGCAGGAAGCCGGTGGGCGAGGGGGCGAAGCGCGTGACGACGCCGGTAGGGGTGGGGTTCGACATGGACTTCAGGGCTGTAGGACGGGACGCCGAAACGGCGTCGGAAAACGCGGGCCGCGACGCGGCTTGGGCGGGGCGTCTTAGCACGCCGGTTCGCGCCGGGACCAGCGCTTTTCCGCATCGCGGCGAACTTGGCTTGGCCGTCAAAAATACAACGGTTTCGGGGTGTTAGGCGTCGAATTCATCGATGCGGCGTCGCCAGCGCCCGCGACGCGGTTCTCGGGGCGGGGCCTGACCGCGCTGGCGATGGCCGAACTGCGAGTCAATGCGGGCCGCGTCTTCCTCTGGACGCCCGTCGCGTTCGGCCTCGGCGCGGCGGCCTATCTGGAGGCGAGCCGAGAGCCCGTCCTGTGGGCGCTGGCGGGCCTGACCCTGCTGCTGGCGGCGATCTGGCGGGGCCTGCGTCGTCGCGACGCGCCGGAGCTGGTCCTGGTTCTCATCAGCCTCGCGGCGTTTGGCGCGGCCGGCGGCCTGGCGGCCAAGATCCGGAGCGACCGGGTGGCGGCGCCGATCATGGCCGGCGAGCGCGTCGTGCGGCGCGTGGACGGCTTCGTCGTCGATGTCGTCAGCCCAGGCGCGGGCGGACCGCGTGTCTTGATCGCGCCGGTCACGGTGTCGGGGCTCGCGCCCGAGCGGACGCCGCGCCGGATCCGGGTGACCCTGGGCGAGAACGAGACGCCAGCGCCAGGGCGGGCGGTGCGGCTGAAGGCCATGCTGGGTTCCCCGCCGCCGCCCGCCGCGCCGGGGTCCTACGATTTCGCCCGCGACGCCTGGTTCGACTCGATCGGCGGCGTGGGCTTCACGATCGGCGAGATCGCGCCGGCGCGGCTGGATCCGCCGCCCTGGCGCCTGCGCCTGTCCATGGCGGTGAACGCCTTCCGCTGGAGCCTGGCCCAGCGGATCCTGGCGCGCATGGGCCCCAGCAGCGGCGGGATCGGAGCGGCGATGGTGACGGGCCACGAGGCCTGGATCAGCGAGGACCAGACCGAGGCCATGCGCGCCTCGGGGCTAGCGCATATTCTCTCCATCTCCGGCCTGCACATGGCCATCGTCGGAGGCTTCGTGTTCGGGCTGGCGCGCCTGGGCGTCGCGGCCTGGCCCTGGCTGGCCCTGCGGGCGCCGGGCAAGAAGATCGCCGCCGTCGCCGGGCTCGTGGCCGTGCTGGGATACCTGTTGATCTCCGGCGCGCCGCCGCCGGCCGAGCGGGCCGCGATCACGGCCAGCGTTGCCTTCCTGGCCATCCTGTTCGACCGGCGGGCCATCACCCTGCACGGTCTGGCGTTGGCGGCCCTGCTGATCCTGGCCCTGAAGCCGGAGACGGCGGGCGAGCCGGGCTTCCAGATGTCGTTCGCGGCCACCGCCGCCCTGGTCGCCCTGGCCGAGGCCTGGCCCCAGCCCGTGCGCGAGATCTCGACGCCGTGGTGGATCCGCTGGCCGCAGGCCGGGATCACGTGGCTGGCCGCCAGCGTCGCCGCCAGCCTGGTGGCGGGTCTGGCCACCGCGCCGTTCGCCATGCAGCACTTCAATCGCGTCGCCGTCTGGGGTCTGCCGGCCAATCTGGCGGTCGCGCCGCTGTCGTCGTTCGTGATCATGCCGTTCCTGGCGATCGGCACGCTGCTGGAGCCCTTCGGTCTGGGCGCGCCGTTTCTGGCCGTGGCCGGTTGGGGCATAGACGGCATGGTTGGCATCGCTAACGCCTTCGCCGACGCTCACGGCGCGCAGCGGATCGTGGCCAGCGCGCCGCCACAGGTGCTGGTGATCGCCTTTCTGGGCCTGATGACCCTGTGCCTGTGGAGGGGCAGGCTGCGCTGGATCGGCGCGCCGCTGGCCCTGGCCGTCGCCCTGTGGCCCCGGCCAGCCGCGCCCGACGCCTGGATCGCCGCCGACGGCGCCACCGCCGCCGTGCGCTCGGGCGACGCGGCCGTGCTGCTGCGCACCGACGCCAAGCGGTTCGGGGCCGAGCTGTGGGCGCGGCGGCGCGGCCTGACGCCGGCGACCTGGAGCCTCTACGCTTGCGACAAGCGGGTCTGCGCGCCAGCCCTCGGCGCGCCCGTGCGGCTGTCCCTGGCCTGGAGCCGAAGGACGCCCGACGCCGAGACCCTGTCGGGCCTGTGCGTGAACAGCGAGGTCGTGGTCGTTCGCGGAGCGGCCCCGGCGCATACGCCGCCGCTATGCGCCGACACCGTGCTGCTGACCGCCGAGGATTTCGCGCGGGGCGGGGCGGCCGAGCTCTATCGTCGCCCCGACGGCTGGCGCATCGTCTGGGCCCAGCCCTTGCGCGGCGATCGCCCTTGGAGTCGTCCGCCGGAGAGCCGCCTGCTGACACCTGATGTCACGAGCGAGCGCTAAGCGTCGTCAGGAAACACGCGCGGACCAACGCGCCGGAGGATCAGTGATGTCGAACCCGTTCGCCGCCCGCCGCGCGGCCTTTCGCGCCCTGCACGCCGAGGGCTGCTTCGCCCTGCCCAATCCGTGGGATATCGGCAGCGCCAGGCGGCTGGAGAAGCTGGGCTTCAAGGCCCTGGCCTCGACCAGCGCTGGGGCGGCCTGGGCCCTGGGCAAGGACGACGGCCAGATCACCCGCGACGAGGTCATCGCCCACCTGACGCAGCTGTGCGCCGCGACGAGCCTGCCGGTGAACGCCGACTTCGAGGCCGGCTTCGCCGATACGCCTGAAGGCGTGGGCAAGAGCGTGACCCTGGTCATCGCGGCCGGCGTCGCGGGGCTGTCGATTGAGGACTGGTCGGGCTCGGCGCTGTACGACCTGCCGACCGCCGTCGCGCGCCTCAAGGCGGCGCGCGCGGCCATCGACGCCTCGGGTCAGGACGTGATCCTGGTTGGCCGCACCGAAGGCTATCTGCGCGGCGTCCGCGACCTGGCGCCGACCCTGGAACGCCTGAAGGCCTATGCCGAGGCGGGCGCGGACTGCCTCTACGCCCCGGCGGTCACCGATCCCGAGGAGATCAGGGCCATCGTCCAGGCCGTGGCGCCCAAGCCGGTCAATGTCCTCTTCTGGGGACCCGAGATGTCGGTCGAGAGCCTGGGCGACCTGGGCGTGCGCCGGGTCAGCACCGGCGCGTCCCTGGCTGCCGCGGCCTGGGCCGGCTTCGACGTCGCCGCCAAGCGGCTGGCGGAGGAGGGTCGGCTGCAGCCCAAGCCCTAGCCGTTCACCCCAAACCGCTCATCCCCGCGAAAGCGGAGATCCAAACGGCTTCGCGGTTGGCGAGCACGCAAACAAATACGCCTCCCTGGGCACAGAGCCGAGGAAGGCGAAACTTGTTCCGGCATTCAGCTTGGGTCCCCGCTTTCGCGGGGATGAGCGAATGGGGCGGACTTAGTGGTACCGCCGGATCAGGCCGACCAGCTTGCCTTGCACCTCGACCTGGTCGGGGCCGAAGATGCGGGTCTCGTACTTGGGGTTGGCTGCTTCCAGGGCGATCGAGCCGCCCTTCTTGCGCAGGCGCTTCAAGGTGGCTTCCTCGCCGACCAGGGCGACGACGATCTCGCCAGAGGTGGCCGTGTCGCCCTTCTTGATGATGACGTAGTCGCCGTCGAGAATGCCGGCCTCGATCATCGAGTCCCCCTGCACCTCGAGGACATAGTGCTCGCCGTTGCCCAGCATGGCTTCCGGCACCGGCAGGCGCTCGCGCTCGTGCTGGATGGCGTCGATCGGCGTGCCGGCGGCGATGCGGCCCAGGATCGGCAGCTCGCGGCTGTCATTGGCCGGGGCCGAGGCGGCCGGCGCGGTCGGCGGGGCGCCGCCGCCCTCGAACACCTGCGGACGGAACGCGCCACGGCCCTTGGGCGGGGCGGCCGTCGTGGCCTGCTGCGGCAGCTTCACCACCTCCAGCGCCCGGGCCCGATGGGCCAGGCGGCGGATGAAGCCGCGCTCTTCCAGGGCCGTGATCAGGCGGTGGATGCCCGACTTGGACGCCAGGTCCAGGGCCTCCTTCATCTCGTCGAAGGACGGGGAGACGCCGGTCTCCTTGATACGCTCGTGGATGAACATAAGCAGTTCGTGCTGCTTGCGGGTGAGCATGTCGACCTCGGCTGGAGCGCGGAACAAACCGCAAACCTCGCAAATGTTCTCTAGGCGTTCCGCATTAAAGTCAAGTCAGGGCGCTGATCGCGTGAAAAGCTTTGCAAAATCAAGGCCTAGGCTGGTCGGCAGGGTAAATGTCGCCAAGAATCAAAAGCTTAACAAAAGCTTTCAGGCGCGCTTGCGAGCCACGATAATGTCCTGGTCCTGCAAGGGCTGACGGCGCCAGACGCCCAGCGCCTGGTTCAGCACGTCGAGGCCCAGTTCGTCGTACTGGGCCAGGATCGGCTCGATGTCATAGCCGATCACCGACTCCGGCAGCTCGGGCGTCGCGGTCCAGCAGCCGTCCAGGCGATGGACCATGTCGAACGCGATCTGGCCGTTGCCGGTGTTGGCGCGGGCCTCGTCGTCGATCAGGTACCACGAGACGATGCTGGTCCCGCCGGGCTTGAGCACGCGGGCGATCTCGCGGGCGAACTGGGCCTGGTCGGGGGCCAGCAGGTGGGTGAAAACCGAGCCCAGCCATACATAGTCGAAGCTGGCGTCCGGATAGGGAAAGACATAGGCGCTGGCGGGCTGCGAGCCGGCCGGGTTGTAGCGGTCGCTGTGCATGTCGGCGTGCACGAAGTCGAAGCGCGGGTCGCCGACGGCGATGTGGGCTTTGCACCAGTCGATGGCCTGGGCCATCACGTCGAAGCCCGCGTAGCGGCCGTTCTCGTCCAGATAGTCGACGAGCGGGGCGGCGGCGCGGCCAATTCCGCAGCCGACGTCGAGAATGGCGTGGTGCGGCCGCAGGCCGGCCTCGATGAACAGCCGCTTGAACTCCTGGCCCACGCGGACGTAGTCGGCGTCGGCGGCGCCCACGAGGTGCCAGAGCTCCTGCGGTGCGGCGACGGCGTCAGGATCGGCGGGCGGCGGCGCGGGCGCGGCGGTGGGAAGCGAGGCCGGCAGCAGAGCGCGGCGAAGGCGGCCCAGCACCGGGCGCAGGGGCGCGGGCGTGACGTTACGAAGCGCCGTCAGGAAAGAACCGTCCCGCATCCGAATCCTCTTCAATCCAAAGTGGAGCGGACCCTAGCGAGGCGGGAGCGCTCAGCCAACCGTCGGGGCGGGCAGCTTTTTGAAGGTGCGGTCCAGGCGCAGGCCGTGGCCGGTCCACGAAAACAGGATTCGCTCGGCGCGGCCCACCAGGTTCTCGGCGGGGATGAAGCCCATGCCCAGCTCTGGCGGCAGGCCGGCGTCGCGCGCCACGTCCCAGGCGCAGGAGGCGTACCCCTTGGGCGTCGAGCCGGGGTTGAAGCGGCTGTCCAGCGAGTTGTCGCGATTGTCACCCATTACGAAATAGCAGCCGGCCGGCACGGTGTAGACGCCGGTATTGGCGGCCGGCGTGTCGGCGCCGAAACTGTTGGTGGCGTAGGTCCGACCGTTCGGCAGGGTCTCGCGCAGATGGCGGACCGGGATCGGATAGTTTCCAGGCGAACCCTCGGCGTCGACCCCGGTCAGGGTCTGCTGGACGGGAGCGCCGTTGATCCGAAGCACGCCGCTGGTCAGCTGGATCCGGTCGCCCGGCAGGCCGATGACGCGCTTGATCACGTCGGTGCGGCCGTCGCTGGGGCGCTTGAAGACGACGATGTCGCCCCGCTGGGGCGCCTTGTCCATCAGGCGGCCGTGGCCGACCGGCGGGCTGAGCGGGATCGAGTGCCGGCTCCAGCCATAAGGATATTTGGAGACTAGGATGTAGTCGCCGACCATCAGTGTCGGCTCCATCGATCCGGACGGGATCGTGAACGGCTGGCTGAAGACCGTGCGCGGAACCAGGGCCACCACCAAGACGATGGCGACCGTCTTGATCGTCTCGATCAGGCCTTCGGCCCAGCGCGGCTTGCTCATGATGTCCCTCCTTCGCTCACGCGAAGGTTAGGGCGGCAAGCTTGGCCAAAACGTGGCGTTTTAGCCGATCAGGACCCTGGTGGCGGCCGTGACGTCAGCGTGGCGCATCAGGCTCTCGCCGACCAGCATGGCCTTGGCGCCGGTCGCCTCCATCCGCACGACGTCGGCGTGGGTGAAGACGCCGCTCTCGGTGACCAGGAGCGCGTCCTCGGGCGCCTGGGCGGCCAGGCGCTCGGTGACGGCCAGGTCGACGACGAAGCTCTTCAGGTCGCGGTTGTTGATGCCAACCAGGTCCGAGCCCAGGGCGCCGGCGCGGGCCATCTCGGCCTCGTCATGGACCTCGACCAGGGCGTCCATCCCCAGACGCTTGGCTTCGCTCATCAGCTCGGCGGCCAGGCCATCGTCGATCATGGCCAGGATGACCAGGATGGCGTCGGCGCCCAGGGCGCGGCTCTCGGCCACCTGCCAGGGATCGACCAGGAAATCCTTGCGGATGCAGGGCAGGGCGGTCGCCGCGCGGGCGGCCACCAGATAGTCGTCGGCGCCCTGGAAGCTGGGACCGTCCGTCAGCACCGACAGGCAGGCCGCGCCGCCGACCTCATAGGCCTTGGCCAGCACCGGCGGATCGAAGTCCTCGCGGATCAGGCCCTTGGACGGCGAGGCCTTCTTGATCTCGGCGATCAGGGACAGCTTGCCGGGGGCGTGCTTGGCTTCCAACGCGGTCTTGAAGCCGCGCGGCGCCGAGGCGGTCTTGGCGGCGGCGTCGACATTGGCCTGCGAGCGGCGGGCCTTGCGGGCCGCGACGTCTTCGCGCTTGTAGGCGGCGATCTTGGCCAGGATATCGGTCACGCGGGTGCTTCCGAGTTGGTGGCGGCCACCAGGCCGGCGAGGGCGGCCTTGGCGCGGCCGTCGTCGATGACGTTGGCGGCCAGTTCGATGCCCTCGACCAGGGTCTCGACCTTGTCGGCGACGAGGAAGGCGGCGGCGGCGTTCAGCAGCACGATGTCACGATAGGGACCCTTCTCGCCGTCGAGCAGGCGGGTCAGGGCGGCGGCGTTGAACTCAGGATCGCCGCCGGTGATGTCCGACAGCGAGGCGCGCGGCAGGCCGACGGCCTCGGGCGTGATCTTGAACAGGTGGATGCGGCCGTCGCGCCATTCGGCGACCTCGGTCTCGCCCGTCGTGGTCAGCTCGTCCATGCCCGCGCCGTGCACCGACCAGGCGCGCTCGGCGCCCAGGGCCCCAAGCGCCTTGGCGATCGGCTCGACGAAGCGCGGGGCCGAAACGCCGACGACCTGCCGCTTGGCGCCGGCCGGATTGGTCAGCGGGCCCAGCAGGTTGAAGATCGTGCGAAAGCCCAGTTGCTGGCGGATCGGCGAGACGTGCTTCATCGCCCCGTGATGGGCCTGGGCGAATAGGAAGCAGATGCCGGCCTCGTCCAGGGCCCGGCGCTGCTGCTCGCGCGTGGCGTCGATATTGACGCCCAGAGCGGTCAGGACGTCGGCGGTGCCGGACTTCGAGGTGATGGCGCGGTTGCCGTGCTTGGCGACCTTGAGGCCCCCGCCGGCGGCCACGAAGCCTACCGCGGTGGAGATGTTCAGCGTGTGCAGGCCATCGCCGCCGGTGCCGCAGACGTCGATGACGTCGTACGGATGCTCCAGCTGGACGGCCGCGCGTCGCATGGCGCGGGCGCAAGCGGCGATCTCGCCGACCGTCTCGCCGCGCAGGCGCATGGCGGTGACGGCGGCGGCCACCTGGGCCGGGGTCGGTTCGCCGCGCAGGCAGGCGGCGAAGAAGATCTCGGCGTCTTCGTCGCCCAGGGTCTGGCCGTCGGCCAGCTTGGCCAGCAGCGGCTTGAAAGCGTCGGACATGATGCGGCTCGCCCTAGACCCAGACCGCCGCGTCGCGCTTGACGTTCGCGAGGTCCATGAAGTTGGCCAGCATCTGGTGGCCGCCCTCGGTGGCGATCGATTCCGGGTGGAACTGGACGCCGAACACGGGGCGCGTCCTGTGCTGCACGCCCATGATCTCGCCGTCGTCGGTCCAGGCGGTGACCTCCAGCTCGGGCGGCAAGTCCTCCTTGCGGACGGCCAGGCTATGGTAGCGGGTGGCGGTGAACGGGTTGGGCAGGCCCTTGAAGATGCCCTTGTCGTTATGGCGCACCTTGCTGACCTTGCCGTGCATGACCTGCTTGGCGCGGATCACCTCGCCGCCGTAGGCTTGGCCGATGGCCTGGTGGCCGAGGCAAACGCCAAGGATCGGCAGGTCTTCCGGCGCGGCGCGCAGCAGCGGCAGGCAGATGCCGGCCTGGTCGGGGGCCTTGGGGCCGGGTGACAGCAGCACGGCGGCCGGATGCAGGCCCAGGGCTTCCTGCACCGTCAGCGCGTCGTTGCGGTAGACGACCGTCTCGGCCCCCAGCTCGTTCAGATAGTGGACGAGGTTGTAGGTGAAGCTGTCGTAGTTATCGATGACGAGGATCATGACGCCGCCTTTCGAAGTGCGGTTCTAGCCTGAGCGCGGCCGATGTGTAGCGGCAATTTCGCCTGCGGCTTTCAGTTACGGTTACAGCGGACGCGGTCTGGAGCATCATATGGGGATGGACCCGCGTGATTCCGCCCTGGACCCTGTCGCCGTCGCCTATGTCCGCGCGCTGCTGCGGCAGAAGGCGCGCGTCCAGAAGATGACGCCGGTGCTGGCCGCCGCGGCCTTCGCCGCGCTGTGTGCGATCAGCTTCGCCACGGTGATGGTGCTGGCGCCGCCGGCGGTCACGCAGCACCTCCCGGACGACCGGCTGGGCGGTCCGTAGAACGGAAGAGCAGCCCTAAGGCTCAGCTGAATCGCCAGGCTTCCTCGGCCGCGCGCTTGAGGGCGCGGGACTTGTGCAGAGTCTCATCGTACTCGGCGTCCGGATCGCTGTCGGCGACGATGCCGCCGCCGGCCTGCACGTACATCATGCCGTCCTTCACAAGCGCCGTGCGCAGCACGATGCAGGTGTCGACCGAGCCGTCGGCGCCGAAATAGCCGACCGCGCCGGCATAGCCGATGCCGCGCTTCTCGACTTCCAGTTCGTCGATGATCTCCATCGCCCGCACCTTGGGCGCGCCCGAGAGCGTGCCGGCGGGCAGGGCGGCCATCAGCACGTCGACCGGATCGACGCCCTCGGGCGCGTTGCCCTCGACGTTCGAGACGATGTGCATCACGTGGCTGTAGCGCTCGATCTTGAAGCTCTCGGTCACGCGGACGTTCGGGCCTTTCGGACGCTCAGCCGGCGTGTTGCGGCCCTGATGGTTCAGCATGGCCACGCGACCCACGTCGTTGCGGCCCAGGTCCAGCAGCATCAGGTGCTCGGCGCGTTCCTTGGGATCGGCCAGCAGCTCGGCTTCCAGCGCCGCGTCCTGCTCGGGCGTGGCGCCGCGCGGACGGGTGCCGGCGATCGGCCGGATGGTGATCTTGCCGTCGCGCAGGCGAACCAGGATCTCGGGGCTGGAGCCGACCAGGTTGAAGCCGTCCAGGTTCAGGAAGAACAGGAACGGCGACGGATTGGTCCGGCGCAGCGAGCGGTACAGGGCGAACGGCGGCAGGTCGAAGGGCGCGCGGAAGCGGTGGCTGGCCACGACCTGGAAGATGTCGCCGGCGGCGATGTAGTCCTTGGCCTTGGCGACCACGTCGGCGTAGTCGGCGCGGCTGACCGGCGTCGTGAACGCCATCGGGTCTCGAGGCGCGCGGGGCGCGTCGTGGGCCAGAGGACGATGCAGGTCGGCCATCACCGTCTCGATTCGCGCGCGGGCGGCGGCGTAGGCGTCCTGGGCCGACACGCCGGCCTTGGGGCGCACGGCCGTGGTCAGGATGATTTCCTGGGCGATGGCGTCGAAGATCGCGACGATCTGCGGGCGGGTCATGATCCCGTCCGGCAGGCCCAGCGTGTCCTCGTTGATGTCGGGCAGACGCTCGACCAGGCGGACCAGATCGTAGCCCAGGGCCCCGAACACGCCGGCGGCCATGGGCGGCAGGCCCTTGGGCAGCTCCATGCGCGAACGGGCCACGAGGTCGCGCAGGCTGTCCAGCGCGCCGCCCGGCTGGGGCGCGTAGCGGCCGGCGGCGATGTCGTCGCCCTCTGCGATCTCGGCCTGGTCGCCGCGGCAGCGCCAGACGAGGTCCGGGTTCATGGTCACGATCGAATAGCGACCGCGCCAGGCGCCGCCTTCCACGCTCTCGAACAGGAAGCTGTAGGGACGCGTCTGGGCGATCTTCAGATAGGCCGAGACCGGGGTCTCGAGATCGTCGATCAGACGGGTCCAGACGACCTGTTGACGTCCGGAATCATAGGCTTCCGAAAAGGCGTCGAAGGCGGGTTCCAGACTCATTACTCGGCTTTCTTTCCGCCCGTGGCGCCTTGCGCCTTCGCCAGGGCGTCGGTGTCGACGCCGATGGCCTGGCGCGCCAGGGTCAGGTTGCTCTTGGTCTTCAACTGGGTCTTGGCGGCGTTGCGCGAGGCCTCGCCCAGGTCGCGCATCAGGCCGTTGGCCGTCTGGGCTTGGGTGAACGCCGCGATCTGGGCGACCTGGTCGGCCGGGGCGGCGTGGACGGTCTCGAGCTTGGCGACGACGAAGGCCTCGCCCTGCTGGCCGGCGCGGGCCACGAAGGTCTCGCCGTTCTTGGCCTGGAAGGCCGCGCCCAGGAACTCCTGGCCCAGGCCCATGTGCTCGCGAGCGTTCTGGCGCGACAGGCCGGGGACCTTCTGGACCTTCGACTGGGCCGAGGCGGCGACGGCGTCCAGGCTCTCGCCCTTCTTGACGCGGGCGGCCAGCTCGTCGGCCTTGGCCTTCAGGCGCTTGCCCATCTCCTGGGCCTGCCAGACGGCGGTCAGCTGCGGCTTGATCTCGGCCAGCGGCGGCATGGCGGCCGGCACGACCTTCTCGACCTTCACGGCGTAGTATTCGCCCTTGCCCAGCTCGACCAGTTCGCTCTCGCCGCCTTGCGACAGCTCGAAGGCGGTCTTGAGGATGTCGGGCGTCAGGCCGGGGACGGGCTGGCCGGTCTGATCGGCGCCCTGGGCGGTGATCGGGGCGGTCGTGAGCACCAGGGCGCCGGCCTTGCTGGCCGCGGCGACCAGGTCGGCGCCGCCGTCATGGGCGTCCTGATAGGTCTGGGTCTGGTCGTAGGCCTTGGCCTGGGCGGTCTGGGCGCGGACCTCGGCCTCGATCTGCGGACGGACGCTGTCCAGCGTGGCGACGACGCCCGGCGTGACCTTGGTGACCTTGATCACCGAGACGCCCAGCTCGCCGGCGATCGGGCCGCTGACCTGGCCGGCGGCCAGGGTGAAGGCGGCGTCGGCGACCTTGCGGTCCGGCACGGCGGACTTGGGCTTGTCGGCCAGGACCAGCGGGGTCTTGCCGTAGGCCTTGGCGACGGCGGCCGGATCCTCGCCCTTGGCCAGGCGCTGCGAGATCACGGCGGCGGCCTTGGCGTCGGGGGCCGAGATCTGGACGATCGAGCGGGTCTCCGGCTTGGCCAAGCTGTCCTTGCGGAAGTCGAAGGCCTTCTGCACGTCGGCCGGGTTCAGCGTGACGGTCGGCTCCAGGGCCTTGGCGCTGACGCGCATGATCGACAGCACGCGCGTTTCCGGACGCGTCAGGCGCTCGCGGTTCTCGTTCATGAACGCGGTCAGTTGGGCGTCGGTCGGCTGGCCGGGCTTTTCGACCGAGGCGGGATTGACCGCGAAGGCGGCGACGTCGCGCGCTTCCAAGAGGTAGGCGCCTTGCAGGGCGGCGTAGATGCGCGGCGCGCGCATGCCGTCGGCGACGGCCGAGAAGAAGTGGGCGTTGGCGATCTCGTCGCGCAGCGAGGCCTCGTAGGCTTGGGGCGTCAGGTTGTTCTGGGCCAGCAGGGCAGCGTAGGCCTGCTGGTCGAACTTGCCGGTGATCGGGCTGAATGGGCGCTGGCCGGGCGGCAACTGGCTCATCTGCTGGTGGACGATGTCGCCGACCAGCTTGTCCGACGGGGTGACGCCCATCTTCTGGATCGCGGCTGCGATCGATTCCTGCAGGGTCAGTTCCTGGACGATCTGTCGGTCGATGCCGCGCTCGACGGCCTGGTCGGGCGTGATCGCCTCGCCGCCGCGCTGCTCCATGGCCTTGCGGTAGTTGTCGAACCGCGCCTTGAAGTCCTGGGCCGACAGGCTGCGCGAACCGGCGCTGATCACGCCCGAGCCGCGCGGCCCCTTGAACACGTCGCTGATGCCGAAGATGGCGAAGCTGACGATCAGCAGGCCGAACAGCAGAACCGCGAACGGCGATTTGGCGAAGGAGCGGAAACCGGCGAGCATTGGGACGAGAACCTTCCAGTCGGACCCGCCGAACGAATGGGCAAGGCGGTCGAGAGCAGCGGGTATAGTAGAGCCGTGGGTGACCGGGCAAGCGGCCTGGGCTTGACTTCCCAGGCGAGCATGACCCCAAGAAGGCGCTCATGACCCTTTCGAGCACGACTCCCCGGCCGCTGATCGCCGGAAACTGGAAGATGAACGGTCTTTCGACCGCTCTCGACGAGGCCCGGGCCATCGCGGCCGGACTGGACCGCCAGCCCGCCGCCGCCCGAGTCGCCATCTTCCCGCCCGCCACCCTGCTGCACCGCCTCGGCGAAGCGGTCGAGGGTTCGTTCGTCCTGGTCGGCGGCCAGGACTGCCACGGCAAGGCCAGCGGCGCCCATACCGGCGACATCTCGGCCGAGATGGTCGCCGACGCTGGCGGGACGATGGTGATCGTCGGCCACTCCGAGCGCCGCACCGACCACGGCGAGACCTGTCAGCAGGTGGCCGGCAAGGCCCAGGCGGCCCTGGCGGCGGGCCTGGAGCCCATCGTCTGCGTCGGCGAGAGCCTGGAACAGCGCCAGGGCGGCGGAGCGGTGAGCTTCGTGATCGGCCAGCTTCGCAATTCCCTGCCGTCCAGCCTGGCGGGCCAGGCCTTCAACGTCGCCTACGAGCCGCTGTGGGCCATCGGCACCGGCCACGTGGCCTCGGTCGAGAACATCGTCGAGATGCACGCGGCCATCCGCGCCGAGCTGGTCGCCCGGTTCGGCGAGCAGGGCAGGGTGACGCCGATCCTCTACGGCGGGTCGGTCAAGCCCGAGAACGCCCGCGAGATCCTGGCCGCGCCGGAAGTCGGCGGCGCCCTGGTCGGCGGCGCCTCGCTTAAGGCCAAGGACTTCCTGGCCATCGTCGAAGCGGCCTGACGCGCCGAGAACCTTTTCCAGACGGGCCGCGCCAGCGCGTGGTTCGTCCCAGAATCCTTGACATACGGGCGCCCACGTGCGCCTTACCGCGCCTTGCAAATCACCGCGTATTCAAGACTTTCATGACCTCCATGCACGCCTATCGCACCCACAACTGCGGCGCTCTGCGCGCCTCCGACACCGGTTCCACGGTGCGCCTGTCGGGCTGGATCCACCGCAAGCGCGACCACGGCGGTCTGGTCTTCATCGACCTGCGCGACCACCACGGTCTGACCCAGCTGGTGCTGCATCCGGAAACCCCGGGCTTCTCGATCGTCGAGCGCCTGCGCGCCGAGAGCGTGATCCGCGTCGACGGCGAAGTCATCGCTCGTGACGCCAGCGTGGTGAACCCGAACCTCCCGACCGGCGAGATCGAGATCCGCGTCTCGGCCGTCGAGGTCCTCTCCGAAGCCGCCGAGCTGCCGCTGCCGGTGTTCGGCGAGCCGGACTATCCCGAAGAGATCCGCCTCAAGCACCGCTATCTCGACCTGCGTCGCGAGACCCTGCACAGGAACATCGTCCTGCGCTCGCGCGTGATCCAGTCGATCCGCAACCGCATGTTCGCCCAGGGCTTCAACGAGTTCCAGACGCCGATCCTGACGGCGAGCTCGCCCGAGGGCGCGCGCGACTTCCTGGTGCCTTCGCGTCTGCACCCGGAGAAATTCTACGCGCTGCCCCAGGCGCCCCAGCAGTTCAAGCAGCTGCTGATGGTCTCGGGCTTCGACCGCTACTTCCAGATCGCCCCATGCTTCCGCGACGAGGACCTGCGCGCCGACCGCTCGCTGGAATTTTACCAGCTCGACGTCGAGATGAGCTTCGTCACCCAGGAAGACGTGTTCGCGGCCATCGAGCCGGTGATGCACGGCGTCTTCGAGGAGTTCTCGAACGGCAAGCCGGTCTCGCCGATCAGCGGGACCCACACCTTCACCAACGACGTCGGCCAATCGTTCGAGCACAAGGGCTTCGAGCGTCTGACCTACGCCCAGTCGATGGCCTGGTACGGCAGCGACAAGCCGGACCTGCGCAACCCGATCAAGATGGCCGACGTCTCGGCGCACTTCCGTGACGGCGGCTTTGGCCTTTTCGCCAAGATCCTGGGCGCGGACGCCAAGAACCAGGTGTGGGCGATCCCGGCCCCGACCGGCGGCAGCCGCGCCTTCTGCGACCGCATGAACAGCTGGGCCCAGGGCGAAGGCCAGCCGGGCCTGGGCTACGTCTTCTGGTCGGAAGACCAGGGCGGCTGGGGCGGCCCGATCGCCAAGAACCTGGGCGAGCCGACCCAGGCGCTGATGGAGTCGCTGGGCCTTGGCTCGGGCGACGCCGCCTTCTTCGTGGCCGGCGACCCGGCCGTGTTCGCCAAGTTCGCCGGCCTGGCGCGTACGCGCGTCGGCACGGAGCTGAAGCTGGTCGACGAAAACCAGTTCAAGTTCTGCTGGATCGTCGACTTCCCGATGTTCGAGTGGAACGAAGACGAGAAGAAGGTCGACTTCTCGCACAACCCGTTCTCGATGCCGCAAGGCGGTCTGGAGGCCCTGGAGACGCAGGACCCGCTGACCATCCGCGCCTACCAGTACGATATCGTCTGCAACGGCTACGAGCTGTGCTCGGGCGCGATCCGGAACCACAAGCCCGAGATCATGCTCAAGGCCTTCGCCACCGCCGGCTACGGCCCGGAAGTGGTTGAGGAGCAGTTTGGCGGCATGCTGAACGCCTTCCGCTATGGCGCCCCGCCGCACGGCGGCCTGGCGCCCGGCATCGACCGCATCGTCATGCTGCTGGCCGACCAGGTGGCCATCCGTGAGGTCATCGCCTTCCCGCTGAATCAGCAGGGCCAGGATCTGCTGATGAATGCGCCGGCCAACGTGCTCGACAAGCAGCTGAAGGAGCTGCACATCCGCACCGCGCCTCCGATCAAGGTGTGAGGCGCGGCGGAAGCCAGAAACAAGAGAGCCCTCCGATCTCGCCGATCGGAGGGCTTTTTCTTGGCCGATATGGACTGACGGTGGTCAGTCCTTCGGAGGCTTGGGCGGCTTCGGCGGGGCCGGCGGCGCGGGCGGGGCCTTTGGCATCTCGCGCAGCAGCATGAAGCGCGCACCGCGCAGACCGTTGCAGGGGCGCACCGTCAGGCCGGAGGGCAGGCGGACGCCGCCGTCGCCGCAGGCCTCGTCCAGCTGGTCCTGGTCCAGGCCGCGGGCGCCGGTGAAGTCCGCGCCGGACAGCACGGCGGCGCTGAGGTCGGCGTTGCGGAAATCGGCGCCATTGAAGATCGCGCCGCGCAGATTGGAGCCCGTCAGGTCGGCGTTGCGGAAATTGGCGCCTTCGAACCGCGCGCCGGCCAGGATGGCGTGGTTGAGATCCGAATTGGAGAAGTCGGCGTCGCGGGCGTTCGCGCCGGACAGGTTCGAGCCAGTCAGCTCGGCGTTGGACAGGCGGGCCCGTTGCAGGTTGGCGCCGACCAGTTGCGAGCCGTGAAGTTCGGAGGACGACAGGTCGACGCGGACCAACGTGGCCGATTGGAGGTTCACACCGCTGCCTTCCATGCCCGACATCTTGGCGTCGGTGAAGTTGGCGGCCACGAAGTTGGCGCCGCGCATCTCGGCGCCGCGCAGGTCGGCCCGGCTGAGGTCGGCGCCGGCGAAGTTGCTGCCGTAGAACATCGCGCCGCGCAGGTCGGCGCCGATCAGGACGGACTTGACGAAGTTGGCTCCAGTGAACTTGGCGTTCATCAGCTTGCGGCCGGCCAGGTCGCAGTTGGCGCACATCCCGCCGAAGGAGGTCAGCTTGGCGACGTCCTTGTCTTCGATCGAGGCGTGAGCCTGGCCGGACAGGGCCAGCAGGCTCAGCGTCAAGGCGGCGATGGAAACGCCCAAGCGGGACATCGACTTCTCCGTGCAGTCCATACGATACGCGACTGTGTGAGTTACGGTTTGAACCGACGGAGGGGCTGAAGCCACTTAAATCGCGGTAATGACGGGGATTTAACGGCGGCGGAGGAGAGAGAAACGCCTATTCGGCAACGTGAAGTCGTCGCCGAGAATCCCTCTCAACCGGTCTGGCGGAGGACGATCGCGAGACCCCTTTTGGGGACTACGAGGAGGCGACTGGTCCGGGACGGTCCGACTGGGCCCCGCAAGTGTCGCAGACGGTCAGGCCGCCGCGACGGATCAGCGAGAGGTCGCCGCAGGCCGGGCACATCTCGCCCTCGGCCCCGGGACGTTCGGAGCCCTCGACCCGGCGACGGCCGAACGAGGCGAAGACCAGGTTGTCGGGGGCGGCCCCGCGCGAGAAGCCCTTGGAGATGAACTTGCTGGCCAGCACCGGATCGGGTCCGACGTCGTCGATCTCGTCTTCCGACAACGGCTTGCCCCAGCCCAGGCCGTCTGCGTTGAACTGACCGGCGTCGCCGTTGGCCAGGTCATCGCGGCCCAGATAGGACACGCCCAGCTCGCGGAAGATGTAGTCCAGGATAGAGGTCGCCGACTTGATCGAGTCGTTGCCCGATACCGGGCCCGCCGGCTCGAACTTGGTGTAGACGAAGGCGTCGACGAACTCGTCCAGCGGCACGCCGTGCTGCAGGCCCAACGATACGGCGATGGCGAAATTGTTCATCAGGCTGCGGAAGGCCGCGCCTTCCTTGTGCATGTCGATGAACAGCTCGCCCAGCTCGCCGTCCTCGTATTCGCCGGTGTGCAGATAGACCTTGTGCCCGCCGACGGCCGCCTTCTGGATGTAGCCCTTGCGGCGATCTGGCAGGCGGCGGCGGGAGCGGTCGCGTTCGACGATCTTCTCGACCACGCGCTCGGTGACGACCGCTTCGCGAGCCGGCGCCGCGCGCGCGGGCTCGGCGGCAGGCTCCTCGGGCAGGTCCAGCGTGAAGTCGGCCGGGGCGGCCGCGCGTTGCAGGCGCAGGGCGCGGACGCCCAGTCGCGCGGCGGCGGCCTGGGCCCGGACGGCGTCGGCAGGGCGGCTGTCGAAGGCGACCGGCACGGCGACCGCGGTCGGCAGGCAGGCGAAGCTCTCGACCGCGACCAGCATGGCTAGCCGATCGGCGAAGGCGGGAGCCTCGACCGAGCGGAACGCCTCGCGCAGCTCGGGATTCAGGGTCTCGCAGTCGTTCAGCAGGCCCGCGCCCAGGGCGTGGCGCTCGGCGGCCGCGATCTCGGTGGGTGAAAAGTCGGCGAAGGCCAGGGTGTCGAAGTCACGGCGGGCCACGTCCTCGGCCGAAGCGCCCAGCACGTCGCGCAGGAAGCCGGCGCCGACGACGGCGGGAGCGAAGGCGGCGCGCAGGCCCTGGTGTTCGCGCAGGGCGTTTTCGGCTTTCTCGATCTCGTGGGCGGTGAAGCCCCGGGCCTGCAGCATCACGTGGTCGATCGCCGGGCTGTCCAGCAGCGAGCCGTGACCCAGGGCATGGCGGCGGGCGGCGTCCAGATCGACGCCCTCGGTCGACAGCGCCTCGAACGCGGCGGGGCTGAAGGCGGGCAGCAGCCAGCCGTCGGCGGTCTGGGTGACCGAGACGGGCGACATCGCACCGGCCGCGCCGACGGGCGCGCCGCCCAGGCGCAAGCTGGCCTCGGCGTCCTCGAACGGACCGACCAGGGCCGTCGAGCGCAGGCCGTGCTTGCGGGCCAGAGCATGGGCGGTGGCCAGGGCGGCGGCGGCCTCGGTGGCCAGTTCCGAACGCAGGGCGGCGGCGCGCACACGGCGCTCGGCCAGGGTCTTCAACACCCCCTGCCGGTCCTGGGCGAAGGTTTCGTCGTGACCGAGTGCGGCGGCGGCCTCGGCGCTGGCCGACAGGGCCGCCCCGACGGCCAGGGCCCACAGCGCCGCTGCGGCGTCGCGGCCCTCGATGCTGGTCTGGGATAGGCCCTGGCTCAGCAGGCAGTCGCCGACGCCGGCGAGGCCCAGGCGGGCCGGGCGGTCGCCTCGCTCCAACTCCAGGGCCGTGCCCCACAGGTGGCAGACATAGGTGAAGCGCTCGATGTCGAAGCTGTCGTCGTCGAGGAAGGCGCTGGCGTCGATCGCTGCGCCGACGCCGACGCCGCGCGACAGGATCTCGGCGTCCGTGGGCGACAGGGCCAGGGTGAGGGCGCTGGTCTCCCAGCCGACCTGGGCGGCCAGGGTGGCGGCCTCGTCGCCGGCGGACACGCCTTGGCGGCTGGCCGAGGCGATCATGGAGGCTTCGCGCTCCGAGCCCTGGTCGCTCAGCGGCGGGCGGGCGGCATCAGCCGTGGCGATGGCGTCCAGGATGGTGCGGTCGTCGGCGCCTAGCTCGCGAGCCTTGCGGGCGGCGCGGGCCAGGGCAGGGTTCTTGCGGACGTCGCCGCAGGCGCGCGGATCGCCCGAGCAGCGGCGGACGGCGTCGGCGACCTGGGTAAGGGCGGCGTCCAGGCGCGCGGCGGCCTGGGCGGCCAGGATCCGGGCCCGGCGCTGGCCGAGGGCGTCCTTTACCGCGCTTTCGAATTCGAACTCACCGACGTCGGGCAACAGCGCCAGGCCGGTCTGTCCGCCGGCGGGCGTGGCGACGCCCGAGAGCATGGTGGCCAGCAGCGACTCGCGGAACGCCGCCGCGTCGGCCTTGTCGCCGAACAGGCCGCGCGCCAGGCCGGCCTGGGCGATACGATCGGCGTAACGGGCCGGGCCGCCGCCCAGCGGCGCCTTGGCCTGGATCTCGCCGGCCCAGTCCAGCCAGGCCTCGACCCGGGCGTCGGTCCACGACGACGGCGCGGAGACCACGACGATCTCGTCGGCGCGCTCGAGATCGCGCCATTCCATGGCGGGGACAAGTCCGGCGGCTTTGGCGGGCGTGCGCATGGGCGAGTTCCGGTCCGGGCGGCGGTCGTGATATCTTACCAAATCCCTAACGACTGATTCCGTGCCGAGGGGATGCGCGTAAGGTCGCACCCCAAGCTAGAACCTCGCTCGCCGAGCCTCAATAGATGTTGCGGGTCTGGGGGCTCTAATCCACAAGATGTTGAAGTTGGCCTCGGGTGAGCGGCGCTGGACGCTGCGGACTGGGGACGCTATGTTCCGGCCGCTTCGCCACGCTCGCCGGGCGTCGCCAAAGCCTTGCAAATTCAGGTGCGAACGTAGTGCTGAAAGCGATCTTTACGTGGTGGAACGGCGCGACCCTGGGTCAGCGCTTCCATATCGGCCGCCGCGGCGTGTTTGTGGGCACGGACGAGCAGGGCAACCGCTACTTCGAAGCGCGCGACAACAGCGACAGCTACGACCAGCGCAAGCGCCGCTGGGTGATCTACAACGGCTACGCCGAAGCCTCGAAGGTCCCGCCGGACTGGAGCGGCTGGCTGCACTACACCTTCGACGAGCCGCCGACCGAGGCGCCGCTGAAGCGCCGTGAGTGGGAAAAGGATCACCTGCCGAACCTGACCGGCACCGTGTACGCCTGGCGTCCGAAGGGGTCGCTGACCCGCGGCGGCGAACGCGCGGCCGCCACCAGCGACTATCAAGCCTGGACGCCGGAATAGGGCGGGTGGCCCGCCGGGCGTCCCTGGTCGCCGTCCTCGCGGCCCTGTCCGGCCTGACCGTGACGGGCGCCGCGCTCGCGCGCCAGAACGCCCCGCAACCCCAGACCCCGCCGTCGGCGACGCAAGCGCCCACGGCCACGGCGGCGCCGCGTCCCGTCGCGCCTCCTCAGGCCGGCGAGCCGCGCCAGGCCCAGCCGGCCCTGGCCCCGCCGGCGGCCGCAACCCTCGGTGCGCCGGCCACGCCCGAGCTCGTTCCCGCGACCACGGTCAAGCCGACGACGCCCGCCAAGCCGCCGGAGCCGGCCAAGCGCCAGCGCTACGCGGTCGCCATCCTGCAGGCGCTGGACAAGGTCACGACCGAGACCATGCGGTTCGAGGTCCCGGTCGGCCAGCCCATCCGCTACAAGACCCTGATCTTCACCGTCCGCGCCTGCGAGACGGCGGCTTCCGACGAGATCGCGCCGGAGACGGCCGCCTATGTCGTGGTCGACACCCAGCCCAAGGCCCAGGTCGGCCGCGCCGCCCCGCCTGGACGTCAGATCTACAAGGGTTGGATGTACGCCAGCTCGCCGGGCCTGAACCCGCTGCAGCACCCGGTCTATGACGCCTGGCTGATCGCCTGCAGGCAGTCGGTCCCGGTCGCGCCGCCCGCCAAGCCGTAGAAGTCGCCCTGGACCGCCAAGGCCTTGGCCAGTCGCCGGCGATAGTCCGCGCGGCTGATCTCGGTCGCGCCGAACTGCGTCAGGTGTTCGGTCAGGAATTGAGTGTCCAGAAGTTGGTACCCCCCGGCGATCAGGCGCGCGACCAGATGCACCAGCGCCACCTTGCTGGCGTCCCGCGCGGTCGAGAACATGCTCTCGCCGAAGAACGCCCCGCCCAGCGAGACGCCATACAGGCCGCCGACCAGCTCGCCGTCCAGCCACGTCTCGACGCTGTGGGCCAGGCCGCGCGCGTAGAGCTGGCCGTAGAGCCTCTGGATGGGGTGGTTGATCCAGGTCTCGACCCGACCCGGGCGTGAGGCCGCGCAGCCCTCGATCACCGCATCGAAGGCGGTGTCGATCCGGACCTCGTAGGGACCGTTGCGCACGGTGCGCGCGAGGCGCTTGGGGATGTGAAGGTCCCCGAGCGGCAGGACGCCCCGCCGCTCGGGATCGATCAGGAAGACGCTTTCGTCCTCGCGGGCGTCCGCCATGGGGAAGACGCCACGCGCGTAGCAGGCGATCAGGTCGTCGACCGAGAAGGCGTCTTCCATGCCTGCCTCGGAGCTAGGCTTCCTGGGCTTTGATCCAGCGTTCCAGCCAGTGGATGTCGTAGTCGCCGGCCAGGATGTCGGGCTGGACCAGCAGGTCCTGGAACAGCGGGATGGTGGTCTCGACGCCGCCCACGACCATCTCGCCCAGGCAGCGCTTCAGGCGCGCGATGCACTCGGCGCGGTCGCGGCCGTGCACGATCAGCTTGCCGATCAGGCTGTCGTAGTAGGGCGGGATCGCGTAGCCGGTGTAGATCGCCGAATCCAGTCGGACGCCCAGGCCGCCAGGGGCGTGGAAGTCCGTGATCGTGCCCGGCGAGGGGGTGAAGGTCCGCGCGTTCTCGGCGTTGATCCGGCACTCGATGGCGTGGCCCTCGAAGACGACGTCTTCCTGGGTGAACGACAGCGGCAGGCCGGCGGCGATGCGGATCTGTTCCCGAACCAGGTCGATGCCGGTGATGGCTTCGGTGACCGGGTGTTCGACCTGCAGGCGGGTGTTCATCTCGATGAAGAAGAACTCGTCGTTCTCCCACAGGAACTCGATGGTCCCGACGCCCAGGTAGCCGATGGCCTTGACCGCATCGACGACGACCTTGCCGATCTTGGCGCGGCCTTCGGCCGACAGGGCCGGCGAGGGGGCTTCTTCCAGCACCTTCTGGTGACGGCGCTGCAGCGAGCAGTCGCGTTCGCCCAGGTGCACCACGTTGCCGTGGCTGTCGGCGATGACCTGCAGCTCGATGTGGCGCGGCTTTTGGAGGTAGCGCTCCATGTAGACCGTGTCGTCGCCGAAGGCGGCGCGGGCCTCGGCGCGAGCCGTCGAGACGGCTTCGGCCAGGTCTTCACGAGTCTGGGCGACCTTCATTCCCCGCCCGCCACCGCCGGCGGCGGCCTTGATCAGCACCGGGAAGCCGATCTTCTCGGCGGCCTCGAAGGCCTCTTCCTCGGTCGAGACGCCGCCGTCCGAGCCGGGGACGACGGGAATACCGGCGTCCTTCACGGCCTGCTTGGCGGTGATCTTGTCGCCCATCATCCGGATGTGCTCGGGCTTCGGGCCGATGAAGGTGAAGCCGTGGGCGCCGACGATCTCGGCGAAGCGGGCGTTCTCCGACAGGAAGCCGTAGCCCGGGTGGATGCCCTGGGCGCCGGTGATCTCGGCCGCCGCGATGATCGACGGGATGTTCAGGTAGCTCTTGGCGGCGGGCGCGGGGCCGATGCAGACGCTTTCGTCCGCCAGGCGCACCCACATCGAGTTGCGGTCAGCCTCGGAATGGACCGCCACGGTGGCGATGCCCATTTCCTTGCAGGCGCGGTGAACCCGGAGCGCGATCTCGCCCCGGTTCGCGATCAGGATCTTATCGAACATGAGCGTTACTCGATGACGACGAGCGGCTCGCCGAACTCGACGGGCTGCGCGTCTTCAACCAGGATCTCGACGATCTTGCCGGCCTTCGGAGCCGAGATCGGGTTCATGGTCTTCATCGCTTCGACGATCAGCAGGGTCTGGCCGGCCGAGACGGTGTCGCCCACCTTGATGAAGGCGTCGGCGCCCGGCTGGGGCGACAGATAGGCGGTGCCGACCATCGGCGACTTCACGGCGTCGCCACGGGCGGCGGCGGGGGTCGGAGCGGCTTCGGCGACCGGAGCCGGGGCGGCGACAGGGGCGGCCGCGACCGGAGCCGGGGCGTAGGCCGGCGCGGCGGCCTGGACGTAGTTGACCGGCGCGGCGGTCAGCTCGCGAGCCACGCGGATCTTCAGGCCCGCGTGCTCGACTTCGATCTCCGAGAGGCCCGTGTCCTTCAGGATGTCCGCCAGCTTGCGGACCAGACGGGCGTCGATGGCCGGAGCTTCGACCGGATCGGCGGGGGCCTTGGGGTTCGACATTGAAGCTTACCTTGTTCTTCTGAAGCGCCTCGGCGGCGGAAAACGCCGGGCGATATCGTTGCTAAACGCGGATCAGGCCGAAAGCGGCCTCGAGCGCCAGTTCATAACTCGCCGCGCCGAAGCCGGAGACGATCCCGGTGGCGGCCAGCGAAACGAAGGTGTGGCGGCGGAATTCCTCCCGCGCCGCCGGGTTGGACAGGTGGCACTCGATCACCGGGATGCTCAAGGTCTTGAGCGCATCCAGAAGCGCGATCGAGGTGTGGCCGTAGCCGGCCGGATTGATGACCAGCGCCGAGGCAGACTCACGCGCCTCCTGCACCCAATCGATCAGCACGCCCTCATGGTTGGACTGGCGGAAGACCACCGAAACACCACGCGAAGCCGCCCGCGCCTCACAGCGCGTACGAACATCCTCGAGGGTGTCCTTGCCATAAATCTCGGGCTCGCGGGTCCCCAACAGGTTGAGATTGGGCCCGCTCAGCACGTGGATCGGTTTTACCATGCGGCTCCGCCGTCGATTCCGGGAGGTCTTGTATAGCCGGTTCCGCCGGGTCACAAGCACGGCTCGCTTCGGAGGTGAGATGAGGCTTTTGCTGAACGGGGAAGAGCGGGACGTGGCCGGCGTGGTCACGATCGCCGATCTGGTGGCGTCGCTGGGCCTGGACGCCCGCAAGGTGGCGGTCGAGCGCAACCTCGAGATCGCCCCGCGCTCGACCTATGCCGACACGGCGCTGGCCGACGGCGATCGCATCGAGATCGTCACTTTTATCGGTGGCGGGTGATCCTCCGCATTTGAAACGCCGCCCGCCGGGGCGTAAACCACGCCCATGAACGCGCACGTTTCCCCCGACTCCGTCACGGCGACCGATAGCGATGAGACCTGGACCGTCGCCGGTCGCACCTTCCGCTCACGCCTGATCGTCGGCACGGGCAAGTACAAGGACTACGCGACCAACGCCGCCGCCGCCCGCGCGGCCGGGGCCGAGATCGTCACCGTGGCCGTGCGCCGGGTGAACCTGACCGACCCCAGCCAGCCGCTGCTGGTCGACTACGTCAAGCCGAGCGAATTCACCTATCTGCCGAACACGGCGGGCTGCTTCACCGGCGAGGACGCCGTCCGCACGCTCCGCCTGGCCCGCGAGGCCGGCGGCTGGGATCTGGTCAAGCTGGAGGTCCTCAGCGATCCCAAGACCCTGTTTCCCGACATGGAAGAGACCCTGCGCTCGCTGAAGCTGCTGGTCGCCGACGGGTTCCAGGTCATGGTCTACTGTTCGGACGACCCGGTCTACGCCCGCAAGCTGGAAGAGGCCGGCGCCGTGGCGATCATGCCGCTGGGCGCGCCGATCGGCTCGGGCCTCGGCATCCAGAACCGCGTCAACCTGCGGATCATCGTCGAGAACGCCAAGGTCCCCGTCCTGGTCGACGCCGGCGTCGGCACGGCCTCGGACGCGGCGATCGGCATGGAACTGGGCTGTGACGCCATCCTGATGAACACCGCCATCGCCGAGGCCAAGGACCCGATCCGCATGGCCAAGGCGATGAAGCACGCCGTGATCGCCGGCCGCGAGGCCTACCTCGCCGGCCGGATGCAGAAGCGCCTGTACGCCGACCCCAGCTCGCCGCTGGCGGGGCTGATCTAGATCAGCCCGCCTTCGCCTTGCTGGCCCGGGTCTGCTCGATAGCCAGCTTCAGGGCGTTGATGTCGGCGCCGGGGATCAGGGTGTCGCCGACGATGAAGGCCGGGGTGCCCGAGAGGGCCAGGGTCTTGGCCAGGGCCTCGGTGTCGGCCAGGTGCTGGGTCACGGCCTGGCTCTCGCCGGCGGCCTTGGCCTTGTCCATGTCGATCCCCAGGCCCTTGGCGATGCGCAGGGCGGCGGCGGCGTCCAGGGCGTTCTCGGCCATCAGGCCCTTGTAGAGCTCCAGGCTCTTGCCCTGGTCCTTGGCGCCCAGGGCGATGCGGGCCGCAGCCTCGCTGTCGTGGCCGAAGATCACGAAGTCCTTCAGCACCAGGCGGATGTCGGGGTTCTTCTGGACCAGCTCGACGATCTCGGGCGCGGCGTGGCGGCAATAGCCGCAGCGATAGTCGAAGAACTCGGTGACCGTGATCGAGCCGGCCGGGTTGATGACGATGTCGCGCGGATCGCGCTCGATGGCCTGGCGGTACTGGCCGATCGCCTTCTGGGACGAGGCGGCCTGCTGGGCGGCCTGCTTCTCCTGCAGCTTCTGGCTGGCCTCCATCAGCACCTCGGGGTGCTCGAGCAGATAGGCGCGGACCTTCTCGCCGAACAGCTTGCTGGGCTTGGGCTCGGGCCGCTCGCAGCCGGCCAAGGTCAGGGCGGCGATGGCCAGCGGAACGGCGAGGGTCGCGGCGCGACGAAACAGGGTCATCTAGATCTCGAGGTCTTGGAAAGAGGAGGGCGCTTCAGCGCCCGAGATTGGATGGCATGGCGCTGTCCTTGGCCAGGTCCTTCAGGTCCTGGTTGGACGGTCGGGACGCCAGGACGATGTCCGTGGCCCGGCGCCAGTCCGGCGTGTTCTTGGGCAGCAGTTCCCGGGCGCGCATGGCGAAGACCTTGGCCTCGCGCACCGCGCCTAGCGAGAAGTACTGCTCGGCGGTGGCCAGGCGCGCCTCGCCGTCCTTTTTCTGGGTGTCGTAGGCCTGGGCCAGCAGGCGCCAGGTCACCGAGTTGTCCGGATCGTTCAGCAGGCTGCGTTTCAGCTCCTGGACGCCTTCCTCGATCTTCTTGGGATCATTCAGGTTGATCAGGGTCTGGCCGAGATTGACGCGCAACAGGGCCGCGTCGGGCTTCAGCTGCACCGATTTGCGCTGCGGCTCCTCGGCCTGGGCCACGCGGTTGAATTCGAACAGGATCTGGCCCTTCAGCTCCCACAGATAGGGATTGTCGGGATGGTCGGCGATCAGCGGCTCCAGCAGGTTCAGGGCCCGGTCGGGCTCCTTCATCTGGTAGTAGGCGATGGCGCGAGCGTAGCGGGCCGGGAAGCCGGTGTCGGTTTCCTTGTACTTCATCAAGGCGACCTGCGGGTTCAGGAACCCTTCCAGCTTGGCCTTCATGATCTCGTGCTGGGCCAGGTCTTCCGGCGTGTCGACGGCGCTGTAGTGCGGCTGGCGTTCGACGCGGCTGCGCAGCACCTCGATCCGCTCGGAGGACAGGGGGTGGCTGCGGAAATATTCGTAGCGGCGGGCCTGATCGAAGACTTCCTGGTAGCGGAAGTTGTCGAAGAACTCGACGAGACCTCGACCCGACTGGCCGGTGGCCTCCAGGAAGCCCGCGCCGGCCTGGTCGGCGCGTGATTCCTGCTCGCGGCTGTAGCCCAGGGCGCCCAGCGCCCCGGCATATTGCGCGTTGCCCAGCAGGACGGCGGCGCCGTCGGCGGACCCGGCCAGGGCCGCCAGGACGCCCAGGCCCATGGTCAGGATCATCGGCTTGAGGCCCGCGCGCATCATCTCGCCGGAGCGGATCGGATGGCCGCCGGCCAAGTGTCCGGTTTCGTGGGCGATGACGCCGCGCAGTTGGTTGGGGTTCTCGGTCTGCAGGATCAGGCCGGTGTTGAGGCCCATCTGCAGGCCCTGGGTCGCGAAGGCGTTCAGCGACTTGTCGCCAACGATCAAGATGCGCACGGTCTTGGGATCAAGGCCCGCCGCCGCATAGATCGGATCGGCGTCGTGGTGCAGGATCTCCTCGATCTCGGTGTCGCGGATCAGGGAGGGGCCGTCGTCCTGGGCCAGGGTGACCTGGGGAACCGCGGACGCGAGAATCGACAGCGCGGACAACGCCACGCCCAGCCTTTTCCCGGCATGCCCGCTACGCGAGGTCATCGAATGATCTCCAGATCGCGCCCCCGCGAACCCCGACCAGTCTAACTTGGAAGTTCGACGCGAGGGAACAAGGGTTTCCGTCCCCCATAGCGACGATTTTGGACGGCGTTTTTAGGGCGCGAAGATTTCGGCCCGCGCGTCGTTCAGACACGCGGGCCGCGATCAGTTCACCCTACCGGCGCCACCAGCCCTTGCGGGGCTTTTCGGGCGGGGTGGTGATCTCGTTCGGATCGGGCTCGGCCGGAGCGGCTGGCGCCGATTCCGCCACGGGCTCGGGGCTCGGGGCCGGAGCGGGCGCCGGGGCGGCCTCGACGACCGGTTCGGCGACCGGTTCCGGCGGAACCACGGCGACGCTTTCGGTCACCGTCTCTGCCACGGCCTCCGCCTCGGCGGCTTCCGGCGCGGCCTCGGTCGCCTTCTTGCCGCGCGAGCGGGCGCGCTTGGGCTTCTTCGGCGCTTCCTCGGTTTCCGGCAGTTCGACCCAGACGTCGGCCGGCGGGCCGGCGATCACCGGCGGGGCCAGGATCGGGGCTTCGAACGGCTCGGCCGGTTCGCTGATCGTCTCGGTGGCCGGAGCCGCTTCGGCGACAGCCGTCTCGGCTGCCGGAGCCTCGTCGCGGTTGCGACGGCCACGGTCTCGGCCACGACGGCCGCGTTCGCGGGCCGGGCGATCCTCACGCTCGGGACGCTCGGCGCGTTCCGGACGCTCGGCGGCTTCCGAGGCTTCGGCGCGGGCTTCGGGCGCCGGGCGGCGCGGCTCGCTGGCGGGGCCGCCATTGCCGCCGACCAGGGCGGCCGGGTCGTGCCAGGTGAAGACGTTCTCGCCGAACGGGACGCGCGGGCGGATCCAGACGAAGGCGTCGGTCGGACGGTCGCCATCCTCGCGCCCCCCGCGACGGCCGCCGCGACGGCCGCGACGGCGACGACGACGACGGGCGTCCTCGTCCTCGTCGCCGAACTCGGCGCGGTCCTCGGCGTCGCCTTCGACCTCGTCGTCCTCGACTTCAGCTTCGCTGTCGGCTTCGGTCTCGCGCTCGTCGCGACGGCCACGGTTGCGGCCCCGATCGCGACGGCCGCGACGGCCCTTGCGGTCGCCACGCTCGTCGTCGCGGGCCTGCTTGCGGGCCGAGGCGTCGTCGTCGTCGGTGTCCTCGCGCTCGAGATCGTCTTCGTCCTCGTCGGCGATGATCTCGTCGTCTTCCTCCTCGTCCTCGAACGCGGTGACGTCGAAGTCGTCATCCTCGTCGACATACGGGGCCGGAGCCACGGCGATGCGCTCGCCCAACTCGGTGCGATCGATCTCCTGGTCGCCGGCGTGCAGGCTGTCGTCGACCACGACCGTCACGTGCAGGCCGTGAGTCTGCTGCAGGCGCTGCAGGTAGGCGCGCTTTTCGTTGAGGATGTAGAGGCCGACCGAGCGGGCGACCTTCAGGATCACCGCGCCGCTGCCCTTCAGGGCCTCGACCTCGACCGCGCGCAGGGCGGCCAGGGCGCTGGACTCGACCGAGCGGACGCGGCCGGTGCCTTCGCAGTGCTCGCAGACGTGGGTGGTGCCTTCCAGGACGCCGGTGCGGCGACGCTGACGGCTGATCTCCATCAGGCCGAAGCCCGAGATCTTGCCCATCTGGATGCGGGCGCGGTCGTCCTTGAGCGCGTCCTTGAGGACCTTCTCGACCGTGCGGTTGTTCTTGGCTTCATCCATGTCGATGAAGTCGATGACGATCAGGCCGGCCAGGTCGCGCAGGCGCAGCTGGCGAGCGGCTTCCTCGGCGGCCTCGATGTTCGTCTTGAGCGCCGTGGCCTCGATGTTGCGCTCGCGCGTGGCCTTGCCCGAGTTGACGTCGATGGCGACCAGGGCCTCGGTCTGGTTGATCACCAGATAGCCGCCGGAGCGCAGCGGCACGACCGGCGAATAGATCTGGGCCAGGTGGTCCTCGATCTTGTTCTTGACGAACAGCGGGGTCGGGTCGCGGTAGTTGAAGACCTTCTTGGCCTGGCTCGGCATCAGCATGCGCATGAAGTCGCGCGCTTCCTTGTAGCCGGCGTCGCCCTCGACCCAGATGCCCTCCAGGTCCTTGTCGTACATGTCGCGGATGGCGCGTTTGACGAGGTCTTCTTCCTCGTAGATCAGCGCCGGCGCGACCGAGTGCAGCGTGTTGTCGCGGATGTTTTCCCACAGACGCAGCAGATATTCGTAGTCGCGCTTGACCTCGGCCTTGGTGCGCTTGGCGCCGGCCGTACGGACGATCAGGCCCATGCCTTGCGGCACGTCCAGGCTGTTGACGACGCTCTTCAGGCGACGACGGTCGGACACGGCCGTGATCTTGCGGCTGATGCCGCCGCCACGGGCGGTGTTGGGCATGAGGACGCCGTAGCGGCCGGCCAGCGACAGATAGGTGGTCAGGGCCGCGCCCTTGTTGCCGCGCTCTTCCTTGACGACCTGGACCAGCATGATCTGCCGGCGGCGGATCACTTCCTGGATCTTGTACTTGCGCATCAGGCGGCGCTTGCGGCGCGCCAGTTCTTCTTCGACGTCGTCGTCCTCGTCGTCGACCGCGTGGCCGTCGCCGTTGACGTCGTCCTCGTCGTCGCCGCCCGAGGCGCGGCGCGAGACGGGGGTGTCGTCCTCGTCGTCGCCCGAGTCGTCGCGCATCAGCGCTTCACGATCGGCGACCGGGATCTGGTAGTAGTCCGGGTGGATTTCGTTGAACGCCAGGAAGCCGTGGCGATTGCCGCCATACTCGACGAACGCGGCCTGCAGGCTGGGTTCGACGCGGGTTACCTTGGCGAGATAGATGTTACCGCGAAGCTGTTTGCGGGTCTGGCTCTCGAAATCGAACTCTTCAACCCGGGTTCCGTCCACGACGACCACACGCGTCTCTTCGGCGTGTGCTGCGTCGATCAGCATCTTCTTCGACATTAAGGAAGTCTCCACGGCGCGCGGCGGGCGCGAGGCCCGGTCGCCGATTTGAATGAAGGGCGCGCGCGTCGCCGACCGTCGCACCGTCAGCGCGGTTGCGAAGGGTCAGGTGCCAAAGGCGATCGGGTGCGGCGCAGCCCATGGGGGTTTCGTTTATCCCTCCCGCGCGGCGAGGCGCGGACCGGAGTGTTGTGCCTGTCGCGTCACGAGTGGCGCGAGAAGGTGTCTGTTGTCGCGCCAGAAGGCGCGGATCGGATGGCGCGTCGTCGCCAGAAGGGCGTTTGAGCCCGACGCGAGCCCCTCGACACGGCGTTTCGGTAGGCGTCTTGCCCGCCAGGTCGGCCGCGTCTCGAACACTATCTAGTCTGCCGCCTTCGCATCGGAAGAGGTTCAGACCACTTTCGAGGCAAAGTCAGCCCGCATGGAGTCGTGACGATCACGGACTTCGCGCGCGGCGGGACTGTAGCCACATCGGCGCACAAAAGAAAAGCTTTCGACGGACGATCAGGACTTAACCCTTTCGCTACCAGGGCCGAGCGATATTGACGATCGGTTCACCAAATCCGGCTACGCGGGCGGGGATGCGTAAGGTTCTCATCAGTTTGGCCCGCATGGGCTGGGTTCGGGCGGCGTTGATCGTCGGCGGTCTGACCACGGCCGGCGTCGCGGTCGCCACGGCCCAGGGGCCCGCCGCGCCGGCGGGGGTGCAGAAGGTCCGCTTCGGCGGCGACCGGGCCGAAACCCGCGTGGTGATCGACCTGGACCGGGCCTCGGCCGGCAAGCTGATTTCCGACGGCATGAACGATCAACGCCTGGTCATGGCGCTGCCCAACGTCGTGGTCTCGGGCGACCTGCAGGGCTCGGGACAGGGCCTGGTCAAGCGCTGGGTGATCGACGAGGCCGCCGGCGGCGCCCGTCTGCGCCTGGATCTGGCCGGCAAGGCCGAGGTCCGCCGCCGCTTCCTGCTGCCGCCCGGCGATGGCGCGACCGCCTATCGTTATGTGATCGACCTGAAGGCGGTGGATGACGCTGTCGCCACGCCGCGGACGCCGCGCCTGACCCTGGCCAGCGCGTCGGTCAAGGCCGCGCCGCTTCGCCTGAAGAAGGTCATCGTCATCGACGCCGGCCACGGCGGCAAGGATCCCGGCTCGTTGGGCGCCAATGTCTACGAGAAGGACGTCACCCTGGCCGCCGCCAAGGCGCTGAAGGAGCGGCTGGAGCGCACCGGCCGCTTCCAGGTGGTGCTGACCCGCGAGACCGACACCTTCGTCCCGCTGGAAGCGCGGGTGCAGGTCGCCCGGCGCGCCGACGCGGATCTCTTCATCTCCATGCACGCCGACTCGGGTCCCGACACCGGCACCCGGGGCGCGTCGGTCTACACCCTGTCCGAGAAGGGCACCGAGCGTGTCGGCCTGGTCCTGGACAAGAACGACTGGCTGATGAAGGCCAACCTGCCGGGCCGCGACCGCGCCGTCAGCCAGATCCTGCTGGACCTGTCACAGCGCGCCACCAAGAACCGCTCGGCCGCCTTCGCCCAGTTGCTGCTGGCCAATGTCGGCGAGGAAACCTCGTTGCTGCGCCGCAGCCACCGCGACGCCGGCTTCATCGTGCTGCTGGCGCCCGACGTGCCGGCCGTGCTGCTGGAGATGGGCTTCATCACCAATCCGGACGACGAGGCGTTCCTGACCACCAAGTCCAGCCGCAACCGTCTGGTCGGGGCCGTGGCCGATTCGATCGAGGCCTATTTCTCGGCGGATGCGCGCAAGTCGTAAGATCGTCTCCCCACGGCGACTTTCCCTTTTCTCCGCCGCGCTCTAATCACAGGGCGATCGTTCGCGCTTCGTAAGCGAAAGCGTGGCCGCGAAACCGCTTACGGTTCCGCGACAAGCGATCTAGTGAAGGGTGTGTGGCGGGCGAGGGGACCCGTCCGACGGAGGTCGCGTGGATCTGAAACCCAGCGAACGATGGATGGCCATCGCGGGCGTGACGGTGCTCTCGGCCATCGCGGTCGCGGGATTCGCGATCGCGATCTACGCCGCCTGGCTGTTCCACGACATGCCCGACGCCGGTGAGCTGCAGGACTACCGTCCGCCGACCGCCACGCGCGTCTATGCGTGGGACGGCACCCTGATCGGCGAATATTCCAAAGAACGCCGGATCTTCATCCCCTACGACCAGATCCCGCCGCAGCTGGCTCAGGCCTTCCTGGCGGCCGAGGATCGCAACTTCTTCCAGCACGGCGGCGTCGATGTCGGCGGCCTGTCGCGCGCGATGCTCAACAATGTCGGCAACGCCATCCGCGGTCGGCGCCTGGAGGGTGGCTCGACCATCACCCAGCAGGTGGCCAAGAACGTCCTCCTGACCAGCGACGCCACGGTCGGCCGTAAGTTCAAGGAAGCGATCCTGGCCCACCGCCTGGAGCAGTCGCTGACCAAGCAGCAGATCCTAGAGCTGTATCTGAACGAGATCTGGCTGGGCTATCGCTCGTTTGGCGTCGGCGCGGCCGCCTACAACTATTTCGGCAAGTCGCTGCCCGACCTGACCCTGGCCCAGTGCGCCTACCTGGCCTCGCTGCCCAAGGGGCCGGACAACTACCATCCGATCCGCAACAAGGCCAAGGCGATGGCCCGGCGCAACTGGGTGCTGGGCCAGATGGCCGAGCAGGGCTGGGTCTCTAAGGAGAACGCCCGCAAGGCCATGGCCGAGGATCTGGTCGTGCAGGCCGCGCCCAAGCGCGCCGCCTATCGCGACGCCGACTACTTCGTCGAGGAAGTGCGCCAGCGCGGCATGGCCACGCTGGGGCCGCGCCTCAACGAGGGCGGCTACTACATGCGCACGACCCTGGATCCGCGCCTGCAGACGGCCGCCCGGGTCGCGCTGATGGACGGCCTGGAGAAGTATGACCGCCGCCACGGCTGGCGCGGCGCCTGGGGTCACGTCGAGTCGACGGACCTCGCCTGGGAAAAGACCGCCCTGGCCCGGCCGATCCCCTCCGAGCGCAACACCTGGCGTCCGGCCCTGGTCACCTCAAACGACGGCCGCGTGCGCCTGGTCAAGAACGAGGGCGAGGGCCAGATCGTCGGCGAGGACGTCGCCTGGGCCAAGAACGGCAAGGGTCTGAAGGCCGGCGACCTGGTCTTTGTCGAGAAGGCCGCCAGCGGCGGCTACCGCCTGCGCCAGGCGCCGGCCGTCAACGGGGCCCTGGTGGCGATGGAACCCTATACCGGCCGTGTCGTGGCGCTGGTCGGCGGCTATTCCTACTCGCTGTCGAACTTCAACCGCGCCACCCAGGCGATGCGCCAGCCCGGTTCGTCGTTTAAGCCGTTCGTCTACGCTGCGGCCCTGGAGAACGGCTACACGCCGGCCAGCGTCATCGTCGACAGCGCCATCACCTTCAAGGGCGCCAACGGCCAGGACTGGAGCCCGGAGAACTATCACAAGGAGTTCTACGGGGCTCAGCCGCTGCGCAAGGGGCTGGAGCAATCGATCAACGCCATGACCGTGCGTCTGGCCCAGGGCGTGGGCATGAAGAAGATCGTCGACTTCGCCAAGCGCACCGGCGTGGTTCGCAGCATGGATCCCGTGCTGGCCATGGCCCTGGGCGCGGGCGAGACCACGCCGTTCAAGCTGACCGCCGCCTACGCTCCGTTCGTCAACGGTGGCCGCCGGGTCGAGCCGCACCTGATCGAGCTGGTGCAGGATCGCGAGGGCAAGGTGATCTTCCGCGCCGACAAGCGCGACTGCGAACGTTGCGAGGCCGGCTTCAACGGCGACGAGAGCCCCCGGTTCGCCGCGCCAGGCGAGCAGGTCATGGATCCGGTCACCGCCTATCAGATCACCTCGATGCTGCAGGGCGTGGTCCAGCGCGGCACCGCCGCGGCCGTCAGCTCGCTGGGCCGCCCGCTGGCCGGCAAGACCGGCACCACCAACGAGTATCGCAGCGCCTGGTTCGTCGGCTTCTCGCCGAACCTGGTCGTCGGGGTGTTTGTCGGCTTCGATGACAACCGCTCGCTGGGCGAGGGCGAGACGGGCGCCACCGACGCCGTCCCGGTGTTCATGGACTTCATGAAGGTCGCCCTGGAAGGCCAGCCCGTCGTCGACTTCAAGCCGCCCAAGACGGCCAAGTTCGCCATGGTGCGCGGCGTTCGCGAGGCCTTCCGTCCGGGTACCGAGCCCAAGGTCGAGGTCGCCCCGACCGGCCCGATCCCATACGAGCAGCTGCCGGCTGGCCTGCCGCCGGTCCCGCAGCCCCAGGCCCAGCCCGGCAAGCCGCCGCCGCAAAAGGTGGATCCGCTCAGCGGTCTCTACTAGGGACATTGCGCCGGCGGGCGACGCACGCTAGAGCCTGCCCGGTTCAGATCTTTCGATCTGAACCGGATCAGCGGGCTCTAGATTCAAAAGTTTAGAGCGCGCCCGGGCGGGTTAACCGCGCACACTTAACCCTGGCGCGCTCTCTCTCCCGCGCCCTTCAACACTGTCACGGAGTTACGTGATGCGACCGGATGTCGAGGCCGCCGCGGCCGACATCGAGCAGTCCGTGGGACTGCTCAGGAGGCGTCTTTGACTGGGATGTCGCCCTCCGAAAGCTCGATGAGCTGAACGCCCGGGTCGAGGACCCGACCCTTTGGGACCGTCCGTCCGAGGCCCAGGCCGTGTCGCGTGAGCGCGCGAACCTGGCGGCCAAGGTCGAGGCCGTCCGCTCGATCGAGCGTGACGTCAAGGACGCCGTCGAGTACGCCGAACTGGCCGACATGGAAGGCGACGAGGAGTCGCTGAACGACGCGCGCGCCCAGCTGAAGGCCATCAAGGAGCGCGCCGGCCGCGCCGAGCTGGAGGCCCTGCTGTCCGGCGAGGCCGACGGCAACGACGCCTATGTCGAAATCAACTCCGGGGCCGGCGGCACCGAGTCCTGCGACTGGGCTGGCATCCTGCTGCGCATGTACACCCGCTGGGCCAACGCCCACGGCATGACGACCGAGCTGATCGAAGAGACCGACGGCGACCAGGCCGGCATCAAGTCCGCGACCCTGCTGGTCAAGGGCCCCAACGCCTATGGCTGGCTGAAGACCGAGGCCGGGGTGCACCGTCTGGTGCGCATCAGCCCGTATGACAGCAGCGCCCGTCGCCACACCTCGTTCGCCTCGGCCTGGGTCTATCCCGTGGTCGACGACAATATCGAGATCGAGATCAACCCGTCCGACGTGCGGACCGACACCTACCGCGCTTCCGGCGCCGGTGGTCAGCACATCAACAAGACGGACTCGGCCGTGCGTCTCACGCACATCCCGACCGGCATCGCGGTGGCCTGCCAGGCCGGCCGCTCGCAGCACCAGAACCGCGAGGAAGCCTGGAAGATGCTGCGCGCGCGCCTCTACGAGGCCGAACTGCAGAAGCGGGAAGCCGCCCAGCAGGCGCTGGAGGACACCAAGACCGACATTGGCTGGGGTCACCAGATCCGCAGCTACGTCCTGCAGCCCTACCAGATGGTCAAGGACCTGCGGACCAACGTCGAGACTTCCGACACCCAAGGCGTGCTGGACGGCGATCTGGACGCCTTCATGGGCGCCTCGCTGGCCCAGCGCGTGGGCCACACCCGCGACGGCGCCGAGGTCTAATCAATGCGTGGTCCTCGTCTTCGACAAGCTCAGGATGAGGACCATTGCAGACCGTAGCCGCCACCGCTGGATCGAGCTCAGCATTCCTGGCGCGGAGACGGGCCTGATAACGAAGAACGCCCCGGATCGCTCCGGGGCGTTGTCGTTTCGGAAGACTTGACGCTCTAGCCGGCGACCGGCTTGACGATGGCTAGCGACGGTTCGGACTGCGGCGCCGGCTGGACGACCGGGGCGGGGCGCTGGAACTTCAGGCTGCGGCCTTGGAAGAAGGCGCCGCTCTCGATGGCCAGCTGCTCGTGCGTGATGTCGCCGTCGATGTACGAGGTGCCGTACAGCCGGACCTGCTTGGCGGTGATCGTGCCGACCACGCGGCCGCGGACCTCGACGATCTCGGCGTAGATCGAGCCTTCGATGTGACCGGTCTCGCCGACGGTCAGGCGGCCGACGCGGATGTCGCCCTTGATCATGCCGTCGACCTGCAGCTCGCCTTCGCCCGAGATGTCGCCCTGGAAGGTCAGGTCGGCCGAGAGCAGGGAGGCCACCTTCGGCGTGGCGCGGCGGGCCTGGTCGGCGGGACCGATGGCCGTGGGAGCGGGCAGCGCCTCGATGCGGGCCGCAGTCTTGGGCGTCGACTTAGCTTGCTTGCTGAACATACTCACCAGCCTTCAAGAAGCGATTGGGGTTCTGGGCCTTGCCATTGACCCAGACTTCGTAATGCAGGTGTGGACCGGTCGAGCGGCCGGTCGAGCCCATGGCGCCGACGCGCGAGCCGATCGACACGCGCTGGCCGACGCGGACGCCGATGGTGGCCAGGTGGGCGTAGCGGGTCTTGAAGCCGCCGCCGTGGTCGATCTCGACCGTGTTGCCATAGCCCGAGCGCACGCCCGTAAACGAGATGACGCCCGGCGCCGTGGCCATGATCGGGGTGTAGAAGGCGCCCGGGAAGTCCAGGCCCGAATGGAAGGCCGGTCGGCGCGTGAACGGGTCGAAGCGGACACCGTAGCTGGACGACAGGGCCGGATTGCTGGTCGGGCGGTAGAACGGCAGCTTCTTGGCCGCCGCGCCCAGGCTGCGCATGTCCGACATGTCGTTGGCCGCGTGCTGGATGCGGCTGGCGAATTCCTCGTCGACGTCGAGGACGGCGGCGAGGGCGCGGGGATCCTTGGCCTCGATCAGCGGGCCGCCCAGCGAGACGCCGCGGCCGGTGAAGTTGCCGGCGTCCAGGCCCGCCATCCGCATGGCCAGGCGCAGGCGCTCGGCGCGGCTCTTGGCGAAGCTCTCGGCGGCGTCGATCAGGCGCTCCTGGTCCATCCGGGTGGCCTGGATGCGCTGGACCGGGCTGGCGGCCAGCAGGCGCGGCTTGGCGACGGTCAGGGCCTCGGCGGCCCCGGGCACGCCCTTGAAATCGGAGACCAGCAGGGCGAGGGCGGCGTGGCGTTTCTCGACCGAGGTGGCCAGGTCGTCCAGCGAGCCGTTGGTGGCCGACAACTGGGCGACCGCGCTGTTCAGGCGCGCTTGTCTGTCGGCGTTCAGGCGTTCGTAATAGGCCTTCTGCTTGATGACCTGCTGGTCGGTCGCGCTGACCGACAGGGCGTTGATCATCATCGAGGCGGTGCAGACTCCCATCCACAGCGCCGCGCCGGCGACGCAGGTCGCGCCCAGGATCTGCTTGTTGGTGGAGAAGACGTAGCCGCGCATCTCACCGCCAGAGCGGATATAGATGTGCCGTTCAGGGAACAGGGTTTCGAGAGATTGTCGCAGTCGCTTGAAGCGCGTGATCGCCATCGCCCAAGAAACCCCCCGTTTCAGGTCTGGGCGATATGCTACGATAAAGCGGGAACGTGCAAGACTCTTCGCGCCCGAAGAAGGCGTGAGTCGCGAAATATGAATTTTGCGCCTCGACCCTTAACGTTTCCTGACCGGGAAAGTCATCAATTAAGGCTATGCACGCGCCGAAAGGTCACAGGTTGAGGCGCGGATACAACACCGCCGCGACCGAACCGTTCCGCCAAGAGACGAAAAGACCGGTGAACTCTATTTGATGGCCTTGGCGGCGTTCATCACCGCTTTGATGTGGCCAGGCACCTTCACCTTGCGCCAGACCTCGCGAACCACTCCCTCGCGGTCGATCAGGAAGGTCGAGCGATCGATGCCCATGTACTTGCGGCCGTACATGCTCTTCTCGACCCAGGCGCCATAGGCCTCGACCACGTCGCCCAGCGGGTCTGCGGCCAGCTCGATGGTCAGGTCGTGCTTCTTGCGGAACTTGGCGTGCGAGGCGGCGCTGTCCTTGGACACGCCGACGATCACCGCGCCCAGCTTCTGGAATTCCTCGACTTCCGACGAGAATTGCAGGGCTTCGGACGTGCAGCCGGCGGTGTCGTCCTTCGGGTAGAAGTAGAGGACCACGTTCTTGCCCTTCAGGCCCGACAGGCTGACGCGACCGGTGTCGGTCGGCAGATCGAAGTCGGGGGCCTTGTCGCCGGGTTGCAGCATCGAACGCGTCTCCACCTTGAAAGGCCGTCCCGGCCGCGCGTCGCAGGGACGCGAATCCTTGGCTACGCCACGGCCGGGACGATAATCAACTAGATAACTAAACGGGCTTCACCAACACGATCTTCTTCTTGCCGGCGGCCAGTTTGACGACGCCTTCGACGAGGTCGGCCGGGGTGATCGTCCGGTTGGCGTCGACCTCGGCCTTGTCGTTGACCTTCAGGCCGCCCCCCTGGGCCAGGCGGCGGGCCTCGCCGCGCGAGGCGGCCAGGCCGGCGTCGGCGAACAGGGCCGCCAGCACGATGCCGGCTTCCAGGTCCGCGGCCGGGACCTCGAAGGTCGGCAGGTCGGCGGACAGCGCGCCTTGCTCGAAGGCCTTCTCGGCGGCGTCGCGGGCCTTACGGGCCTCCTCGTCGCCGTGGGCCATGCGGGTGGCTTCGTCGGCTAGCACCTTCTTGGCGTCATTGATCTGGGCGCCCGGCAGGGCTTCCAGCTCGGCGATGCGCTCCAGCGGCAGGTCGGTGAACAGCTTCAGGAAACGGCCGACGTCGGCGTCTTCCGTGTTCCGCCAGAACTGCCAGTAGTCGTAGGGGCTCAGTTGCTCGGCGTTCAGCCACACCGCGCCGGCCATGGTCTTGCCCATCTTGGCGCCCGAGGCCGTGGCCAGCAGCGGCGTCGTCAGGCCGAAGGCGGCCTTGTGATCGACGCGACGGGTCAACTCCACCCCGTTCAGGATGTTGCCCCACTGGTCCGAGCCGCCCATCTGAAGAACGCAATTGTACTTGCGATTCAGCTCCAGGAAGTCGGTGGCCTGCATCAGCATGTAGTTGAATTCGAGGAAGGTCATCGGCTGCTCGCGCTCGAGCCGCAGCTTGACCGAGTCGAAGGCCAGCATCCGGTTGACCGTGAAGTGCACGCCGTAGTCGCGCAGGAACTGCACGTAGCCGAACTTGCTCAGCCACTCGTCGTTGTCGACCATGATGGCGTCGGTCGGGCCGTCGCCGAACGTCAGGAACTTGGCGAACACCTGCTTGATGCCGGCGATGTTGGCCTGGATGTCGGCGTCCGACAGCAGCTTGCGGCTCTCGTCCTTGCCGGTCGGGTCGCCGACCTTGGTCGTGCCGCCGCCCATCAGGACGATCGGCTTGTGACCGGCCTGCTGCAGGCGGCGCAGCATCATGATCTGGATCAGGCTGCCGACGTGCAGGGACGGCGCGGTGGCGTCAAAGCCGATGTAGGCGGTGACGATCCCGCCGGCGCAGGCCGCGTCCAGTTCTTCCGGATGGGTGATCTGGTGGATGTAGCCGCGCGCCTCCAGGGTTCGCAGGAACTCTGACTTGAAGGGCGACGCGGCGGACATGGATCGACTCTCTGATTGCGATGGGGCGCCGTCTAGCACGGCGAGGTCAGCTTGTGAGCGGTTCATTTCGGACTCCGGGGAGGAAGCCGGAGCGCATGATCGACTGGAATGAAGCGACCCCGGCGAGGCGGGGGCTTTGCGACGTGTCTGGTCGGCCTCCCGCTATGGCAGCGGGCGGTAATAGGGGCGGGCCAGGACGAAAGCGTCGATCATGGGGCCTAGCTACCGTTTCGCGGCCATGGCAGTCAACGGCGCATGCGTATCCTTGGATTCATGACCGGCACCTCGCTCGACGCGGTCGACATGGCGATGCTGGAGACCGACGGCCACGAGATCCAGGCCTTCGGCCCGGCGGGCGAGCGCAAGCTGCGCGACGAAACCCGCGACCTTTTGCTGGTGGCGACCGAGATCGCCCGGGGCTGGCCGCGCGACAAGGCCGAGCCCGAGATCTTCGCCGAGGCCGCCCGCGCCGTGGCCGACGAGCACATCCACGCGGCCGAGAGTTTCCTGGCCGAGCACGGCCTGTCCTGGAGTGACTTCGACCTCTTGGGCGTGCATGGCCAGACGGTGCTGCACGAACGCCCGACGCCGGAGCGGATCGGCCGGACCGTGCAGTTGCTGGACGCCGAGCGCCTGGCCAAGGCCAGCGGCCGCCCGGTCGCCTTCGACTTCCGCACCGCCGACGTGGCGGCCGGCGGGCAGGGGGCGCCGCTGGCCCCGATCTATCACGCCGCCCGCGCCCGGGCCTCGGGCCTTGCCGCGCCCGTGGCGGCGCTGAACATCGGCGGCGTGGCCAACATCACCCTGATCAACGATCACGATGACCTGCTGGCCTTCGACACCGGTCCCGGCAACGGCATGATCGATCTGATGCTGCAGGAGCGGGGCCTGGGCCGCTTCGACGAGAATGGCCGGCTGGCCGCCTCGGGCCGCGTGGACCAGGGGATCCTGAACCAGTTCCTGGCCAGTTCGTACTTCTCCGGCCCCGCGCCCAAGTCGCTGGACCGTTACGACTTCCCGCTGGATCTGGTCGAGCCGCTGTCGGCCGAGGACGCCGCCGCCACCCTGGTGGCCTTCACCGCCGAAGCCGTGATCAAGGCCTTCGACCACGGCGCGCGGCCCAGCGCCCTGATCGTCTGCGGCGGCGGGCGCCACAATCCGCAGATCATGAAGGTTCTGACCGAGCGCGCCCCGGTGCCGGTCAGGACGGCCGAGGACTACGGCTGGCGCGGCGACAGCATCGAGGCCGAGGCCTTCGCCTATCTGGCGGCCCGCACGGCCAAGGGGCTGCCGATCAGCTTTCCCGGCACCACTGGTGTGAAGGAGCCGATGACCGGCGGACGGATCGTCCAGCCCTAGCGGCTAGTGAAGCTTCAGCCGGCCCGATACGCGCTGCTGCAGCAGCCGCGCCAGCGCCAGGGTCGCTGTGCGGCCGACGCCCAGGATGGCCCGGTGATGGTCCAGGTGCAGCGACATGTAGGCCCACTTGGCGATCAGGCCCTCGACGAAGAAGTTCGGGCCGCCCAGCCCGCCCATCAGAGCGCCGACGCCCTTGTTGTCGCCCAGCGAAACCAGTGAGCCGAAGTCGCGATAGACGAACGGCGTCTCGATCCGGCCCTGCCGCAGGCGAGCCAGCAGGACCTTTTCCAGATAGCTGGCCTGCTGGTGCGCGGCCTGGGCGCGGGCCGGGACGGTCTTGCCGTCCTTCCACGGCGCGGCGGCGCAGTCGCCCAGCGCCCAGACGTCGTGGGCGGAGGTCTCCAGGCGGTCGTTGACCACGAACTGGTTGCCGCGATTGGTCTCGAGGCCAAAGCCGGCATTGGCCTCGGCGGCCTTGATGCCGGCGGCCCAGACGATCAGGTCGGCGGGAACGTCGCCCTGGCTGGTCTCCAGCCGGTCGGCGTGGACGGCCAGCACCTTGGCGTCGGTCTTCACGGCCACGCCCTTGCGCTCCAGGGCTAGGGTCGCCTTGTCGGCGATCTTCTGGGGCAGGCCGTTCAGGATCCGGGGCGCGGCCTCGACCACGGTGATGTCCAGGCGGAAGCGCTGCTCGTCGCCCAGGCTGCCCAGCAGTTCGCGATGGGCCTCGATCAGCTCGGCCGATAGTTCGACGCCCGTGGCCCCGCCGCCGACGATGGCGACGCGCATGATCCGGTCGCCGGAGAACGAGGCCTTGGTGAAGGCGGCCAACAGCCGGGCGTGGAAAGCCTCGGCGTCCTCGGTGCGCTCCAGCAGGTGGGCTTTCTCGGCGCCGGGCGTGCCGAACAGGTTCGAGCCGGAGCCGATCGCCAGCACGCCATAGGTGAAGCTGATGGCCCGCTCGGGCGCCAGGACCTGGCCGTCGTCGCCGGTGATCGCCTTCAGGGTCAGGCGCTTGGCGGCGGGATCGAAGGTCGCCAGCTCGCCCAGCAGGAAGTTGAAGCCGTTCGAGCGGCCCAGGATCGAGTAGGAAATGCCCTCCTGGTGGACGTCCAGCGTGCCGGCCGCCACCTCGTGCAGGGTCGGCTTCCAGATGTGGAAGCTGGAGCGGTCGATCAGCAGTACGCGGCGCTTGCCGTGCCGGCCACCGAGCTTGCGGCCCAGTCGCGACGCCAGTTCCAGTCCGCCGGCGCCCCCGCCGACGATGACGATGTCGTAGTGCATCACCGCCTCGCTTGATATTCATCAATCGGTGAAAATATAGGGCGCTGACCACTGTTACGCCAGTGACGCCTCGCCGCAACGCACAACGGGATGGGACACAACGAAAAAGGCCTCCCAGGAGGGAGGCCTTGTGAAGCTCGCTAGATCGGGTTTTCCGCCAGCCGCTTGTCGAGATAGTCGCTGACGCTCTTCTCGACGCTGGGCAGGTGCTCGGCCCAGAAGTGGGTGGCCTTGTCGATGACCTCGTAGTCGATCGTGATGCCCTTCTGGGTGCGCAGCTTGGTGACCACCCGTTCCACCTCGACCGGCGGGGTGATGGTGTCGGCCGAGCCCGTCAGGAACAGGCCCGAGGCCGGGCAGGGGGCCAGGAAGCTGAAGTCGTACATGTTGGTCGGCGGCGAGACCGAGATGAAGCCGTCCGTTTCGGGGCGGCGCATCAGCAGCTGCATGCCGATATAGGCGCCGAAGTCGAAGCCGGCGACCCAGGTCTGGCTGGCGGCCGGATTTGAGGTCTGCAGCCAGTCCAGCGCGGTGGCCGCGTCGGCCAGTTCGCCGATGCCGGCGTCGAATTCGCCCTGGCTGCGGCCCACGCCGCGGAAATTGAAGCGTAGGGTCGCGAAACCGCGCTTCATGAACAGGTGGTACAGTTGAACCGCCACCGGGTGGTTCATGTGGCCGCCAGCCTTGGGGTGGGGGTGCAGGATCAGCGCGATCGGCGCCGTTTCGGTCTTGCCCGGAGAGTAGCGACCTTCGATCCGCCCGGACGCGCCGGTCAAAATCACATCAGGCATGTCGTTCCCTTGAGCTCGCCAGCGGTCCGTCATCCGACGATTTGGGTCGCCGAATACTTGACTACTGCGCTTGGTCTTCCTAGATCGCAACCAGTTCGCGGGCTGGAGGGCCCGCGCGCGAAGTCGCGGCTTGTAGCACACGCAAAAGCCGATGCGCGCGGAATCTGCAAGGGGTAAGGCGATGCGCCTGAGCACCAAGGGACGATACGCGGTCATGGCGATGACCGACCTGGCCAAGCGCCAGGACGAAAGCGAGGGCCGCGCCGTGGCTCTGGCCGAGATCGCTTCGCGTCAACAGATCTCGCTTTCCTATCTGGAGCAGCTGTTCGCGCGCCTGCGTCGCAAGGGCCTGGTGATCAGCGCCCGAGGCCCCGGCGGCGGCTATCGCCTGGCCAAGGCGTCCAGCGAGACCTTCATTTCCGACATCGTGCTGGCGGTCGACGAGCCGCTGCGCGCCACGCGCTGCGGCCTGTCGAAGAACCAGGCCAAGGGCTGTATGGCCGGCGGCGAACGCTGCATGACCCACGGCCTGTGGGAGGAGATGGGCCGCCAGATCCACGGCTATCTCGCCTCGGTTTCCGTCGCCGACGTGCTGAAGGGCGAGCTGCGTCCCAATGGGGACAAGGTGGGCCGTCCCATGGAGATCGCGGCCGAGTGAGCATCCCCCGCACATCGGTCTATCTGGACTACAACGCCACGGCTCCCCTGCGGCCGGAGGCGAGGGAAGCGCTGCTGCGCGCCCTGGAGAGCCCGGCCAATCCCTCGTCGGTCCACGCCGCCGGCCGCGCCGCGCGCGATGTGGTCGAGCGGGCCCGCGCCCAGGTCGGGGCCCTGGTCGGCGTGCCGGCCGGCTCGGTCACCTTCGTCAGCGGCGGCACCGAGGCCAACGCCCTGGCCCTCGAAAGCGCCAAGGCCGCCGGCTTCGAGCGCATCATCGTCAGCGCCATCGAGCACGACGCGGTGACCGAGACGGCCAGGGCCTCTGGCCTGCCGGTCGAGAGCCTGCCGGTCGATGCGAACGGCGTCGCCGATCTCGACTGGCTGGCGCAAGCGCTTGAACAGCCGGGCAAGACCCTGGTCTGCCTGATGCTGGCCAACAACGAGACGGGAGTCATCCAGCCGGTGGCCGAGGCCTCCAGCCTGGTCCGCGCCCGTGACGGCTGGCTGCACGTCGACGCCGTCCAGGCGGCCGGCAAGATCGCCGTCGACTTCTCCGCCCTCGGCGCCGACACCATGGCGCTGTCGGCCCACAAGCTGGGCGGACCGCAGGGCGTCGGCGCCCTGGTGGCCGGAACCCGCGCGACCGTCACCCGTCGCCAGCACGGCGGCGGCCAGGAGCGCGGCCGGCGGGCCGGCACCGAGAACGTCGCGGGCATCGCCGCGTTCGGTTCGGCGGTTATCGCCGCTCAAGCAGGCCTTGCCTCGCTGGCCGAACAGGCCCATTGGCGCGACGCCCTGGCCCAGCGGGTCAAGGCGGAAGGCGCGGTCGTGCTCGGAGAGCGCGCGGAACGGCTGCCGCAAACCCTGTGTTTCGCCGGCGAGGGCTTTGGCTCCGAGGTCCAGGTCATGAACATGGACCTGGCCGGCGTGATGGTCAGCGCCGGCAGCGCCTGCTCGTCGGGCAAGGTCAAGGCCAGCCGCGTGGTGGAAGCCATGGGCCGGACCGACCTGGCCCCGTTCGCCCTGCGTGTCAGCGGCGGCTGGGCCAGTACGGAAGCAGATTGGATCAAGTGTGGCGACGCCTGGCTCGCCGCCTGGAAGCGTATCGGCGCTCGGCGCCGGGAGGTGGCGTAGTGGCCGCGGTCAAGGAAACTGTCGAAACCGTCGCCGCGCTCGAGAAATACGAGCACGGCTTCACGACCGATATCGATCAGGAGTTCGCTCCCAAGGGGCTCTCCGAGGACATCGTGCGCTTCATCTCGGCCAAGAAAGACGAGCCCCAGTGGATGCTGGACTGGCGCCTGGAGGCCTATCGTCGCTGGCTCGAGCTGGAAGAGCCTGACTGGGCCAAGGTCAGCTATCCCAAGATCGACTACCAGGACACCTACTACTACGCCGCGCCCAAGACCAAGGACGGCCCCAAGAGCCTGGACGAGGTCGATCCGGAGCTGCTGGCGACCTACGCCAAGCTGGGCATTCCGCTGAAGGAGCAGGCCGTGCTGGCTGGCGTCGAGGGCGCGCCGCGCTACGCCGTGGACGCGGTGTTCGACAGCGTCAGCGTCGTGACCACCTTCAAGAAGGAGCTGGCCCAGGCCGGCGTCATCTTCTGCTCGATGAGCGAGGCGATCCGCGAGCACGGCGATCTGGTGCGCCAGTACCTGGGCAGCGTGGTGCCGACTTCGGACAACTACTTCGCCTGCCTGAACAGCGCGGTGTTCTCGGACGGCTCGTTCGTCTATGTGCCGCCGGGCGTGCGCTGCCCGATGGAGCTGTCGACCTACTTCCGGATCAACGCCAAGGATTCCGGCCAGTTCGAGCGCACCCTGATCATCGCCGACAAGGGCGCCTACGTCTCGTACCTGGAGGGCTGCACGGCCCCGATGCGCGACGAGAACCAGCTGCACGCGGCCGTGGTCGAGCTCGTCCTGCTGGACGACGCCGAGATCAAGTACTCCACGGTCCAGAACTGGTACCCGGGCGATCCCGAGACCGGCAAGGGCGGCATCTACAACTTCGTGACCAAGCGCGCGGACTGCCGGGGCGACCGCTCCAAGGTGTCGTGGACCCAGGTCGAGACCGGCTCGGCCATCACCTGGAAGTATCCGTCCTGCGTGCTGCGCGGCGAGGGTTCGTCGGGCGAGTTCTACTCGATCGCCGTGACCAACGGCCATCAGCAGGCCGACACCGGCACCAAGATGATTCACCTGGGCGCCAACACCAAGTCGCGGATCGTCGCCAAGGGCATCAGCGCTGGCAAGTCGACTAGCACCTATCGCGGCCTGGTCTCGGCCCACCCCAAGGCCAAGGGCGCGCGCAACTTCACCCAGTGCGACTCCTTGCTCATCGGCAAGACCTGCGCGGCCCACACCGTCCCGTACATCGAAGCCCGCAACGGCCAGTCGGTGTTCGAGCACGAGGCCACCACCACGCGCCTGTCGGACGACCAGCTGTTCTACTGCCAGCAGCGCGGCCTTTCCCAGGAAGAGGCCGTGGCCTTGCTGGTCAACGGCTTCGTCAAGGACGTGCTGCAGCAGCTGCCCATGGAATTCGCCGTCGAGGCCCAGAAGCTGGTGGCGATCAGCCTGGAGGGCAGCGTCGGATGACGACCGTCACGCTCTACCAGCCGGTCGGCATGGAGGAGTTGCAGGCGATCCGGGAGTCGGGCTGGAAGGCCTTCCCGCCGCACGATCCCGAGCAGCCGATCTTCCGTCCGGTCCTGGACGAGGTCTTCGCGGCTCAGTTGGCCCGCGACTGGAACGCCGCCCACACGACCTATCGCCGCGGCTACGTGGTGCGCTTCACGGTCTCGAAGGCCTTCATGAACGCCTACGAGAACCGGGCCGCCGGCGTGCGCGGGCACGAGGAATACTGGATCCCTCCTGAGGATCTTTCGCTGTTAAACGCGGCCATCCAAGGCCAGATCGCCATCGCCGGGACCTTCGCGGGTCACGACGCGGAATACAGAAAATTCGACGAGACCCATGCTTAAGATCCAGAACCTTCATGCCCGCGTCGAGGACAAGCCGATCCTGAAGGGCGTCACGCTGGACGTGCCGGCCGGTGAGGTCCACGCCATCATGGGGCCGAACGGCGCCGGCAAGTCGACCCTGTCGTACGTGCTGAGCGGCCGTGGCGGCTACGAGGTCACCGAGGGTTCGGCCAGCCTGAACGGCGACGACCTGCTGGCGCTCGAGCCCAACGAGCGGGCCGCCAAGGGCCTGTTCCTGTCGTTCCAGTATCCGCTGGAAATCCCCGGCGTTCCGGCCCTGACCTTCATCCGCACCGCGTTGAACGCCCAGCGTCGCGCCCGCGGCGAGGACGAGATCGCCGCCCCGGCTTTCCTGAAGCTGGCCAAGGAGAAGGCCGCCGCGCTGAAGATCGACTTCGAGATGCTCAAGCGCGGCCTGAACGTCGGCTTCTCGGGCGGCGAGAAGAAGCGGATGGAGATCTTCCAGATGTCCATGCTGTCGCCGAAGTTCCTGATCCTGGACGAGACGGACAGCGGCCTCGACATCGACGCCCTGAAGATCGTCTCGGAAGGCGTCAACGCCCTGCGCTCGCCCGAGCGCGGCATGCTGGTCATCACCCACTACCAGCGCCTGCTGGACTACATCAAACCCGACAAGGTGCACGTACTGGCCGCCGGCCGCATCGTCGCCTCGGGCGGTCCGGAACTGGCCCTGCAGCTGGAAGCCGAGGGCTACGACAAGTACGCGAGCGTGGCGGCGTGACCCTTTCGACCGCCCTCAAGACCGGCGACCTGACCGCGCTGCCCTCGCGGCGCGACGAGGATTGGCGCTGGACGGACCTGCGGGGCTTGCTGCGGGCCCTGCCGGCGGCCGCGCCGGCGCATGACGGCGACATTCCCGCTGGCCCGTTCGCCGCGCTGACCGACGCACAGACCGTTTTCGTCAACGGCCGCCGCGTCTCCTGCGCCGAGGTCGCCTCGGGCGTCGTGGCGCTGCGCTTCGTCGCCCTGGCCGACAAGGCTTCGCAAGCCGCCAGCCACGCGTTGGTGGTGAAGCCGGGAGAGAGTCTGGTCCTGCTGGAAAGCCATGAAGGCCGCGCCGGGGCTTACGTCTCCGATGTCACCCTGGACATCGCCGTGGGCGAGGGCGCCTCGCTGGAACGCATCGTCCTGGTCGAGGACGACGCCGAGGCCATCGACGTCGTCACCGCCGAGGTCGACCTGGCCCCCGGCGCGACCTACGCCCAGACCGTCCTGACGTCGGGCGCGCGGCGCCAGCGGATCGAGACCCGCGTCAACCATCCCGGCGCTCACGCCCAGGTCCGCCTGGATGGCGTCTATCTGCTGGATGGCCAGCGCCACGCCGATCAAACTACCGTCGTCACCCACGCGGGCGTCGACGGCGTCACCAGCCAGCTGACCAAGGGCATGGTCGCCGACCAGGCGCGCGGCGTCTTCCAGGGACGCATCGTCGTTTCGCCGGGCGCGGACCAGACCGACGCGCGCATGGGCCACCACGCCCTGATCCTGTCGGACAAGGCCGAGATCGACGCCAAGCCCGAGCTGCTGATCTTCGCCGACGATGTTTCTTGTGCGCACGGCAACACGATCGGCGCCCTGGACGACGAAGCGATCTTCTACGCCCGCCAGCGCGGCATCCCCGAGCTGGAGGCCAAGGCCATGCTGACCGTCGCCTTCGTCGGCGAGGTGGTCGAGCGGATCGAGCACGAGGGCGCGCGCGAGATCGCCGCCACCTGGGTCGCCCGCAAGCTCGGGAGCCCGCAGTAATGGCTTTCGACGCGCCCTTCGACGTCGCCGCGATCCGCGAGCAGTTCCCGATCCTGCAACGGACCGTGCACGGCAAGCCGCTGATCTATCTGGACAGCGCCGCCAGCGCCCAGAAGCCCGACGTGGTGCTGGACGCCATGACGGGCCTGGCCCGCACCTCGTACGCCAACGTCCATCGCGGCCTGCACACACTCGCCAACGAAACGACCGAAGCCTATGAAAAGGCCCGTGAAACCGTTGCGAACTTCATCAATGCCGAGGCCAACGAGGTCGTCTGGACCAAGAGCGCCACGGAAGCGGTGAACTTGGTCGCCAGTTCGTTCGGCCTCAGCCTGAACGCCGGCGACGAGATCGTGATCTCCGAGATGGAGCACCACGCCAACATCGTGCCGTGGCACTTCCTGCGCGAGCGCAAGGGCGTGGTGCTGAAGTTCATCCCGGTGCTGGACGACGGGCGCCTGGACATGGAGGCCTATCAGGGCTTGCTGTCCGAGCGCACCAAGATGGTCGCCGTCACCCACATGTCGAACGTGCTGGGCACGGTCAACGACGTCGCCGAGATCGTCCGCCTGGCCCATGCGGCTGGCGCGCCGGTGCTGCTGGACGGCTGCCAGGGCGTGGTCCACACCCGCGTCGACGTCGAAGCGCTGGACGTCGATTTCTACGTCTTCTCCGGCCACAAGCTGTACGGCCCGACCGGCATCGGCGTGCTCTATGGCAAGGCCGAGCGACTGGCGGCCCTTCCGCCGTACCAGGGCGGCGGCGAGATGATTGGCTCGGTCTCCATGGACAGGATCACCTACGCCGATCCGCCGCACCGCTTCGAGGCCGGCACCCCGGCGATCCTGGAGGCCGTCGGCCTGGGCGCGGCGATCGAATGGCTGAACGGCCTGGATCGCGACGCCATCTTCGCCCACGAGCACGCCCTCTATGAGCGCGTCGCCGAACGCCTGCGCGGCGTCAACGGCGTGCGGATCTTGGGCGAGGCGCCCGGCAAGGGCGCGGTGCTTTCGTTTACGGTCGAGGGCGCCCACGCCCACGACATCGCCCAGGTGCTGGACCGGTACGGCGTGGCCGTCCGCGCCGGCACCCACTGCGCCGAGCCCCTGATGCGCCGTTTCGGGGTGACATCGAGCGCGCGGGCTTCCTTCGCCCTATATAATACCGAGGCCGAAGCCGACGCGTTCGTGGACGCGCTGGCCAAGGCGCGTAGCTTCTTCAGTTGAGCCGATCGATGACCGACGCCGCCGCCGCCGCTTCCGAGCCTGTCTCGGCCCTCTCGCAGGAGGAGCTGAACAAGATCACGGACCAGCTGATTGAAAAGCTGAAGACCGTCTACGACCCGGAGATCCCGGTCGACATCTATGAGCTGGGTCTGATCTACAAGGTCGACGTCAGCGACGAGAAGGACGTGGCCATCGACATGACGCTGACCGCGCCGGGCTGCCCGGTGGCCGGCGAGATGCCGGGCTGGGTGCGTGACGCGGTGCTCGAGATCCCCGGCCTGAAGTCGTGCAATGTCGAGCTTGTCTTCGAGCCGCCGTGGGATCCGTCGCGGATGAGCGACGAGGCCAAGCTGCAACTGAACATGTTCTGATCGGTTCGAGAGTCATGGAAACCGCGATCACCGCACGTCCCCGCCGCCCGCGCCCCAAGGTCGTCACCCTGACCGACGCCGCGGCCGCGCGCGTGACGGAGATCATGAATCGGGCGGACCAGCCCTATGCGGGCCTGCGGGTCGGCGTGAAGAACGGCGGCTGCGCGGGCCAGGAATACGTCTTCGAATACGCCAAGGAGAAGGGCCCGATCGACGAGGTCGTCGAGGACAAGGGCGTCACCATCCTGATCGAGCCCAAGGCCGTGCTGTTCCTGATCGGAACCGAGATCGACTACGAGGTGACCAAGCTCTCCTCGAAGTTCGTGTTCCACAATCCCAACGAGACCGACGCCTGCGGCTGCGGCGAGAGCGTCACGATCCAGCCGGCGCCCGAAGCGCTGGACTGAGCCCGGGCCGGGCTAGGTCCACCAGGCCCCGAAGGCGCTGGCGAAGACCAGCAGCGTCACGACCGCGGGAATGGCGGTGAGCAGGGCGATGCGCGGCCTGGCGTGCTTGACGCCATGATAGCCGCCAACGGCGGCCAGGCCGGCGAACACCGGAAGCGCCCAGCAGCTGATGACGAAGATCACGATCTTCGGATCCTTCGCGGCGCCTGGTTCGTCCATCACCGCGATCGACGTCAACGCCAGATAGGCCCCGAAAAGCGCCAGCAGACCCCAGACGCCCATGACGGCCGAGGCGTGGAATTGCCGTTCCTTGTCGGTGATCGGTTGATCGTCAGCCATGGGCGGCGGCCTCTACCGTCGGCGACACCACGTTCGTCCGCCCGTTCCATTCAACCAGCACCGACGGCTTGACCGGCCGGCCGGTCGCCTGGGCGATCAGTTCGTTCGTCCGGCCTTCGATCACGGCCTCCATGCGCTGCATGAACGCGTCCTTCTCAAGGCCCCGGGGCAGGGGCGGCAGGAACTCGACGGTCGCGGTTCCCGGGGTCTTCTTCTTTTCTTGCTGCTTCCAGAAGCAGCCCAGGTTTGTCGCCACCGGTATGACCGGCAGGCCGAAGTCCTTGCTCATGTAATATACGCCCGTCCGGTAACGGAACCGTTCACCCGGCGCGGCCAGGTGACCCTCGGGGTAGATCAGGATGCGCCGCCCCTCGGCCGCGACCTGAGCGGCGCTCTCGGATAGCGCCTTGCGAGCCTCGGGCCCGCCGCAGCTGTCGACGACGATGGCGCCGAACTTCTTCAGGATCGCCCCGACCGGGGGAAACTTCTCCAGGTGGTCGCCGGTGACGAAGCTGAGGTTCTCGACATTGGCGAACATCACGAAGCCGTCGCCCCAGCTGTGATGCTTGGCGGCGATGATGCACGGGCCGGGCGGCAGGTTCTCCAGCCCCTTCAGCTGGACCTTCACGCCGGCCAAGGCGTCCAAGGTCATCAGCATCCGGCGGCTGTAGAGGCGCAACACGAAGGTGACGGCGTCGCGGCCGGGCGCCAGGGCGGCGAAGGCCGCCGACAGGCCGTAGAAGATCGACAGGACCCAGTAGTAGGCGTTGAACAGCGCGCTGCGCATCGGGCGGAGTCTCTCTTAACGAGCGAAGAGCACGGCCTGGACGGCCGCCGTCATCAGGGAGGCGTGGGCCGAGAGGGCGTCGTCGCCCAGGCGGCCATAGGCCTTGTTCTGGGCGGTCTGACTGATCACGCCGATGGCCATGGCGGCCAGCACGCGCGGATCGCCCGGCGGTAGTTCGGCGTTGATCATCGCCCGCTTGATCACGTCCTCGACCAGGGTGACCGGATCGCGGCCGTCCTCCTGGTAGTAGGGCAGGAAGTGGTGCAGCTGCAGCAGATGGAACGAGAACAGCAGCCAGTCCTCGTCGGCCACCGCGCAATAGGCCTTCACCAGGGCGGCGGCCTTGGCCTTGATCCCATCCGCGGCGGCCGCCTCATCCTCGATCAGCCTGGAAAGTCGTCGGTGGCAGTCCATGAAGAGGCCGACCGCCAGGGCGTCCTTGCTCTTCCAGTGGCGATAGATCGCCCCCTCGGAGACGCCGGCGCGGGCGGCGATGGTCTTGGTCGTCGTGGCGTCGACGCCTTCGACAACAAAGGCTTCGAGGGCGGCGCGTTCGATGCGGGGCTTAGCGCTCATAACGGGAGCATCGCACGGCGGCGTTGAGATGCAAGTGAGCGTTCACTTACATTTCCGTGATCGCGATTGACCCGGGCCTTTCAGGCGGCGACACACGGCCATGGTCCAGACGGTTCTGATCTATTCGATGGGCGAGGTCATTGGCGACGGCCTGATCAAGCTGCCTTTCATCGCCGGCCTGCGCGCGGCGTTCCCCGAGGCGCGGATCAGCTGGTGCGCCGCCAAGGGCGAGACGGTCTATGCCGGCCCGCTGAAGGGCGTCGTGGCCGGCTATGTCGACGAGGTCATCCTGGAAGGCCGCAACGGCGCCGCGCCGCTGGACAGCCTGCCGTGGGTGAAGCCGTTCGACGGCCGCCGGTTCGACCTCGTCATCGACACCCAGGAGAACCTGCGCCGGAGCGGCGTGGCCCGCCGGGGCGCGGCCAAGAAGCAAGATGGTGTCCGCTTCGTCTCGGCCGCCAAGCATGCGCGTGACCAGGACTGGCCCGTGGCGGTCACCGATCGCCTGGCGCGGCTGCTGGCCCTGGCGACGGACGGGCGGGCCGCGCCCATGCCCCTTGCCCTGACTCATCCCGACGCCCTGAAGGCCGCCGAGGTCCTGCTGCCGGCCGGCCCGACCTATGTGGGCCTGGCGCCCGGCGCCGGCGGCCAGGACAAGCGCTGGCCGCTGGAGAACTATCTGGCGCTGGCCCGCGATATTGTGGCGAACGGCTGGACGCCGGTCTTCTTCTTCGGCCCCGACGAGGCCGAGGACGCCGCCGTCGTCGCGCGCGAGATCCCGCAAGCCCTGCAGCCCGAGCGCAACCGCACGGACGGCTTTTCGGGCGTGAAGGGGTCGCTGCTGGTCATCGCCCTGGCCGGGCGCCTGGCGGCGGGCGTAGCCAATGACGCCGGGCCCGGCCACATGCTGGCCGCCGGCGGCGCGCCCCTGCTGTCGCTGCAGCAGGACCGCCGCAAGTCGGTGAAGTTCCGTCCCGCCGCCCAGCGGCTTGAGATGCTGGTCGCGGAGGACTACGGAAGCGGCATGGGCGCCCTGCCGGTCGACGCGGCCTGGTCGGCGCTCCAGAAACTGGTCTCCGGAGCCTCCTGAATGTCCATCCTCGCGCCGATCTCGGCGGGCGAACTGGTCGACAAGATCACCATCCTGCGGGTGAAGGCCCAGCGCATCGGCGATCCGGCCAAGGAGGCCAATGTCCGCAAGGAACTGGCCCTGCTGGAAGCCACGGCCCGCGAGCACCTGCCCGACACCGCCGACATCGCCCGCCTGACCGAGGAACTGACGGCCGTCAACGCCGCCCTCTGGGACATCGAGGACGGCAAGCGTGACTGCGAACGCCGCCAGGATTTCGGCGAAGGCTTCGTCGCGCTGGCCCGCCGCGTCTATATCGACAACGACCGCCGCGCCGCCATCAAGCGCGCCATCAACGAGGCGGCGGGCTCGGACATCGTCGAGGAGAAGAGCTACAAGCCTTACCTGCAAGGGTAAGAGCGAGGAAACATGCTGCGCGCGAGTCTGCTGGCGATCGCTCTGTTGCTGTCGCCGCCCGCCGCGTACGCGGCCCAGGCCTCGGTCGACTGGACCGGCCCCTGGAACCTGGCGGCGCGCTTCGCCGGCGGCAGCTCGGCGGCGGTCATGACCCTGACGCGGGGCGAAGGCGGCGCGGTGACCGGAACCTCCGGCCCTCTGGACGAGGTCGGGACCTGGCCCCTGTCGGTGTCCGGCCGTGAGGAAGGGGGACGTCTGGTCCTGACCCTGTCGCGCGGAAGCCTCGCGGTCGGCGCGCTGACCCTGCGGCCTGGCAAGGACGGCTTGGCGGGCGAGGGGACGCTGTACGGCGTCTCGATGACCGTGACCGGCGCGCGTGATCCCGGGCGCCGTCCGCCCAAGGTCCACGACTTCGCGCCGACCACCTTTCAGACGCGCTACTCGCCCGACGCGCCGCCCGTCCTGCACATCGCGCCGGGCGACACGATCCGCACCACCACGCTGGACAACGAGGGGCGCGGGGCTGATCTGACCTGGCGCGGCATGCCCGGCAACACCCTGACCGGTCCGTTCTACGTAGACGGCGCCATGCCCGGCGACACCCTGGTGATCCGCTTCGACCGCGTCGCCCTTAACCGCGACACGGCCAAGATGGCCAGCGGCCGTCTGAGCGCCCGAGCCGTCCAGGCAGGCCATGTCCAGACGCCGCGCGCCGGCTGGGATTCGACCTGGGCGCTGGATCGCGAGCGGAACGTGGGACGTCCGGTGGTCGGCGGGAAGCTGTCGGCTTTCGCCTTGCCGTTGAAGCCGATGATCGGCTCGATCGGCGTCGCCCCGCCGGGCGCCCAGGCCTTGACGGCGGGCGACCTGGGGTTCCATGGCGGCAATCTGGACTATTCGCGCCTGGGCGCGGGCGCCACCCTGTACCTGCCGGTCTTCCGCGCCGGGGCGCTGCTGTCGTTCGGCGACGGCCACGCGCTGCAGGGCGATGGCGAGATCACCGGCCAGGGACTGGAGACCTCGCTGGACGTCAGCCTGACCGTCGAGCTGATCAAGGGCCGGTCGCTGGGCCAGCCGTGGAGCGAGGACCCCGAGTTCGTGATGGTCTCGGGTGTCGACAATACCCTGGACGAGGCGCTGAAGATGGCGACCTCGGGTCTGGCGCGCTGGCTGAAGGAGCGCTACGGCCTCGACGATTCCGAGATCGCCGCCGTGATGGGCGCGTCCGTGGTCTACGACATCGCCGAGGTCGTCGATCCGCGCCCGCACGTGGTGGCCAGGCTGTCCAAGACGGTCCTGGCCATGCTGCCGGCCAAGGGTCCTAGCGCCCCTTGAACGCCGCCGCGCGCTTTTGGAGGAAGGCGCTGACGCCCTCCAGGAAGTCCTCGGTCTTGCCGGCGAACTTCTGCGCCTTGCGCTCGGCGTGAAGTTGGCCGGTCCAGTCGCTGTCCAGGCTGTCCCAGACCAGCTTGCGGATGGATTGCAGGGCCGCCGGGCCGCGCGCCAGCTCCAGGGCGATCGTCGTGGCGGCGCCGACCAGCTCCTCGTCGGGGACGCAGCGGTTGACGAGGCCCCATTGCAGGGCGGTGGCGGCCGGGATCTTGTCGCCCAGCAGCATCATCTCCATCGCCCTGGCCTTGCCGATCAGGCGCGGCAGCAGGTAGGTCGAGCCGCCGTCGGGCACCAGGCCGATGCGACGGAAGGCCTGCAGGAAATAGGCGCTCTCGGCGGCCACGATGATGTCGCCCATCAGGGCGATCGAGCAGCCGACACCCGCCGCCGGCCCGTTCACCGCCGTGACGATCGGCAGCGGGAAGTCTCGCAGCAGGGTCATCAGCGGGTTGTAGGTGTTCTCCAGGGCCGAGCCGGCGTCGGGCTTGCCGTCGACGTCCAGCTCGCGCCCGGCCGCGCCGCCGCCCGAGAGGTTGGCGCCCGAGCAGAAGCCGCGACCCTCGCCGGTCAGGATCACCGCCCGCGCCGCGATCTTGCCGGCCGCGATGGACGAGAAGGCGTGGATCAGCTCGCGGGCGATCTCGAGGCTGGCCGCGTTCAGCGTGCTCGGATCGGCGAGGATGACGGTGGCGACGCCGTCCTGTGTCGAGACGCGGATCTTCTGATAGTCCCCATGGGCGGTCATGGCGCTGGCTCCCTTTGCTCGTTGCGGGGAGTCTAGGCGCCTTTGCCCCTTGGGAAGGCTAGCGGAATCTTCAAAAGGAAACGCCGCCGATCGTGAGACCGGCGGCGCGTAAGGTAGGTCTTCTGCTGAAGGAAGATCAGGCGGCGTTGGCCGAGGCCGGCATGGCTTCCGCCGCCGTGACGCGGTTGCGGCCGCCGCGCTTGGAGGCGTAGAGCGCCGCGTCGGCGCGTTCCATGATCGAGTGGCCGGTCTCGTTCGGGCGACGCTCGGCGAAGCCCGACGAAATGGTGATGGCGCCCAGGTCCTCGTTGGTCGAGCGACGCTTGAGCATGCGCGAGGAGACCTCGACGCGGATCTCTTCCAGGGTCGTGGCGACGATGGCCGAAGCCTCGCGCGGGAAGATCATCGCGAACTCCTCGCCGCCGTAGCGGGCGGCGAAGCGCGGCGGGGCGGCGACGCGGCCGATCACCGAGGCGACGTAGCGGATGACCTGGTCGCCGGTCTGGTGGCCCCAGGTGTCGTTGAAGCCCTTGAAGTGGTCGATGTCGAGCACGGCTAGGCACAGGGTCGTGCCGCTGTCGTCGGCGTCGGCGCAGGCGCGGTCCAGTTCCTCGTCGAAGGCCTTGCGGTTGGCGAGGTTGGTCAGGCCGTCGGTGGTGGCGTCGCGGCGGACCTGTTCCAGGTGCTCGCGCAGGCGTTCGACCTCGGCGGTGGAATCGGCCAGGCGCGTTTCCAGCGACTGGTTTTCCTTGTGCACGCGGCGGGTGGCCTCGGCGAGGTTCTCCACCACGATCTTGATGGCTTCGACGTCGGTCGACTTGTCCAGGCTCTTGCTGGCGCCGGCCAGTTCCTTGCCGAAGGCGGCGTTCGACTTCTGGGCGTTCTGGATGGCCTTGGCGACGGCTTCCAGTTCCTTGGACAGCAGGTCGCCGGCGTCGCGGATCTGTTCGTTCAGGCGGGCCTTGGGCAGGTAGGCCGCGGCGAGTTCCTCGCTGACCAGTTCGGTCATGGGTTCGCCCAGAGAAATCAGGCGGGTCAGCTCCCGGGCCAGGGCGCCGTCGGGGTCGGCCACATAGTGCGTCCACAGCTCGAAGTTCAGCGCGGTTGGCCAAACCTGGTGACGCTCCATGAGCTCCACGGCGCGCGAGGCGATCTTGTAAGCCTCAGGTCCGCGCAGCGTGGTTTCGACGTCCGACATCTCTTCTTCCCCCATCGACGCTTCCCGTGCGGAAGCCCCGATCGCTTGGAAAGGGAGCTTAGACAGGAGAGTTCTTACGAGCCGTTAAGAACGAACAACGTTCGCTTGCGCGCGAACGCACGCTCGCTCATGGTGATCAATGATAAGATGAGCGCCGCGCTGATCGGCGGCGCCCCGGGGAGGAGCGACAAGCCATGAATGCACCTGTGAATTTGTCTTTCGAGGCCCACAAGGCGACCATGGAAGACGTCCTGCAGCGCCAAAAAGCCGCGCATCTGCGAGACGGCCCGCCCAGCCTGGAAAAGCGCATCGCCTGGCTGGATCGCTGCATCGACCTTCTGATCGGCCATCAGGCCGCGATCGCCAAGGCGGTCAACGCCGACTTCGGCTCGCGCTCGCCCGAGGCCACCGCTCTGACCGACGTCGCCGGCTCGATCGGGCCGCTGAAATTCGCTCGCGAGAACGTCGCCAAGTGGATGAGGCCTGAGAAGCGCAAGACCACCCCAGCGATCCTGGGGCTGTTCGGCGCCAAGGCCACGGTGCAATGGCAGCCCAAGGGCGTGGTCGGGGTGATCAGCCCCTGGAATTTCCCGGTCAACCTGACCTTCGCGCCGCTGGCCGGGATCTTCGCGGCCGGCAACCGGGCCATGATCAAGCCGTCGGAATACACGCCAGCCACCTCCGACCTCCTGAAGGCGATGTTCGCCGAGGCCTTCTCCGAGGAGGAGGTCGCGGTGTTCGTCGGCGGACCCGAGGTCGGTCAGGCCTTCGCGGGCCTGGCCTTCGACCACCTGGTCTTCACAGGCGCGACCTCTGTGGCCAGGCACGTGATGCGGGCGGCGGCCGAGAACCTGGTGCCCGTGACCCTGGAGCTGGGCGGCAAGAGCCCGGTGATCCTGTCGCGCGGCGCGGACCTGGCCACGGCCGCGGCGCGGATCATGAACGGCAAGACCCTGAACGCTGGCCAGATCTGCCTGGCGCCCGACTACGTCCTGGCCCCGCAGGAGGACGTCGAGACCTTCGTCGCCGAGGCCAAGGCCGCGGTCGGCCGCTACTTCCCGACCATCAAGGACAATCCCGACTACACGGCCGTCGTCGCCCAGCGCCACTACGACCGCGTGAAGGGCTATGTCGACGACGCTCGGGCCAAGGGCGCGCGGATCGTCGAGATCAATCCGGCCGGCGAGGACCTGTCACAGCAGGAGCACCGCAAGATCGCCCCGACCCTGATCCTGGACCCCACCGACGACATGAAGGTGATGCAGGAGGAGATCTTCGGGCCGCTCCTGCCGGTGAAGACCTACAAGACCGTCGACGAGGCCGTGGACTATGTGAACGCCCACGACCGGCCGCTGGCCCTCTACTGGTTCGGGACCGACGAGGCCGAGAAGGACCGCGTGCTCCAGCGCACCACCAGCGGCGGGGTGACGGTCAACGACGTGATCTTCCACGTCGCCCAGGAGGACCTGCCGTTCGGCGGCGTCGGCCCGGCCGGCATGGGCGCCTATCACGGCCACGACGGCTTCCGCGAGTTCAGCCACCGCAAGGCGGTGTTCCAGCAGTTGAAGAAGGACATCGCCCCGATGCTGGGGCTGCGCCCACCGTACGGGGAGGGGATCCGCAATTACCTGGCGAGCCAGATCAAGAAATAGATCTCCTCGTCCATAAGGCGGGGGGGAGGGTTTTCAGTGGCGTCCGGTCATGCTCCAAGCGGCGCATGACCGCGTCGCTATCCGTGCGCCCCATCGTCGAAGCCCAGGATTTGCCGCGCATGCCGGTTTCCGAGCTGCGCGAGCATTTCGCGCAGGGCGAGACCGGCGTGGCCTGGACGCCCGAGCACGACGCCTCGGCCGGCGCGCCGCCAGGAACGTTGGGCGGTCCCGAGGCTGGCGCCTGGCCCCACGACATCGCCGCCTCGCCGCCGGTCAATGTGCCGGCCCTGTGCGCGATCGGCGAGGCCTGGTGGTTTCCGCGCTTCGGCGCGCTGATCGGCGCGGACGGCGCGCTCTACAACGCCACGGTCGGCGAGGTCCGCCACGGCTCCCAGGATCTGTCGGCGATCCCCGGCCTGCGCGAGAACGCCACGCGCTTCACCCCGCCCGCCGTCGCGCCTGACCTGGAGGGCGGCGCGGTGTTCCTGCCCTGGGGGGCGAGCTTCAACTACGGCCACTTCGTCATCGACGCCCTGCCGTCGCTGCTGGCCATGGACCAGGCTGGTCTGCTGGGCGACCTGCCGATACTGGCGCCAAGGCTGACGCCGTGGCAGCGCGACCTGATCGCCTTGGTGTTTCCGGACCGCGAGGTCCGTGAAGTCGATGCGCCCGTGGTGCGTCTGAGGAAGGCGGTCTTCGCCACCAGCATGGATCACTTCCTGCACCACCCGAACGGCCTGCTGGCCGACTTGGCGGGGCGGGTTCTGGAGCGGGCGCCGCCCAGTCAGGGCGCGCGGCGCGTCTATCTTTCGCGGCGCGGCCAGTCGATGCGGGTGATGGTCGGCGAGGCGGCCTTCGAGACGGCCCTGGCCGCGCGAGGCTTCACGATTGTCCGCCCGGAGACTTTAAGCGCCGGCGAGCAGATCGCCCTGATGCGCGAGGCCGAGGTCGTAGTCGGCGCCAGCGGCGCAGCCCTGGCCAACGCGGTGTTCCTGCCACGCGGGGCGCGGGTCGTGGAAATCCAGCCCCTGAACTTCACCAGCCAGTGGGTAAGAGCGGCCTGCCGCCAGGTCGGGGTCGACTGGCGCGGCTATGTCTGCGCGTCACCATGCCCGGCGCGGGAGGCGCCGGTGCTGGCCAGGTTCCGCCGAGGCTTCAAGTTCGCCTTCAAGCCGCCGCTGGACGACTTGCTGGCGTTCGTGAATGCGGCGCTGTAGAGCGCGTTAGGCGAAAGTGTTCGCGGTTTCGCCGTCCGAACGCGCTCCAGGACAAGCGGCTAGAGGATGCCCTTGCGGCCGGGAACCCACGGATCCAGCGGCTGCTGTTCCTCGCGCTTGACCATGCCGTAGTAACCGGCCGCCCAGACGAGCGCGAAGACCACGAGTCCGCCCCAGAAGCCGCCGGGCGTTGCGAACCACACCGTCAGTCCGCTGATGACCGAGGCCAGGCCCAGCATGGACCAGCGCAGCAGCACCGAGAAGGCGTGGTAGGTCTTCTCATGCGCGATCAGGATGGCTTCCTTGTCGAGTTCGGGTTCGATGGCGGCCACGTTGCAGTCCTCCCATTCTGTTGGGTTTTACCCCTTTGGGTTTCGGGACCGGCCGGGCTCCGGCGCGATCGAGCCGAAAACGTGTGGCAGGATAACAGCGTTCCGCGAGCGTGGCCATTGGGCGAGCGACGCGCCGGCGGATAGTCTGGGATCCTGCTCGTCGATTCTGGAGGGACCGTGCGCAGCCTCCTGAAGCTGCTCCTGCCGGCGCTGATCCCGTCGTGGAACTTCTTCGACGTGATCGCCCCGTCGCCGCGCGTCGAATACGCCCGGCTGAAGTCGATCGGCGACCTTTCGGGCGACTGGCGGGAGTTCAGGCCGCGTCCCACGCGGGTTCCGCCGCTAGAGATGCTGACGCGTCTCTTCTGGAACCCGCGCTGGAACGAGACCCTGTTTCTGGTCAGCTGCGCCGAGCGGCTGACCGACGCGCCCACGGCGCATAGCGAGGACGAGATCTTCAGGCGCATCGCCGCCGATCTGCGCGGCGGACCCGAGGACCCCGAGCGTCCCTGGCTGTGTTTTCGGCTGGTCTTCCTGAGCCGCGAGGCCGAGGCGGTGTCGAGCGAGGTGCTGTTCCAGCCCGCGCCGCGCCGCCTGGCGGAGATCGCGGTCGCATGACGCCGCCAATGAGCCTGGAGGCCGCCGTCCGCCTGACCGAGATCCTGCTGGCCCTGGCCCTGATCCAGCAGAGCCTGGAGCACCTGCGCGGCTTTCGGAACGAGCGCGTGCTGTTCGGGACGCGGATCGTGCTGTGCGGGCTGGTCGTGGCCGGCGTGGCGTCGCCCTGGCCGCTGGTCGCCCTGGCGGCCTTGTCGCTGATGATCCTTCACCGTTTCCAGGGCCCCTACAACGGCGGCAGCGATCGCATGGGCCTCCTGGCGCTGTGGTGCCTGACCCTGGCGAGCCTGGCGCCAACCCCGGCCTCGCGGGAGCTGGCCTTCGGTTATCTGGGCGCGCAGCTGACCCTGTCCTACTTCATCTCGGGCGCGGTGAAGATCGTGAACCCGGACTGGCGGTCGGGCAGGGCGCTGGCCGACGTCTTCCAGTTCTCGGCCTATCCGGTCAGCGAAGGTCTGCGCGCCTGGGCCGGGCGGCCGGGCGTGCTGCTGGCGATGTCTTGGGCGGTGATGCTGTTCGAGCTGGCCTTCCCGCTGACCCTGCTGTGGAAGCCGGCCCTGATCGCCGGCCTGGTGGTGGCTGGGACCTTCCACCTGGCCAATGCCTGCCTGTTCGGGCTGAACCGCTTCTTCTGGACCTGGCTGGCGGTCTATCCGGCCATCCTGTGGCTGCAGGCGCGGCTTATGCCCTAGCCGGAAAAGCGAAAGGCGCCGGAACTTGTCCGGCGCCTTCGCATCTCAATCGTTTGAAGTCCTACTTGCCGCGCGGCGGGCGGGCCAGGAAGGCCGGGACGTCGTTGCCGAAGCCGACCACGCGACGATCGTCGTCGTCGCGATCGCGGATCGGCTGGACGCCGCGCACCGGACGCTCGGGGCGTTCCGGACGGTCAGGGCGTTCGGCGCGTTCCGGACGTTCGGCGCGGGCGGGGCGCTCGGCCTCGACAGGCGCCGGCGCGGCGGCGCGGGGTTCGCGTTCGCGGCGCGGCTTGCGTTCGCGGGCGGGACGTTCCTCGGCGACGAAGGCTTCCGACGCCTCGGCCGCCACGGTCTCGGCCGGCGCTTCGGCGGCGTCTTCCGAGCGGCCGCGGCTACGGCCGCGCGCCGGACGCTCGCCACGGTCGCGGTCACGGCCGCCGCGCTTGCGATCGCGATCGCCCTCGCGCTTGACCGTCACGGCGTTCGAGTAGTCGAGGTCCAGCTTCTCTTCGTCCGGCGTCGAGCCGATCAGCTTGACGACCTTGTCGAAGCCCTTGTCGTCGGCCGGGGTCACCAGCATGTAGGTGATGCCCGTCCGGCCGGCGCGGCCGGTGCGGCCGATGCGGTGGACGTAGTCGTCGGCGTGGTGCGGGACGTCGTAGTTGAAGACGTGGCTGACGGCCGGGATGTCCAGGCCGCGCGCGGCGACGTCCGAGGCCACCAGGATCTTCAGCGCGCCCGAGCGGAAGTCCGCCAGGGTCTTCATGCGCTGGGATTGGTCCAGGTCGCCGTGGATCGGGGCGGCGTCGAAGCCGTGCACCTTCAGGGACTTGGCGACGATGTCGACTTCGGTCTTGCGATTGCAGAAGACGATGCCGGTCTCGATCTGGGCCTTCTCGATCAGGGCCCGCAGCGCCAGGCGCTTGGCCTTGGGGTCGGAGGAGGGCACCTTGACCAGCAGCTGAGTGATGTTGGCGTTGGTCGTCGCCGGCTTGGCCACCTCGATCCGCACGGGATCCTTGAGGAACTGCTTGGTCAGGCGGGTGATTTCCGGCGGCATGGTCGCCGAGAAGAACAGGGTCTGCTTCTTGGGCGGCGTCATCTTGAAGATGCGCTCGATGTCCGGGATGAAGCCCATGTCCAGCATGCGGTCGGCTTCGTCGACGACCAGGAACTGCACGCCGGTCATCAGGAGCTTGCCGCGCTCGAAGTGGTCGAGCAGGCGGCCGGGCGTGGCGATCAGCACGTCGACGCCGCGGTCCAGCTTCTTCTCCTGGTCGCCGAACGAGACGCCGCCGATCAGCAGCGCCCACGAGAGCTTAGTGCCCTTGGCGTACTTCTCGAAGCTGGAGGCGACCTGGTCGGCCAGCTCGCGGGTCGGGGCGATGACCAGGGCGCGCGGCATGCGGGCCTTGGCGCGGCCCGACTGCAGCTTGTCGATCAGCGGAAGGGTGAAGGCGGCGGTCTTGCCGGTGCCCGTCTGGGCGATGCCGAGGACGTCCTGGCCCGCGAGGGCGACCGGAATGGCCTGGGCTTGAATGGGGGTCGCAGTGGTATAGCCGGTGTCGGCGACCGCCTGCAGGGTCGTGGGCGAAAGCCCTAGGTCGGAAAATTCAGTCATTACACGCTGGTCTGCTCGGAGCCGCCCGTGCTTGGGCGAGCGGGCGGCGCGGATTCGCCAGACCTGCTCCGAAGCTGGCGATAAATAGGCGGAAAGTCGGCAAAGTCAATCTTGGCAAGGCGATAGGGGATGCTGGAAGCATGGGCGACGATGGTTGGAACAGGTCCGCCAAGGCCTGGATCACGGACATGGGAGAGACCGGCGACTACGGCCGCCAGTGGGTGCTCGACGCGCCGATGGTCGAGAGGCTGCGTGGACTGGGCGGCGGCCGGGCGCTGGACGTGGGCTGCGGAGAGGGGCGATTCTGCAGGATCCTTCGCCGCGAGGGCTTCGAACCCGTGGGGGTCGACCCGACCCTCGAGCTGCTGGCCGCCGCCCGGGCTCGCGATCCGGAAGGTGTCTATGTCGAGGGGCGGGCGGAGGCGCTGGATTTCGCCGACGAAAGCTTCGACCTGGTCGTCAGCTGTCTCTCGCTGATCGACATCGCGCCGGCCGATCTGGCGATCGCCGAGATGGTCCGGGTGCTGAAGCCTGGCGGGACGCTGCTGATCGCCAACCTGACCAGCTTTTCGACCGCTCGCGTCCAGGTGGGCTGGCGCGGCAGGTTGCTCGGCGGACGGATCGGGGTGGTCATCGACCGCTATCTGGAAACCCGCGCCGAGTGGCAGCGCTGGCGGGGCATCGAGATCCTGAACTGGCACCGTCCGCTCAAGGACTACATGCAGTGGTTCCTGGGCCAGGGTCTCGTCCTGACCCATTTCGACGAACCAGAGCCGACCGGCGGACCGCCCGAGCGCGCCGCCAGATACCGCCGCGCGCCTTGGTACTTCATCATGGAGTGGCGCAAGTCCTGACGCCGCTCTATATCCGCCCGCACATGAGCATCGACCACGACTCCCGCCTTCGGCGCCTTCGTTTCCGCGCCTGGCATCGCGGCTTCCGGGAAGCGGACCTTATTCTGGGCCCGTTCGCGGACGTCCATGGCCCGCGCCTCAGCCCTGAGCAGCTCGACACGCTGGAAGCCCTGCTCGAGCAGTCAGACCGCGAGATCTACGCCTGGATCGTCGGCCAGGAGCCGACTCCTGACGCGTTCGAGACCGATGTCATGGGCATGATCCGGACGTTCCGCTTCGAGGCGCACGCCTCGCGCCCGACGGGCGATGGCGCTTGAGACGTAAATAAAGAGACTTCATGGCCTACGACGCCAAACAGATCGCCAAGGCCGCCGGCGGCCTGACCCTGGCCGGCGCGCCGGAGGGCTTCGACGCGCTGGTGATGGCCGACATCGCCCGGGCGCGCGGCGGCCTGACCGCCTTCGTGGCCCGCGACACCGCCCGCGCCGGCGCCTTCATCGACGCCCTGAAGTTCTTCGCGCCCGAGATCGAGGCGGTGCTGTTCCCGTCGTGGGACTGTCTGCCGTACGACCGCATAGGTCCGTCCGCCAGCGTCTCGGCCACGCGGATGACGACCCTGTCGCGCCTGGCCCGGGGTCTGGGCGAGACCAAGCCGGCCATCCTGGTCATCGCCGCGCCGGCCCTGCTGCAGCGCGTGCCGACCAAGGACGTGCTGCTGCGCGCCAGTTACAGCGCCAAGGTCGGCGCCGTGGTCGATATCAAGGACCTGGAGCGCTACTTCGCCGTCAACGGCTACGCCCGCGCCTCCACCGTTTCCGAGCGCGGCGAGTTCGCGATCCGGGGCGGCGTCATCGACGTCTATCCGCCGGCCGCAGAGGAGCCCGTGCGCCTCGATCTGTTCGGCGACACGCTGGAAAGCATCCGCGCCTTCGATCCCGAGACCCAGCGCTCGACCAAGCAGCTGAAGGCGATCGACCTGCTGCCGGTCAGCGAAGCCCTGCTGGACGCCGAGGGCATCTCGCGGTTCCGCAAGGGCTATGTCGCCGAGTTCGGCGCGCCGGGCGACGATCCGCTGTACGCCGCCGTCAGCGAGGGCGGCCGTCGCGCCGGCCTCGAGCACTGGCTGCCGCTGTTCTACGAGCGGATGGCGACCTTGTTCGACTATCTGCCGGCCGGGGCCCTGATCGGCGTCGACCACCAGGCCGCCGAGGCGCGCGACGAGCGCCTGTCGATGATCCTCGACGCCTATGAGGCCCGCGCCAGCGCCGACCGCAAGTCGGCCTACCGCCCGCTGCCGCCCGAGGCCCTGTACTTGACCACCGAGGAGTGGGACCGCGAGTTGTCCGACCGCGCCCATCGCCGGTTCACGCCGTTCCAGCCTCAGGGCCTGGACGTCGTCGACATGGGCGCCAAGCTCGGCCGGGTCTTCGCCGCCGAGCGGGCCCAGGACAGCGTCAACCTGTTCGAGGCCACCGCCGACCACGCCCGGAAACTGGCCGCCGACGGCAAGCGCGTCCTCTTCGCCTCGTGGTCAGAGGGTTCATCCGAGCGCCTGGGGACCATGCTGGCCGACCACGGCCTGAAGAAGATCCCGTTCGCCGGCTATTGGCAGGCGGCCAAGGCCAACGACCCCAAGACCCCGCAGCGGGTCGTGCTGCCGCTGGATCACGGCTTCGAGACCGAAAGCCTGGCGGTCATCTCCGAGACCGACATCCTGGGCGATCGCCTGGCCCGCCCGCGCAAGAAGCGCCGCGCCGCCAACTTCCTGGCCGAGGCCAGCGCCCTGACGCCGGGCGACCTGGTCGTTCACATCGACCACGGCATCGGCCGCTACGAGGGCCTCAAGACCCTCGACGTCCAGGGCGCGCCGCACGACTGCCTGGACCTGATGTACGGCGGCGAGGCCAAGCTCTACTTGCCCGTCGAGAACATCGACCTCCTGACCCGCTACGGCGCCTCGGATCCCGAGAACGTTCAGCTGGACAAGCTGGGCGGCGCGGCCTGGCAGGGACGCAAGGCCCGGGCGAAAGAGCGTCTGCGGGTCATGGCCGAGGGCCTGATCCAGATCGCCGCCGCCCGGCAGCTCAAGCATGTCGAGGAGACCGATCCGCCGTCGGGCGTGTTCGACGAGTTCTGCGCCCGCTTCCCCTACGAGGAGACGGACGACCAGCTCAGCGCCATCCACGACGTCCTGGAGGACTTGGCGTCCGGCAAGCCGATGGACCGCCTGATCTGCGGCGACGTCGGCTTCGGCAAGACCGAGGTGGCGCTGCGCGCCGCCTTCGTGGTGGCGATGAGCGGCAAGCAGGTCGCCGTGGTCTGCCCGACCACGCTCCTGGCCCGTCAGCACTACAAGACCTTCAAGGACCGCTTCCAGGGCTGGCCGGTCAAGGTCACGCGCCTGTCGCGCCTGGTCACCGGCAAGGAAGCCGCCGAGACCCGCGAGGGCCTGGCCGACGGCAGCCTGGAGATCGTGGTCGGCACCCACGCCGTGCTCTCCAAGCAGGTCTCGTTCAAGGACCTGGGCATGGTCATCGTCGACGAGGAGCAGCACTTCGGGGTCAAGCACAAGGAGAAGCTCAAGGAGCTTCGCGCCGACGTGCACATGCTGACCCTGACCGCGACGCCGATCCCGCGCACCCTGCAGATGGCGCTGTCGGGGATCCGCGAGATGTCGATCATCGCCACCCCGCCGGTCGACCGCCTGGCGGTGCGCACCTATATCAGCCCGTTCGACCCGGTCACCCTGCGCGAGGCCCTGCTGCGCGAGAAGTATCGCGGCGGCCAGTCCTACTACGTCGTGCCGCGCATCAAGGACCTGGAGGACATCGAGAAGTTCCTCCGCACCCAGGTCCCCGAGGTGAAGTACGTCGTCGGCCACGGCCAGATGGCGGCCACCCAGCTTGAAGACGTGATGACGGCCTTCTACGAGGGGCAATACGACGTGCTTCTTGCGACCACGATCGTGGAGAGTGGGCTCGATATCCCGTCGGCCAACACCCTGATCGTCCACCGCGCCGACATGTTCGGTCTGGCCCAGCTCTATCAGATCCGGGGCCGGGTGGGCCGCTCCAAGGCCCGCGCCTACGCCTATCTGACCACGCCGGTCGAGAAGTCGCTGACCCTGTCGGCCGAGAAGCGCCTGCAGGTGCTGCAGTCGCTGGACAGCCTGGGGGCCGGCTTCCAGCTGGCCAGCCACGACCTGGACCAGCGCGGCGGCGGCAACCTGCTGGGCGACGAGCAGAGCGGCCACATCAAGGAGATCGGCGTCGAGCTCTACCAGCAGATGCTGGAGGACGCCGTCGCCGAGCTGCGCCAGCGTCAGGGCCAGGAGGCCCTGCTGGAAGACCGGGGCTGGTCGCCGCAGATCAATACCGGCGCGGCCGTGATGATCCCCGACGACTACGTCCCCGACCTCAACGTGCGCCTGTCGCTCTATCGCCGCCTGTCGGACGCCGAACAGGCCGCCGACCGCGAGGCCCTGGCCGCCGAGATGATCGACCGCTTCGGGCCGCTGCCGCCGGAGACCGGGAGCCTGCTCAAGGTCGTGGCCATCAAGGGCCTGTGCCGCGAGGCCAATGTCGCCAAGATCGACGTCGGTCCCAAGGGCGCGGTCGCCAGCTTCCGCAACGACACCTACGCCAACCCGCTGGGCCTGATGCAGTACGTGGCCAAGAACAGCCTGATCTGGAAGGTCCGCCCGGACCAGAAGGTGGTGATCAAGGGCGAGTGGGACACCCCGGCCCAGCGCCTGGACGCGGCCGAGAAGATCCTCAGCGTCCTGGCCAAACTGGCCAAGGAGTAGGACGGCTTCAGAAGGCCATCAGCGACAGGTCGGTGACCTTGCCGTCGTCGCGCAGGCGCAAGATCCCCAGCACCCGCTGCCCCGGCCAGGTCAGCTCGAACAGGCTGACATCCACATCGCCCATGCGCTCCCGCCTGAGCATCACGAAGCGCTTGGGCGGGCCCAGGCGCGAGAGGCTGTCGCGGTAGTCGGCCAGGACCTCGGGCGTGAAATAGGCGCTGGCCTGGCGCGTCAGGCGGCGGCGATCCAGCCGGCCGGCGCGCAGTTGGTCGACATAGGCGCGGATCAGCGGCGACGGGCCCCTGGTCGTCTTGGGTGGGTCTGGTTCGCCGAAGGTCGCCGGCTTGGGAAAGGCCACCGGCAGCAACAGCTTCTCGATCCCTTCGGCGATGTCGGGCACGGCCATGCCGAACTCGGCGTTGACGGTGACGACCACGGCCACGCCGTCGTCGGGATAGATCCGGTTCTCGGTGATGACGCCCGGCGCGAAGCCGTTGTGATAGACGCGCCGATGGCCAGGAGCGCCGTCGACATAAAGGCCAAGGCCATAGCCCGAGCCCTTGCCGTCCGTCAGGATCGTCTCGCGGGTCATTGCGTCGTAGGAGGCCGGCGCCAGCAGCGAGCGGCGGATGAGGCTGGCGTCCCAGCGCGCCAGGTCGCTGGCCGTCATCGAGAGGCCGCCGGCCGCGAAGGCCCAACCGCGCGCCGGATTGGTCGCGGGCCGGGCCGGCCCCAGCAGGTTGCGGGTATAGCGGGCCGCGTCTCGGGCGCCGGTCGGCAGGCCGTCGCTGTCGATCGCGCCGGTCATGCCCAGGGGCTGGAATACGCGCTCGGCCAGCACCTCGGCCAGGGGGCGGTCCGAGACGATCTCGACGATCCGTCCGGCGATCGCGTAGTTGGTGTTGCTGTAGTCCCAGGTCGAGCCGGGTTCGAACGCCGTCGGCTGGGCGCCCCAGCGGTCGACCAGCGTCTGGTGGGCGATCGGCGCGCCCATCTCCTCCGCGCCGGAGGCGTCGCTCCAATAGTCGCGATAGCCGGCCGTGTGCGACAGCAGGTGGCGGATCGTCACCTTGTCGGCCCTGGCCAGCTTGGGAAGGAAGCGACCGACCTTGTCGTCCAGCGACAGCTTGCCGTCCTGGACCATCAGCATCACCGCCGCGGCCGTGAACTGCTTGCTGACCGAGCCGATGTCGTAGCGGGTTTCCGGCGTGGCCGGCCGCGCGGGATCCAGGTCGGCCAGGCCGAACGCCTCGGCATAGGCCAACTGGCCGTCGACGACGACCGCCACCGAGGTCGACGGGGCCGGGGCCTTGGTGCGCGCCTCGGCGACGATGGCGCGGATGCGGGTCTTCTGGTCGGGCGTGAGCGGGGCGGCCGTGGCGGTGGCGGCGACCAGCGCGAAGCACAGGCCAGGGCCGAGAAGGTTTCGCATCGTCACCCCAAAAAGTTACGCACGTAAGTCCTTAAAACTTACGACCGTAATTCTTGAAGTCAATCCGCGTCTCCAGGCGGGAAGGCTCGGGTCGCTGGCCGTCTAGACCGCCGGCGCCCGCGTTCCGGCCGCGCGGATCTTCTGGACCAGCGCCTTGAGCTGCTCGTCCGACAGCGCGCCGCGCACCAGGTAGCCGTTGATCACCAGGCCCGGCGTCCCGTCGAGCGCCAGGAGCGCGGCCTCGCGTTCGTTGCGGGCCAGGATGGCGTCGATGTCGCGGGCGCGGGTCTTCAGATCGCGGGCCAGGCGGGGCCAGTCGACGCCCGCCTGCTTGGCGACGGTCTCGATGGTCTCCCGGTCGCTGAGGCGCGTGGGCGCGAGCATGAAGGCCCGATGGACAGCCTCGTACCGACCCTGATAGCTCGCGGCCAGGGCCACCCTCGCGGCGTATTCGGACACGTCGCCGAAGATCGGCCACTCCTTATGGACGACGGCCAGCCGGGGATCCGCCGCCAGCGCCTTGGCCAGGACCGGCTCCATGCGCTTGCAGAAGCCGCAGTTATAGTCGGCGTACATCACGATGACGACGTCGGCGTCCACGGCCCCGGCGCGCGGCGTCCCCGGGTTGGCGAGCAAGTCCTTGAACCCGTAGTCGGCGGCGGCGACCGGCGTGGCGACGGCCAGGGCGACAACGGACAGGGCCACGGACCGGCGGGAAAGGCTCAGGGAGGTCATGGGCGCAGGGGTATCGGATTCGGGTGGGGCAGTTGAATCCCTCTCTCATGGAGAGAGGGGGGGGCGCCGCGTAGCGGTGGGAGGGTGAGAGGGTAGGCGAAGCCCGTGGATGCTCCTGGCGCTGTTGTGGGGTCAGTGCCGGCACGCCGGTAGAGGGTGTAACCACTCACCCTCCCAAGCTTCGCTTGGGCCCCTCCCTCTCTCCATGAGAGAGGGATTCACGGGGATTGAGCGGCCCTTGTCCTCGGAATTCGCGAGATCGACTCCCGCGAAATCAATCGCTTGTCGATTTTAGACGCCGCTGAATGATCCGCGTTCAGAACCGCCCCCATACTGCTTCTCACCTGATGGCGCGGAAGGGACGTCCGGCCGGCGATCGTGACGGCTGTCAGGGGTGGTCGAGCGGGAAGCGCTCGCCGGGGTCTCCTCGGAGACTCGTCTTCGCGACGGATCCAGCACGGGCTCCCTGAAACATCGGGACGAAAGGCTGGCGGCGAAGGCTTCGGCGACCGCGACAGGTCCGGGCTGAAATCGCCCGGGCGTTCCGGGACCGGGGTCGTCGCCCCGGCCCGCCCGTCGGGGGCCTCTCGTGAGAGCGGGTTAAGACCCCGCGCCTCGTGGGCTCACCGGATAACGCGCCACGCGGAGCGCTCTGGCTTCGTCGAAACGGTATTCACTACTCACACTCCGGACGGTGTCCGGCGCTCCGCGTCCCTTTCCAGAAACTTCAGCGAGGCATCGCGTGAAGAGGAGAGCGCATGCTCCGAACTCTAGAGAACCAGTCCGTAGAGCCGGCGGTCGCGTCGCTCGCCGTCGCGGTGCACGGCGCCCTTCAGGTAGCCTTCGGCCTTGAAGCCCAGCTTCTGAAGCAGGCGTTCGGCGCGGTTGTCGCCGATGTGGGTGCTGGCCACCAGGCTCTTGAGGCCGCCGCCGGCGCCGTGGGCGAGCAGGGCGCTGACCGCCTCGGTTCCGAATCCCTTGCCCCAGCCCTTGCGGTCGATCACGAAGCGGATCTCGGCCCGGTCGTGACGCCGGTCGATGTCGATGAACTCGCAATAGCCCAGGAAGGCGCCGCTCTTGGTGTGGCGGATCGTCCAATAGGCGGCGTCGCCCGCGGCCATCTCGTCGACCTGGGCGGCGACGCGGCTGGCCACCTCGTCGGGATCCTCGATCGGCTCCTGGTCAAGGTTGGACATCACCTCCGCGTCACTCAGGAACGGATAGATCAGGGGCGTGTCGTCGACCGTCAGGGGAGCGAGGGTCAGGCGTTCGGTCTCGAGGATCATGCGGTCCGGAGATTCGGGTTGGGGGCTTGCGTGAGGGAGCACGCTTCCCAGCTATGGCGCGGAGCGTCCTCTAGTGGTAGAGGGGCCGCTTCGTTTTTCGCGCGGCATTTCGCCCGCGCACTGATCGAGAACACATTCGTCATGCTCATCGGCGTTCTGCTGGCCATCAACATCGTCGTCTGCCTCGGTCTGATCGGGGTGGTGCTGCTGCAGCGCTCGGAAGGCGGCGCGCTGGGCATGGGCGGCGGCGGCTCGGGCAGCTTCATGACCGCGCGCGGCGCGGGCGACCTTCTGACGCGCATCACCTGGATCCTGTTCTCGGTCTTCCTGCTGATCAGCCTGGCGCTGACGATTCTCACCGGCCGCATGAACACCGGCGGTTCGGTCACCGACCGCCTGAACATCAAGAGCCTGGACGCCAAGACGTTGAACGCGGCGCCCGCCGTTCCGGCTCCGACGACGGACGTTTCGCCCTCGACCGCCCAGCCGGGCGTGATCCAGGCCCCGACCCCGCAGATCAACGCCCCGGCTCCGGCCGCCCCGCAGCCCTCGCTGCTGGCCCCCGCCGAACCGGCCAAGAAGTCGGTCGCCGCGCCCAAGGCGGCCGCCAAGAAGCCGGCCGAAACGGCCCCGACCGCCGCGGCGACCCCGACGGTCGCCGCGCCGCCGGCGGAACAGCCCAAGCCATAACCGTCAAAGACGGATCTGAACCGACCCCCGAGGGCAACCTCGGGGGTTTAATCTTGTTGATGAACGCAGGTCTTTTCACCGGCGTCGTCGAATCACGGGTAATCTGATCGCCCATGACGCGGTACATCTTCATCACCGGCGGCGTGGTTTCCTCGCTTGGCAAGGGTCTGGCCTCGGCGGCGCTCGGCGCGCTGCTGCAAGCGCGTGGCTACACAGTCCGTCTTCGTAAGCTCGACCCCTATCTCAACGTCGATCCAGGCACGATGAGCCCGTATCAGCACGGCGAGGTCTTCGTGACCGACGACGGGGCGGAAACCGACCTCGACCTCGGCCACTACGAGCGCTTCACCGGGGTGTCGGCCAAGAAGGCCGACAACATCACGACAGGTCAGATCTACAAGACGATCATCGAGAAGGAGCGCCGCGGCGACTATCTCGGCGCGACCGTCCAGGTGATTCCGCACGTCACCAACGAGATCAAGGACTTCGTCCTGTCGCCCGCCATGGACGAGACGGGCAAGAAGCCGGTCGACTTCGTGCTGGTCGAGATCGGCGGCACGGTCGGCGACATCGAGGGCCTGCCGTTCTTCGAGGCCATCCGCCAGCTGCGCCAGGACCTGCCGCGCAACCAGAGCTGCTACGTCCACCTGACCCTGCTGCCGTTCATCAAGACGGCCGGCGAGATGAAGACCAAGCCGACCCAGCACTCGGTCAAGGAACTGCGCTCGATCGGCATCCAGCCGGACATCCTGCTGTGCCGCTGCGAGCAGGAGATCCCGGCGGAGGAAAAGCGCAAGATCGCCCAGTTCTGCAACGTGCGGCCCAGCGCGGTCATCCAGGCGCTGGACAGCTCCTCCATCTACGCCGTGCCGATCGACTATCACCAGGAAGGCCTCGACGCCGAGGTGCTGGACGTCTTCGGCATGCACGACGCGCCGGCCCCGGACCTGACGCGCTGGAAGACGATCGACGAAACCGTCCAGCATCCGGACGGCGAGGTGACCATCGCCGTCGTCGGCAAGTACACGGTGCTGAAGGACGCCTACAAGTCGCTGATCGAGGCCCTGCACCACGGCGGCCTGGCCAACAAGGTCAAGGTCAACCTGGACTGGGTCGAGAGCGAGACCTTCGAGGGCGACGAGGGCGCGGCCGCGGCCCGCCTGGAGAACGCCCATGCCATCATGGTGCCCGGCGGCTTCGGCGAGCGGGGCGCGGAAGGCAAGATCCGCGCGGCCCAGTTCGCCCGAGAACGCAAGGTGCCGTACTTCGGCATCTGCTTCGGCATGCAGATGGCCGTGATCGAGACCCTGCGGAACGTCGCCGGCGTCAAGGACGCCTCGTCCAGCGAGTTCGGACCGACAGAGCGTCCGGTGGTCGGCATCATGACCGAGTGGATCAAGGGCAACGAGACCGTCCAGCGCCGCGCCAACGACGATCTTGGCGGCACCATGCGCCTGGGGGCCTACGACGCCGTCCTGACGGCGGGTTCGAAGGTTGCCGAGATCTACGGGGCGACCGAGATCAGCGAGCGCCACCGCCACCGCTACGAGGTCAATATCGGCTACGTCCACCTGATGGAGGACGCGGGGCTCAAGCTGACCGGCCGTTCGCCCAACGGCGTGCTGCCCGAGATCGTCGAGCGGGACGACCATCCGTGGTTCATCGGCGTCCAGTACCACCCGGAACTGAAGAGCCGTCCGTTCGCGCCGCACCCGCTTTTCGCCAGCTTCATCGCGGCGGCGAAGGAGCACGGACGCCTCGTTTAGAGGCGTTTTCCCCAGGTCTTGCATCGGGGGACAGATTCGGGCATAAGCGCGCCCTCACGCGGCGGCCTGGGCATTGCCCGAGTCGCCGCTCTCGATTTTCACGCTCAGCGAGCAGAGTCACTTCGATGGCCGTTCCCAAAAGAAAAACTTCGCCTTCTCGCCGGAACATGCGCCGGTCGCACCACGCCCTGGGCGCCAACTCGTTCATCGAGGACAAGGACACCGGCGAGCTGCGCCGTCCGCACCATGTCGATCTGAAGACCGGCATGTACAACGGCAAGCAGATTCTGACGCCGAAGGAAGACTAAGGTCTCCTTCCGCCTCTGACGGCTTCGAAAACGCCGCTCGGTCCGCCGGGCGGCGTTTTTCGTCGTATTTTCGTCGTGCGCGTCGAAAAGGTGCTAGCCTCCCAGACAGGGAGGTACGCCCATGTTCACACGCCGTCATATAGCGGCGGGACTGGGTTTTTCGCTGGCCGCGCCGTCCGCGCTGGCCGGTGCGATCACGCCGGTTTCGCTTGCTCCGGTTTCACTGCCCCAAACGCCGCTTACCACGCCCCAGGCCGCGTCGACGGAACAGCCGCTGCTGATCCTGGACGCCTCGCTGGACCAGGACGCCCGCCTGACCGTGCCGGTCATGATCAACGGGCAGGGGCCTTTCCAATTCGTCGTCGACACCGGCGCGGACCGCAGCGTCCTGACCCCAGGCCTGGCCGAGCGCCTGGCCCTGCCGCGCGGACCGGACGTCATCGTGCATGGCGTTTCGGGCTCGATCATCAGCACCACGGCGCGCGTCGCCCAGCTGCGCACCGGCGACGCCAAGCTGGCCGACGTCGTCCTGCCGGTCTTGCCCTACGACCGGGTCGGGGCCGACGGCCTGCTGGGCGTCGACATCCTGGAAGACCGCAACGTCATCATCGACTTCCGCAGGAAGCAGCTGGAAGTTCGCCGCAGCCAGACCGCCTCGGGCCTGATGCGTCTGCCGCGCGAAGTCTCGGTCCTGGCCGACGAGAAGTTCGGACGTCTGACCCTGGCCGACTCGCGGATCGCCGGGGCGCGGTCGCTGGCCTTCATCGACTCCGGCGGCGGGGTCAGCATCGGCAACATGGCCCTGGCGCGGGCCATCGCCGCTCGGCGGCGTCGCTCGGCCGACGTCGTCCAGCAGGCCAGGCTGCTGACCGCCGGCGGCGAGATGCAGCTGGGCGAGTTCCGTATCGTGCCCTCGATCGTCATGGGCGAGCTGCGCATCACCAACATCCCGATGGCCTTCGCCGACCTGCACATCTTCAACGTCTGGAACCTGAACGACCGCCCGGCGGCGCTGCTGGGCGTCGACGTGCTGCGCCTATTCGCCCGGGTCGAGCTGGACTTCGGCGCGGGACGGGTGCTGTTCCGGCTGGGGCAGGGCGGTGTCGTGGCGCCCGTGCTGAACGCCTGACGCCTACTGGGCGCGGCCCCGATCCATGACCTGGCGGCGGCGCGCCTCGACCTTTTCCGGCGTGACCTCGCGGTTATGCTTGCTGGAGCGTTCGTGCTCGATCTCCAGGCCCTTGCGGAACGAGCGGGCGTAGCCGTCGTCGATCAGCCCCTTGTAGAACGACAGCGTCTCCACCGGGATGGTCGCCATGTCCTCGGCCAGCTTCAGCGCGGTCGCCAGCAGGTCGGCGGCCGGGACGACGCGATTGACCAGGCCCCACTCGGCGGCGGTGCAGGCGTCCAGGAAGTTGCCGGTCAGGGACAGTTCCTTGGCGCGATAGAGGCCGATCAGGCGTGACAGCTTCTGCGACAGGCCCCAGCCCGGCATGATGCCGACGCGGGCGTGGGTGTCGGCGAAGCGGGCGGTCTCGGAGGCGATCAGCACGTCGCAGGCCAGGGCCAGCTCGAAGCCGCCCGTGATCGCCACGCCGTTGATCGCGCCGATGACCGGCTTGCGGCAGCGCTCAACGGCGCGGACCGGATTGGAGCGGGCGTCCTGGTCGTTGGCCGCCCCCATCGCGGCGGGATCGCCACCCAGCTCCTTGAGGTCCAGGCCGGCGGTGAAGGCCTTCTCGCCGGCGCCGGTCAGGATGACGACGCTGACGTCCGGATCCTTGTCCAGTTCGACCATGGCGTCGTGCAGGGCCTTCCGCAGCGCCTTGGACAGGGCGTTCATCGCCTCGGGCCGATTGAGGGTGACGATGGCCACCGGGCCGCGCCGTTCGACGTCCAGCATGGGATCCTCCCGTTTGTGACGCATGTTCAGTCGCCCGCCCGAGGGGAAGTCAAGTTGCGCCCGAAGCGCTTGGCGGCTAAAGGCTGCCGCGCCTTTAGGCCTTGAGGAGCAGTCATGACCGAGATCGTCGACATCATCGCCCGCGAAATTCTCGACAGCCGGGGCAACCCGACCGTCGAAGTCGACGTGATCCTGGAAGACGGCGCGTTCGGTCGCGCCGCGGTGCCGTCGGGCGCCTCGACCGGCGCCCACGAAGCCAACGAGAAGCGTGACGGCGACAAGGCCCGTTATCTGGGGAAGGGCGTCCTGCAGGCGGTGGACGCCGTCAACGGCGAGATCTTCGACGCCCTGTCGGGCGTGGACGCCGAGGACCAGCGCCGCGTCGACAACCTGCTGATCGAGCTGGACGGCACGCCTAACAAGGCCCGCCTGGGCGCCAACGCCATCTTGGGCGTCTCGCTGGCCACGGCCAAGGCCGCCGCCGAGTCGGCCGGCCAACCGCTCTACAAGTACGTCGGCGGCGTGAACGCCCGCGTGCTGCCGACCCCGATGATGAACATCATCAACGGCGGCGCCCACGCCGACAACCCGATCGACATCCAGGAGTTCATGATCCTGCCGACGGGCGCCAAGGACTTCCGCGAAGGCCTGCGCATGGGCGCCGAGATCTTCCACAGCCTGAAGAAGGCCCTGAAGGACGCCGGCCACAACACCAACGTCGGCGACGAGGGCGGCTTCGCCCCGAACCTAGCCTCGGCCGAGGCCGCGCTCGACTTCATCGTCAAGGCCGGTGAGAAGGCCGGCTACAAGGCTGGTGACGACTTCGTCCTGGGCCTGGACGTCGCCTCGACCGAGTTCTTCAAGAACGGCAAGTACGAGCTGGAAGGCGAGGGCAAGTCGCTGGATCCGGCCGCCATGGTCGACTACCTGGCCGGCCTGGTCGCCAAGTTCCCGATCCTGTCGATCGAGGACGGTATGGCCGAGGACGATTTCGACGGCTGGAAGCTGCTGACCGACACGCTGGGCAAGAAGGTCCAGCTGGTCGGCGACGATCTGTTCGTGACCAACCCCAAGCGCCTGCAGCTGGGCCTGGACAAGGGCCTGGCCAACTCGATCCTGGTGAAGGTCAACCAGATCGGCACGCTGTCGGAAACCATCGACGCCGTCGATCTGGCCCACCGCCACGGCTACACCAGCGTCATGAGCCACCGCTCGGGCGAGACCGAGGACTCGACGATCGCCGACCTGGCGGTCGCCTTGAACTGCGGTCAGATCAAGACCGGCTCGCTGGCCCGCTCGGACCGCACCGCCAAGTACAACCAGCTGCTGCGCATCGAGCAGATGCTGGACGACCAAGGCGTCTACGCCGGCCGCGCGGCGCTGAAGGGCCGCTAAGGCTCTTCACATCGCAAGAACTATCGAGGCGCGGCTTCCGAAAGGGGCCGCGCCTTTTGCGTCACGGGTGTCTGATTGGCGCCGATCCAAGGCCCAAAACCGGGTCTCGACACGTCGGATATCGTTTTCATCGCCCGAAACGACGCCTCGGTCGGCGGTCAAGCCCGGCGATTCTGGGAGCAGTTCGTCCTCATCGGCGTTGGTGGAGAGGGTTAGCGCCACGGTTAACCCACAAATTTTCTAAAAGCTGGGCAGTGGTTTCAAACGAGACCAGTTTTGGCGTGTTCGCGGTCGCGAAATGGCTTCGGCGATGCAGTATCTAGATGCTGGTGAAACCATCTCATCTGAAAGCATCATTCGCCGAATTCGCGAGCTGATGATAACCCTTCCCAACGCCTGGATTTAGAAGGCGTTAAGCACGGTCGGCGATCCTACGAATCCCTCTCTGGGACACTGAGATGTTCGCCCGACTGCAACCCTTCCTGCCGACTGCGGCGATCTTTTTCCTGATTTTCTACTTCGCCTTTCACGCTCTGACGGGTGATCGAGGCCTGCTGTCGATCTCGCAACGCAATGCGGACCTCGCAGCAAAAACAAAGGAACTCAGGAAGATACGTGCGGAGAGGATGGACCTGGAGGCCCGCGCTCGTCTATTACGCAGCGGCAGCCTGTCGGCCGATCTGTTGGAGGAACGCGCGCGTTCCCTCCTAGGATATGCCGACCCGAGGGACTATGTGATCCGCGTCAAGCGTCCGAGCTGACCGGTCGCCTATCCTGGAATCGGCTGCCGGTCGGCCCGTGGGTCATCCAGATCCCGGAACGATCTTGACGGCAAACCAGAGCGTTTCCTTCGCGGAACCGACGAATTTTCGGCGGGATGCGCTCTCAGGACGAAGGCCGCGATGAAGATTGGCCAGGGAGATTTGAATGGCGCGTACGCGCAAGGCTGAGGCCTCTGAGGCGAAGGGCGTAGACACCGGTGTCAACGCTTTCGTCGGCAAGGACGAACTCCTGAAATTCTATCAGGACATGCTGCTGATCCGCCGCTTCGAGGAGCGCGCCGGCCAGCTGTACGGCATGGGCCTGATCGGCGGCTTCTGCCACCTGTACATCGGTCAGGAAGCCATCGCGGTCGGCATGCAGTCGATCTCGCAGAAGGGCGACCAGATCATCACGGGCTATCGTGACCACGGCCACATGCTGGCCGCCGGCATGGATCCCCGCGAGGTCATGGCCGAACTGACCGGCCGCGCCGGCGGTTCGTCCAAGGGCAAGGGCGGGTCGATGCACATGTTCGACATCGCCGCCGGCTTCTACGGCGGTCACGGCATCGTCGGCGCCCAGGTGGCGCTCGGCACCGGCCTGGCGCTGGCCAACCACTACAAGGGCAATGGCAACGTCTCCTACGCCTATATGGGCGACGGCGCGGCCAACCAGGGCCAAGTCTACGAGAGCTTCAACATGGCCCAGCTGTGGAAGCTGCCGGTCGTGTACGTGATCGAGAACAACCAGTACGCCATGGGCACCAGCGTCGAGCGCGCCGCCTCGGAAACCGCGTTCCACAAGCGCGGCACGTCGTTCCGCATCCCGGGCGAGGAAGTCGACGGCATGGACGTCGTCGCCGTCCGCGAAGCCGGCAACCGCGCCACCGAGCACGCCCGCAGCGGCCAGGGCCCGTACATCCTCGAGATGAAGACCTATCGCTATCGCGGCCACTCGATGTCCGACCCGGCCAAGTACCGCACCAAGGAAGAGGTCGACGAGGTCAAGACCACCCGCGATCCGATCGACCACATCAAGGAACGCCTGGCCAAGGCCGGTGTCACCGAAGACGACCTGAAGGGCGTCGACGCGGAGGTGAAGCGCATCGTCGCCGAGGCCGCCGAGTTCGCCCGCACGAGCCCCGAGCCCGATCCCTCGGAACTGTATACCGACGTCTACCTGGAGGCCGCCGAGTGACGGACATCCTGATGCCCGCGCTTTCCCCCACGATGGAGGAAGGCACCCTGGCCAAGTGGCTCGTCAAGGAAGGCGACACCATCAAGGCCGGCGACGTGATCGCCGAGATCGAGACCGACAAGGCGACGATGGAAGTCGAAGCCGTCGACGAAGGCGTGGTGGAAGCCATCCTGGTCCCGGCCGGCAGCGAGAACGTCAAGGTCAACACCCTTATCGCGCGCCTGAAGGGCGACGGCGAAGCCGCGGCTCCGGCCGCTCCGGCTGCTGCCCCCGTCGCCGCTGAAGCCGCTCCGGTTCCCGTGGCTGCGGCCCCGGCCGCCCCCTCTTCGTCGCTTGGGGGGCCGATCTCGGCCGCCTCGACCTTCGCCGACCCGGAAATTCCGGCGGGTACGGCCCTGAAGAAGATCACGGTCCGCGACGCCTTGCGCGACGCTATGGCCGAAGAGATGCGCAAGGACGACCGCGTTTTCCTGATGGGCGAGGAAGTCGCTCAGTACCAGGGCGCCTACAAGGTCAGCCGCGAACTGCTGCAGGAGTTCGGCGACAAGCGCGTCATCGACACCCCGATCACCGAGCACGGCTTCGCCGGCATGGGCGTCGGCGCGGCGATGGCCGGCCTGAAGCCGATCGTCGAGTTCATGACCTGGAACTTCGCCATGCAGGCGATCGACCACATCATCAACTCGGCCGCCAAGACGCTCTACATGTCGGGCGGCCAGATCAAGTCGTCGATCGTGTTCCGCGGCCCCAACGGCGCGGCTTCGCGCGTCGGCGCCCAGCACAGCCAGGACTACGCCGCCTGGTACGGCAACGTCCCGGGCCTGAAGGTCATCGCGCCGTACGACGCGGCCGACGCCAAGGGCCTTCTGAAGGCCGCGATCCGCGATCCGAACCCGGTCGTCTTCCTCGAACACGAGATGATGTACGGCCACGAGTTCGACATTCCGGACGTCGAGGACTGGGTCGTGCCGATCGGCAAGGCCAAGGTCCGCCGCGAAGGCTCGGACGTCACCCTGGTGGCCTACAGCCGCATGGTGGGTTTCGCCCTGAAGGCAGCCGAGGAACTGGAGAAGGAAGGCATCTCGGCCGAGGTCGTCGACCTGCGCACGATCCGTCCGATGGACCACGCGACCATCCTGGAAAGCGTCAAGAAGACCAACCGCCTGGTCACGGTCGAGGAAGGTTGGGGCCCGATGGGCGTCGGCGCCGAGATCGTCGCGCGCATCACGGAGTTCGGCTTCGACTACCTGGACGCCCCGCCGCTGCGGGTCCACCAGGAAGACGTGCCGCTGCCGTACGCGGCCAACCTGGAAGCCCTGTCGCTGCCCTCGGTCGACAAGATCGTGAAGGCGGCCAAGGCGGTCAGCTACAAGTGATCCCGATGCCCGCTCACCCCGGCTCCGGCCCGTGTGAGCGGGCGAGGGCGCTCCGATGACGGTCCTGAACGGCTCCTGCCATTGCGGCGCGGTGCATGTGCAGCTCGAACCGGGCAAGCCCTTGGCCGAGCTGCCGCTTCGCGCCTGCCAGTGCGGTTTCTGCCGTCGGCAGGGCGGGCGCACGACCAGTGATCCGGACGGGCGCCTGCACATCATGGCCGCGCCCGGATCGCTGCATCGCTACCGGTTCAACCGCCGCAAGGTCGATTTCCTGCTCTGCCGCGAATGCGGCGTCTATGTCGGCGCGATGATCGAGGACGAGGGTCAAGCCTACGCCGTCGTCAACATCGTCGGGACCGACATGCCCGGCTTCGCCGATCGCGAGCCGGAGCGTATGGACTATCACGACGAAACGGACGAACAACGCCTTGCTCGTCGCAAGGCCAAATGGACGCCGACCACCTTGGTCGAAGCCGTCCCGAACGCTTGAGGAAGAAGCTCAATGTCGATCGACATCCTGATGCCCGCCCTGTCGCCCACCATGGAGGAGGGAACCCTCGCCAAGTGGCACGTCAAGGTCGGCGACACCGTCAAGGCCGGCGACGTGATCGCCGAGATCGAGACCGACAAGGCGACCATGGAAGTCGAAGCCGTCGATGAAGGCGTGATCGAAGCCATCCTGGTCGACGCCGGGACCGAGAACGTCAAGGTCAACGCGCTGATCGCCAAGCTGGCGGGCGAGGGCGAAAGCCCCGCGCCGGCCCCGAAGGCCGAAGCCCCCAAGGCCGCCGCCGCTCCGGCGCCTGCCGCTGCGCCCCCCGCCGCGACGCCGGCTCCGGCCGCGCCCGCGCCGGCCGCCCCGGTCGCGGCTGACGGTTCGCGCGTCTTCGCCTCGCCGTTGGCTCGCCGCCTGGCTTCGGCCGCCGGCCTGGATCTGAAGGGCATCAAGGGCACCGGCCCGCATGGCCGCGTGGTCAAGTCGGACGTCGAGGGCGCCAAGTCGGGCGCTCCCGCCGCCAAGGCCGCCCCCAGCGCCGCGCCAGCCGCCGCGTCTTCGGCCGCCGAGCCGCGCAAGGTGCTGTCGCTGGAGCAGATGGGCATCCCCGCCGGCTCGTACGACCTGGTCCCGCTGGACGGCATGCGCAAGACGATCGCGCGTCGCCTGACCGAGAGCTTCCGTGACGTCCCGCACTTCCCGCTGACGATCGACATCGAGATCGACACGCTGCTGGCCGCCCGCGCCAAGATCAACAGCTTGCTGGAAGGCCAGGGCGTGAAGGTGTCGGTCAACGACATCGTCATCAAGGCCGCCGCCGTGGCGCTGAAGCGCGTGCCGGAAGCCAACGCCTCCTACACGCCGGAAGGCATCGCCCTGCACAAGCACGCCGACATCGCCGTGGCCGTGGCCATCGACGGCGGCCTGATCACCCCGATCATCCGCGCCGCCGAGACCAAGGGCCTGGCGCAGATCTCCACCGAGATGAAGGACCTGGCCGCCCGCGCCAAGGCCAAGAAGCTGAAGCCCGAGGAATTCCAGGGAGGCACCTTCTCGGTCAGCAATCTGGGCATGTTTGGCATCAAGGCCTTCTCGTCGATCATCAACGAGCCGCAAGGCGCGATCATGAGCGTCGGGGCCGGCGAGCAGCGCCCGGTGGTCAAGAATGGCCAGTTGGCCGTGGCCACTGTGATGACCGTGACCCTGACTTGCGATCACCGCGTGGTCGACGGGGCCATCGGCGCCAAGTTCCTGGCGGCCTTCAAGCCGCTGATCGAAGAGCCGCTGACCTTGATCGTCTAAGGCGCGGGGAGGGACCCGATGTCCGTCTACGACTACTCGGCCCAGACGCTGGACGGCCAGGACGTGAGCCTGGCCGACTATCGCGGGCAGGTGCTGCTGATCGTCAACACGGCCAGCAAGTGTGGCTTCACCCCGCAATACGAGGGGCTGGAGCAGCTGTGGCGGACCTACAAGGATCGTGGCTTCACGATCCTGGCCTTCCCCTGCAATCAGTTTGGCGCTCAGGAGCCGGGAAACGCCGAGGAGATCGCGAATTTCTGTTCGCTGACCTACGACGTGACCTTCCCGGTGATGAGCAAGATCGACGTCAACGGCGCCGACGCCCACCCGCTCTACAAGTTCCTCAAGAAGGAGCAGAAGGGCGTGCTGGGCACCGAGGCGATCAAGTGGAACTTCACCAAGTTCCTGATCGGCAAGGACGGCGAGGTCGTCGAGCGTTTCGCGCCGACCGTGAAGCCCGAAGACCTGAAGGTCGCGGTCGAGGCGCTGCTTTAGTTTCTCCCAGACTCGCCCCCCAAGGGCCGGTCGACCGGCGCCGCTCCGCTCCCCCGGACAGGCGCTCAAGCTAGGGTAAGAAGAACATGTCCACGGAATTCGATGTCGTCGTCATCGGCGCCGGTCCTGGCGGCTATGTGGCCGCGATCCGCGCCAGCCAGCTGGGCCTGAAGACGGCCATCGTCGAGCGTGAAAACCTGGGCGGCATCTGCCTGAACTGGGGCTGTATCCCCACCAAGGCCCTGCTGAAGTCCGGCGAGATCTACGAGCAGCTGTCGCACCTGGGCGGCTACGGCCTGTCGGTCGAGAAGGCCTCGTTCGATTTCGGCAAGATCATCGAGCGCTCGCGTGGCGTCGCCAAGCAGATGTCCAGCGGCATCGCCTTCCTGATGAAGAAGCACAAGATCGAGGTCATCGAGGGCGAGGCCAAGCTCGAGAAGGGTAATCCGGCCCCGAAGCTGGTCATCGCCCTGAAGGCCGGCGGCAGTCGCACGGTCCAGGCCAAGAACGTGATCCTGGCCAGCGGCGCCCGCGCCCGCGAGATCCCGGCCATTGGCGCGGTCTCGGACGGCGACAAGATCTGGACCTATCGTGACGCCCTGGCGCCCAAGAGCATGCCCAAGTCGCTGGTCGTGATCGGCTCGGGCGCCATCGGCATCGAGTTCGCCAGCTTCTACCGCGCGCTCGGCGCCGAGGTGACCGTCGTCGAAGCCGTCGATCGCATCATGCCGGTCGAGGACGAAGAGGTCTCCAAGGCCGCCCAGAAGGCGTTCGAGAAGCGCGGCATCAAGTTCCGTATCGGCGCCAAGGTCGCCAAGGTCGAGAAGACCAAGGACGGCGTCTCGGTCACCGTCGACGTCGGCGGCAAGATCGAGCAGCTGGCCGCCGAGAAGTGCATCGTCGCCGTCGGCATCGCGCCGAACAGTGAGGGCCTGGACGCCGTCGGCCTGAACCTGGACCGCGGCCACGCCGTCACCGACAAGCACGGCAAGACCAACGTCCCGGGCCTCTACGCCATTGGCGACATCGCCGGCGCGCCCTGGCTAGCCCACAAGGCCAGCCACGAGGGCATCCACGCCGCCGAGGCCATCGCCGGCTACAAGACGCCGAACGTCCACTCGCCGATCCCGGGCTGCACCTACGCCAACCCGCAGGTCGCCTCGGTCGGCTACACCGAAGCCGGCGCCAAGGCGGCAGGCATCGAGGTCAAGGCGGGCCGCTTCCCGTTCAAGGTCAACGGCAAGGCCGTGGCCGCCGGCGAGACCGAAGGCTTCGTGAAGACCGTGTTCGACGCCAAGACCGGCGCCCTGATCGGCGCCCACATGATTGGCCACGAGGTCACGGAGATGATCCAGGGTTTCGTCACCGCGATCACCCTGGAAGCCACCGAGGAAGATCTGCACGGCATCGTCTACGCCCACCCGACCATGTCGGAGGCCATGCACGAGGCTGCGCTGGACGCCTACGGCCGCGTGCTGCACATCTAGGTCCGCTCAAGGAGACTGGATGGCGCGCAAGGCCGCGACGACGACGGACGAAAAGCCGGCCAAGGTTCGGAAAGGGTCCAAGACGACCCTTTCCGAGGCCAATCTGGTCGACCTGGGTCCCGAGCGCCTGGCCGCCATCCTGCTCGACCTTTCCAGCGACAGCCACGTCAAGCGCGTGCTGCGGCTGGAGCTGTTCGCCGAGGCGGGCGGCGACGGGTTGGCGTTGGAGGTTTCCAAGCGCCTAGCGACGATCGGCAAATCGTCCTCGCGCATCCATTGGCGCAAGCGGGCCGCCTTCGCCAAGGACCTCGACCTGCATCGTCGGATGATCGAGCGGCTGGCCGAGGACGACGCCACCGCCGCGCTAGATCTGATGCTGGACCTGCTGGACCTGGCGACGCCAGTCCTGGATCGCCTCAGCCAGGCCGAGGGGCCGATCGGCGACGTCTTCCTGGCCGCCCGCGACGGGATCGGGGCGATCGCCGCCAACGCCATGCCGGATCCGGTCGTCCTGGCGGACCGGATCGCCAAGCTGCTGCGCCGTGATGACTACACCCAGTTTGGACCGCTGGTGAACGCCCTGGCCCCGGCGTTGGGGTCGAAGGGACAGACGAGCCTGCGTGATACTCTGGAAAAGCTGCTGGCGGCGCGCGGCGCCCGTTCGACCAGCGGCTACGACGCCCGGGGAGCCGTCTACAAGGACGCCCTGCGCCGCCTGGCCGACGCCAGCGGCGACGTCGACGCCTTCGAGGCGACCTTCGCGCCGGACCTGCGCCGCACGCCCCTGGTCTCGGCCGAGATCGCTCGACGGTTGCTGACGGCCGGGCGCGCCGAGGACGCCCTGGCCACGCTGCAGGCCGGCGCGCCGAGCGACAAGGGCGGCCGCCACCAGAGCTCACTGGAGGAACGCCTGGGCTGGGAAGAGGCGATGCTGGAGGCCCTTGAGGCTACCGGTCACCACGACGAGGCGCAGAAGCGCCGCTGGGCCGAGTTCGAGCGCACGCTGTCGATCCCGCGTCTGCGGTCGTACTTGAAGGGTCTGCCGGACTTCGACGACGTCGAGGCGGAGGATCAGGCCAAGGCCGTCGCCAGGCGCTTCCCGCGGTTCGACACGGCGTTGGCCTTCCTGGTATCCTGGCCCGACCTGCTGGCGGCCTCGCGCCTGGTTCTGACCCGCTCGGGCGAGATCAACGGCGCCGACGACACCTTGATGGCCGAGGCGGCCAGGCGTCTGGAGGGCGGCTATCCGCTGGCCGCGACCCTGCTGCTTCGGGCCTCGATCCAGTACGTCCTGACCTATGGCGTCGCCACTCGCTACGCCGAGGCCGCCCGCCAGCTGCTGGAGGCGGAGTCGCTGTCGGTCATGATCGCCGACTACGGCGAATATCCCGACCACCCGGCGTTCGTCGCCGATCTCCGCGCCATGCACGCCCGCAAACAGGGCTTCCGCGCGGAGCTGGAAGCCCTGGGCGGCGTGTTCTAGGGACGCTTGCGGACCTGGGCGTCCAGGCTCCACTCACCGGGCCCCTGGAAGACCAGGTACAGGAACACGAAGCAGAACAGGATCGCGGCCTCGCCGCCGTTCAGCGCCGGCCAGAAGCCCTGGCTGGCATGGGCCAGGAAATAGGCCACGGCCATCTGGCCCGACAGGATGAAGGCCACCGGCCGCGTGAAGAGGCCCAGCGCCACCAGGCCGCCGCCGACCACTTCCAGCCAGGCGGCGGCGAGCAGCATGGGCGGCAACGGTTCAGGCGCGCCCGGCTGGGCGGCCGGGAAGTGGAAGAGCTTCATCAGGCCGTGCTCCATGAAGAGCAGGGCGGTGACGATGCGAAGCAGGCTGAGCACGCGCGGGGCCCAGACGGCGAGACGTTCCATTCGGTATCCTTCCTTGATGCCAGACGCTTTGGGCTCTTGGCGGCCCGACGCTTACTGAAAACGGGAAGTGGAGCGGCCGGCGAAGCGCGATGGCCTCGCCGGCCGAATGGGTTCAGGCCGCGCGGGTATCGGTCTCGGCCATGCGCTGGATGGCGACATAGTCGGTCTTGCCGCTGCCCAGCACCGGCACCTCGGTGACCTTGAGGATCTTGCGCGGCACGGCCAGCTCGGGCGCGCCGATCGTCTGGGCGTGGGCCACCAGCGGGCCGACGTCGGCGTCGTGGCGATCGGTGATCAGGATCAGCTTCTCGCCCTTCTTCTTGTCGGGCATGGAGATCACGGCGTGGCGGCCGTCGGGCCAGACGGCCGTGGCCAGATCCTCAGCGGCGGTCAGAGAGACCATCTCGCCGCCGATCTTGGCGAAGCGCTTCACGCGGCCCTTGATGGTGATCCACTGATCGTCGGTGATGGTGACGACGTCGCCGGTGTCGTGCCAGCCTTGCTCGGGCGCGTCGACGCCGCCGTCCTCGCGCAGATAGCCGGCCATGATGTTGGGGCCGCGCACGAAGAAGCGGCCGCCTTCGGCGATCCCCTCGACGGGCTCGATGCGAACTTCCTGGCCGGGCAGCAGACCACCGACGGTGCCGGGGCGGTTGTCGGTGGGCTTGTTGACCGCGATCACCGGCGAGGCCTCGGTGGCGCCATAGCCCTCCAGCACCGGCACGCCGCCGAAGCGCTCGGCGATCAGGGCGTGGGTCTCGTCTCGCACCTTCTCGGCGCCGCAGACGATGAACTTGAGCCCGCCCAGTTCGTCGGTCTCCGAGGCGCGGGCGTACTGGTTCACGAAGGTGTCGGTGGCCAGCAGGATCGAGGCCCTAGCGTCCTTGATCAGCGGCGGGATCTGTTTGGTGTGCAGCGGCGACGGATACTGGAACGCCTTCATACCGGTCAGGATCGGCAGCACCACCCCGCCGGTCAGGCCGAAGCAGTGGAACACCGGTAGCGGGTTGAACATCACCCAGTCCGGGTCAAGCTCGATGTGGGCGGCGACCTGCATGGCGTTCTGAACCAGGTTCTCCTGACTCAGCACCACGCCGCGCGGCGCGCCGAAGCTGCCCGAGGTGAACAGCACCACGCCCTTGTCCGACGGCTTGGCCGAGGCGCGGAACTGGCGGGGGAACAGCCCCGCCGCGGCCGCGAACAGCTTGTCAGGCAGGCCGATCGTGGCGCGCACGTCTTCCAGGTAGGTGACCTCGGCGTGCTCGCCGATGCAGTCGATGATGTCGTGCAGCTTGCCCAGTTCGACGAACTTGTGGGCGGTCAGCACACGCTTGATCTGGGCCAGCTTGCAGGCGGCCCGGATGTTGCGCAGGCCCGCCGTGAAGTTCAGCATGGTCGGCACGCGACCGAAGGCGTGCAAGGCGAAGAAGGTCACGACGGACCCGGCGCCCGACGGCAGCAGCACGCCGACGTTCTCGCCCGGCTTAGTCATGGCCGCGATCTTGCGGCCCAGCGCGAAGCTGGCGCGGATCAGGTCCGTATAGGTGAGCGGGTTGCGGTCCTGGTCTTCCAGGATCTGCTTCTTGGCGCCGTATTTGTCGCGAGCGTCGATAAGGGCGTCGAAGATGGCCTTTTGGCCGTTCCGCACGTCGTAAACTACCGGCATCCCGGCGAAACCTCCCCGAAGAGCGAAAGCGCGCTCTAGGTTCTTAAACGCCGAGTCTGCCGGGGAAGGTCCAGCTTTGCAAGAAAGAGTCACAAACCGTGAGGTCCAGCCCTTTCAGCACGGGCCTTGGCGTCGATCCGGGCGCGGGTGAAATCGACGATCGCCGCCAGCCAGGGCCGGCGAACGGCGTCCGATTCCATGTGCAGGTCGTGGCCGGCTCCGGCGTAGCGGGTCTCCTCGCAGTCGATCATCGCGGCGCAGAGACGACCCTGCGGCGCGGCGGCGACCACCCGATCCTCGCCCGCGTCCAGCATCAGGGTCGGCGCGGCGACCTTGCGAATATCGCGCACGGCGGCGCCGCTGGCGTCGAGGAAGGCCGCGTACCAGCCCAGGCTGCGCCCACCCATGCGCAGGTCCGGATTGGCCAGCATCCAAGCGGCCTGGACCTTTCCGCGCATCGCGTCGTGGGTCGGCCCCGCCTGGACGCCGTCCGGTCCGTCCCGACGCCAGCCGTGCTGGTCCGGCGTGCGGATCCAGCCCAGCCGCAAGGCGCGCATGGCGGGGGTGAAGCGGGCGAAGTCAGCGTGCGACCGGGGTAGGGCGGTCAGTTCAAAGGCCGGAGAGGAGAGCACGAGGCCGTCCATCGGCGCGCCCCGTTGGGCCGCGAGCAGGGCGACGAGGCCGCCTTCCGAATGACCGATCACCACCAGCGGCGCGTCGCCGCCTGGCCGGATCACGCCCTTGATCATGGCCCGGACTGCGGCGACGTCGGGATCGAAGCTGTCGGCATGGCCAACATCACGCCAGGGCGTTTCCCGCTCGGAACCGCCCTGGCCCTGGCGCTCCAGAATCCAGACAGTGAAACCCTGCCGATTGAGATCCGAAGCCGTCTCGAACCACGTCTCGGCGCTTTCGCCATAGCCCGTCAGAATCAGGATCGTGGCGCGCGGCGCGACCGGCGGCGACGAGACGCCGTAACGCTGAACGGGACCTTCGCCGCTATGCACGAAACCCCAGGCCCAGCCCTGCGGCGGATAGAAGCGGGAGCCCAGCGACGGCGGCGTTCGGCTGTCGGCGAAAGGCGCGCGCACGGTTCCGTCGCCGCAGGCGGAAACGGTCAGGATCGGGACCAGGGCCAGGGCGACTGCGAGACGGCGGAGACGCATACGCGGACACTCATTTCGCGCATCGTCGCCTTAAGCAAGATCGAGCGCTTGATCCGAAGGCCAAGAAGACCGATTTAGGCGCCATGGCCACGGTGATCGACACCCTCAAGGCTCGCGGCCCGGAAGACCGGGCGGTGCGCCATCCCGAAAAGCAGAACCGCCCCGACACGCCGGTGCTCCGCAAGCCCGAATGGCTGCGCGTGCGCGCGCCGGGCTCGGGTCAGTACAACGAGACCAAGGGCATTGTGCGCGAGCACAAGCTGCACACGGTCTGCGAGGAAGCGGCGTGCCCGAACATCGGCGAGTGCTGGAGCCAGAAGCACGCGACCATGATGATCATGGGCGAGATCTGCACCCGCGCCTGCGCCTTCTGCAACGTCACCACCGGCCTGCCGACCCAGCTGGATCCGGACGAGCCGCGCCGCGTGGCCGAGGCCGTCGCCAAGATGGCCCTCAAGCACGTGGTCATCACCTCGGTGGACCGCGACGACCTGATCGACGGCGGCGCCCGCCACTTCGCCGAGGTGGTCACCGCCATCCGCGCGGCCGCCCCGGGCACGACCATCGAGATCCTGACGCCGGATTTCCTGCGCAAGGACAATGCCGAGAACGTGGTGATCGACTCCAAGCCGGACGTCTTCAACCACAACCTCGAGACCGTGCCGCGCCTCTATCTGAAGATCCGCCCGGGCGCCCGCTATTACAACTCGCTGCGCCTGCTGGACCGCGTGAAGCAGCGCGATCCCTCCCAGTTCACCAAGTCCGGCCTGATGGTCGGCCTGGGCGAGACCAAGGAGGAGGTCATGCAGGTCATGGACGACATGCGCTCGGCCGGCGTCGACTTCATCACCATCGGTCAATATCTGCAGCCGACCCGCAAGCACGCGGCCATCGATCGCTTCGTGACCCCGGAAGAGTTCAAGGCCTACGAGGCGATCGCCCGGGCCAAGGGTTTCCTGATGGTCTCGTCCAGCCCGCTGACCCGCTCGTCGCACCACGCGGGCGAGGACTTCGCCAAGCTGCAGGCGGCCCGCAGGGCCCTCGACGCCCGCACCGCGTAAAGCCTTGCACCGCCATACTGTCACGCGCGTCCTGCCGTACGCGCCCGAGCAGCTGTTCGATCTGGTCGGCGACGTCGAGGCCTATCCGAAGTTCGTGCCGTGGATCACCGGCATGCGCACCTGGAACGGTCGCGAAGACGGCGCCGTCAGCACTGTCGACGCCGAGGCCCAGGTCGGCTTCTCGTTCCTGCGCGAGAAGTTCGCCACGCGTGTTCGCCGTGACCGTGAGGCGCTCTCCATCGACGTCAGTCTGCTGTACGGGCCGTTCAAGCGCCTGATCAATGGCTGGCGGTTCGTCCCGGAGAACGAAAATGGGGGCGAGGCCACTCGCATCGAGTTCGTGATCGACTTCGCCTTCAAGGCCGCGCTGCTGGACGCCATGCTGGCCGCCAACATCGACAGGGCCGCCAACAAGCTGATCGCCTGTTTCGAGGATCGCGCACGGCAGATCTATGGCGCGCCCAATCCTTCTGAACCCTAGTCCTTCTTGGCGACCGCCTCCTCGATCCGCTCCTCGAAGTCGCCGAGGTTGGCGAACAGATTCTCGATCGCGAACGCCAGGCCGAACACCCGCGCGGCGTCGTCGAACTCCAGGTCGCGGGTGACTCCGTTCTCGCGCAGACCCTCGACGCAGGTCTGAAAGGCCTGATGCGCCTCGGCGAAGGCGATGCGGTCCGGACGTGGGCCGCCAGCCAGCAGGTCCGCCGCGCCGCGCAGGAACCGGGCGCTGGCTTCCAGCATGTCGGCGGCGGCGGGCGCCAGGTCGGGCGCGGGGAGGGGCTCGTGCAGGGTGCGTCCAACCATCACGGTGTCGTTGCGCAGCCGCCAGAGCGTGCGGGGCAGGGCGTCGGACACCGAGCGGTCGCTGAGCTTGCTGGCGCTTTCGCGATCGGCCTCGGTCACGGCCGTCTGCAGCTTGGCCAGCGCCGCGCGCAGGTCGTCCTGAGCCTTCAGATAGTCGGTCGGACCCGGCGTTCCGCGCAGGCTGAGGACGTGGCTGTCGAGGATATGGGCCTGCAAGCCGGCGATCGTCTGGACGCTGGACACCACCGAGGCGTGGGCGCGCGCCGGGAAGATCAGCAGGGTGGCGGCCACCCCGACGACGCTGCCGACCGTGATCTCGGCCACCCGCAGGGCGGCGGCGATCAGCGGATCCATGTGGGTGGTCGTGCCGATCAGCATGATTACGGCGGTGACAGGGGCCGCCTTCAGCGCCGGCCGTATCGAGACCAGGAACGCCAGCAGCGCCACGGTTACGCAGAGGATGACCCCGCCGAACTCCGGCCATCGCGCATGGAAATAGGCCGCGCCCGCGCCGGCGAGAGCGCCGACGACCGTGCCCATGAACCGCTCGACCGAGGCGGTGATGGTCGCGCCCAGGCTGGACTGCACCACGATGACGGCGGTGAAGACGGCCCAGTAGCCTTGCGGCAGCCGCAGCAACGTCGCCAGGGCGAAGGCCGCGCCGACGGCGGCCGAGACGCGGATGGCGTGGCGGATCTCGGTCTGGCGGGCGGCGGCGGCCTTCAACGCCCGTTGCGAGAGGTTGCGGCCCGCGAAGCGCCGCCAGTCGCTGGGCGCGGTCTCAGGCACTAGGCCACCGCCTCGCGCAGCATCTCCAGCGCCGTCCGCACCGCCGCCAGCTGCACGGCCTCGCGGGTCTGGCCATCGAAGCGCTCGTGCCGGTGGACGACCGAGCGGTTGGCGCGGGCGACGGCGAAGTGGACCGTGCCCACGGGCTTCATCGGCGTGCCGCCGCCGGGACCGGCGACGCCGGTGATGGCCACGGCGACGTGACCATTGCTTTCGCGCAGAGCGCCCTCGGCCATCATCCGCGCCACGGGCTCGGAGACCGCGCCGTGATCGGCGATCAGGTCGCCCGGCACGCCCAGCATCTCGGACTTGGCGCCGTTGGTGTAGGTGACGAACCCGCGCTCGAAGACGTCGGAGGCGCCGGAGATCGAGCAGATCGCCCCGGCCACCAGACCGCCGGTGCAGCTCTCGGCGGCGACCAGACGCAGCGACTTCTCGCGCGCCTCGTCGATCAGCAGTCGGGCCAGGGTCTGGATTTCCAGCGGGAACATCGGGAGCCTCCAGATTCGTGGGGCTACCTTAGCCGGTTCAGGCCGGCGTCTCGACCGCCACGACCGCCGAGGCGGCCAGACCCTCGCCGCGACCAGTGAAGCCCATCTTCTCGGTCGTGGTCGCCTTGACGCTGACCCGGTCGAGCGGCAGCGACAGGATCTGGGCTAGCCGCTCGCGCATCGCCTGGCGGTGCGGTTTGATCTTGGGTCGCTCGCAGATCAGGGTCACGTCGACATTGACGATCGCGCCGCCCTTGGCGGTCACCAACGCGGCGGCGTGCTTCAGGAACAGGTCCGAGGCCGCGCCCTTCCATTGCGGATCGGTCGGCGGGAAGTGGTCGCCGATGTCGCCTTCGCCGATCGCGCCCAGGATGGCGTCGGTCAGGGCGTGCAGGCCCGCGTCGGCGTCGGAATGACCGATCAGGGTCTCGTCGTGCTTGATGGCCACGCCGCACAGCCAGACCTCCTCGCCCGGTCCCCAGCGGTGAGCGTCGAAGCCCTGGCCGACTCGGGTGATGCGCGCGGCGCCGGCGAGTCGTTCGGCCATGGCGAAATCCTCGGGATAGGTCAGTTTCAGCAAGAGCGGATCGCCCGGCGCGATGGCCACGCGGCCGCCGGCGGCTTCCACCACCTGGGCGTCATCGGTCGGCTCGTCGCCGGACCAGGCGGCGTAGGCGGCAAGCAGGGTCTCGCGGCGCGCAGCTTGCGGCGTCTGGGCGCGCCACAGATGCTCGCGAGAGGTGGTGGTCGGATTCTGGCCGGGCTCGGCGCGCTTCAGCGTATCGGCGACGGGCAGGGCGGGCAGGGCCGCGTCGGCGCCTTCCAGGCTCTTCAGCACGCCTTCGATGGTCGCGCCCATCAAGAACGGCCGGGCGGCGTCATGGATCAGGACGGGCTCATCCGAGGGGCGATGGGCGAGGGCGGCCAGGCCCGACTGAACCGATAGGGCGCGAGTCGCGCCCCCTCGCGCCGCGCTCCAGCCAGTCAGGCCGGCCAGTACTTCGGAAAGCGCCTTTTCGCCGTCTTCGGTCGTTACAATGACGATTGCGGCCGCGCCGGCGGCCAGGAACGCTTCGACTGACCAGCGCAGGACCGGCTTTCCGGCGACAAGCCGCCACTGCTTGGCCTGGCCGGGCCCGGCCCGGGTTCCAGAGCCGGCGGCGACGATCACGGCGGAAAAGGTCATGGCGGCTGTTTAGTCCGGCCTCCGCCGATGTCCAGCCGATTGGACTTTACTGCGCCGCACAATGTGCCTAAAAAGGTAGCTACGGGGATGATCACAAAATGAGCAACAAGCTCGAGGTCGGCGGGATCGAGGTCCCCGGTCGGGTGTGGATTGCGCCCATGACCGGGGTTTCGGACCTGCCCTTCAGAGAAACGGCCACGGCGCTCGGAGCGCCCTATGTGGCGACGGAGATGGTGGCCAGCGCGGAGTTCGCGAAGGGGCGTCCCGACGTCGTGCGTCGCGCGGCGGTCGGCGAAGGCTTGCCCCTGACGGTGATCCAGCTGGTCGGCCGCGACATCGACTTCATGGCCCAGGGCGCGCGGATGGCGCAGGACGCCGGCGCCGAGATCATCGACCTGAATTTCGGTTGCCCCGCCAAGGAGGTCGCCGCCGGCGCCGCCTGTGGATCGGCCCTGATGCGCGAGCCCGACCTGGCCGAGGCCCTGGTCGCCGCCGCGGTCGAGGCGGTCGATGTGCCGGTGACGGTCAAGATGCGCCTGGGGTGGGACGTGGACAGCCTGAACGCGCCGGACATCGCCCGCCGCGCGGAAGCCGTCGGCGCCAAGGCGATCACGGTTCATGGCCGCACCCGCAACCAGTTCTACAAAGGCGTCGCCGACTGGATGGCCGTCGCGGCGGTCAAGAAGGCCGTCTCGGTCCCGGTCCTCGTCAACGGCGACATCGTCGACGGCGACACTGCTCGCCTGGCCCTGGAGCAATCCGGCGCGGACGGCGTGATGATCGGTCGAGGCGTCTATGGTCGCCCCTGGATCGCCGGCGCGATCGAAGCCGCCCTCGAGGGGCGAGGCTTCGCCGAGCCCGAGGCCGAGGAGCGCTTGGCCATCGCGCTCACCCATTTCCGTCGCAGCCTGTCGTTCTACGGCGAGCGGCTGGGACTGAAGATGTTCCGCAAGCACCTGGCCTCGTACATCGAGGCCGCGCCATGGCCAGAGACGACCGAGGCGCGACGGGCCGCTCGCGCAACCCTGTGCCGCATTGAGGATCCCGCCGCCGTTGAGGTCGCCTTGCGCGACCTGTGGCTAGCGGGCGGGAGATTAGCCGCATGACCGACCGCGCCCGCGTCCTGGGAGGGGTTGCTCCCGAAGCCTTGAAGGCCGCCGCCTTCGACCTCAGCCCCGAGCCGGCCCTGGTGGTCGACCGCGAGGGCGGGCTGGTGGCGGTCAACGAGGCCGCGGAGGCGCTGTTCGGTCACGGCCTGTCGCTGCTGGCCCGGGGTCGTTTCCGCGCGGCCCTGCCGCCGGGCTCGGTTCTGGTGTCGCTGCTGGATCGCGCGATCTTCGAGGGCGCGCTGGTCCGCGAGCACGGCGTCGAGGTCAATCTGTTCGGCCAGCCGCCGTTCGAGGCCGACGGCGCCGCCGCGCCGCTGGGCGATGGCTCCGTGTTGCTCACCTTGCACGTCAAGGGCGTCCTAGGCGTCGACAAGGCCGCCGACGCGGCCGGCCTGCGCTCGGTCGTGGGCCTGGGCAAGATGCTGGCCCACGAGATCAAGAACCCACTGGCGGGCATTCGCGGCGCGGCCCAACTGCTGAAGACCGGCGCCAGCGCGGTCGACCAGCCGCTGGCCCAGCTGATCGTCGACGAGACCGACCGCATCCGCCGCCTGGTCGATCGCATGGAGGCCTTCTCCGACGAGGTCCCGACCCCGCGCGAGCCGGTCAACATCCACCAGGTGCTGGACCGCGTCCGGGCCCTGGTCGCCAATGGCGTCGCCGACGGTCTGCAACTGAAGGAAAGCTACGATCCGTCGCTGCCGCCGGTCTGGGGCGACGAGGACCACCTGATCCAGATCTTCCTGAACCTGACCAAGAACGCCGCCGAGGCCGCCCACATGCGTGGCGACGATCGCGGCCAGATCTCGATTCATACCGCCTGGCGCCCCGGCGTCCGGGTGCGCGGCGCCGACGGCAAGTCCACCAGCGGCGCGCCGATCGAGGTCAAGGTGATCGACAACGGCCCCGGCGTACCGGCCAGCCTGCGCGAGCACCTGTTCCAGCCGTTCGTCACCACCAAGGTCAACGGCACCGGCCTGGGCCTGGCCCTGGTCACCAAATTGGTCACCGCCCACGGCGGCCTGATCGACTTCGAGTCCGAGCCCGGTCGCACCGTGTTCCGCGTGCTGCTGCCGGTCGCCCCCCACAACGGGGCCCCCGATACTCTTTCCGGAGACGCCTGAGCATGAACGCCGCGAGCAAGAAGATCCTGATCGCCGACGATGACAGCTCGGTGCGTCTGGTGCTCAGCCAGGCCTTCACGCGCCTCGGCTATCAGGTCCGCGCCACGGGCAACGCCACCACGCTGCTGAAGTGGGTCACCGACGGTGAGGGCGACCTGGTCGTCACCGACGTGATGATGCCCGACGAGAACGTGTTCGACGTGCTGCCGCGCATCCGCAAGGAACGGCCTAAGCTGCCGATCATCGTGATGAGCGCCCAGAACACCCTGCTGACGGCGGTCAACGCCGCCGACGCGGGCGCGTTCGAATATGTCTCCAAGCCCTTCGACCTCGACGACGTCACCGCCGCCGCGCGGCGCGCCCTGTCGCGTCCGGCCGACACCGAGGCCTCCAAAGCCCAGGCCCGCGCCATGCGCGACGAGCGCCTGCCGTTGATCGGCCGCTCGGCGCCGATGCAGGAGGTCTACCGCACCATCGCCCGCCTGGTCGGGGCCGATCTGACCGTCCTGATCCTGGGCGAGAGCGGCACCGGCAAGGAGCTGGTCGCCCGCGCCCTGCACGAGCTGGGCCGCCGTCGCGACGGCAAGTTCGTGGTCCTGAACCTGGCCGCTGTCCCGCGCGAGCGGGTCGAGGCCGAGCTGTTCGGGCGCGGGGAGGGCGACAACGGCCGCCTCGTCGAGGCCGACGGTGGCACCCTGTTCCTGGACGAGATCGGCGACATGCCGCTCGACGCCCAGACCCGCCTGCTGCGCGTGATCGACGGCACCGAGCCGGTGATCAACCCCAAGACCGGCCGTCGCCCGAACGTGCGGATCATCGCGGCCACAAATCGTGACCTACGGGGTTTGATCCAGCAGGGATTGTTCCGCGAGGACCTGTTCTTCCGCCTGAACGTCGCGCCCGTGCGCCTGCCGCCGCTGCGCGATCGCGCCGAGGACATTCCGGATCTGGCCCGCACCTTCCTGCTGCGCGCCGCCCGCGAAGGCCTGCCGGCCAAGACGATCGACCAGAGCGCGCTCGACCGCCTGAAGACCCACCCGTGGCCGGGCAACGTCCGCGAGCTCGAGAACCTGATGCGCCGGATGTGCGCCCTCTACGCCGAGGAGCTCATCACCGCCCGCATCGTCGACCGCGAACTGCAGGACCACACGCCGGCCGTCCGGTCGGAAGAGGGGCCTGTCACCCTGTCGACCCTGGTCGAGCGCCACCTGGCCTCGCATTTCGCCGACCAGCCCGACGGCGTGCCGCCGGCCGGCCTCTATGACCGCGTCCTGCAGGAAGTGGAGCGTCCGCTGATCCAGCTGACGCTGTCGGCGACCCGTGGCAATCAGGTGCGCGCGGCCGAAATTCTCGGCCTCAACCGCAACACCCTGCGCAAGAAGATCCAGGACCTGGGCGTGGAAATGACCCGCGGCCGTCGTTAAGAGGCGGAAGCGCCACGGCGGCTGAGCCTTTCGCGGCACATAACTGTTGAATTTAGGACACACGCTCCTAAACTCCGCGGCGATGTCTTCAGTGGCTTACGCGACGGGATCGGACGACCCGCCGGCCCGGTTCAGCCGGACCTGGTGGCGGGACCTCCTGCGGTCGCGATACCTGATCGGGGGCGGCTACGCCTTGGCGGTGATCCTGACCGTGGCCGGCGTGGCGCTGGCCTCGTCGCCGCCGCGCACAGATTCAATCAGCACCGCCAGCACGGTCATCCTGGTCGTTCTGAGCTTCAATCTTGTCCTGATCCTGGGCGTCGCCACCATCGTCGGTCTGCGGCTCTACGACCTGATCGACGCGCGGGCCAGCGACGCCGGCGCCCGCCTGCACTTGAGGTTCGTCAGCCTGTTCTCGCTCGCCGCGGTGGCCCCGGCCGTGATCGTGGCCCTGTTCTTCGGCGTGCTGGTCAACCGGGGTGTGGACGGCTGGTTCAGCCAGCGGGTCCAGACCGTGGTCGGCAACTCGGCCAAGGTCGCCAACTCGTACGTCGAACAGCAGACCAAATACATCTCCGAGCACATCGGCCCGATGGCGAACAACCTGAACGAGGTCGCCCCCGCTCTGGCCCACTCGCCGGTCGCGTTCGGCCACTTCCTGGCCGACCAGACCAAGGACAATGGGTTCGCCGCCGCCTATGTTCTGGACCGCGACGGACGCATCCTGGCGCGGGCTGAACTCAAGGACGCCCCACCGTTCCTGGCGCCGCCGCCCTCCAGCTATGAGGCCACCGACAGCGGCGAGGTCACCGCCCAGCGCTTTGTGTCGGCCGACCTCTTCCGGGCGCTGTATCGCCTGAAGGCCTTTCCCGATGCCTATCTCTATGTCGTCCGGCCGATCGAGAAGGGCATCCTCAACCACCTGATCGAGACCCAGGACGCCCTGGTGTCGTACCGCGACGCGGAGCGGAGCCGGGGGCGCATCCAGGCGATCTTCGGGCTCAGCTATCTGGAGACGGCGCTGCTGGTCCTGGTCGCCGCCGTCTGGGTCGGGATCGCCGCCGCCAACTCGATCGCGGGCCCTGTCGCGGGCCTGGTGGAGGCCGCCGGTCGCGTATCGGGCGGCGACCTCGACGCACGGGTCGAGGCCGACTCGGGACCAGAGGAGATCCGCGCGCTTTCGAACGCGTTCAACATGATGACCAGCGAGCTGCAGTTGCAGCAGGCCGCGCTGAAGGCCGCCAGCCTGGACGCCGAGAGCCGCCGCCAGTTCATCGAAACCGTCCTGTCGGGCGTGAGCGCCGGCGTCGTCGGTCTGGACGAGCGCGGCAAGGTCTCGGCCGTGAACCGCCGGGCGGTGACTCTGCTGGGCCTGCCGAACGACGCTCTGGGCGTCGACCTGATCCAGCTGGCGCCCGAGTTCGAACCGGTGATGGAAGCGCTCCAGGAAAGCCGGCCCGACACGGATGTCGAGGTCGACCTGATGCGCGAGGGCGAGACCCGCCGCCTGCGCGTCCGCGCCGCCGGTCATGTCGCCGAGGGCCTCGTCCTGACCTTCGACGACATCACCCGCCTGGTGGCCGCCCAACGGAATGCCGCCTGGAAGGACGTCGCGCGCCGCATCGCCCACGAGATCAAGAATCCGCTGACGCCGATCCAGTTGTCCGCAGAGCGCCTGCGCCGCAAGTATCGCAAGGAGATCGCCAGCGATCTGGAGACCTTCGACCGCTGCACCGAGACGATCATCCGTCAGGTCGGCGATATCGGCCGGATGGTCGACGAGTTCTCGGCCTTCGCCCGCATGCCCGCGCCCCGGTTCGCGCCGGCCAACCTGACCGAAATGCTGCGTCAGGCCGTCTTCGCCCAGCGCTTCCAGGACGCCGAGATCGAGGTGACGCTGGAACAGTCCGATGGCGACGACGTCTGGGCGACCTGCGACGAGCGGATGATCGGCCAGGTGCTCACCAACATCCTGAAGAACGCCGGCGAGGCCGTGGGCGCGCGCCGTCAGACCGAGCCCGCGCTGCGCGGCCGCATTACGGCCACGCTGGTGTCGGACGCCGAAGACCTGTGCGTGACGATCGAGGACAATGGCGTCGGCTTACCCGCCAAGGACCGGGATCGCCTGACCGAACCCTATGTGACCACCCGCGAGAAGGGGACAGGCTTGGGCCTGGCCATCGTCAAGCGGATCATGGAGGACCATGGTGGCAGCCTGGCCCTGACCGACGCGCGCGGCCTCCCCGGAGCCCGCGTGATCCTGAAGTTTCCGACGACCGCGCGTCTGCCCGCCGCGGCCCCCCATAGTGCTGCGGACCAAAGTGGCGTTGAGGAGATGATATGAGCGCCGACGTTCTTGTGGTGGATGACGAGGCCGACATCCGCGAACTGGTGGCCGGAATCCTGGAGGATGAAGGCTACGCGGTTCGAACGGCCGCCGATTCCGACCAGGCCCTGGCCGCGATCCGCGCCCGCAAACCCGCACTGCTGGTCCTGGATATCTGGATGCAGGGCGGCGGCATGGACGGCCTCGAACTGCTGGACATGGTCAAGGCGCTGGACGCCGACCTGCCCGTGATCATGATCTCGGGCCACGGCAACATCGAGACCGCCGTCAGCGCCATCAAGCGCGGGGCCTATGAGTTCCTGGAAAAGCCCTTCAAATCCGATCGGCTGCTGCTGATCGTCGAGCGGGCGCTGGAAGCGGCGGGCCTGCGGCGGGAGAACCGTCGTCTTCGCACTCAGACCCTGGCCCCGGACGGCCTGATCGGCAAGTCGGCGCCGGCCCAGGCGCTGCGCCAGCTGATCCTGAAGGTCGCGCCGGCCAACAGCCGCATCCTCGTGTCCGGCCCGCCGGGCTCGGGCAAGGAGTTGGTGGCGCGCCTGATCCATGGCGCCAGCACCCGGGCCAAGCAGGAGTTCGTCGCCGTCAGCGCCGCGGGCATGGCGCCCGAACGTCTCGACGTCGAGTTGTTCGGCGAGGAAGGCGAGGGCGGCCGGCCGCGCAAGATCGGCGTGTTCGAGCGGGCCCACGGCGGCACCCTCTATCTGGATGAAGTGGCGGACATGCCGCGCGAGACGCAGGGACGGATCCTGCGGGTCCTGGTCGAGCAGCGCTTTCGCCGGGTCGGCGGCGACAATGACGTCCAGGTCGACGTGCGGGTCATCTCGTCCAGCTCCCGCGATCTGCGCGACGAGATCGCCGGCGGCCGCTTCCGCGAGGATCTGTTCCATCGCCTGAACGTGGTGCCGGTGCGTGTGCCGGGCCTGGCCGAGCGCCGCGAGGACATCCCCGAGCTGATCAACTATTTCGTCGACAAGATCAGCGAAGCCACCGGCCTGGCCCGCAGGCTCCTGGGCGAGGACGCTCTGGCCACGCTGCAGGTCCAGACCTGGCCGGGCAACGTCCGCCAGTTGCGCAACAACGTCGAGCGGATGCTGATCCTGGCGTCGGGAGAGCCCGGCGAACTGATCACCGCCGAGATGCTGGCCGGCGCCGACCAGCCCAGCGCCGGCAACGCCGGAGCGATCGGGGCCGAGCGGATTATCGCCCTGCCGCTGCGCGAGGCTCGCGAGCTGTTCGAGCGGGAGTATCTGAATGCCCAGATTCTGCGGTTCGGCGGCAATATCTCGCGCACCGCCAATTTCATCGGCATGGAGCGCTCGGCGCTGCACCGCAAGCTGAAGTCCCTGGGCGTCGCCGGCGCCCGGGCCGAAGAGGAAGAGTAGATGTCGCGTTTCGCCTATGTGAACGGCCGCTTCGTGCGTCATGGCGAGGCCGCCGTCCATATCGAGGATCGCGGCTATCAGCTGGCCGACGGCGTCTACGAGGTCTGGGCCGTGTTCGACGGCAAGCTGGCCGACGCGGAGGGCCATTTCGCCCGCCTCAGGCGCAGCCTGGACGAACTGCGCATCGCCCATCCGATGAGCGAAGCCTCCCTGACCCTGGTGCTGCGCGAGGCGGTCCGCCGCAACAAGGTCAAGGAAGGCCTGTGCTACCTGCAGGTCACGCGCGGCGTCGCCAAGCGCGACCACGCCTTCCCCAACCCCGCCGTCCTCCCGTCGGTCGTGATCACCGCCAAGTCGGTCGACCGCGCGGCCGCCGACGCCAAGGCCGCGATCGGCGCCTCGGTGATCTCCGTGCCGGAGAACCGCTGGGGCCGCTGCGACATCAAGTCGATCGGCCTGCTGCCCAACGCCCTGGCCAAGCAGGCGGCGCGCGAGCGCGGCGCGATCGAGGCCTGGTTCGTCGACGACATGGGCCTGGTCACCGAAGGCGCCTCGTCCAACGCCTGGATCGTGGACAACGCCGGCGTGCTGCGCACCCGTGACACCAACGCCAACATCCTGCGCGGCGTCACGCGCTCGACCCTGCTCGAGGTCATCCGCGAGACGGGCGTCCCGTTCAGCGAAAAGCCCTTCACCATCGCCGAGGCCCAGGCCGCCAGGGAGGCCTTCATCTCCGGCGCGGGCTCGCTGCTGACGCCGGTCGTGCAGGTCGACGGCGTGAAACTGGGGGATGGAAAGCCGGGCGAGGTGGCGACGCGGCTACGGCGTCTCTATATTGAGCGGGCGCGTCAAAAAGCGGTCTGAGATCGGACGAATATTCGACCGGGGCGGCCATCCGTCGCGTGACCTTGCGGAAATTTTCGCCGAGGGCTTGTCGCTTTCGGCGAAAAATCCTCTAGCATGGTCTTGTTTGTGTGGGGGGCGTGTTGCCCTCCGAGAACAACGAGAGGGGAACCCCCGTATGTCCGCCGAAAAGAAGCAAAACCTTCAGGACACCTTCCTGAACAGCGTGCGCAAGTCGAAGACGCCGCTCACCATCTTCCTGGTCAATGGCGTCAAGCTGCAGGGCGTGGTCAGCTGGTTCGACAACTTCTGCGTCCTCCTGCGCCGCGATGGCCAGTCGCAACTGGTCTACAAGCACGCCATCTCCACCATCATGCCGGCGCAACCCGTTCAGCTCTACGAGCCCAGCGCCGACTCCGACGACTGATCAGAGACGTTTGTCCAAATCCACATCCAGGTCGATTGACCACGCCGCGCCGATCCTGAAGGCGCTCGTCATCCATCCGGCGCGGCAGCTGCGCGGCCAGGCGGCCCTCGAGGCCCGGGATCCCAACGCCCGGCTCGAGGAAGCCGTCGGCCTCGCGGTCGCGCTCGATCTCGACATCGTCGAGACGATGATCGCGCCTCTGCGCGTCGTCACGCCCGCCACCTTGTTCGGCAAGGGCAAGGTCGAGGAGTTCGCGGCGATCTGTGAGGTTGAGCACATCGACGTCGCCGTCTTCGACGACCAGCTCACGCCCATCCAGCAGCGCAACCTCGAAAAGGCGCTGAAGGTGAAGGTCGTGGACCGCACTGGGCTGATCCTCGAGATCTTCGCCCGCCGCGCCAGGACCCGTGAAGGCAAGTTGCAGGTCGAGCTGGCCAGGCTCGACTATGAGCGCTCGCGCCTCGTCCGCACCTGGACCCACCTGGAACGCCAGCGGGGCGGCACCGGCTCAACCGGCGGCCCCGGCGAAACCCAGATCGAAATCGACCGCCGCCTGATCGCGGGCACGATCGTCAAGCTCAAGAAAGAGCTCGAGGAAGTGCGCCGCACGCGGACCCTGCACCGCGGCGCCCGCAAGAAGGTCCCTTACCCGACGGTCGCCCTGGTCGGCTACACGAACGCCGGCAAGTCCACGCTGTTCAACCGCCTGACCGAGGCGGAGGTGCTGGCCAAGGACATGCTGTTCGCGACGCTGGACCCGACGCTTCGCACCGTGAAGCTGCCCGACGGGCGGCCGGCGATCATGTCCGACACCGTGGGCTTCATCTCCGACCTGCCGCACGAGCTGGTCGAGGCTTTCCGCGCCACCCTCGAGGAGGTGCAGGAAGCCGACGTGGTGCTGCACGTCCGCGACGTCGCCAATCCCGACAGCGAGGCCCAGGCCCGCGATGTCGAGACCGTGCTGGCCGAGCTGGGTGTGACGTTCGACGAGGGCAAGACCGTCGTCGAGGTCTGGAACAAGGTCGACCTGCTGTCCGAGGACGATCGCGAGATCATCGAGGGCCAGGCTCGCCGCGCCGAGGCCTCGGCGGTCTCGGCCGTCACGGGCGAGGGCTGCGAGGCCCTGCTGCGCCGGATCAGCGGCCTGATCGACGACTCGCCGCCGGTCGAGGTGCGGCTGGAGGCCAAGGACGGCCAGGCCCTGGCCTGGATCTACCGCAATGGTCGCGTGCTGAGCCGCTATGACGGCCCCGCCGGCGAGGTCACCCTGGTGGCGCGCCTGGACAGCCAGGCCCTGGGCCGTTTCGAGCGCCAGTTCCCGGAAGCCCAGGTCGCGGCCGCCGTCGACTAGGGCTTGGCGGCCTTCTCGGCCGCCTTGGCGTCGTTCCACAGCGCGTCCATCTCGGCCAGGTCCGACTGGTCCGGCGTCTTGCCGCGCTGGGCCAGGCCCGCCTCGACGAAGGCGAAGCGGCGGGCGAACTTGGCGTTGGTGGCGCGCAGGGCGTCTTCCGGGTCGACGTCCAGCTTGCGGGCCAGGTTGGCGCAAACGAACAGGATGTCGCCCAGTTCCTCGCGGGCCTTGGCCATGTCGCCGGCCTCGATCTCCACGGCGATCTCCTCGGTCTCCTCGCGCAGCTTGGCCAGCACCTCGGCGGCCGTTGGCCAGTCGAAGCCGACGCGGGCGGCGCGCTTGGTCAGCTTCACGGCGCGGGTGAGGGCGGGCAGGCCCGTGGGCACGTCGTCCAGCACCCCGTGCTTGGCCTTGGCCTTGCGCTCCTCGGCCTTCAACTGCTCCCAGCCGGCGACCTGGGCCGAGAGGTCGTCATAGGCGTGGTCGCCGAACACGTGGGGATGGCGGCGGATCATCTTGTCGTTGATGGCGGCGGCGACGTCCTTGAGGTCGAACGCCCCTTGTTCCTCGGCCATCCGCGCGTGGAAGACCACCTGCAGCAGCAGGTCGCCCAGTTCTTCCTTCAGCTCCGGCAGGTCGCCCCGCTCGATGGCGTCGGCGACCTCGTAGGCCTCCTCGACCGTGTAGGGCGCGATCGTCGCGAAGGTCTGCTCCAGGTCCCAGGGGCAGCCGCCGTCCGGATCGCGCAGCCTGGCCATGATCTCGACGAGACGAAAGAGCGGGTGCTGGTCGTCACTCGGCGGGCGCGGGGAGGATGGCATTCGGACCTGACTCGACTGCGGACTGGGCGGCTTTCGTCTCGGCCGCATCCAGCGCCGCGAGCTGGCGCTGGATCTCGGCGAGACGGTTCGCATCCAGCGGATAGCGCAACATGATCGCCGCGACCACCAGTCCCAGGAATGCGGGCGCGAAAGCGTAGAGCCCGACCAGGGCCGCGTCGCCGGCGCGCGTTGGCGTCTTGGGATCGAACCCCAGCCAGCCCAGGATGATGAACACGCCGACGGCCAGGGCATAGCCCAGCTTCAGCGTCCCGGTGACGATCGCGTAGAGCAGGCCGGTCTTGTCGACGCCGCTCTCCAGGCGTTCCTCGTCGCCGATGTCCGCCATCATGGCGCGCACCAGCAGTGGCGCGGCCGAGTAGGGCAGGCCGGCCAGGACCAGCACCACCATGCCGATCACGACATTTCCGGCGGGCGTGACGACGACCGCCAGCTGCACGGCCGCGTAGAGCAGCGACGCGACGAGCAGGGACCGATGCTTGCCGATCCGCTTGGCCAGCATCGGCCAGAGCGGCGCGCCGGCCAGGGCGGCGATGAAGTAGATCAGCAGCAGCACGCCGGACTGGGTCTTGTCGAAGTTCTTCATGCGCTGGAAGAAGAACAGGAAGAGGGTGCCGGTGATCCCTGGCGCCAGGCCCATCAGCAGGTCGGCCGTCAGCAGCCGCTGGACCGACGGGCGCGCCAGCAGTTTCGCGTACTGCCGCAGACCGGTGGCGCCGTGGCGCGGCGGCGGCGCGGGTTCGCCCACGGTCGAGACCGCCAGCAGGACGGTGACGGGCGCCAGCAGAACGATGAACCAGCCCATGGCGCTGATGCTGTCGAGATGGTCGCCCTTGAAGACGCCGGTCACGATCGGCGGCAGGCACAGCACCAGGATCATGCCGACGACATTGGCGCCTTGCCACCAGCCATAAACGCGCGAGCGCTGCTGATAGTCGGTGGACAGGACGGCGCCCCAGGCGGTCTGCGAGAGGACCACCATCGAATAGCCGACGTAGAGAACGCTCAGCCAGAACCACAGGTAGATGGGGCCAACGCCGGGCTGGGCCATGAAGAGGGCGAAGGTGCCGATGGCGATCACCGGCGTGCCGGCGGCCAGCCACGGCCGGAAGCGACCCCAGCGGCTGCGCGTGCGGTCCATCATGCCGCCCAGCACCGGGTCCAGCAGCATGTCCAGCAATTTGACGATCAGGAAGGCCGCCCCCACCGTCGCCATGGGGAGGCCCAGGGAGTTGATGTAGTATTCCGGCAGGTACACGACGAGCGGCAGGCCCATGGCCGCGATCGGGATGGCCGGCGCCGCGAACCTGGCCATCGCCCATGACGATCTACGCTGCGTCATCGCGTTACTCCTCCCCGCGCTGTTGCTCGCGCCTGGACACGAGGCCGTTGGACGGCCGTTTCAAACGAGTGTGCGAGCATTGTTCTTCCAGCGCCAGTCCATTTCGCGACCCGCCCATACACGGGTTCGCCGCTTCACGCGGCTTGCCGCTGAAGTTTCTGGAAAGGGACGCGGAGCGCCGGACATCGTCCGGAGTTGGATAGAGTTGATACCGTTTCGACGAAGCCAGGACGCTCCGCGCGGTCGTTATCCGGAAGCGTGATGGTCCGACGTTGTTGGCGCCCGCCCCCCCTTGAAGCCTCCGACGGGCGGGCCGGACTGCGTGATCCGGTCCCGGATGCGGCTGCTTCAACCGCCTGTCGCGCTCTTCGGCCTGCATCCACCGTCGTTTCTGTGTTCCAGGGTCGACTACCTCGGGGATGGTGCAGTTGCGGACCGGATAACGCCTGCGGCGTTTCCGGGATGACATTGGATGGTTTTCCCCTGATGAGCATTCACCCCTGCGGCTTCATCCGCAGCGGCAATCCCGCCGCGACGAAATAGACCTCGTCCACCCGCGCGGCGAGCCGCTGGTGCAATCTGCCGGCCTCGTCCCGGAATCGGCGCCCCAGCGGCGTCTCGGGCACCAGGCCGAGGCCCACCTCGTTGCTGACCAGCCAGAGACGGGCGGAAGAAGCCGCCACCGCTTCGACCAGCGCGGTCGCCGCCAGTTCTACATCCAACTCGTCCAGCATCAGGTTCGACAGCCACAGCGTCAGGCAGTCGACGACGGCGACCGCCTCGGCGGGGAGGGCGGCGATCGCGGCGGGCAAAGCCAGCGGAGCCTCCACCGTGACCCACGATTCGCCGCGCTCGGCCTGGTGCCGCGCGATGCGCTCGGCCATCTCGTCGTCGAAGGCCTGGCCGGTCGCGATCAGGGTCGGGCGCACCCCGGCAGCTCTGGAAACCGCGGCTTCAGCGGCTTTCTGGGCGAAGGCGCTCTTGCCGGAACGGGCTCCGCCCAGCACCAGGGTCGATGTCATGGAAGCTCCACATTGACGGTGTGCGGCGCAGCATATAGGGCTGGCGGCGCGTCAGGCTCCTCGAAAGAGGATTAAAAGGGAACGAGGTTCAAGACCTCGGCTGCCCCCGCAACTGTAAGCGGCGAGTTCTAGCGTCACATGCCACTGGGCCCTCAAGGCCTGGGAAGGCGGCGCCAAGAGCGACGACCCGTGAGCCAGGAGACCTGCCCGACGCGGTCGTTCATCGCTTGGCCGGGGTGCGCCAAACGAACGGGTTCTCCCGAGAAACGGCAGTCACAGGACCGCGCGACGGTCCGGGGCGTACGCGTGGCTTTGCAAGCTTTCGGGTGCGTCGTGGGCAGGCGCGCGGGTCGTTCAGAAGGGGAATGAATATGATCCGAGCGTTTCTAAGCTCCACCGCTCTCGCCACCGTCCTTGTCTCCGGCGCGGCCATGGCCGACGACCAGAAGGCCCCCGAGGCCGACGTCGCGGGCGCCGCCGGCGCCAACGGCGTCGCCGAACTGGTGGTCACCGCCACCCGCACCGCCCAGCCGATCGAGAAAGTCGGGGCCTCGGTCACCGTCCTGACGCAAGGCGCCATCGAGGCCAGCCAATCCGTCTCCGTGGTCGAACTCCTGGCCCAGGCGCCGGGCGTCAGCTACACCCGCAACGGCGGGCCGGGCACCTCGACCAGCCTCAACATCCGCGGCGCCGAGACCCAGCACACCGTGGTGCTGATCGACGGCGTCAAGCTGAACGACCCGTCCTCGACCCAGGGCGGCTTCAACAGCGGCAATCTGCTGGTCGGCGACATCTCGCGCATCGAGATCCTGCGCGGCGCCCAGTCGACCCTGTGGGGCAGCCAGGCCATCGGCGGCGTGGTCAACATCGTCACCGCCGATCCGACGGTTCCGTTCACCACCTCGGTCGACGTCGAGGGCGGCGCGCGCCAGACGGGCTACCTGCGGGCCGGCTTGGGCGGCGCCGGCGACAGGATCACGTGGCGCGTGGCCGGCGGCTTCTACTCGACCGACGGCTTCTCGGCCTACAAGGCCGGCACGGAGACCGACGGCTATCACAACACCGGCCTGTCGGGCCGCGTCCGCTTCAAGCTCAGCGACGCGGTCTCGGCCGAGGTCCGCTCGGTCTGGTCGAAGGGCAAGAACGATTTCGACGGCTTCGCCGGCGACAGCTCGGAGTACGGCCGCACCGAGGAACTGGTCGTCTATTCGGGCCTGAACTTCGCCCTGCTGGACGGCCGCTGGAACAACCGCCTCGGCTACGCCTACACCGACACCGACCGCGAGAACGTCAATCCGCTTCGCCCGGCCGCGCCGCTGACCTTCGACGCCGCCGGCAAGAACAAGCGCTGGGAATATCAGGGCGTGTTCGCGTTCACCGACACGTTCAGCGCTACGTTCGGGGCCGAGAGCGAGAACGCCCGCATGCGCACGCGCTCGCCATCGACCTTCGACCCGAACCCCGCGTTCAAGACTGGCAAGGTCGGTGTCGACAGCGTCTATGGCCAGCTGCAGGCCGAGCCGATCAAGGGCCTGACCCTGACCGCCGGCGTCCGCTACGAGGACCACGACACTTACGGTTCGCACACCCTGGGCCAGGCCTCGGCCGCCTGGGCGCTGAACGAGGGGAACACGGTCCTGCGCGCCAGCTTCGGCCAGGGCTTCCGCGCCCCGGGCCTCTACGAGCTCTACAGCGAGTACGGCAACCTGGACCTGTCGCCCGAGAAGTTCGACAGCTGGGACGCCGGCGTCGAGCAGCGCTTCTTCGGCGGCAAGGCCCGCGCCTCGGCCACCTGGTTCCAGCGCGAGGCCGACAACGAGATCCGCTACAACAGCTGCTCGTCGGGCTCGACCGACCCGCTGTGCACGCCCGGCGGCGTCTTCCGGTACGGCTACTATCGCAATGTCCAGAAGACCAAGACCCAAGGCGTCGAGCTGATCGGCGAGGTCAAGCCGGTCGCGGCTCTGACCATCACCGGCAACTACACCTACACCGACGCCCAGTCGGAATCGGGCGCCAGCAAGGGCAAGCAGCTGACCCGTCGCCCCAAGAACATGGGCAACCTGTCGGTCGCCTATCGCTGGCCGGTGGGCCTGACCACCACCGTGGCGGCGCGTTACGTGGGCAAGACCTACAACAACGACACCAACACCCAGGTGGTGAAGGACTACACCCTGGTCGACCTGCGCGCCGCGTACACGATCAACGAGACTTACGAGGTCTTCGGTCGTGTCGAGAACGCGTTCGACAAGGACTACCAGACCATCCTGAACTACGGGACGCCCGGACGCGGGGCCTTCGTGGGCCTGCGCGCGCGGTTCTAAGCCGAGCATGGCGTCGGTTCCCACCATCGGCGCCTTCCGGCACGGCGGCCGTCTCCGCGAGGCGATGGCCGCTCATCCGGACGCGCCGCGCCCTTGGCTCGACCTCTCGACCGGGATCAATCCCGAGCCGTGGTCCGGGCCGAGGGCGCCGGCGCACGCCCTGACGCGGCTGCCCGATCCCCAGGCGCTGAACGATCTGGAGGCCTTGGCGGCTCGCGCGTTCGGCGTCGCCGATCCCGGCCGGGTAGTCGCGGTCTCCGGCGCGGAGGCGGCGCTGCGGTTGCTGCCGGGCCTGATCGACAACGGTAGCGTCGCGCTGCTGGCGCCGATCTATGGCGGCCATCTCGAGGCCTGGGGCCCGGCGTCGCCCAGCCTGGTCGCCACGCTGGACGATCCGAGGATCGCGCGCGCCGACGTGCTGATCGTGGTCAATCCCAACAATCCCGATGGTCGCCGGATCGAACGCGAGGTCCTAGCGGAGCTGGCGGTCGAGCGGTCGGATCGCGGGCTCTGGACGGTCGTCGACGAGTCCTTCGTCGAGGTTGCGCCCGAGCTTAGCGTGGCGGATCTCGAGATCGACCGGTTGGTGACGCTGCGGTCGTTCGGCAAGTTCTACGGCCTGCCTGGAGCGAGACTGGGTTTCACCATTGGAAACAAGATGTTCGGGCGGAATATTCGCGCGCTTATAGGCGACTGGCCGGTCGGCGCCGACGCGCTGGCGCTGGGCCTGGGCGCCTATGCCGACGAGGCCTGGAGGGCTTCGACCCGCGCCACGCTGGCCGCCCGCGCCCGCGAGGTCGACGCGGTCCTGGCCGACGTGGGCCTGCAGACCGTCGGGGGCTGCGATCTCTTCCGCCTGGTCGAGGTCGCCGACGCCCATGACCTGTTCACGCGGTTGTGCGGCCTGGGCGTGCTGACCCGGCCGTTCGCCGATCGGCCCGACCGGCTGAGGTTCGGCCTGCCTTCCCGCAACGATTTCAGGCGCTTCGAAGAAGTCCTTCAGGCGGTGCGGTCATGAACCGGCGCGAGGTCATTGCTGGCGCCCTGGCGATGACGGCGGGCGCGACACCGGCCCCGCGCCGGATCGTCTCGCTGAACAGCTGCCTGGACGCAATGCTGGTCCACCTGGCCGATCGAAACCAGATCGCCGCCCTCAGCCACTACGCCCGAGAGGCGCACGGCTCGACCGTGGCGGCCCAGGCCAGGACCCTGCCGTTCACCTGGGAGAGCGCCGAGGAGGTCATCGCCCTGCGCCCCGACCTCGTCCTGGCAAGCCAGCACTCGGCCCTGGCCACCCGCAACGCCCTCAAGCGGCTGGACGTGCCGGTGCAGCGCTTCAAGGTGCCCAAGTCGGTCGACGAGAGCCTGGCCCAGGTGCGCAGGATGGCCAGACTGATAGGCCATGCCGACCGGGGCGAGGCCCTGGTCGCGCGGATCCAGGCGGCGATCGCGGCGGCCACGCCCGCGCCGGACGTGCGGCGGCTGAGCGCTCTGATCTACCAGCCGAACGGCTTCGCGGCCGGTCCGGGCACCCTGGTCGACGAGGTGATGGAGCACGCCGGCTTTGACAACGTCGCCCGGCGTTTCGGCCTCAGGACCTGGGGCAATGTTCCGCTGGAGCGGCTGCTGGCCGATCCGCCGCAAGTTCTGCTGGTCGGCGAGCCCGCGCCCGGCGCCCGTAGCTGGGCCGACCGGATCATGACCCATCCGGCCCTGAAGGCCGTCGCCGGCCAGATGCGCCAGGTCCGCATGCCCGAGAAGCTGCTCTATTGCGGCGGCCCGGTCCTGATCGACACCGCCGCCGCCATGGCCAGAGCCCGCGCCCAGGCGCTGAAGGAGGGCGCATGAAGTCCGCCAAGTCACCCTGGATGGTCTGCGGCGTCCTGGCGGCGCTGCTGGTCGTCCTGTTCGGCGTCAGCCTATGCGCCGGCCGCGTCTGGACGCCGTGGAGCGCCTGGATCTCGCACGGCCAGGACCCGCGCTGGGCCATCGTCTTCGGTCTGCGCCTGCCGCGCACCATCCTGGCCATCCTGGTCGGCGGGGCCCTGGGCCTCAGCGGCGCGGCGTTGCAGGGCTACACCCGCAACCCGCTGGCCGATCCCGGCGCGCTCGGCGTGTCGGCCGCGGCCGCGCTGGGCGCGGTGCTGACGCTGTATCTGGGCGCGGCGGGCGAGGCGCACTGGATCTTGCCGCTGGCCGCCATGGTCGGGGCGGGCGTCGGCGTCGCCGTGCTGCTGAGCCTGGCGGGGATCACCTCCAGCATCGTCACCTTCATCCTGGCCGGCTTCATCATCCAGACCGTCTGCGGCGCTGGCATCGCCCTGGCCCTGAACCTCGCTCCCAATCCGTGGGCGGTGAACGAGATCGTCAACTGGCTGCTGGGCTCGCTGGCCGACCGCAGCGTCGAGGAGGTCAGGCTGGCCGCGCCGGGCGTGGTCGTCGGCGGGCTGCTGCTGCTGACCCTTGGCCGGTCGCTGGACGCCCTGACCCTGGGCGAGCAGGGCGCCAGGTCGCTGGGCGTGGACCTGTCTCGAACCCGGCTGCTGATGGCCGTCGGCGTCGCCGTGGCGGTCGGGTCCAGCGTGGCGGTGACCGGCGTCATCAGCTTCGTCGGCCTGATCACCCCGCACCTGCTGCGACCGCTGCTGGGCTCCAAGCCCAGCGCCGTGCTGCTGCCGTCGTTCCTGGGCGGCGCGGCCCTGACCCTGGCGGCCGACGTCCTGGTGCGGATGACCCCGGCGGCCAGCGAGATCAAGCTCAGCGTCGCCATGGCCGCGCTGGGCGGACCATTCTTCCTGGCCATGCTGATCTCGATGCGACGGAGGCTGGCATGAGCACCGAACAAGGCCTGCGCGCGAGCGACCTCGCGATCCGCTTCGGCGAACGCCCGATCCTGCGCGGGATCTCCGCGCGGTTCGACAAGGGCCAGGTGATCGCCATCGTCGGCCCCAACGGGGCCGGCAAGTCGACCCTGCTGGCCTGCCTGGCCGGCCTGCTGAAGCCGGACGCCGGAGCGGCCGTCCTGGACGGAACGCCGGTCGCGGCCTTGCCCGGCCGGGCGCGGGCGCGACGCATCGCCTTCCTGGCCCAGACGCCCGAGATCGCCTGGGACGTCGACATCCGCGCCTTCGTCGGCCTGGGGCGCACGCCGCACCTGGGCGCCTTCGGCCCCAGCGACGGCGACCGGGCGGCGATCGACGCCGCCATCGCCGCGGCCGGGCTCGAGGCCTTCGTCGATCGTCCCATCACCCGGATGTCCGGCGGCGAGCGCGCGCGCGCCCTGATCGCCCGGGCCCTGGCCGGCGAGACCGACTGGCTGCTGGCCGACGAGCCGCTGACGGGGCTGGACCCCGGCCACGCGCTGGACGCCCTGGCCCTGTTCCGGCGGATGGCGCACGACCAGGGCAAGGGCGTGATCGTCACCCTGCACGACCTGAACCTGGCCGCGCGCTTCGCCGACCGGGTGCTGGTGCTCAGCGACGGCGCCTTGGCGATCGACGCCGCGCCGGAGATCGCCCTGGCGCCCGAGATCCTGTCGGACGTCTACGGCGTGCTGATCCGTCGCCACACCGGCGAGATCGGCCCGCTGATCGAAGTGCTGGGCCGTGTCAGCTAGTCCCTGGATCGTGCTGGCCGCCGCCGCCCTGGAGGCCGCCATCGGCTATCCGGAGGCGCTGCATCGGCGCGTCCCCCATCCCGTGGCCTGGATCGGCGCTCTGATCTCGCGTCTCGAGCAGATGCTGAACCAGGCCGTGTTCGGCGAGGCGCTGCGGCGCGTGTTCGGCGTCATGACCCTGCTGACGATCATCGCGGTCAGCGGCGGCGCGGGGTGGCTGATCACGCGGTTCGGCGGCGCGTGGGCCGTCGTGGCCGTCGGCTGGCTGGGCCTGGCGCAGCGCAGCCTGTGGGACCATGTCCGCGCGGTCGCCAAGCCGTTGAGCGCCGGCGACCTGGGCGCGGCCCGGTTCGCCGTCGGCAAGATCGTCGGCCGCGATGCGCAGCGGCTCGATGAGGCCGGCGTCGCCGCCGCCGCGATCGAGAGCCTGGCCGAAAGCTTCAACGACGGCGTGGTCGCGCCGCTGTTCTGGTTCGTGGTCGGCGGCCTGCCGGGCCTGTTCGTCTACAAGGCGGTCAACACCGCCGACAGCCTGATCGGCCATCGCGAGCCCCGCTGGCGGGCGTTCGGCTGGGCCTCGGCAAGGGCCGACGACGTGCTGAACTGGATTCCGGCCCGCTTGGCCGGCGGCCTGGTGGCGCTGGCGGGGAAGGGCGGGGCGGTGATCATGCTGCGCGACGCCCGCAAACACGCCTCGCCCAACGCCGGCTGGCCCGAGGCGGCGATGGCCGGCGCGCTGGGCGTCAGGCTGGGCGGCGCGGCCTGGTACGATGGCGTTCGCTCGGAACGGCCGGTGCTGGGCGAGGGCGGGGCGCCCGTGGCGGAGGACCTCGACCGCGCCCTGAAGGTCTATCTGCTTGCCTGCGGGATCCTGTGGCTGATGCTCCTGCTGGGAGGATTCGCATGGCCGCGCTGATGATCCAGGGATGCGGTTCCGACGTCGGCAAGTCGGTGCTGGTGGCCGGGCTCTGCCGGCTGTTCGCCAATCGCGGCCTGACGGTCCGGCCGTTCAAGCCGCAGAACATGTCCAACAACGCCGCCGTCACCGCCGATGGCGGCGAGATCGGCCGCGCCCAGGCGTTGCAAGCCGTCGCCTGCCGTACGCCGCCGACGGTCGACATGAACCCGGTGCTGCTGAAGCCTCAGAGCGACGTCGGCGCCCAGCTGGTGGTGCGCGGCAAGATGGCCGGAACCTGGAAGGCGCGCGGCTATCAGGAGCGCAAGGCGGCGCTGCTGGACACCGTCGTCGAGAGCTTCCGTCGACTGGAAGCCGAATGTGACCTCGTCATCGTCGAGGGCGCCGGCAGCCCGGCCGAGATCAACCTGCGCGCCGGCGACATCGCCAACATGGGCTTCGCCCGCGCCGTCGACGTCCCGGTGGTGCTGGTCGGCGACATCGATCGGGGCCACGTGATCGCCGCCCTGGTCGGGGCGCACGCCGTGCTCGACGACGGGGATCGCGCCATGGTGCGGGGCTTCCTGATCAACAAGTTCCGGGGCGATCCCGCCCTGTTCCAGGACGGCCGCGCCGAGATCGTCCGGCGCACCGGCTGGCCAGACCTGGGCATGGCGCCCTGGCTAGCGGCAGCGCGACGGTTGCCGGCCGAGGACGCCGTGGTGCTGGACCAGGCCGCCAGCGCCGATCGCCGCAAGGTGCGGATCGTCGTGCCGATGTTGTCGCGGATCGCCAATTTCGACGAGTTCGACGCCCTGCGCGCCGAGCCGGAGGTCGCGTTCACCTTCGTCCCGCCCGGAACGCCGCTGCCCGGCGACGCCGACCTCGTCATCCTGCCCGGCACCAAGGCGACCCTGGCCGACCTGGCCTTCCTGCGCGCCCAGGGCTGGGACATCGACCTCGCGGCCCACGTCCGGCGCGGCGGGCGGGTGCTGGGCGTCTGCGGCGGCTATCAGATGCTGGGCCGACGACTGTCGGATCCCGACGGCGTCGAGGGCGCGCCGGACTCGATCGAGGGGCTGGGCCTGCTGGACGTCGAGACGGTGATGACCGGCGACAAGACCCTGCGTCCCGTTACGGGGCGACTGCCGGACGGCGCGCGGTTCGAGGGCTACGAGATGCACGTCGGCCGCACCGCCGGCGCGGTCGCCCCGATGCTGACCTTCGACGACGGCGCGACGGACGGCGCCCGGTCGGCCGATGGCCGGGTCAAGGGCTGCTACGTCCACGGCCTGTTCGATAGCGGCGAGGCGCGGGCCGAGCTGCTGGCCGAACTCGGCGCGACGGCCGAGGGCCAGGACCAGACGGTCCGCGTCGACCAGGCGCTGGACGAGATCGCCGCCGTGCTCGAACGATCCTTCGACATTCCCGCCCTCATGCGCCTGGCGGGCCTGGAGTCCTCCCGATGAACCTACCTCCTGTGATCCCGGTCGACACGGCCGGCGCGGCGACCTGGCGCGCTCTGCTCGACGGCAAGGCCAAGCCGCCGGGCGCGCTGGGACGGGTGGAAGACCTCGCGGTCCAACTGGGCCTGATCGCCGGGGGATCGCCGCCGGCCTTCGACAAGGCGCTGCTGCTGGTCTTCGCCGGTGATCACGGCCTGACCGCCGAGGGCGTGTCGGCCTATCCGTCCAGCGTGACCCAGGCCATGGTCGCGACCTTCCTGGCGGGCAAGGCCAGCGCCAACGCCTTCGCCAACGCGGTCGGCGCCGAGCTGCGGCAGGTCGACGCCGGGGTCGACGCCGACCTGCCGCCACATCGCGCCCTGCTGGACCGGAAGGTCCGGCGCGGAACCCGCAACGCCGCCGTCGAGCCGGCCCTGACGCCCGACGAGGTCGCCCAGGCGCTGGAACGCGGCGCGCAGGTCGCGCGGGAGGCGATCGCCGAGGGCTTCGAGGTCCTGGCGCTGGGCGAGATGGGCATCGGCAACACCGCCTCGGCGGCCCTGGTCATGCACCGGCTGGCGCCGGCGCCGCTGGCGGACTGCGTCGGGCGCGGGACGGGTCATGACGACGCGGGCCTGGCGCGAAAGCTGGCGACGCTGGAACGGGCGGCCGCCCGCGCCGACGCCACGGCGCCCGAGGCCGTGCTGGCTGAGTTCGGCGGCCTGGAGATCGCGATGATGGCCGGGGCTGTGCTGGGCGCGGCGGCCGCGCGGGTTCCGGTGCTGATCGACGGCTTCATCGTCTCGGCCGCGGCCCTGGCGGCCATCCGGTTGAGCCCGGCGGCCAAGGACTACTGCGTGTTCTGCCACCAGTCCGCCGAGCGCGGACATCAGGGGATGTTGCGGGCGCTCGACGCCTCGCCGCTGCTGCATCTGGACCTGCGCCTGGGCGAAGGCACCGGCGCGCTGCTGGCCCTGCCGATCGTCCGCGCCGCCTCGCGGCTGCTAAGCGACGTCGCCAGCCTGGACGACGTCCTGAGCGGCCGCCTCTGATCATGGGCTGGGCGCGCCACCAGATCCGGCTGCTGCTGTGCGCCGTGCAGTTCCTGACGCGCGTTCCCACGCCGAACCTTTCGACCTTCGAACCCGACTGGATCACCCGCTCGGCGCGCTATTTTCCGCTGGTCGGGCAGGGCGTGGGCCTGGTCAGCGCCCTGGTGCTGATCGGGGCCGAGCGGGTCTGGGGCGGCGCGGTCGCGGCGGTCCTGGCCATCGCGGTCGGGCTGCTGATCACCGGCGCCTTCCATGAGGATGGCCTGGCCGACACCGCCGATGGGCTGGGCGGCGGGCAGACGCCGGCGCGGCGCCTGGAGATCATGAAGGATAGTCGGGTCGGGACCTATGGCGTCTGCGCCCTGGGGCTGATCCTGGCGACCAAGGGCGCGGTGTTGACCTCGACGCCAGTTCTGACCGCCGCCGTCGCCCTGCTGGCGGCCCATGGCCTGGGACGCGCGGCGGCCGTCGTCGCCATGCGCGCCACGCCCTACGCGCCCCAGGGCGAGGCGGGGAAGTGGAAGCCCGTGCCCCAGGGCGTCCGTCCCGGCGAGGTCCTCGCGGCGTTGCTGTTCGCCGCCTGGCCGCTGGCCTTTCTACCGCCCGGCGCGGCCCTGGCCGGCGTGGCGGGCGGCGCCCTCCTGGCGATCCTCATGGCGGCTCTGGCCAAGCGCCTGATCGGCGGCCACACCGGCGATGTCCTGGGCGCGATCGAGCAGGTGTTCGAGCTGGGCTTCCTGCTGGGCGTGGCGGCGCTGGCATGAGGCTGCTGGTCGGTCCGGTCACGGCCGTGGAGCGCCTGCTGGCCAGCGCGCCGGTCGACCACGTCCTGACCCTGGTCTCGCCCGACGCCGAGAATCCGCCGCCGAGCGCGCCCCGCACGCTGTTGCGGTTCAACGACATCGTCGAGGCGCGGCCTGGCCTGGTCATGCCCTCGGCGGCGGACATCGCGGCGATCCTGGCGCTACGGGAAACGCCGACCCTGCTGATCCACTGCCACGCTGGCGTCAGCCGCTCGACGGCGGCGGCCTACATCCTGGCCTGCGCGGTTCGACCGAAGGGCGAGGAAGCGATCTTGGCGGCGCAGCTGCGCGCGGCCAGCCCGGAGGCGACGCCCAACATCTTGATGGTGGCGCTGGCGGACGCGGCGCTGGAACGCGGCGGCGCGATGAGCGCGGCTGTCGCCGGCATCGGCCGGGGTGTCGACTGTTACGAGGGCTCGACGGTCGACTGGGCGCTCGACTAGCGGCCGAGGTTCGGCGGCAACTCGATCTTGACCAGCTTCCAGGTGAAGAGGCCGCGTCGCTCCAGGACCAGGCCCAGTTCGTCGCCGGGCTGGTCGGCCTTGTCGCGATAAGCGGCGTGGAAGTGGTTCAGGCCCTGGTAGGCGTAGTGGGCCTCGGTGGTCGACTTGGCCTTCGGCTTGGGTTGCTCGACCGGCGGCGGAGGCGCGTCCGTCGAGATGCGTTCCGGGGCCTTGTTGGTGGCCACCATCTCGGCGATGGCGTCCGGGGTGGCGTAGGCGTCCACCGCCTTGTCGATCACGCCGACCAGCAGCATCTGGCCCAGCGCCGCGAACGGGTTGTCGCGCAGCTTGGGGTCGTCGGCGATGGACCGGGTCATCACCGCCTTGAGCTGCGACTTCAGGCTCTCGCGGACGGCGGGGAAATCGATGCTGCGTTCCAGCTTGGCGCGGTCGCCGGCCTTGGCCGCCGTGGTCAGGCCATGCAGGGCGATGATTGGCGAGACGAAATAGGCGGCGATCAGGAAGGCGGCGAGCACGCCCACGCCGGCGCCGACCAGGATGCGGTTGTTACGAGTCATCAGGTTCTCCCGCCTCGATTGGGACAGACGGGAGAAGCGGGGTCAACCGGACCGGGTCAGCGTTTCGAGGCGCGCTGGATCTCGGTCCAGACGGGCGGGCGCTTGCCGGTGCGCTTCACCAGGTCGTCGCGCAGTGCCAGGTGCTTGCCGTCCAGCAGGCTGGCCAGGCTGTAGGTCGAGACGCCGTTGCCGACGTCCCATGGGTGTGGCGCGTACTCCTTCTGGCCGGCGGCGGCGCGGTCGCGGTCGAACTGGATCTTGGAGTTGGCGAACTCGATGTGGGTCTTGTCGCCCCGCGCATAGGCCGCCAGCCAGTCAAGGGAGCGGGGCAGGCTGGCGCCGGTCGAGCTCTTCCAGGCGAACCAGTCCTGGCCGTGCGCCTGGGCCGAGAGCGCCGCCATCATCAGCGGGTCGAGGTTGTAGGTGACGTAGTGCAGGGCGTCTCGCTCATGGAAGTCGAACATGCTGCCGTCGGGCAGCAGGTTGACGGTTACCTGCTTCTCATAGGCCTTGCGGGCGCGATCGATGATCGCCGCGTCGCCGGTCTGGAAGGCCGCCATGGTCGCGAGCTTGACCCGGTGGCTCTGCCAGTTGGTGTTGGCGTTCCTTGGTCCCGCGTCCATGGCGTCGAGATAGCCGACCGCCATCTTGCGCCAGAACGCGTCGACCTTGGCGCGGACCGGGGCGGGGAGGTCGTCCTCGGTCAGGTCGTAGGCCATCAGCAGTGTGTCGAAACCGGTCTCGTCGATCGGGTTGAACGAGATCTGGTAGATGTCGGCCCAGTTCTCCAGATAGCGGCCGGTCGCGTCGAGGAACTGGTGATCGCCCGTCAGGCGATAGGCGATGGCGAAGTTCAGCACGATCGGCTGGTCTTCCCGCGCCTTGAGGCTGATCTCGCGGATGCCCTTGCCCGGCAGGGTGCCTTCGGTGTGCGCGTGGGGGATGGCGCCCGGCGGTCGGTCGAGGTTTGCCGTGGCGCGCGAGACGATCATCTCCGACAGGGCGGGGGCGACGGGCCCCTTGCCGAACGAGGGCCCCAGCAAGGCGGAATCGGCGGCGTGGGCCGCGGACGCGACGGCGGACAGGGCGCAGGCGGCCAGCCAGATGGTCTTCAAGGCGATCTCCCCAAGCTTTTCGCCCGCCAACTCCGCGAGCGGTTTGCGAAGATATCTGGCCAATCTCCCAGCTTGTCAATTATTGGTCATGCCAATATGGATGCACTGGTCGGACCGATAAGGCGTCACTCTGGAAGCGCTCCGGTTGAATCGCTTGTGTTGCGCGGTTTTCCTGACCATCTTCCGGCCCGTCTGAGGGAGCGTGATTTGACGAGCAAGAGACCCACCATCGACGACGTCGCCCGGCTGTCGGGCGTGGCGCGCGTGACGGTGTCTCGGGTGCTCAACGGCGGTCCCAACGTGCGCGACGAGGTCCGCGCCCGCGTCATGCAGGCGGTCGAGCAGCTGGACTACAAGGTCAATCCGCAGGCCCGCAGCCTGGCGGGCGGCGCCAGCCGGCTGCTGGCCTTCGTCTTCGCCTCGGATCCCGACAACGAGCCGAACTCGTATTACGAATCCGCCCTGGAGCTGGGCGCCCTGCGCGCCTGTCTGGCTCTCGGCTACCAGGTCCTGGTCCAGAACGTGCCGCAGCAAACCCCCGACCGTCAGAAGCGGATCCTGGACCTGATCACCACCCAGCGCTGCGAGGGCCTGATCCTGTCGCCGCCCTACAGCGACGACGTCGCCCTGATCGAGGCCGCCCTGGCCCAGGGCTGCAAGGTCGTGACGGTGTCGCCCGGCGGTCCGGGCAAGGGCAAGGCCGACGGGGTCGGGGTCGACGACGAGGCCGGCGGCTACGACGTCACCCGCGAGTTGCTCCGCCTGGGCCACCGCCGGTTCGGCTTCATCGCCGGCCTCGAGGGCCACCTTTCGGCCGACCGTCGCCTGAGGGGTTTCCAGCGCGCCCTGGCCGAGCAGGGGCTGGGGGAGGGCGACTGCGTCGTCCTGCGCGGCGACTTCACCTTCCGGTCCGGCACCCACCTGGCGCCGCAACTGCTGGACCATCCGCTGAAGCCGACGGCGCTGGTCTGCGCCAATGACGACATGGCCGCCGGCGTGCTGTCAGCCGCTCATGCGCGGGGCCTCAGCATCCCCGCCGACCTGTCGATCACCGGCTTCGACGACGCTCCCGTCGCCGCGATCGTCTGGCCGCCGCTGACCACCGTGCACCAGCCCGTGAAGGTGCTGGGCCAGCGCGCCGTCGAGCTCCTAGTGGCCCGGCTGACCGGCGCCAATCTCGCGCCCGAACCCGTCTTCGAACAGCTCGAACACGCGGTCGTGTCACGCCAGACCACCACGGCGCGGTAAAGACTCCCAGGGTCCGGTTTGTTTCCGCCTTGACAACGTTGTCGCGTCGGGAGCAATTGGAAGCGCTTCCATGGAAGCGCTTCCACAGCTACGCTGACTGGAACAAGAACAAGACATCGCCCTGCTCAGAGGGCGAGTTCAGAGGGGAGAGCTCATGCGAAACCGCACGACGAGCGGCGCGCGTCCGTCCATTCAGCGATTCTACGCCACGGCTTCGGCCGCCGCGATCACCCTGGCGATCGCCGGGCCGGGCGCGGCCTGGGCGCAGTCCGCCGACCAGGCGCCGAAGGCCGAGGACGACACCGTCGAGGCCATCGTGGTCACCGGCATCCGGGCCGGCATCCAGAACTCCATCAACATCAAGAAGAACGAGACCTCGATCGTCGAAGCCGTGTCGGCCGAGGACATCGGCAAGCTGCCGGACGTCTCGATCGCCGAGTCTATCGCCCGCCTGCCGGGCCTGGCCGCCCAGCGCGTGAACGGCCGCGCCCAGGTGATCTCGATCCGCGGCCTGGCGCCGGACTTCACCACCACGCTGCTGAACGGCCGCCAGCAGGCCAGCTCGGGTGACAACCGCGCCGTCGAGTTCGACCAGTATCCGTCGGAGCTGCTGTCCAGCGTCGTGATCTACAAGACGCCGGACGCCCAGGTCTCGGGCATGGGCCTGTCGGGCACCGCCGACCTGCGCACCGTGCGCCCTCTGGAATTCGGCAAGCGCGCCCTGGCCGTGAACCTTCGCGGCGAGAAGACCTCGGGCAAGAAGCTGAACGACGACTCCCACAACGTGGGCGGCCGCTTCAGCGCCAGCTACATCAACCAGTTCGCCGACGACACCATCGGCGTGGCCCTCGGCTACGCTCACCTGGATTCGCCCTCGCAGGTGAAGCACTACAAGGCTTACGGCTACGAGGCCTTCCCGGCCGAGTCGACCTCGCCGGACAGCGCCGACGGCGTGCTGATGCTGAACGGGCAGGAGATCTTCGCCACGTCGCGCAACAACAAGCGCGACGCCGTCATCGGCATCTTCGAGTACAAGCCCAACGACCGCATCCACTCGACGCTGGACGTCTACTATTCAACGTTCAAGCAGACCGAGGTCACGCGCGGCGCCCAGTGGTTCTCGAACCCCTATGCCGACGGAGTCACCTTCACGGGGGTGACCACCGAAGATATCGGCGGGTCGAAATTCGCCGCCGGCGGCACGCTGAACCACGGCGTCCTGCAGCTGCGCAACGACTACAACACTCGCCAGGACCAGCTGTTCTCCGCCGGCCTGAACAACGAGTTTCAGCTGACCGAGAAGACCCGGCTGGTCGCCGATCTGTCCTATTCCTCTAACAAGCGGAAGGAACAGATCATGGAGACGTACGCGGGCTACGGCCGCGGCGTCGGCGGCGTGACCGGCGCCACGCCGGACGTGGGCCGCACCTATGACACCATCGGCTTCAAGGTCGCCGACAACGGCTTCTCGCAATATGACGAAGGCCTGAACTATGCCGACGCCAGCAAGGTCACCCTGGGCGACCGCGCCCCGTGGGGCGGCTGGGGCCACGACGGCGCGATCCGCTTTCCGCGCGTCAAGGAAGACGTCACCGCCGTCGACATCCGGCTCGAGCACGAGATGGACGGCTTCATCACCCAGCTGTCGGGCGGCGTGAACTACACCAAGCGCGACAAGGGCAAGACCGTCTCGGACAACGACCTGTTCCTGAAGAACGGTCGCCAGCAGGTCTATGTCGACGCCGCGGACCTGGTCGATCCGACCAGCCTGGGCTTCGCCGGCTTCGGCCAGGTGCTCAGCGTCAAGATCGGCGACGTCTGGAAGAAGTACTACAACGCGGCCCCGATCCTCGACGCCAACTACTACGACAAGAACTGGGACATCACCGAGGAGGTCACGACCTTCTTCGCCCGCGCCAACTTCCAGACCGGCGACCTGCGCGGCAATGTGGGCGTCCAGGTGGTCAAGCAGAAGCAGGAGTCGAGCGGCGTCGTGATCAACGGCCTGGCCTCGGGCCAGCCGATCGTGCCGACCAAGATCGACGCCAAGGACGACTACACCGACGTCCTGCCCAGCCTGAACCTGATCTACGACCTGGGCGGCGGACATCGCCTGCGCTTCGCCCTGTCCAAGACCATGGCCCGCCCGCGCATGGACGACATGCGCGCCAACGTCACGCCAGGCTTCAATTCGCTGGTCTGCTCCAGCCAGCCGTGTGGTCCGGGCACGACGGTCAATCCGTGGTCGGCCTCGGGCGGCAACCCGCACCTGAAGCCCTGGATGGCGAAGGCCGCCGACCTGGCCTACGAATGGTACGTCAGCCCCGCGACCTATCTGTCGGTGGCGGCCTTCTACAAGAAGCTCGACACCTACATCTACAACCAGACCGGCGTGTTCGACTTCACCGGGATCCCGATTCCGGTCGGCGCCAGCATCCCGGCGGGCACCACCGTCAACCCGATGGGCCAGATCACCCTGCCGGCCAACGGCAACGGCGGTAACCTGAAAGGCCTGGAATTCAGCGGCGCCATGGACTTCGGTCAATTCGCCGATCTGCTGAAGGGGCTGGGCGTCCAGGGCAGCCTGTCGCTGACCAAGTCGAACCTGAACCCGACCACCGGCACGGATCCCGTCCGGATCCCGGGGCTCTCGAAGACCGTGTACAACATCACGGGCTACTACGAGCGGGGCGGCTTCCAGGCGCGGATCAGCCAGCGGTATCGCTCGGCCTTCAAGGGCGAGGTCGTGCAGCTCTACGCCACGCGCGGCTTCACCGAGATCCTGGCCGACAAGCAGGTGGACGCCCAGATCGGCTACACCTTCCAGGATGGTCCGCTGCAGAACCTGGGCCTGCTGCTGCAGGTCAACAACCTGACGGATTCCCCGTACCGCACGCGCCTCGGCCTCGACAACGGCGGGACCAAGACCAGCGACGGCGGCTCGCTGCCCGAGACCTACGAGAAGTACGGCCGTCAGATCCTGTTCGGCGTGAACTATCGGTTCTAAGCAGAGGGCTGAGCTCGCCGCGCTCCCCCGCGGCCAGGCTCGCCAGGCAAGAACCAATCGGAGGCGGGGGCGCCTAAGGCGTCCCCGACCTTCGCTCAACGGGAGGCGGGTGGTTGCAACCGCTCAAGAAAATTCTGATCGCCGGCGGCGGGTCCGCCGGATGGATGACGGCGGCGCTGTGCTCGCGCCTGTTCCAGGGTCTCTACGAGATCGTCCTTGTCGAGTCCGAGGAGATCGGCACGGTCGGGGTGGGGGAGGCGACTATCCCCGCCATCAAGAAGTTCAACGAGCTGCTCGGCCTCGACGAGGATGACTTCCTGCGCAAGACGCAGGGGTCCTTCAAGCTGGGCATCCAGTTCCGCGATTGGTTCCGCAAGGGTGAGAGCTACCTGCACGGCTTCGGCGTGCTGGGCCAGGACCTGGGCTGGCTGCGCGTCCACCAGTACTGGCTGCGCATGCGCGAGTTGGGCCGCGCGGGCGACTTCAACGATCTGTCGATCAACAACGCCATGGCGCTGAACGACAGGTTCATGCGCGCCCGGGCGGACATGGCCGAGTCCCCGATCGGCCATATCGCCCACGCCTTCCATTTCGACGCTGGCCTCTACGCCAAGCACCTGTCGACCTACGCCCAAGCGCGCGGCGTCAAGCGGCGCGAGGGCAAGATCGTCGACGTGACGCTGCGGCCGCAGGACGGCTTCGTCCAGTCGGTGACCATGGACGACGGCGAGGTGATCGCCGCCGACTTCTTCGTCGATTGCTCGGGCTTCCGGGGGCTGATCATCGAGCAGGCGCTGAAGACGGGCTATGAGGATTGGACACACTGGCTGCCCTGCGACCGGGCCATCGCCGTGCCGACCGAGCGCTCAGAGCACTTCACGCCCTATACCCGCTCGACAGCGCACGACGCCGGCTGGCAATGGCGCATCCCACTGCAGCACCGCACCGGCAACGGCCACGTCTATTCGTCCAAATACATCGACGACGACGAAGCCGAGCGCGTCTTGTTGTCGAACCTGGACGGCGCCCAGCGGGCCAACCCGCTGCGCATCCGCTTCACGACCGGCAAACGCAAGAAGATCTGGAACAAGAACTGCGTCTCGGTGGGTCTGGCCAGCGGCTTCATGGAGCCCCTGGAGTCGACCAGCCTGCACCTGATCCAGTCGGCCGTGATCCGCATGGTTCGCCTGCTGCCGGACGGCGGCTTCGACCAGGCCAATGTCGACGAGTTCAATCGCCAGAGCGACTTCGAGTACGAGCGCATCCGCGACTTCATCATCCTGCACTACAAGGCCACCCAGCGCGACGACACGCCATTCTGGCGTTCCTGCCGCGACATGGAGGTCCCCGCGACGCTGCAGCGGAAGATGGACCTGTTCGCCGCCAACGGCCGGGTGTTCCGCGAGGACGACGAACTCTTCACCGAGGAGAGCTGGATCCAGGTGTTCCTGGGCCAGGGCGTGATCCCGCGCGGCTATGACCCGCTGGTCCGCGTCCAGTCGGACGAGGCCATCGCAGCCCATCTCGCCAACATCGAAACGGTGATCGGCAAGTGCCTGAACGTCATGCCCAGCCATGCCGAGTTCGTGGCCCGGACCTGCCAGGCCCCGCCGCTCAACGCGGCCCCCGTTCCCATTCCCTAGAGACGCTTGGAGTACGCCATGACGACCGCCGCCCTGCCTTCATCCGCCTTGCGGATCCTGTGCCGGACTACCGCCGCCGTGGCGTTGCTTTCCCTCGTCCCGCTGTCGGGAGTGCTCGCCGAGGTCATGCCGACCAAGGACAGCGCGCCGCTGACCCCGCGCGCCAATGATCCGGCCTGGGCCCGCGCCGACGCCCTGGTCAAGCAGATGACGCTGGATGAGAAGATCGCCTATCTGCACGGCCTCTTCCCGCCCAACACCAAGCCCGCGCCCGCCGACATGATCCCCTCGGCCGGCTATGTCCCGGGCGTGTCTCGCCTGAAGATCCCGACCCTGCGCGAGAGCGACGCCAGCCTGGGCGTGGCCAACCAGGTCGAGCAGCGCAAGGGCGACGTCGCCACGGCCCTGCCGTCGGGCCTCGCCTTGGCCTCGACCTTCGAGCCGAAGCTGGCCTATGCCGGCGGCGCGATGATCGGCGCCGAGGCCCGCGCCAAGACCTTCAACGTCCTGTTGGCCGGCGGCGTCAACCTGACCCGTGACCCGTGGGCCGGCCGCAACTTCGAATATCTCGGCGAAGATCCGCTGCTGGCCGGTGAGATGGCCGGCGAGCAGATCAAGGGCGTGCAGTCCAACCACATCGTCTCGACGATCAAGCACTTCGCCCTCAACGCCCAGGAGACCGGCCGCCACGTGATGGACGCCCAGATCGACGAGGCGGACCTGCGGGAAAGCGACCTGCTGGCCTTCCAGATCGCGATCGAGAAGAGCAGTCCGGCGTCGGTGATGTGCGCCTACAACAAGGTCAATGGCGACTGGGCGTGCCAGAACGACTTCCTGCTGAACAAGGTGCTCAAGCGCGACTGGAACTATCCGGGCTTCGTGATGTCCGACTGGGGCGCGGTGCACAGCACGGTGAAGGCCGCGCTGGCGGGCCTGGACCAGCAGTCGGGTCAGGAGCTGGACACCCAGATCTTCTTCGGCGACGACCTGAAGGCCGCCGTGGCCAAGGGCGAGGTCAGCCGGGCTCGCCTCGACGACATGGTCCGCCGCATCCTGCACGGGGTGATCACCTCGGGCCTGATGGACGACCCGACCCCGACCAGCCCCCAGCCGATCGACTATGACGCCCACGCCAAGGTCGCCCAAGCGGTGGCCGAGCGCGGGGCGGTGCTGCTGAAGAACGAGGGCGGCCTGCTGCCTCTGGCCAAGACCGCCAAGAAGATCGTGCTGATCGGCGCCCATGCCGACGTCGGGGTGATCTCGGGCGGCGGCTCGTCCCAGGTGCGGTCGGTCGGCGGCGCGCCGGTCGAGATCCCGCTGAACGGCGGCGAGGCCGCCTCGTTCGTCCGCGTCACCTGGCACGCGTCCTCGCCGCTGCAGGCGATCAAGGCCGCCGCGCCGGGCGCCGAGGTGATCTATGTCGACGGCAAGGACCCGGCCGCCGCCGCGGCCGCCGCCAAGGACGCCGACGTCGCCATCGTCTTCGCCTGGCACTGGCAGACCGAGGCCCAGGACGCGCCCTCGATCGTGTTGCCCGAGAACCAGGACGCCCTGATCGACGCGGTCGCGACGGCCAACAAGAATTCGATCGTCGTCCTCGAGACCGGCGGCCCGGTGACCATGCCGTGGCTGGACCGCGTCGGCGCGGTGCTTCAGGCCTGGTATCCCGGCCAGCGCGGCGGCCAGGCCCTCGCCCGCCTGCTGACGGGCGAGGTCAATCCGTCGGGCCGCCTGGCCATGACCTTCCCGAAGTCCGCCGACCAGGCTCCGCGTGCGAGTGCGCCGGGCTTCGCCGAACAGGCCGCCATCGACGACGCTCGCCGCGCCGGCCAGCAGGCCGGTCCGATCAAGGGCTTTCCGGTGAAGTACGTCGAGGGCGCGGCCGTCGGCTACCGCTGGTACGCCCAGGAACAGCGCCAGCCGCTCTATCCGTTCGGCTACGGCCTCTCGTACACGACCTTCGCGTACAGGAACCTCAAGGTCGAGGACGTGGCGGGGCTGAAGGTCAGCTTCGACGTCACCAACACCGGCAACGCCGCCGGCGCCGACACCCCGCAGCTCTACGTCACGGCCGGCAAGCGCAAGCCGATGGTCCGTCTGGCCGGCTTCGAGAAGGTCGACCTGGCGCCCGGCGAGACCCGGCGCGTCACCCTCACCGTCGAGCCGCGCATCCTGGCCGACTACGACGTCTCCAAGCCGGGCTGGTCGATCGCGGCGGGCCGCTACCCGCTCTATGTCGGCCGCCATGCCGGCGACGCGGCGCTGACTGGCGAGGCCAACCTCAAGGCCTGGTCGAGGAAGCCGTGATGCGCGCCATCCTTCTCGCCGCCGCCGCGCTCGTCGTGGCGACGCCCGCTGTCGCCGGATCCAAGCTTCAGGGCTGGGTGACGACGGGCGACAAGAGCCAGCTGCTGGCCGCCCAGGCGCCGTCGAGCGTGGCGAGCGCCGAGACGGTCGCCGGCCTGCCGGTAATCGCCGTCGACACCAAGGAGCGCCACCAGACCATCGTCGGCTTCGGCGCGGCGATCACCGACGCCTCGGCTTGGCTGATCCAGAACAAGCTGACGCCGGTCAAACGCGACCAGCTGCTGCGCGAGCTGTACGGGCGTGGGGAGGGTGGCCTGGGCTTCAGCTTCACCCGGATCACCATCGGCGCCTCGGACTTCTCGCTGGACCACTACAGCCTGGATGACGTTCCGAACGGGGCGGCGGATCCGAAGCTCGAGCATTTCTCGCTGAAGCGGCCACAGGAATACGTCTTCCCGACCGTCCGCGCGGCGCTGAAGATCAATCCCGACCTCAAGGTCATGGCCTCGCCGTGGAGCGCCCCGGCCTGGATGAAGACGACGGGATCGCTGGTAAAGGGCCAGCTGAAGCCCGAGGCCTATCCGGTCTATGCCGACTTCTTCGCCCGCTACGTCAAGGAAGCGGCCAAGGTCGGCGTGCCCACCGACTATCTCAGCATCCAGAACGAGCCGGACTTCGAGCCCGACAACTACCCGGGCATGCGCTGGAACGCCAAGGATCGTGCGAGGTTCTTCGGCGAGAACCTGGCCCCGGTGTTCGAACGCCAGAAGATCACCACCAAAGTGCTCGACTGGGACCACAACTGGGATCATCCCGAACAGCCAACGACCGTGCTGGCCGATCCCAGGGCCCGAGCCTTCCTCGCCGGCGTCGCCTGGCACTGCTACGCGGGCGACGTCTCGGCCCAGCAGCCGGTGACCGAAGCCAATCCGGACAAGGAGATCTTCCTGACCGAGTGCTCGGGCGGCGAATGGTCCCCGAAGTTCGACGACAGCTTCTCGTGGATGGTCGAGAACCTGATCATCGGCGCGACGCGCGGCGGCGCGCGGGGCGTCCTGATGTGGAACCTGGCCCTGGACGAGAAGTTCGGCCCGCACGCCGGCGGCTGCGGCGATTGCCGGGGTGTCCTGTCGATCGACAGCACGAGCGGCGCCATCACCCGCACCCAGGAATATTACGCCTTCGGCCACGCCAGCCGGTTCGTGAAACCGGGCGCGACGCGGATCGGCTCGCCAGCCAAGCTCGGTGACCTGCGCACCGTGGCGTTCCAGAACCGCGACGGCGGCCGCGTGCTGATCGTGCTGAACGTGGGAACCCAGCCGGCGACCTTCGCCATCACGGAAAGCGGGCGGCGGTTCAAGGCGTCCTTGCCGGCTCGGGCCGCCGGCACCTTCACCTGGTGATTGGTTGGGAGGCCTCTAGGTCTCCCAGCCCCAGCCCAGGCGGCGGCTGATCGCGTCCGCGGCGTCGATGACCTCGCGTTCCGCCTGCGCCATCCGATCCTCGGGCATATACTGGGGGATGCTGGACAGGCTGAGCGCCGCTACGATCGCGCCGCTGGCGTCGCGGATCGGCGCGGCCACGCAGCGGATGCAGTCGCCCGCCTCGTCGAAGTGCCAGGCCGCGCCGACGGCCTTGGCGACCGGTTGCGCCTCGTCGGGGAAGTAGGCGACCCAGCTCTCGGCCGGCGCGTCCAGCATCAACGCCCGACCGAGCGCCGTCGTGCTGATCCGGTTGCGGTCGCCGACCTGGTGGCGCACGGCCACCCGGCGGCGGCTGGGCGAGCGCGCGATGTAGACCACATGGTCGCCGTCGGGAACGCCCAGGTTCGAGGCGTCCTCCATGGACTGGCTGAGCCCGTCGAGGATCGGCTGGGCGACGGCGGCCAGGCTGGTGGCCTCGCGCGCCTGGAAGCCCAGGTCCATCAGCTTGGGACCCAGGCGATAGCCTTTGCGCGCGTCGTGGGTCAGCAGCCGGCGATCCACCAGCGCCGAGGCCAGCCGATGCGCCGTGCTGCGGGTCAGGCCCAGGCGCCGCTCCAGCTCGGTCAGGGCGACCGGGCCGCCGCGCGCGGCGTCCAGGATGTCCAGCGCGCGCAGCAGGGTCTGGCTGACCCGTTCGGCCTTATCCGGCGTGTCTGTGGGCATGAACATGGCGTGCGCTCTGATCCAGCTTGTAGGCCTTCTTAGGCAGGTTGTACGTCAGGTCGACGATGAGGTCCTCGGCTTCGACGAGGTCCATACGATGTTCGGCGACCATGCGGGCGAGGAAAGCGCTGTCGACGCGACGAGCGACGTCGTGGCGAGCGGGGATGGAGAGGAAGGCGCGGGTGTCGTCGTTGAAGCCGACGGTATTGTAGAAGCCGGCGGTCTCGGTGACCTGCTCGCGGAAGCGCATCATGCCCTCGGGGCTGTCGTGGAACCACCAGGACGGACCCAGCTTCAGCACCGGATAGTGACCGGCCAGCGGGGCCAGCTCGCGGCTGTAGGTGGTCTCGTCCAGGGTGAACAGGATCACCGACAGGCGCGGGTCGTTGCCCAGGCGGGTCAGCAGGGGTTTGAGCGCATCGACATATTCGGTGCGCATCGGGATGTCGGCGCCCTTGTCGCGGCCGTGGCTGCCGAGCAGGCCGACATTGTGGTTGCGGTGCGAGCCGGGGTGGATCTGCATGACCAGGCCGTCGTCCAGGCTCATCTTGGCCATCTCGGTCAGCATCTGGGCCCGGAACAGCTCGGCCTTTTCAGGCGTGACCTCACCCTTGACCAGGCTCTGGAACAGGGCCTCGGCCTCGACGTCCGACAGGTCGGCGGTGGCCGCCGTCGGATGGCCGTGGTCGCTGGAGGTGGCCCCGGCCTCGATGAAGGCGGCCCGGCGCAGGCGGTGGGCCTCCAGGTAGCTCTTCCAGCTGTAGACGTCCTGGCCCGAGACCTCGGCGAAGCGCTCGAAGGCGCGCGGACCGCGCTCGTCCTCGAAGTCGATGACCGCGTCGGGGCGATAGGCGGTGATCACATGGCCGCCCCAGCCGCTCTCGCGGATGGCCTGGTGGTGCTTGAGGACCTCGTGCGGGCCCTCGGTGGTGGCCAGGGTCTCGATGTTGAAGCGGTCGAACAGAGCCCGGGGCCGGTAGGCGTCGGTGGCCAGGGCCTCGTTGATGCGGTCGAAATAGTCGTCGGCGGTCGTCGCGTCGAAAACCTCGGTGAAGCCGAACACCTTCGAGAACACGTGGTTCAGCCAGATCCACGAGGGCGTGCCGCGGAAGAGGTGGAAGTTCGACGCCAGCAGCTTCCAGGCCGCGCGCGGATCGGTGGCCGGAACCCCGGCCTTGGAACGCACCTTCAGGGCGTCCAGCGCGATCCCCTGGCTGTAGAGCATGCGGAACAGATAGTGGTCGGGCGCCAGCAGCAGGTCGGTGGCGTCCTGGAACGGTTCGTTGGTCGCGAACCAGGCCGGATCGGTGTGGCCGTGCGGGCTGATGATCGGCAGGTCCTTGACCAACCCATACAGCCCCCGCGCGTACGACCGCGTCGTCGCGTCCGCCGGGAACAACCGATCTTCATGGAAATTCAGAGGCCTGGGCATGACGCGTAACTCGGGCAAAAGGCGCGGTCGGCGCGGGCCGCCGACCGCCAGGAGGTGGCGGTTGCAGGCGGGTCCATCAACCCGCCCCGTCTCAGGAAACCGGTCAAAGTCACGGCGTGACCTTCACCCAGTCGAAATCGGCGTGACCCTGCCTCTTTTGGGCAGGGTCGCCATAGGTGAACAGCGCGGGCCGCGCGCCCTTCCACCAACTGAATCGCAAGGGGGCGACCGCGCCCAGGTCGACGAAGGTCTTGCCGCCGTCGAGGCTGTAGGCGTAGCGGGCGGCCTGGTCGGCGACCGACACCCGCAGCTCGAGAGTCTTGGCCTTCAAGGTCGGACCGACGACCTCGGCGCCGGCGAAGGACTGGACCACCCGCAGCGCGCCCTGGCGACGCGCCACGCCGATCCAGCTGACGCCCTGACCGAACATCGACAGGCCGGCGCGCTGCCCCTCGGCCAGACCGGTCGCGTCGAGCCGCGTCGTGACGACGGCGCGCTCGCTCTGCAGGACCTGGGTCAGGGTATTGCGGGCGCTGACCAGGTTGGACGCCGGCGCGGCGGTCAAGCGCAGGAATCCGGGGCGTCGGGTCAGGCTCCAGCGCGTGTCGTCGGGATTGTGGTTCCACTCCCATTGCGGACCCAGCTTTGCGCCGGAAAAGGCGTCCGAGGTCTGGGGTTTCACCGCCGGGAAACGCCCGCCGACGTCGGGGAGAGCGTATTCGGCCACCGGCTGCCCCGCCGTCGCGTCCGGCCCGGCGCCGGGCTGGGCCTCGCCCATGACCGGCCAGCCATCCTTCCAGGCGACCGGCTGCAGATGGACGATGCGGCCATAGGCGCCGGCGCTGTTGAAGTGGACGAACCAGCCCTGGCCCGAAGTCGTCTCGACCCAGCCGCCCTGGTGCGGCCCCTTCAGCCGCGAGGTTCCTGGAACCAGGACGGACCGGTGCTCGTAAGGCCCCCAGATGTTCCGTGAACGCAGCACGGTCTGCGGCCCGGTCTCGACCCCGCCGGTCGGGGCGAAGATGTAGTACCAGCCGTCGCGCTTGTAGAGCTTGGGGCCTTCGAGGACCGGCAGGGCCTTGGCGTCCTCGATGATCACTGTCCCGGCGTCCAGCACCGACTTGCCGTCCAGCGCCATGCGGTGCAGCACCAGCGGGCCCGCGCCGACCTTGCCATGGACGAGGTAGGCCTGGCCGTCGTCGTCCCAGAACGGGCAGGGGTCCTCGTAGCCGGGTCCGGCGATCACCGCGACCGGCGCGCTCCAGGGGCCCTCGGGCTTGTCGGCCGTCGCCATGAAGATCCCCTCATAGGGGGTCGCGAAATAGACGTAGAACCGGCCGTCGTGATGCCGGATCGACGGCGCCCAGACGCCGCCGGCATAGCGCTGGCCGACGGTTCGCTGGTCGCGCGGCATCCGCGAGCCGGTGTCGTCGGTCGGGACCGGCCCGGGCAGGTCGTATTCCGGCGCGAACGGCAGGCTCGGCAGCACGTGGCCCAGGATCGTCCAGTGGACCAGATCCTTGGACTCCAGGACGGGCAGGCCCGGCGAGAAGTGGAAGGTCGACGCGACCAGGTAGTAGCGGTCGCCCACGCGGATCACGTCGGGGTCGGAATAGTCCGCGTGCAGGATCGGATTGCGATAGGTCGCGGCGGGCTCGGCGACAGCCGCGAGCGGCAGAAGCGCCAGGGCGGTGATCCAGGCCGGCAAGGATCCAGGTCGCATCGCGGGTCGCACTCCAGACTAGACAAAAGGATCCGGGCGCGCGTGGAGCGGCGGGAGGTCCGCGTCCACGCACGCCGGCGCCAGGGGAGGGCGGCGGGGCATGCCGACAGATACGCGTCGGGATCCCCACACAGGCACGAGCGCCCTCGCCCAGGCGATCTCTAGAACCTCAGGCGGCCGCCCAGGAACATGGTCGTTCCCAGGACGTCGTAGGTCGCCGCGTAGGTGTTGGCCCCCGGTGCGGCGCTGCCGACGATCGGCGGGTCGCGGTCGAAGATGTTCTGCGCCCCGCCATAGATCTGCACGCCGTTGCTGAGATCATAGCTGAACGACAGGTCGAAATAGTTCTGGGCCGGCAGCTTGGGGTTGGTCAGGGTGGCCAGGTCCGGCACCGTGCCGCCCGAACGCTTGGGCAGCAGGTACTTGTCGGTCGTGACCGAACCGATGAAGCGGTGCTTGACGCTCAGGCTGAGCGGGCCCGTGCGCCAGGTGATCCGCGTGCCGCCCTTCCATTCCGGGATCGGCTGGCCGCAGGCCGTGCCGAACGCCCCGACGCAGTAGTTCTTGATGTTCGGGAAGGCCTGGACGGGCGTCGAGGTGAACTCGTCGGTCCAGGTCCAGTTGGTCGAGATGTCGAAGCCGCTGTCGTCCGGCAGCCAGCCGAAGTCGGTCTTGAACCGGTAGTTGGCGGCGAAATCGACGCCGGCCGTCTTCAGGCCGCCGGTGTTGGCGTTGGTGATCGTCGCGTAGTAGGGCGGAGCGATCTCGCCGGTCACCGGGTTGCGCTTGATGGCCTGGCAGAACTCGCTGCTGGCGCTCTGCACGACGTAGTAGCAGAGGTTCAGCGTGTTGTTCAGGCCGCCGCCCAGTTGCGAGATGGCGCCCGTCAGGTCGATGTTGAAGTAGTCGACGCTGACCGCCAGGCCCGGAACCCCGCGCGGCGTCAGCACGACGCCGACCGTGTAGGTGTCCGACTTCTCGATGCCGACGTTCGGGTTGCCGCCCGACAGGTTGCCGATAATGGTGTTGGACTGCACGCCCGCCGAAAAGACCTGGGCGGCCGGCACGCCGGTGGCCTCGCAGACGGCGCGGACGGCGGCGGTCTGCTGGGCGCTCGGGGCGCGGCTGGAGCAGGGGTCGGTGGCCGCGTCGAAGCTCTGGGCCAGACCGCCGTACAGCTCGCCGACGTTCGGCGCGCGAATGGCGTGCTGGAACTGGCCGCGGAAGTTCAGGTCCGAGGTCACGGCCCAGGCGCCGCCAACCGAATAGGTCCACACCCCGCCGACGCCCTTCAGATTGTAGTCCGAATAGCGGAAGGCGCCGTTGGCGGTCAGGTTCTTGATGAACGGCAGATCGGCCAGGATCGGGGCGCGGACTTCACCGTAGACTTCCTTGACGATCGTGCTGCCGCCCGTCGGCAGGCCGGGGTTGAAGCCGACCACGTCGCCGGAGCGCAGGAACTCGTCGGGAATGTACTTGGCGGCGTTGTAGCGCCACTCCAGGCCCGCGGAGAAGTCGACAGGACCGGCCGGCAGGCTGAAGGCCTCGCCCGACAGGTTGGCGGCGGCGACCTGCTGCTTGGCCTCGGTGATGTTGGTGGCCCCGATGGCGATGGCCTGGACGCCGGCGGCCGAGATGTTCGAGCCGAAGATGTTCAGCACCGGCGCGGCGCCGCCGACCGACAGCAGGTTGGCCTGGAAGCGGCTGCGCGAGACGTTGCCGTCCTGGTGGTCGGTCTCGGAGGTACGGGCGTAGGTGTAGTAGGCGTCGTACTTCAGGTCGCGCAGGAAGCTTTCCGACACGTCGCCCAGCTCGCCCCGGAAACCGGCGGCGAAGCGGAAGACGTTGCGTTCGGCGTTGTTGCGGCGCAGGCCGACCTCGCGCAGGCGGCGGCCGACATTGATCACCGCCAGACCATCGCCCGCCACCGTAGTGCGGCTGGCCGTGCCGGTCGTCACCGTCGTCGTGCCCACCTCCTTCAGGTCCATCTGGCGCAGGACTTCCTGCATCTGGGTCGAGAGGTAGGGGTTGTTCACGTTGAACAGGAACGGCCCGTTGATGTTGGTCGGGGCCAGCTGCATGTCGACGACGTTGTTGCTGTAGTGCGCCTCGACGTAGCCGGTGACCTTGCTGTTGAAGTCGTAGTGGCCCATCGCGTTCAGCATCCAGCGCTTCTGCGGGATGATGAGGTAGTTGTCGGGGCCCAGGTTGAAGTCGTCCTGCGGGGTGAGGGCGGGGCGGGCCGTCGTGCCGGCGTCGTTGAAGGTGAAACCGCGCGAGCCCATGCCGCCCAGGCCGGCGGCGGTCAGGGCCGCGTCCAGGGCCGGGTTCGAGGTGGACGAGCCGACCAGCGGCACGCCGGTGAAGCGGCCGTTCGGAATGTCGCCGCTGCCGCCGGCGATCAGGCCCTGGCGACCGCCGGCCTGCACGCAGGTCTGGCCGGACGGCGGCGAGAACGGTGTTCCCGCCTTGCTCTTGCTGAACGAGGCGGCGGTGACGCAGCCGTCCGACAGCGAGTCATAGGCCCAATTCCCCCGCATCCGCCGGGAGATGGCGCCGCGGTCCAGATAGTTCACCGACACGACGGCGTTGCCCTTGCCGTCGGCGAAGTTACCGCCGACCGTCAGGTCGATGTTGTGGGTGCGCGTTGTGGTGTGGCTGTCCCAGTTTTCCTGAACGTTCAGCTCCACGCCCTCGAAATCCTGGCGTAGGACGAAGTTGACCACGCCGGTGATGGCGTCCGAGCCGTAGACGGCCGACGAGCCGCCGGTGACGACCTCGGTCTGACGGATCAGCGAGGCGGGGATGGTGTTGATGTCGGTCGTCTGGTCCGCGCCGGCGATGGCGAAGCGACGGCCGTTGACCAGCACCAGGTTCCGCTGGGCGCCGAAGCCGCGCAGGTTCAGCGTGGCCGTGCCGCCGGGGACGGTGTTGGCCGTCGGGCCGTTGTTCTGCGAGCCGATGAACTGCGGCGCGTTGTTCAGCACCTGCTCGACGTTGACGGCGCCCGACTGCTTGAACTCCTCGGCGTCGACCACCGAGACCGGCGTCGGGGCGCCGAAGCCGCGCGAGGCCAGGCGCGAGCCCGTGACCACGATGGTCTCGACCTCGGCGCCGTCGCTGGGCGCGGGCGCGGGCGCGGTTTGAGCGTTTGCCAGCGCTGGCAAAAGCAGAAAAGCGGCGAGCGCGATCGGCGAGGCCGCGGTCAGATAATGTTTGTTGCTCATTTGAATTCCCTCCTGTGACGGCTCTTCGGCCGCCCTTTGCTGATCCCGTCGGCCTTGGCGGCCGGTCAGAATGTCTGTGTGACGGCGCCGTCGAAGCGCTTGTCCTCGAGCCAGCGACTGCCGAAGCTCCGGAAGCCCGTGACCTCATTCAGGGCGAAGTCCGGCCCCTTGCCGGCCCCTCGGGGAAGGCGCAGGCGGAAGAGGTCGATATCGGTCACGTCCCGCATCCAGAAGGCCGGGCGCGCGTCGGGCGCTTCGACGGCGATCTCGACGTTGCTCATCTCGATGTTGCGGGCGTGGCGGATGAAGAAGCCGTTGGCCGGCAGGTCGCCGAACATGTCGGGGTCCGGATAGGCCTTGTCGGCCTCGGGCGGATCGCGCCGGGCCAACTCGGCCGAGCCGCCGCCCTGCTGGTGGAAATAGACGTCGCTGATCTTGACGTCCTCGACCGGATGACCGGCGACGCCGGCGATGATCGAGGGCCAGGGCTTGGCGCCGTGGCTGACGATATTCTGGATCGTCACCCGCCGCAGCTTGCCGACCTCCGCGCCCGCCGGCCCGCGCATCCGGCTGCCCAGGCGCAGGAACAGGGGCGGGAAGCGCAGGCCACGCATGGTGATGTTGCTGATGGCGATGTCCTCGGTGAGGGCCCCGTCCATCGTCTCCAGCGCCAGGCCGTAGCAGTTGTCGAACACGCAGTTGGTGATGGTGACGTTCTTGAAGCCGCCGTTGGACTCCGTGCCCAGCTTGATGCGGCCATAGCCCGAGAAGGTCGGCGGCATGCGCTTCCATGTGCCGTCGATCACCGAACCCATCTCGAAGTCGCCGGTCAGGAAGCAGTCCGAGATGGTCAGGTTCTCGGTCGGCCGGGCATAGCCCAGCGCGAACGAGCTCTTGGGGCAGATGCCGTCGTCCCACGGCGAGTTGATCGTGCAGTTGGTGACGCGGACATTGCGGCAGCAGTCGATGTCCAAGCCGTCGCGATTGGTGTCCACGACCAGGTTGTCGATGGTCATGTTGTCGACGCCGGTGGCCAGCAGGGCGAACCAGCCGCCCTGCAGCACCTTGAAGTCGCGGAGCAGCACGTTGCGGCAGTTCTTCAGGGCGATGGCCTTGTCGCCGACGCCGGGACCGCTGACGTCGGGCGGATCGGTCTCGAAGCGATGGCCCCGGCTGAGGCCCTTGCCCCAGATCAGCCCCTGGCCAACGATCGCGATGTCGTGCAGGCCCTCGCCATAGATCAGGCTGTTGGCCCAGTGGCTGTGGCCGTAGTCTTGGAACTTGTTGTCAGCCGCGCCCTCGTCCGGGCTGTCGTAGCCGGGACCGCCCGGCGGCGTGTCGGCGGCCAGCAGCACCGCGCCGACGTCCAGCAGCAGGGTGACCTTGCTCTTCAGGCGCAGGGTGTAGCTGGCGTAGGTTCCCGGCGGGAAATAGACCGTGCCGCCGCCATGCGCCGCGGCGGCCGCGATCGCCTTGTTGATGGCCGTCGTGTCGATCCGCGCGCCATCGCCGACGGCGCCGTAGTCGCGGATGTTGAACCAGTGGTCGGCAGGCGAGGTGGGCTTGGGCGCCGCCGCGGACGCGGGGTTCGCGGGCGTCATCGCGCTGGCCCCGACCAGGCCCGCCAGCATTATTCCTCTACGGTCGAGTCTCATCCTTGCGCTCCCCCAAACCCGTCTGGCGCGGGCCGTTGAGCCAGAGGAAAACGCCGCACTCAGGGTGGAGTCAATGGGAAATGGTAGCGGTAGCATTAAAAATGCCAGCGCTGGCAGCGCGAATGCCAACGCTAGCAATCATATAAATGCCGTTGTATGCCACATGCTGGGAACAAGGGAGATCCGCGTGGGGCGAGGCGAGTTTGGCGCGGCGCTGTCCGTCACGATCGACGACGTCGCCCTCGCGGCCGGCGTGTCGATTCGCACCGTCTCCCGGGTGCTCAACGAGTCGCCTCATGTCGGCGCCGAGACGCGCAAGGCCGTGCTCGAGACCATCGAGCGCCTCGGCTACAGCCCCAGCACCCGGGCGCGAGCCCTGGCTTCCGGGCGCTCGTTCCTGATCGCCATGGTCCAGGACGATCCCAACGCCCACGTGATCGGCGCCCTGCAGCGCGGCATCGTCGAGGCCTGCTCCTCGCACGGCTACGAACTGGTCGTCCGCCCGGTGCATTTCGCCAATCCCGACATCGCCACCGACATCGAGAACTTCGTGCGGCGCTCGCGCGTGGATGGCTTGATCGTCCTGCCGCCGACGTCCGAGATCGCCGCCATTCCCGAGCGCCTGACGCGCCTGGGCGTGCCGTCGGTCGGGATCGCGTCGGTGTCGCTGCCCGAATATCCCTGCATGCTGGTCAGCAACGAGCGGGGCGCGACCCGGGCCCTGGGCCAGCACCTGCTGGAGCTTGGGCACCGTAGGATCGCCATGGTCGAGGGACCGGCGCACTTCCGCTCAGCCCAGGAACGCAAGGCCGGCTTCCTCGAAGGCATCGGCGGGAGCATGCCCGAGGCCTATCTGCGCCAGGGCGACTATGGCTTCGACAGCGGCGCGGCCGCGGCCGCGGCGCTGCTGTCCCTGGACCAGCCGCCGACGGCGATCTTCGCCGCCAACGACATCATGGCCGCCGCCGTGGCCAAGATCGCCCGCGAACGCGGGGTGTCCATTCCCGATCAGCTGTCGCTCGCCGGCTTCGACGGCAGCGACATCGCCTCGATGATCACGCCCGCCCTGACCACCATCCGGCGGCCGCTGGTCGACATGGCCCAGGCCGTGACCGAGCGGCTGCTGGACATGATCAGCGGCGCGCGCACCAGCTGGCCGCACGAGCGGATCGACCTGACCCTGGTGCACCGCCAGTCGGTCGGCCCGGCGAGAAACTAGGCGGCGCCAGCCCCCTTCGACAGCGGCGCCACGTGAAGCTCGACATAGCCGCGTAGCTGAAGTCCCTGCGCCTCCAGCGCGGCCTCGATCTGCGCCGTCACCGCGCCGATGTCCGCGAGCGAGGGCTGCCCCGTCAGGCGATCCAGGATCCGCACGACGGGCGTTGCGTCCGCGACCCGAAACACCCGGCGGCGACCGACGGCGTAGCCCAGCACGGCACCTCGGGCCTGCAGGTGCTGCAAGGCGCGATAGATCGAGGCGCGATTGCGCCGGGAACCGCCGTCCCGCAGGCGCGCGTAGATGGCTTCCGCGTCCAGGGGCGAGGGGGCTTGGCCCAGCAGGTCCATGATGTCCCGTCGCGCCTCGGTGAACCGGACGCCGGTCCGCCCGCTCGAGCCGGACGTGTTTTCGATGGGCGGCGCGGACGCCGTCACGGGCTGGCTCACGTGCGCGTCTCCGGGGCGTGCTCGATTTTGTTCTGATAATGACTCTTAATTGCTATTGCAATCTTACGGTAAAAAACTAAGAACGCCTCGCAATCTCAAGCGTGGCCGCGCTGTTGCGGCGTTTCGGGGGTTCAGACATGCAACACATCTCACGCGGCTATGTTCGCGCTCGCAGCCGTCGCGCGATGGGCATGAGCGCCGTCGCCGGCCTGGCCGGTCTCGGCCTGGCGCCAGCCCTGGCGCACGCGGCGGACGCTCCGGCCCCGACCGCCAGCCCGGCCGACAGCGCCAACGAGATCTCGGGCGTCCAGATCGACGCCAAGAAGGAGAAGCTGTCCTCCTCGAAGAACACCGCCAATCTGCGCGACACCCCGCAGTCGATCACCATCATCTCGTCCGAGACGATCTCGGCCCAGAACCTGCTGTCGCTTCGCGAGATCCTATCCACCCAGCCCGGCATCACCTTCGGGGCCGGGGAGGGCGGCGGCGGCTATGGCGACAGCATCAACCTGCGCGGCTACTCGGCCAATAACGACATCACCGTCGACGGCGTGCGCGACAGCGCCCAGTACACCCGCACCGATCCCTTCAACCTGGAACAGGTCGAGGTGATCGCCGGCGCCAATTCGGTCTATTCGGGCTCGGGCTCGCTGGGCGGCACGATCAACATCGTCACCAAGACGCCCAAGGCCAGCGACCAGACGGTGATCGGCGCGGGCGCCGGCACGGACAAGTACGGCCGCCTGACGATCGACACCAACAAGGCGCTGACCGACACGATCGCCGTGCGCCTGAACGCGATGGTCCACCGCAACGACGTCCCGGGCCGCGACGTCGAACAGTTCAAGCGCTGGGGGATCGCGCCGTCAGTGGCCTTCGGCCTGGGCACGCCCACCCGCGTGACGTTGAGCTACGTCCATCAGACGGACGACAATGTCCCGCAGTACGGCGTGCCATACTACGTCAACGCGCTCTATCACGGCCCGCTGCCGGGTGTGGATCCCGGCAACTACTACGGCTACTCGAACGTCGACAGGCAGAAGACCAAGGTCGACGCGTTCACGGCGCGCTTCGAGCACGACTTCAGCGAGGCCTTCTCGGTCCGCAACCTTACCCGCTACCAGGAAGTCACCCAGTTCAGCCGCGTCGACCCGCCGCAAGGGACCTGGTGCCTGGCCAACGGACAGACCCCGGCGGGCGCGGCCTGCACGGCGCCGAACACCTTCACGCCCAGCGGTCCGCGCGGCACGACGCGCGACACCAAGAACAAGCTGTTCTACAGCCAGACCGACTTCAACGCTCGGTTCGCCACCGGCGGCGTCCAGCACAACCTGGTCGTCGGCTTCTCGATCGGCTCCGAGGACTATCACCTCGACAGCGGCAACTCGCTGCGCAACCCCGGCGGCGCGACGCCGAACCCGACCCTGCCGGCGATGTCGATCACCAATCCGAACACGGTCTATACCGGTCCGGTGAACTTCGTGGTCACCGCGCGCAGCGACGGCAAGATGGACAATCAGGCCGTCTATCTGTTCGACACCGCCAAGCTCAGCGACAAGCTCGAGTTCAACTTCGGCCTGCGCTACGAGAAGACCGACGGCGAGTTCGTTCCCACCAGCATCGCCACGCCTTACCCGGCCACGGGTCCGGTCGAGACCGTCGGCGCCATCGCCCGCAACGGCGACAACCTTTTCTCGTACCGCGCCGGCCTGGTCTTCAAGCCGGTCAAGAACGCCAGCCTGTACCTGGCCTATGGCAACACCCAGACCCCGTCGCAGGCCTCGGTCAACGGCGGCTGCACGGCCACCTCGACCACGGGCGCGGCCAACTGCAACGTCGATCCGGAGAAGGGCGAGAACATCGAGCTGGGCGGCAAGTGGGAGACCTTCGAGGGCCGCCTGCTGCTGACCGCCGCGATCTTCCGCAACGAGCGCACCAACTACAAGGTCGCCTCGGGCGATCCGACGCTTCCCGACCAGGTCCTGGACGGCAAGTCGCGGGTCGACGGCTTCTCGCTGGGGGCCAGCGGCAAGATCAGCGACAAGTGGTCGGTCTTCGCCAACTACACCTATCTGGACAGCGAAGTGATCCAGAGCGTTTCGGACCGCACCCTGGCCAATACGGGCATCGACGCCCAGGCCGGCAACCCGCTGACCAACACGCCCGAGAACTCGGGCAGCCTGTGGACGACCTATCAGGTCACGCCGCGCATCACGATCGGCTACGGCGCGACCTATCAGGGCGCGTTCTACCTGAACAATGGCGTGGCCCCGCTCTACAAGAGCCAGGACTACTGGGTCCACAACGCCATGGCCGCCTTCAAGGTCAACGACAACTTGGACCTGCAGCTCAACGTCAAGAACATCGCCGACGAGGAGTACTACACGCGCGGCCGCAACAACGGCTGGGCCACGCCCGGCGACGGCCGCGCCGCGATCCTGAGCGCCAACTACCGGTTCTGATCTTCCTCCCCTTAGCGATCGGAATCTCGACTGCGCGCCTCGCCCCGCCGGCGGGGCGCGCTTTTTCGTCGGCGCGGCGAAAACTCCGGAAGAGGCGAGGGGCCTTGCTCAGCCGATCGCGGCCTGGCGCAGGGCCGGGATGGGCGACGCCCGCAGGTACTGGGCCATGATCGCCCGGAACCCTGGCGGGCTGGCCTCGCGCGCCAGGGCGATCAGCTCCAGCGCGTCATCGACGTGGCCGTCCTCGGCCAGCAACCGCGCCAGGTTGAACTGCCCCCGGAAGTCGCCGCCGTCCGCCGCCCTGGCGTAGCAGGCGCGCGCCAACTCCAGGTCGCGCGGCTTCAGGCGGCCTTCCTCGTAGAAGCCGCCCAGGAAGTTGATCGATTTCACGTGGCCCAACCTGGCGGCCGCCTCGAACCACGCCACGGCCGCCTGTTCGTCCCGGGCCACGCCGGCGCCCAGGCCCAGCGCACTGGCGTAGTTGTACATGCCCCAGTCCAGGCCCGCCTCGGCGGCGCGCTGGAACCACGCCACCGCCGCCGCCTTGTCGACCGGCGCGCCCCAACCCTGGTCGAGGCAGCGCCCGGCCATGTTCATGCCCATGGCATGGTCCTGCCGCGCCGCGGCCAGGAACCAGGACAGGGCCGTCGCCGGATCGGGTTTCACGCCACGTCCGTCCAGCAGCATCTGGCCATAGACCGCCTGGGCCTCCGCGAGACCGGCCTCGGCGCCCACGCGCAGGATCGCGGCGGCTTCGGCCGGCGAGTTCTCGATCAGCGCTCGCAGCGACGCCTGGGACAGATCCGCGAGGCGGGCGAGGCGAATGGACGGCGGGGGAAGCTCGGACACGCGGACCTCGACGGGCCGCTTTCCAGTCTCGGCCTTGCTTAATGGGCTCGTGCCACGGTCAATTTGCTAATGCAAGTGACTCTCAATTAATGGCGTCTTGAGCGCATGAGGTTTTCGCCAAACCGTGAGAGGTTGGCGGGCCGGCGCCGTCCTTGAGAGCACGGGTCGCCTGGGCCCGCGGATCGTTCCGGAGGTTCTGATGTCCCGATCGTCCCTGGGCCGCCGCGCGCTTCTGCAAGGACTCGCCGCGAGTACGGTCTTCGCCGCTCCGGCCGTCGCGGACGAGCGCGAGGCGATCGCCTTCGTCGCGCTCGGCGACTGGGGACGTCGCGGCAAGCGCTCCCAGCGCCAGGTCGCCCAGGTCATGGGCGTGACGGCGCGGGATCTGGCCAGCCGCTTCGTGCTGTCGGCCGGCGACAACTTCTATCCGGCCGGCGTCAAGTCGGTGGACGACCCGCACTGGCGCGCGTCCTTCGAAGACGTCTACGACGCGCCGGCCCTGCAGACGCCCTGGTACGCCGCGCTCGGCAACCACGACTATCGCGGCGCGGTCCAGGCGCAGATCGACTATACCGCGCTGAGCTCGCGCTGGCGCATGCCCAGCCGCTATTTCAAGATCGGCGGCGAGGCCCTCGGTTCGAGCCTGCTCGATCTCTTCGTGATCGACACCGCGCCCCTGGTGGACGGCGGCAACTACGACGAGATGCTCCAGCAGATGGCGCGTGGTCACCGCGAGCGCCACGACGACGCCCAGCAGATCGCCTGGCTGGAGCGCGAACTGAGCCGTTCACGCGCGCCCTGGAAGATCGTCATGGGCCATCACCCCATCTACTCGGGCGGCCATGGCGACAGTCCCGAGCTCGTCGAGAAGGTCGCGCCGCTGCTCGAAGCCCATGGCGTGCAAGCCTATGTCAACGGCCACGACCATAGCCTGCAGCACATCCGCCGAGGACGCGTCGACTACATCTGCACCGGATCCGGCGCGGACGCCGGTGACAAGGTCGAAGCGGTGGCCGGCACCCGCTTCTGCCTCTCGCGGCCCGGCTTCGCGGCCTTCAGGCTGGAGGCCGAAACACTCGACCTGGAGTTCCGCGATCTCGAAGGCCAGGCGGTCTACCGCGCGCGGTTGCCCCGCGAGGGCGCGGGCGGCGCCCGGGCGAACGCCTAGAACCGCGCCGTCAGCCGCACGGTCAGGGTCCGGGGGCGGGGCGGGGTGATGATCTGATCGCGGGTGATCAGGAACGGGTTGCCGAACGAGAAGCTGTTGGCGCGGCTGTTCAGGGGGTTGTCCAGCGTCGCGGCCAGGGTCCAGCCCGGCGTGGTCAGGCTGGCCACGCCTCGCAGCCCCAGATACTCGCCCATCTCGTGGGAGGTGTCGGCGTCGAACGTCAGATAGGAGCCGCCGACATAGGACGCCTGGCCCTGCAGCCGAAGCGTCGGGCCGTTGGCCAGATCCCGGTGGTAGTCGAAGCCAAGGCTGGCCGAGGCGCGCGCGACGCCGGGAAGGCTGGCGTACTTGCGCGTGCTGAAGGCCAGGTTGAGCTTGGTGACCTCCGGATCGTTGAGTAGCGCCGCGGCGCGCAGGTCGAGCCGTTCGCTCACCCGGAAGGCGGCCTCGGCCTCGACGCCGCGGTTGTCGCCATTGCCAATATTGGCCGTATAGGCCGCGCCATCGACCAGGTATTGGTCACTCTGCACGGACTCCCAGGTGGCGTAGAACACGGCCGCACGACCCTGCAGGCGGTCGTCGAAGGCGCGCAGCTTCACCCCCAGTTCGTAATTCCAGAGTTCGTCGGCCTTGTAGCGGCTCGGCGGAGTCCCGGCGGCGTCGAAGATCTGGCCGATGCGGCCCGCGGTGTTGAAGCCGCCAGGACGATAGCCTTCGGCGGTCTGAGCGTAGAACAGCAGGCCGGGTCTGGCGTCATAGCTAATCAGGATCTTGGAAGAAAAGCCCGCGGCGTCGGCGGACTGGATCGTCCGCCGCTGGCCCGCCGACTGGGTGATCGTCGAGTCGGTGTCGAACCGGAAATCGAACCAGCGCAGGCCCGCCGTCGCCGACAGGCGCGGTGTGGCGTCGAAGGTCGCCTCGCCGTAGAGCGCGGTCTCGCGGATGGTGTCGCGCCGCCGCTCGGCATAGGCGGCGGGCGAGCCGGCGGGAAGCGCGTGCAGGCTGGCGCTAAGCCGGATGGACCCCGTCGAGGCGAACGCGCCGACGAGGCCATGCAGCCGATGCTCGCCGGGCGTGGCGTAGGTCACCTCGGCCACGGTCAGGTCGGTGCCCTTGTCCTCGTCGAACGCCGCCGGCGCCCCGGCCAGACCATAGAGTGTCGAGACCGAGGTCGCGTCGTAGCGACTGCCGAAATGGTGGGAGAGCCGCGAGACCGATCCCGTCGTGCGTCCCCAATCGCCCTCGCCGGCCAGGGTCAGCGACAGGTGGTCGAAGTCGTTTTCGTGGGGCTCGCGAACAACCGTGTCGCGGACCTTGGGGCCGAGTCTACGCAGGCCATACTGGGTGTCATTGTTGTTGATCGACTGGTTGGTGAGGCCCAGCGTCGCGGTCCAACCCGGGGCCAGGGCCGCCCGGAGGCTGGCTCGCACGCCAGCCCGTTCGGAGCCATTGGCGTGCTTGAGCCCCAGGGCGCGGTTGGAGATGTAGCCGCCTTGCTGGTCGCGATAGATGACGGCGCGCAGGGCCAAGCGACCATGGACGATCGGCAGATTGGCCATCGCCTCCAACTCGTCGCTCCGATCGCCGCCCTTTGTCCAGCCGACGCCGGCCAGGATGCTGGCCTGATAACGGTCAAGATCGGCTTTGCGGGTGGCGATCCGTATCACCCCGCCGAGCGTGCCGCCGCCGTAGAGCGTGCCCTGGGGGCCGCGCATGATCTCCACCCGCTCCACATCGGCCAGCCGCAGATCCGGGTCGGGCGCGTTGTAGGTGATCGGTACATCGTCCAGATAGAGCGCCACCATCGACTGGGCCTGGCCCGTGAAGGCGCCGTCCGACAGGCCGCGCAACAGCACCTTGTCGCGCCCGGGGCCCAGATTGGTCACGGTCATCCCCGCGACCTGACCGGTCAGGTCGTAGAGGCTGGTGACCGCCTCGCGCTCGAGGGCGCCGCCCGACACCACCGAGATGGCGTAGGGCGTACGGCCGGGCAGGTTGGGATAACGCTGAGCAGTGATCACGACCTCGCCCAGGCCCAGCGGCGCGACCGCTGGGGCGGACTTGGCTGGACGCGGTGGGGCGGCCAAGCGACGGATGATCACCGTATGCGGATCGGGTTGGCCGTAGCCGCAGCCGCTGCCGGCCAGCAGGCGGTCGAGCGCGACCGTGACCGACAGACGACCGGCCAGGGCCGGCGATTGGCCGTTGCAGGCCTCCAGATCCCCGCCCAGTGACAGCTCCGCCTGCAGGGCGAAATCGATCAGGGCCGCATGGACGGGCTTGGCGGCGATCTGCAGCCGCACGACAGGGGATTGGCGGCTGGCGAAGAAGCGCGGCGCGGCTTGCACCGAGCCGGCGAAGCCGGCCAGGCCCGCTCCTAGGGCCACGGCCCAGAGGCGCCCGCCGCGGTCGATCCTGCCCCGCACGGTCAGCGGCGCGCCGACTTGGCCTTGAGGATCACCCCGTTGGACGTCGTCTCGGCGACGATGGGCGCGAACAGTTCCAGGCGCCGGACCATGGCGGCCTCCTCGTCGACCAGCAGTACGCCCGACACTGTCACCGAGGCGGCGCTGGGATCAACGCGGATTGGCGTCGCGACATAGCGGTTGAGCTCGGCGACGACCTGAGTCAGCGGCGTGCGGTCGTAGATCAGCTTGCCGGATTTCCAGGCGAAGGCGGTGTCGGGCTCGACGTCTCGAACCTTGGCGACCGCGCCGGGCGCCTGGGCCAGTTGCTGGCCGCGAGCCAGGCGCACCGCGCCCTCGGGACCACCGGAGACCGACACTAGGCCGCGACGCACGGAGACGGCGAGGCTTCCGGCGTGGTGCAGGATGTTGAACTCCGTGCCCAGCACCCGCACCTGGCGCGCGCCCACGATCACGAGGAAGGGGCGGTTCTCCAGATGGGCGACGTCGAAGCTCGCCTCGCCATCGACCAGGGTCACGTCGCGCTGCTTGGCGTCGAGATGGACGCGCAGGGTGGTCGCGCCGCCCAGGGTCAGCCGCGAACCGTCGGCCAGGGCGACTTCGCGCGTCTCGCCGCGCTTGGTCGAATAGTCGGTGAAGGTCGGCTGGGCGAACCGCGGCGCGGCGACCAGCGCCACGACGGCGGCCGCGGCGGCGACACCGACGCCAATCAGAACGCCCCGCCGCGAGGATGCGCTGGGACGACGCAGGGGTATGACATTGGCCGCGAGCGGCGCCTGATCGGCCGGCTCGGCCAGGATGTCGTTGGCGGGCAGATCCTCAAGGTCCAGCCACACCGCCTCGACCGCCTCGTACGCGGCGGCATGCTCCGGGTCGGCTTCCAGCCAGGCCTGGAACGCCGTCCAGTCCTCCAGGGCCGCATCGCCCTGCAGCCTGGCGAACCAGTCGGCGGCCGCCCGCTGGATCGGATCTTGGTGGACGGACTCGGTCATCGACGGTTCGCGCTTCCTTCGCGCCAGGTCTGGAACGGGCGCCGCCATATTGACGCCACGCGGTCGCAACCTTCTCTCCCTATCGCGGTAAGGTGAGGCGTAAAGGTCACAGTCGTCATCGTCCCACCCGCGTGACGAGGTGGCTCAGCGCCAGGCTGACGTGCTTTTCGACAGCGCTGCGCGAGATGCCGAGTCGCTCGGCGGTCTCCGCGTGGGTCAAACCCTCGAACTTGTGTAGACGGAAGACGCGCTGGGTCAGCGGCGAGAGGGCCTCCAGGGCCTTCGACAACTTCTCCAGTCGCTGCCGCGCGATGACCGCGCTCTCCGCGTCCGGGGTGTCGGCGACGTCCAGCACGCCGACCGTCGCGTGGTTCGTCCGCCGCCATTCGGTGTCGCGCGCGCCCGCGCGCCGGGCTTGGCGGAGCCGATCCAGCATCAGGTTCGAGGCGAGCCGATAGAGATAGGCCTGCGGGTTCTCGATCGGCTCCTCGGTGACCGCCTGGACCTTCAGGTAAAGCTCTTGGACGAGATCCTCGACGTCGCCGCGGCCGTTCAGCCGCGCCAGGAAGAACCGCCGCATGTCCTCGCGGCGTTCGAGATAGACCGCCGCCAGCGGCGAAAGATCGGAAATGGCGTCCTTCATCGCGCGCGAGGGCCCAGGCGATCGGGGGACGAGATCGGAAGCTGGCTTTCGGCGTCGGTCGTCATCGCCAGGTATTCGGCCCGCTGAGGGAGTCGGTGGGAGCCAGAGACACATGGCTTGGTGGCGCGACGAAGGCAAGTCGGGCCTCAGGCGACGGCGCAGCGCGCGCCGAGGGCCTGGGCGATGGCGGCGAAGAGCGCGGCGATGCGTTCGGTCATCCAGCTGACGGGGTTCTCGCCGGGGCGCTTTCGGCTGGCGATCCAGGTGGCGAAGCAGGCGGTCATGAAGACGGCGGCCGGCAGGCCGATCGTCAGCGCCGCCGGAAGGCCAACGCCCGAGGCCATGGCCTGGCCAAGGATCATCGAGGTCTCGAAGAGAAACAACAGGACCCCGCCGGCGGCCATCGCCGACCCCGATCCCGCGCGCTTGGCGCTGAGGCCGAAGGGAACGGCCAGCAGCGGCAGCAAGGGCAGTATCAGTGCGCGCGACGAGCGGGCGTAGAACTCGGCCAGCAGGGTCTGCCGGGGCAGGGCGGGCGGCGCCTTGCCAAAGCCCCGCTGCGCCAGCTCGACGAGCGTCAGCTCGCTGACGTCGTCGCCGCGCACCCGAAACAGCTTGGCCGACAGCGACAGCGGCAGGTCGAAGGCAAAACGCGAGAAGTCGGTGACATAGACCCGGGCGTCGCGGGTCGTGCTCACCTGTCGGCCATCGTGCAGCTCAAGCGTGACGCGGCGATCGCCCCCGTCCTTGCGGACCTCCGCCGAGATCGCCGTCAGCACGTCCTCTCGTCCGTCCGCCTCGATCTTGCGGATGAAGACGCGCTCGAGGCGGCGTCCGCTGGCGTCGGTGCGATCAGCGGTCAGGAAGACGGGCCCCGTGGAGAGCAGGGCCTTGGGCCGCACGTCGCCGTTCCATCCGGCCTTTTCGGCCGCGTGCAACACCGCATGGTAGGCATAGCGGCTGTAGGGCTGGATGAAGCCGAACAGCAGCACGCTGAACGCCATCAGCACGACGCCGAGGCTCACGAAGGGCGCGGCGAAGCGGCCCAGCGACATGCCGCTGGCCAGGATCGCGTCGATCTCCGAGCTCTTGTTCAGGCTGTTGACGACCACGAACAGGCCGATGAAGAAGCCGCCGGGCAAGGTCAGGCCCACATAGTGCGGGATAAGATTGACCAGCAGTTCGCTCAGGAACTTGAAGCCGTCCGTGGTCTGCGAGAGCAGTTGGAAGGAGCGCATGAGGCGCTCCATCAGGAACGCCACCATCGTGCTGATCAGCACGGCGGCCATCGGCGTCAGGGTCCGCCTCAGCAGATACCGGTCGAGGGTGTTGGGGATCATGATCGTGCGCGAGGCTCAGAGCGCCGGCAGACTGGCGGCCTGTGGCTCGACCATCGCGCCGCGCCGCCACGCCTGAACCCGCGGGGATGGCGTGGTCGCGCGCGCGCCCAGAGCCTCGGCATAGACCTCCACGACCTCGTCGAGGATTTCCGTCCAGCGATAGGCGGCGCTGCGCTCCAGCGCCGCCGCGCCCAGACGCCGGCGAAGATCGGGCGCGAGGATGAGCTCGGTCATCGCCTCGGCATAGGCGCTCGGCTGGTCGACGCAGAGCCTGGCGTTGCGTCCGTGCCGCAGCAGGGCGCGGGTGTTGGGCGCATCGGCGCAGACCATGGCCAGGCCGCAGGCCATCGCCTCGAGATTGACGTTGCCGAAGGTCTCGGTGGTGCTGGGATTGAGAAAGATGTCGCCGCTAGCCAGGGCGGTCGCCAACGCCTCGCCCGACAGGAAACCGGCGAACACAGCGCCCGGCAGCCGCTCCTCAAACCAGCCGCGCGCCGGGCCGTCGCCGATCACCAGCACCTGGGGAGCGTGCCCCGCCGCCTCGATCATTCGGATGGTTTCCGCGAAGGCCGCCAGGCCCTTCTCCATGACGATCCGTCCCAGGAATACGATCACCGGGCGGTCCGGGGCGAAGCCGTGGCTCAGCCTCCAGGCCTCGTTGCGCTGTCCGGGGTGGAAGAGCTCTGGATCAACGCCGCGCGCCCAGGTCCGCACGCGGGCGGTCGGGTTGTGGGCCCGAAGCTCGTCGCCGATGGCCTCGGTCGGGGCCATGACATAGTCGCAGGCGCCGTAGAATTTCCAGAGCTGGCGGCGCGCCAGCGGCCGCAGCCGCCCGAGTCCGTAATAGTCGAGATAGGTGTCGAACAGCGTGTGCAGGCTGGCGACTACCGGGACTTTCAGGCTCCGGCCGAGTCGCAGGGCCGCCGAACCCAGGAGGTCGGGGGCCGAAAGGTGCACGAGGTCTGGCTTGAAGGCCTCGACGTCCCGACGCACCGCGCCGGGAAGGCCTAGGGCCAGCCGATAGTCGCGCCGGAACGGGATTTTCACCGACGGCACCGACACGAGCTCGCCGGCGGGCTCGAACGCGGGATTCGGCCCGGTCGGGGAGTAGACCCGCACTTGGGCGCCAACCGTGCTCTGCAGATGGCCGACCAGCCGGTTCAGCGACTTGTTGGCCCCGTCGAGGGTGTAGTTGTAGTTCCCCGAGAACAAGGCAATCCGCAACGGGCGCGCACCATCGGTGTGCGTCAGCGCCTTGATGTCCATGATAGTCCTTCCACGTGCACGCCCCGTCCCAGCCGACCAAGACGACGCGCTTGCCCCATCACCACACGGAATTTCGAAATCGATGAGACCTACACCGGCTCACATCGTCCTTTTGTGAAGGCGGCCGCCGGCATCACACCGTCACGGTGTTGAGCTAGCGGTGGCGGCGGGGCTTTTCGGGAAGCACGATGCGGGTAGTGGATGTCGCCGAGTTCTATTCGCCCACCGGCGGGGGCGTGCGGACCTATATCGACCGCAAGTTCGAGGCGGCCGCCCAACTGGGCCACGAACTCTTCGTCATCGCGCCGGGACCGCGGGACGGCTTCGAGCCTCGCGCCGCCGGCGGCGTGATCCAGGTCCGCGCGCCACGCCTGCCATTCGACGCCAACTATCACATGTTCTGGGACGCTGGGTCGGTCCACCGCCAGCTCGACGCCCTGGCCCCGGATCTGGTCGAGGCCTCCTCGCCCTGGCGCGGCGCCGCGGTCGTCGCCAGCTGGGCGGGGCCTTCCGCGCGGGCGATGTTCATGCACGCCGATCCCGTGGCGTCCTATCCTCAAAGATGGCTGGCTCCGGTCGCCAGCCCCCGGCAGATTGACCAGCTGTTCGGCTGGTTCTGGAGCTATCTGCGCAAGCTGGCCGGAGGGTTCGGCTCCGTCGTCGCCGGCGGCCCCTGGCTAGCCGATCGTCTGATGGGGCAGGGCGTTGGCGCGGTGGAAAGCGTGCCGCTCGGCATCGACCGCGGCGCATTCTCGCCCGGCAAGCGCGACGAGGCGTTGAGGTCCAGCCTGCTCGCGGCCTGCGCCTGCCCGGATGACGCCAGGCTGGTCCTCGGCGTTGGGCGCTTCCACCCGGAGAAGCGCTGGCCGATGGTCATCGAGGCGACAATGCGCGCCCGCGCCGACGCCCCGATCGGTCTCGTTCTGATCGGCGACGGCATCGACCGCGCGCGCGTGGCCCGCGCCGCCGCCGGCAATCCTCACGTCCGCATTCTGCCGCCGATCCGCGATCGCGCGCTGCTGGCGGCCCATTTGGCCAGCGCCGACGCCCTCGTGCATGGCTGCGAATCCGAGACCTTCGGCCTGATCCCCGCCGAGGCCATGGCCAGCGGCCTTCCCGTCGTGGGGCCCGATCGCGGCGGCTTCGCCCACCTGGCCCAGCCGGCGACCTCGGAAATTTACCGCGCCGGCGACACCGAGGCCGCCGCCCAGGCCATCCGCCGATTATTCGCTCGCGACGCCCAGGCCTTGAAGGCCGCGGCGGTCGAGGCGGCGGCCTGGGTGCGACGCGACATCGATCACTTCGCCGATCTGTTCGACCACTATCGGTCGATCGCGGCTGGCGCGCGGGCATGACACGGGTGGCGTCGACCGTTGATTATGAGGTTTCGAACGTCGCGGGCGAGAAGACCTCGCGGCGGTGGATCTGGCTGGGCGGCGTCCTGTCGATCGGACTCGTCGTGGCCATCGTCCTGCAGCTGGGCGGCGCGTCCTCCGAGGTGCTGAAGACGATCGGCCGACTGCCGCCTCTCGTCTGGCCGGCCTTCCTGCTGCTCTACCTGACGCAGACGCTCTTCGACTTCGCGGTCTTCCGGCGACTCTGGAACCTGCCCCTGGCGGGCTTCGAGGCCCTGCTGCGCAAGAACGTCATCAACGAGGTCGTGCTCGGCTATAGCGGCGAGGCGTTTCTCTATGTCTGGGCGCGACGGGCGGCCGGCGCCGTGTCCGCGCCGTTCGCCGCCATCAAGGACGCCAACATCGTCTCGGCGTTGCTGGGCAATCTCCTGACCCTGGCCCTGGCGGCGATCAGCGCCACGCAGCTGCGAGACCTGGATTTCGCCCAACGGCTGGGGCCGGCCTTGTGGTCGGGACTCATTCCGGTGGCGATCTCGGTCGGCGTCCTGGTGTTCGGGCGCCGAGTGTTCTCGCTGCGCCTGGAACAGCTGGTCTATGTCGCCGCCGTCTGTGGCCTTCGCCTGGTCGTCTGGACCGCGCTCACGGTTCTGATCTGGAGCATGGCCCTGCCGGGCGTCGCCCCTGGCCTCTGGATCGTGCTCCTGGCGATCCGCTTCCTGGTGTCGCGCATTCCGCTGATCTCCAACAAGGATCTGGTGTTCGGAAACCTGATGCTGCTCCTGCTGGGGACCCACTCCGCCGTCGCCGTGCTGCTGGCGGCGCTGGCGGTCATGACCCTGGGCCTGCATCTGGCCGTCATCGTCGGGCTCGGCGCGGCCGATCTGGCGCGCGGCGTGCGGCGCGCCTCCGGATCACGCGGTCCGATCGTCCCGGCCGAGATCGAAGCCGGCGGCGCCCATGACTAGCTGGCGCCTGAAGATCCCGGGCCGGGATATCTGGCGGGTCGGTCTGGTCGAAACGCCGATCGCCGAGATCGCCCGGCGCGGGTTCTCCCCCGACGCGCCCGTCCATTGGCTCCCCGAGGAGGGGCGGCGGAAGTTCCTGGCCGATCCGTTCGGCGTCTGGCGCGACGGCCGTCTTCATCTGTTCGTCGAAGCCTATGACTACCGGACCCGTCATGGCGTCATCGAGCTGATCGAACTGGGCGCCGACTTCACGCCGGTCCGGCGCTCGGTAGTGCTGCGGGAACCCTGGCACCTGTCCTATCCGCAGGTCTTCGAGGCCGATGGCGAGACCTGGATGCTGCCGGAGGCCTACCGGTCCGGCGCGCTGACGCTCTATCGCGCGGCGGCGTTTCCGGAGGTCTGGGAGCCGGTGGTTCGACTGGAGCTGGACACCCCGGCCATCGACGCCACCCCGTTCCACTACGACGGCCTGTGGTGGCTGGCCTATTCGCCGACCGGGCCGCAGCGCTGGAAGCAAGGTCGCCTCCATTTCGCCTTCGCCGAGCGCCTGACCGGACCTTGGCGGACCCATCCGGGCAATCCGGTCCGCAACGATCTCGCGTCCAGCCGGCCGGGTGGCACGGCCTGGATCGAGGACGGCCTGCCGCGCCTTCCCGTGCAGGATTGCACGCGCACCTATGGCGGCGGCATCCGCCTGCTGACGATCCTTAGGCTCGACACCGAGCGCTTCGAGGCCGAGGCGGCGGCGTCTTTGAGCCTTCCGCCCGGCGCGACGCCATATTCGCAAGGCCTGCATACGCTGTCGGCCTGCGGCCCGGTCACCCTGTTCGACGTCAAGCGGATCGACCGATCGCTCTGGACACCGCGGCGGTTGAAAGGGGCGCCGATAAATCGATGAGAGGGCCCGAGATGCACGGCGTCGTTTGGCCATGCGCATCGGTTTCCTCTTCAATCACGATCAGGTCCACCAGGTGGCTCACAGCCTGCCCATCGCCCTGGCGCTGGCGCGGGCGGAACTCGGCCTGGAGATCGTGGTGGCGACCACCAACCGGCGGCTGACCGCCGAGGTGGTCCGCCTGGGCGCGGGACTGATCGGCCATGGCGTCGACCTGGTCGAACTGGACCTGACGCGGCGGGCCTCGCGGGTCCTGGCCGCGACCGCCGAGGCCGTGCTGCCGGCGACCAAGCTGCTGGTCTACGGCGACAACCTCGACTTCTTCCGGTCGCTGGACATTCTGGTCGTGGCTGAGAAGACCTCGCTGATCCTCAAGACCCGCTACGGCCTCAACCACCTGAAGATCATCCATACCCGGCATGGGGCCGGCGACCGCGCCATCGGCTTCGACAAGGCCAGCGCCGGCTTCGATCACGTGCTGGTCTCGGGTCGTAAGGTCCGTGACCGACTGGTCGTCGAGACCGGGGTCGATCCCGAAAAGATCTCGGTTGTCGGCTATCCGAAGTTCGATCTCCTGCCCCGGAAACGGGCCACTCATCCGTTGATCGACGATGGCCGGCCGGTGGTGCTCTACAATCCGCACGTTTCGCCGCACCTGTCGTCCTGGTACGAGGCGGGCCGCCAGGTGCTGGACTGGTTCGTCGAGCACGACGACCACCACCTGATCTTCGCCCCGCACGTCATGCTGTTCGAGCGGCCGTTCGTGGTCACGATCGACAAGCTGCGGCTGGACCGGGCCGGACGGATCGAGGAGCGCTATCTGCGCGCGCCCAACATCCATATCGACCTGGGCAGCCGCGCCTCGACCACCATGGCCTACACCCAGCGGGCCGACATCTATCTCGGCGACGTCTCCAGCCAGGTCTACGAGTTCCTGCTGAAACCTCGGCCGTGCGTCTTCCTCAACAGCCATCGCCACGCCTGGCAGGGCGATCCCAACTATGGCCACTGGCGGGCCGGGCCGGTCATCGAGACGCCCGACCAGCTGGGGGCCGCGCTGGTCTCGGCCCGGATCGAGCACGAGGCGCGCTGGCGTCCGGCGCAGCAGGCGATGTTCGCCGAGAGCTTCGACCTGACCGAGGAGCCCTCGGCCGTGCGCGCGGCGCGCGTGGTGGCGCGCATCGCCGGCTTGAACTGGCCCGTGGCCGCGCTCGCCGAACCGGAGCGGGCCCATGGCTGAGCTGCGCATCGCCTATGTGATCAATTCCGTCGAGGGCGGCGGCGCGGCCTTGCCGGCGCCGGCCGTGGCGCGCGCCCTGATCGCCCAGGGTGCCCGTCTGGAGGTCTTCGCCCTGACCCGGCGCGACGGCCGCGCCATCCCGGCCATGGAGGCCGCGGGCCTAACCGTCCATGTCCGGCCGGGCGGCGAGAAGGATCACCGCAGGACCCTGGCCTGGCTGGACGCCCGTCTGCGCGACTGGAAGCCCGACGTGATCTGGACCTCCCTGACCCGAGCGACCCTGCTCGGCCAGATCGTCGGACAGCGACTGTGCGTACCCGTCGTCAGCTGGCAGCACGCCGCGCGCCTGAAGCTGGCCAACCTGCTGCTGCTGCGCCTGCGCCAGGCGCGCTCGCGGCTATGGGTCGGCGACTCCCACAGCGTCACCGACCTGACCGCCGAGCGGCTGGAGGTTCCGCCCTCGCGGCTGGTCGCCTGGCCGCTGTTCGCCGCCGACCCCGACGCGCCCCAGGCCCAACCCTGGCGGCCGGGGCAAACCCTTGAACTGGGATCGCTCGGCCGTCTGCACCCGGTGAAGGGCTATGATGTCCTGATCGAGGCCTTGGCGCGGCTTCAGGCCCAGGGGTGTCGGTTTCCCACCCCTGTCCGTTTGCGGATCGCGGGGGAGGGCGCGGCCCGCGCGGCGCTGGAAGACCGCATCGCCCGCCACGGCTTGAGCACGATCGAACTGGCGGGATACAGCGATCGCCCCCGCGAGTTCCTGGCCGGCCTGCATCTCTATCTGCAGCCGTCGCGGTCCGAAGGGCTTTGTATCGCCGCCCACGAGGCCATGCAGGCGGGGCTCCCGGTCATCGCCTCGGAGGTCGGCGAACTGCCCTACAGCATCGAGAACGGCGTGACGGGCCTGACCGCACCGCCTGGCGATCCCTGGGCGCTGGCCGAGGCGCTGGGACGCCTGCTGTCGCGGCCCGAGCGTCTGGCGGGGATGGGCGCGGCGGCGCGAACGCGGGTGCTCGAGCGTTTCGGCCAAAAGGCCTTCGACCGTACGGGCGCGGCGATCTACCAGCGGTTGCCCGGCTTCATCGCCGAAGCCGCGCAGGCGCGGGCGCACGCCCCGCGACGATCGCTGGATCTAGGCCAGTCGGTCTGGCGGTGATTGGCGTGAGAGCGCACCGCTGCGAAGATGGCGCAAGCGAAAAATCTTCATGATCACGGTGACGATCCTGCTTGGGTCGCGTGCTAGCGTCGCCTTGGACGAGGCTCGACCTCCCGGCCCCGGAGGCGCCCCCTGCGTGTCCTGACCTTCCTGCATAGTTTCGAGCCCGGGGGCGTCGAACGGATCGCGTTGCGCCTGGTGCGACAATGGCGCGCCCTGAACGTCGACGCGCCCCTGTTCATGGGCCGCTCCAATGGCGACATGCGCGACGATGTCGGCGCGGACCTCGATTTCGTCTCGCCGCCCAACGCCGACCCGCGCATGGCGAAGATTGAAACGCTCTGGATGATCTGGACGCTTCCCAGGGTGGTGCGAAGACTCCGTCCCGACGTCTTGTTCTGCGCGGGCAACACCTACGCCATCGTGGCGGTGGCCCTCAAAGGCCTGCTCGGCCGCGACTGTCCGCCCGTTCTACTGAAGGTCAGCAACGACCTCGATCGCCAGGACCAGCCACGGTGGTTTCGCTTCTTCTACCGCCTGTGGCTCAAGGTCCAGGGACGCTGTCTCGATCATTTCATCGGCATGGAGACGCCGATGAGCGACGAGATCCGTGAAAGCCTCGGCGTATCGGCCGACCGGATCACGATCATTCCCGATCCCGCCTTGTCCAGGCCGCTGATCGAAAGCCTGCGAGCGGACCGAAGCCTCGCGCGGCGCGAAAGCGCCAGCCGACGTTTCGTATGCGTGGGCCGACTCACGCCGCAAAAGAACATCGCCCTGATGCTTGGCGCTTTCGGACGCGGGGCCCGGGAAGGCGATACGCTGACGGTGATCGGCGACGGGCCGGAACGCGCCAAGCTCGAACGCCTTGCGCGGGCGCTCGGACTTGAGGAGCAGGTGATGTTCCGGGGCTATGCGCCGGAACCGGCGAGCCTCCTGCCGTCGTTCGACGTCCTGCTTCTCTCCTCGAACTACGAAGGCGTACCCGCCGTCGTTCTCGAAGCGCTGGCCGCTGGCCTCCCGATCGTCGCCACCGATTGCAGCCGCAGCATGGGAACCCTGCTTGGCGACGGCGCCATGGGCCAGCTCGTCCCGGTGGGCGACGAAGAGGCGCTGGCCGAGGCGATCGCAAGGGTCCGGCCGTCTTCCCAGGACGAAACCCTGAGCCTCGCGCAAGCTCGACGCTTCACGCTCGAGGACGCCTCCGAAGCCTATCTCCGCGTCATGTCGCAGCTTGGTCCGCCGCCGAAACCGCGACACGGGTTCGAAGGCGGACGGGACGAGCAGCCGGCCTGACGACGCCGGCGGTCTGGCCTCGTCGGACGGCGATTGGGGATCGGTAATGTCGCGGCCATCGTGGGCGAATGCGGGCCGGCGCATCGTAAGCGTCAGTCGGGATCCATCGATCTCCATTGCAGGAGAAGTCGTCCCATGAAGAAGCTGATCATCGCCGCGCCCCTGATCGTCGCCGCCACGCCGGTCCTGGCCCAGAGGGCCAAGACCTTCACCGGCCACGAACTGGCGCCCCCGAGCCCAGCGCACCCAACCAGAGAAGATGATTTCAGGGCGCGGCCGATCTCCATCCTGCGCAAGGCGGAGGTTTGGGCCTGGCCACGCGCATAGAAGGGGTCTCCTGCTCGACGGGATGATGAACCCCGTGCTCGCGCAAAAGGATCTCCCAGCCCCGGATCATGCTAGCCGCCGCCTCTTCGTGGCCTAGGCTGCGGAAGCTCACGCCAGCCCCCTCGAGAAGCAGCAGCAGGCCGCCAACCAGCAGATCGGGCGTGGCGACGCCCGCCTGTTCGGCCGCTTCCCGCAGATGGCTTCGCAGCCGCGTCCTATAAAGTTTGCAGACCCTGCTGATGACGTGGTGGTCGTCGTGGATCTCGACCTCGAGGTTCGACAGCAGCCAGCCCCGATAAGCTGGATGTCCCATCTTGGCGGCGGCCGCCGCCACGATCGCGCCAAACTGCGCCATGGGGGCGGCCGAGAGCCGCTTGGCGATGGCCACGAGTTCTTCCAGGTCGTCGAGCGCCAGCTTGCTGAGGCAGGCCGCGGCCAGATCGTCCTTGGACTCGAAATAGCGATAGAGCGTGGATTTGGTGACGCCGCTGCGAGCGACGATGTCGTTGACCGCGACGGCGCGAAAGCCGTGTTCATAGAAGAGGGCGGTCGCCGCTTCGACAAGGCGATCGTACGGCGTCTCGAATGTCGGGATCCTGGCGCTCACGTGCAAAATCCTTGGAAACGACGGAAAGGGCGCCCCCCACGTGGGCCGCCGGACCGGGCGGCGGCCAGGCGTGGGGGCGAGGTGGACGCGTCAGTGCGCCGCCGAGGTGTCGATGGCGCGGGTCGGCTTCGGCGCCAGCCAGATGATCAGGGCCGCGGCGACAAACAGCACCGCCATCGCCAGGAAGACCTGGTTGGTCGCCAGCATGACGCTCTGACCCTGGACCAGCTGGTCGACGGTCCCTAGGGCCTGCTCGTTGGTCATGCCGGTCAGGTTCATTTGGTCCATCACGCCCTGCGGATCGTTCAGCGCTCCCGACAGGGTGTTGTGGTTGCGGCTGGCGTTGTCGGTCCAGACCGTGCTGACGATCGAGGTGGCGATGGCGCCCGACAGGGTGCGGCAGAAGTTCATCAGGCCAGCGGCGCTGGCGGTCTCCTTCTCGTCGACGCAGGCCAGGGCCAGGCCCGTCAGCGGCACGAAGAACAGCGGCATGCCGAAGCCCTGCAGCAGCAGCCAGTGGCCGATGTCGAAGAAGCCCATCTGCGAGTTGGCTTGGCTGCGCATCAGGGTGATCAGACCCATCCAGACCAGGCCGATGAACACCAGGCGGCGCGGATCGACCTTGGCCGACATGCCGGCCGCGAACGGGGCCATCATGACCGCCGTCACACCCAGCAGGGCGGTGACATAGCCCGCGTCGGTGGCCGTGTAGCCCATGTTCTGCTGCAGCCACAGCGGGGTCAGGACGTTGATGCCGAAGAAGGCTCCGAAGGCGACGCTGAGCGTGATCACGCTGGCGCTGAAGCCGCGATGGCGGAAGACGCGCAGGTCGACGATCGGATTGGCGTCGGTCAGCTCCCAGACCAGAAAGGCCAGGAAGCCCAGGAGCGCGACGATCCCAAGGCTGACGATCAGCGGCGAGGCGAACCATTCGTGCTCCTTGCCCAGATCGACCATGATCTGCAGCGCGCCGACCCAGACGATCAGCAGGCCAAGGCCCACCAGGTCGACTTTCGCGTGGGTCAGCGGCGTTTCGTGACGGCGCAGCAGCCTCCACGCGAACCAGGCGCAGATCGCCGCGACCGGCACATTGATCCAGAAGATGAAGGCCCAGCCGGCATTGTCGCACAGGGTTCCGCCCAGGATCGGCCCAAGGATGGGCGCGACCAGGGTGGTCATGGCCCAAAGGCCTGTCGCCGCTGGTGCGTACTTGGGCGGGAAGACCTTCAGCAGCAGGGTCTGAGACAGCGGCATCAGCGGACCGCCGCAGGCGCCTTGCAGCACCCGGAACAGAACCAGCAGGCTCAGCGACGGCGCCAGGCCGCACAGGAACGAGAAGAAGCCGAAGCCGATCATGCCGGCGACGAACACCTTCACCGCTCCGAACCGGGCCGACAGCCAGCCGGTCAGCGGCACCACGACCGCCTCGGCGACGGCGTAGGAGGTGATGACCCAGGTGCCCTGGCTGGGCGAAACGCCCAGCGCGCCGGCAATGTTCGACACCGAGACGTTGGCGATGGTGGTGTCAAGCACCACCAGGAAGTTTGCGGCGGCCAGGACGAGGCCGGCGAAGATCATCGCCGGACCCGACAGGGCCTGGGACGGGGCGGGCGCGGCGGCGGGTAAGGCCTGGGCCATGACGGCGATCCTTGGCGCTTGGGATCAGCGGCGCGTGTCGATGACGGCGGTCATCGACAGGCCGACGCGCAGCGGGTTGGCCTTCAGCTCGGCCGGGTCGAGGGCGATGCGGACCGGCAGACGCTGGACAACCTTGATCCAGTTCCCGGTGGCGTTCTGGGCCGGGATCAGGGCGAAGGCCGAGCCGGTGCCGCCCGACAGGCCCACGACCTTGCCGTGATAGGTCACCGAGCCGCCGTAGAGGTCGGCCTTGAGCGCGACCGGTTGGCCGATCGCCACCTTGCGCAACTGGCCTTCCTTGAAGTTGGCGTCGACATAGGCCTGCTGGATCGGGACCACCTGCATCAGCGTCGCGCCGGGGGCGACGCGCTGGCCGATCTGGACATTGCGGCGCGTGACGACGCCGTCGATCGGCGCGCGGATGACCGTGCGGGCGAGGTCTAGCCGGGCTTGCTCGACGCGGGCCCGGGCGGCGGCGACCTCGGGGTTGGTCTCGACGGTGGTCCCGTCGGTCAGGACGGTGTTGGCGCTCAGCGAGCCGACAGCCGCGGCGCGGTTGGCCTGGGCCTGGACCTGGGCGGCCTTGGCCGAGGTCGCGGCGGCCTGGGCGTTGGCGAAGGCGTTCTGGGCGCGGGTCAGCTCGTCGCCCGACACCGCGCCATTGACGGCCAGGGCCTTGCGGCGGTCCAGGTCGATGCGGGCTCGCTCCAGGTCGGCCTGGGCCGAGGCCAGTGTGGCGGCGGCGCTGGCCTGGGCGGCCTCGCGGGCGGTGATCTGGGCCGTCAGGCTCTCGTCGGTGGCGAGATAGCCGCGCACCCGGCGCTGGGCCTTGGCCAGGTCGGCTTCAGCCGAGGCCAGCGTGATGCGGGCGTCGCTGTCGTCCAGGGTCACCAGCACCTGGCCGCGCTGGACGGTCTGGGTGTCGCGCACCTGAACGCTGCGCACCGGACCGCCGACCAGCGGCGTGACCTGGGCGGCGTCGGCGGCGACATAGGCGTTGTCGGTCTCGACATGGTGCGATCCGAAGAGGGCGTACCAGGCGCCGTAGCCGAGGCCTGCGACCAGCACTGCGCCCGCCAGGCCGGCGAACAGCTGCTTGCGCCTGGGGGTGTCGGCCTTGGGGGCGTCGACGGCGGCGGGGGCTTGGCTTTCGCCGGCGGACTCGGTGTCGAACATGGGAGGGCTCCGGGAATAGGGGATCAGGCGGCGCGGTAGCCGCCGCCGAGGGCGCGCACGAGCGCAACGTCGAGGGTGAAGGCGCGGGTTTCGAGATCGGCGACCGACCGCTGGTTGGCGATCATCGCGTCCTCGGCCGTGAGGACGTCGAGATAGGTCGACAGGGCGCCGCGATAGCGCTGGACGGCGATCGCGTGGGCGGCGGTCGAGGCGTCGAGGGCGGCGCGGCTCTGGGTCAGGCGCACGTCCAGGGCGCGGGCGCTGACGGCCGCGTCGGCCACGTCCTGCAGGGCCTGGGCCAGGGTTCCGTTGTAGCTGGCCACGGCGGCGTCGTAGTCGGCCGCCGCGCCGCGATAGTTGGCGCGCAGGCGTCCGCCCTCGAAGATCGGCAGGCGGACGGCAGGGCCGATGGAGCCGATGCGCGAGCCGGCGTTGGTCAAGAGGTCCAGCCCCAGCGCCTGCTGGCCGAAATAGGCCGACAGGTTCACGTCCGGATAGAACTGGGCCTTTGCCTGCTTGATGCGCTGGCTGGCGACCTCGGCGCGCAGGCGCGCGGCGACGACGTCGGGGCGGCGGCCGATCAGGTCGGCGCTGAGATTGGCCGGCAGGCCGAACGCCTTGATCGTGGCGGAGGCGGGGCGGGTGATGGCCAGGCCTCGGTCGGGTCCCTCGCCCAGCAGGGCGGCCAGGCGATTGCGGGTCAGACCGATCTGCTCGTCCAAGGCCGCCAGATCGGCGCGGGCCGAGGCCAGACGCGCCTTGGCCTGCTCGGCCGCGCCCTGGTTCTCCAGGCCGTTGGCCACGCGGTCGGCGGTCAGGCTGGCGGACTGCTCGCGGATACGCGCGGCATCCTGGCTGGCGTCGCGGTCGGCGAACAGCTGGGCCAGGTCGGCATACGCGGCGGCGATGTTGGTCGAGAGGACCAGACGCGCCTCGGCGGCGTCGGCCTTGGCGGCTTCGGCGTCCGAGGTCGCCGCCGCCAGGGCCGCGCGGTTCTTGCCGAAGAAGTCCAGTTCCCAGGCGAAGTCCAGCGTGGCGCGGCCGCTGTCATTGTAGCCCTTGGGGGTGAAGGCGGCGGGAATCCCATTGTTGTAACTCTGCTTGACCGAGGCGTAGGACCCGTTGGCCTCAACACTAGGAAGCGTCGCCGCCCGGGCTTGGGCTGTGGCGGCTTGGGCCTTGGCCAGGCGCGCCTGGGCCTTGGCCAGGTCGGGCGAGCCGGACAGCGCCTCGTCCATCAGGCTGTTCAATTGCGCATCACCGTAGGCGGTCCACCACTGGTCCGTCGGCCAGTTGACGGCGGGCGCCTGGAGGCTGGTCGCCGAGGCGTAGGCGGACGGGGCGTTCAGCGTCTTGGCGGGCGGGGTCGCGGGCAGGGCGGCGCAGGCGCCGAGGCCGCTGGTCAGCAGCGCGCTGGCGATCACGGCGCGAAGAGCGTTGGGGGAGGGCATCGGCTTCTCATTTCTAAACCGTACTGTTCGGTCTAATTATATTTCGACATGACGCCGTCAAGTGAAAAGTGTACACGTCGGTCCAGAAATGAGTTTGGAGGCCCCGGGCCGATGCGGGTGAAGAGCGAAGAGAAGCGGCTGGCCATCCTGGAGGCCGCCAAGGGCGTGTTCCTCGAGCGCGGCTATGTCGCGGCCAGCATGGCCGAGGTGTCCGCGCGCGTGGGCGGCTCCAAACAGACGCTCTACAGCTACTTCGCCTCGAAGGAGGACCTGTTCGTCGCGGTGATGCTGGAGAAGGGGGCCGCGCAGGTCGAGCCGATGTTCGACACCTTCCACGGCGGTGAGAACCTAGCCGAAGCCGTGCGTCGCTTCGCCCTGGCCTTCGTGCGCTTCATCACGGGTGACGAGGTCATCGCCTTTCGCCGGATCGTCTATGCCGAGGGCGCCAAGTCGGACCTTGGCCGTCTCTTCTACGAAAACGGCCCCAAACGCGGCTGGACCCGGATGGCCTATGACTTCGCCCGGGCCATGGACGAAGGGCGCATGCGTCGCGCCGACCCCTGGACGGCCGTCGACCAGTTGCACGCCCTGTGCGAGGCCGGACCGGTCCAGCGCCTCTTGGAGGGATCGGCGAGCAGCGTCGACGACGACGTCCTGACCGCTGCGGCCGAGGCAGCGGCCGACACCTTCATTAGGGCTTACGGGCATACGGCGTAGCGACCGTATCGAGCGCCGTCATTCGGCGGCGCTCAGCGACGGTGCGTCAATGGGCTCGCGTTCGGCGCTGCTGCTCGTCGTGTTCAAGGTGATCGCGAGGCGCGTCGGCGGCCGCAAAAGGAGACCGGTGATGATCACCGTCAGGGCCAGAAGGCCAGCGAGGATCAGGAATACCGGAACGAAGCTGCCGGTCGTGTCGGCGCTCCAACCGGCCACCAGCGGGCCAACGACGGCGAAGGTCGTGGCCATGGTGGCCATCGCCACCATCTCACCGGCGATGGCGCTGCCAAAGTAGCGCAGCAGCAGCACGTGGGCGCTGAGCCAGGACAGGCCCCAGCCGACGCCGAACAGCAGGGCGGACACATAGGCCAGGGCCGGCGTACCGGCGACACAAAGCAGCAGCATGGCCGCGCCCTGGAGGGCCAGGCCCCAGACCAGCAGGAGCTTGGGGTTGACCTTCTCGCTCAGAGCGCCGGTCACGCCCTTGGTCAGCGTGCCCGTCAGGGCCAGCAGGCTCATGGCGAAGGCGCCGGACGCGGGACCATGGCCGAAGCTGGCGACGTGGGCCACCAGCGACGAGTGCATGGTGGTCACGACGGTCTGGACAATCATCATCGCCAGGGCCAGCAGGATGAACGACCGGCTCGTCAGCGCCTGGCGCACCGTCCATGACACGGGCTTCGCCAGCGCGTCGGCGGTCTTCTCCGTTAGACCAGCGTTCTTGACGTCGGAGACGTCAGTGACGGGGACGGCGTCCTTCACCGCCGCCAGGCTGACCAATCCAACCGCCAGGGCGGTGACGGACATCACCATCCAGTGCGTCCGCCAACTACCTGTCGTCGAGACGATGGCGCCGACCACCAGCGGCCCGACCACGCCGCCGAAGGCGCCCGCCATGAAATAGAAGCCGATCATGCGCGATGAGGTCTTCGGAAACCAGCTCGCCAGCAGGTAGACCGCCGGCGAGGGCGCGACCAACGAGAACCCCACGCCCATCAGCGCCGTGGCGGCGAAGAACACGCCAATGCCGTGAACCCTGGCCGCCAGGAGGAAGCCGACCGCCAGGGCCAGTCCGCCGAGAAACATCGTCAGGCGGGTGCCGACCCATTTCATCAGCATCGGGGGCAGGGGGCTGCTGAGCCCACAGGCTAAGCCCAGGATCGAGAAGCTCATGCCCGCGGCGGCCTGCGACCAGCCCAGCTCGGCCACCATGGAATAGAGCACGTAGCCCAGAGAGGTGAAGGTGGTCGCCGTGACGAAGAAGAACCCCAGCGACACCACGACCATGATCAAGATGCTGCGCGACATGCCTCAACTCCTCGCCATCGCCGCCAGGGGTCTGGTCCGACGCCTGCGCCTGGCCGCCCTGGGGCCATGAAACGACGCCGGACGCGACAAGACGCGCCTTTTCCAGTGTTCCCAGGGTGCGCCGGTCCCGGCGCCCAGGCTTGACGCTTCGCGCCTCAAGACTTGACGATCGGCGATGCAGTTGATCAGGCGGCAGGGCGGCGACCCCGCGCCTCTTCGATCGGCGAAGGCCGCTCCCGCCAGGCCGACCGGTCAGAACTTGTAGCCGACCGAGGCGATCCACTGCCTCGGCGGGATGAAGGTGTCGGTCACCTGGGCGCTGCCATAGGGGTCGCTGAACCGCGAGTTCAGGCCGGCGGTGTCGAACAGGTTGGTCACCGACAGCGACAAGGCGACCTTGCTGTCGTCCGGCTCGTATTTGAAGAACAGGTTGACGACGTCGTAGGACGGTACGGTGTCGATCGCGCCTTCGTTGAACAGCCGGTACTGGTATTGACCACGATAGGTGTACTCGGCCTTGGCCGTGAGGAAGCCCGGCCCCAGGTGATTGGTGTAGGTGGCGCTGAGCGAGCCCTGCACGTCGGGCAGCTTGGGCACGTCGTTGCCGTTGATGTTCTGACGGACGGCGTCGCGCGCCAGGACGGCGGGGAAGAAGTTGGTCCAGAACAGGTAGCCTGGATAGCCGGCCGCGTTCTGCGCCGCCTCGGCCTTGGCCTGGTCAAGCGCGTAGTAATCCTTGTCGAACTCACCCTTCAGCAGCGAGACCGAGCCCTCGATGCGCCAGTGCCGGGAGGCCAGCCACGACGTCTCGGCCTCCAGGCCATAGATCCGGGCGCTGGGCGCGTTGCTGGCTCCCTCGCCGTAGAGGATCGGGTCTTCCTCCAGGAACTGCATGTCCTTGTAGTCGTAGACGAAGGCCGAGAGGTTCAACTGCAGCCTATTGTTCATGAAGCGGTTCTTCGAACCGACCTCCAGGGAGTCGACGACTTCTGGCTTGAAGGTCGGCTTGATCGAATAGGAATTGCCGGACGCGGCCGAGCTGTTGATCCCGCCCGGCTTGTAGCCGCGCGTATAGCTGGCGTAGAGCATGTTGGACGGAGTGTACTGGTAGTTCAGCGCAAGCTTACCGGTAGTCTCCTGCGTGCCCAGGCCTTCGGTCGGCTGAGGCTGGAGATAGGCGCCGGACGTGGCCGATCCGTTGCTCGCGGCCTCGCCGCTGTACTTGTCGTCGTTGTAGCGCAGGCCCGCGATGACGCTGAGCTTGTCGGAAATCTGGTAGGTTCCCTGGAAATAGGCCGCCCACGACTTGCGCGTGATCGCCGACAGCTCGGCGTAGGAAAGGGCCGCTACGCGCGGGTCGTTCCAGGGCGTGTCCTCGGGAAGAGGCGGTGTGACGAGGTTGTCGTCGTCGGCGTTGTACTCGACGATGTACTGCGAGTTGGTCGACTTCAGATAGACCGCGCCGGCGATCCACTGGAACGGTCCGTCGGTCTTGGAGGTGAGGTTGACCTCCTGGGTGTAGGACTTACCCCGGCTACGCCACAGGGGAACGTGGTCGTAGCGATAGCCGCCGAAAGTCAGCGGGCTGTAGGTCTCCGCGTAGAACAGGTCGGCCGTCAGGGCGTCGGCGTCCCACGCCTGCGCGCTGAGCAGCTTCTGGTAGCTGCTGATTGAGGTCAGGGTCGCCCAGGGCAGACTGTATTTGACGACCGCCGAATACAGCTTGGTGTCCACCAGCGAGTGGCCTGGATAGTCCTGGGTCAGTTCGCGGGGGTCAGGGTTGGGGTCCAGGATGTTCTTCTGGGCCGGTCCGTTGGTGTCGCTTCTATACTGGATCGTGCTGAGGGTCACCGAGAGGTCGTCTGTGGGCGCCCAGAGGGCCGACAGCTTCCAGCCGGTCTCATCGGCCTCATCCAGCGGATAGTCCGGCTGTCCGGCCACCCCGGTCGCCTTGGCGTAGCCGTCATGCTCGTAGCGCTGGACCACGCCGCGGATCGCGAACTTGTCGCCCAGGAAGACGTTGAGCGCCGCGTCGCCCTTGAACAGCCCGTGATTGCCGCCGCCCAGATTGACGGTCCCGGCATATTCACCGAGCACGGGCTTGTTGCTGACCACGTTGATGGTGCCGCCGGTCGAGCCCTGGCCGAACATCGTGCCCTGCGGGCCGCGCAGCACCTCGACCTGGGCCACGTCGATGAAAGCGGCGTTGGCGGCGATCGAGTTGAAGATGTAGACGCCATCGACGTGATAGGACACGCCCGGCTGGGTGTTGGTGTTCTCCGGGGTTTCCGAACCGATGCCGCGGATCGAGATCACCCGTTCGCCGCCGCCGCTGCGGGCGACGACCAGTCCGGGCACCAGGCCGTTGAGGCCGGTGATGTCGGTGATGTTGCCCTGGGTCAGGGTCTCGGCCGTCACCGCCGACACCGACAAGGCGCTTTTCTGGAGGTCGACGGGGCGCCTTTCGGCCGTCACCACCACCTCTTCCAACTGGCCGGCCTGTTGGTCGACGGTCGGTTCCACCGCGAGGGCCGGCGTCGCCATGGATGCGAGCACGGTCATCGAAACCGACAACAGCAGCGCCACCCTGGTGGTCGCCATTCCACAATATTGCAAACGCATCAGCATGCCCTCTGTGGTCCAGGCTGAACCCGTCTGGCCTGCGCCGACGAACGAGCTCTAGCTCGGCCACACTGGGGCTGGGCGTGCGATCCATCTTGACGTCCAGCGTCCCATTTCTTGCGCTGCGCCACCCGGGGGCGCCGCTTGAGCCGGGATCGCGAGATGCGGGGCAGGCCGGGTTTTCGTGTCAGGATCGACGCTCGGGGCGCAAGGCGTGCGCGCTGGTGCAAGCGCGCGGGGCGCCATGGCGCAAACCGATCTGAGCTTCTGCCTCGAAACGGCGTCGGCGAAGACCTCTCCGCACGAATACTTGGCAATTGCCCCGCGACCCGGATTTGTAGTCGCCCCCGCGTCGCGCCGCCCGAATTTGAAGGGACAATTCGATCCAGGTTCGGCTGGCGGACAGTTCCGTCACCGGAAGGAAGTCTGCTTCGAGATCAACGGTGCGCTTTACAACTAACGCCTTTCCCAAGGAGCAGCGCCAGGAAGCTTGGCGCTTTGCATTGCAGCGACTGTCGATCGAGTTGCTGGACAACCAGGCTGAGATTTACGGCGAGCTGGTCACGTTCCGCACGGCTCTGGGAATGCAGTTCATCCGTATCGCCGGTACGCGGCAGTCGCTGGCCGTCGACTTCAGCCAGAGCGCGTCCTGCATCTGGCTGGTCCTACTGCTTGACGGCGAACTGACCGTGACCAGCGGTCGGACCGCGCGGATCCTCGCCGAGGGCGCCATCGTGTGCGGAAGCGACCTGGTCGGCGCGCGCCTGGATTTGCGCGGCGATGGCCGGCTGCTGATCACCCGTGTTCCGCAGGCCTTGCCGACGCTGAAATCCCGAACGCCTGCGCCCGCCGCGATCAACTGCCTGGATGGCGCATCCGGCCTGGGGGGCATGCTTTCGGGCTTGCTGAGCTCGGTCGCTGAAACCCTCAATGAGGTGGAGGCCGATCACATGCGGCCCGTTGAGGCCGCCTTGCCCGAGTTCATCGCCGCTCTGCTGCTCGACTCCGCCCCCGACAAGGACAGGGGCGGTTCGGCCGGCGGGCGAGCCTCGCTACTGGACCGCGTCTTCCAGACCATCGAAATGCGCCTCAGCGATCCCGAGTTGAACCTGCAGCAGGTCGCCAAGGAGCACGGCATATCGTCGCGCTACCTGCAGAAGCTGTTCGCCTCCATTGACGAGAGCTTCGGCCATTTCCTCAAGGCGCGACGGTTGGAGCGCTGCCGGCTGGATCTGGGAAGCCCGCTGCATGCGCAGAAGTCGATCTCCGAGATCCTCTTCCAGTGGGGGTTCAACGACTCCGCCTCCTTCAGCCGCGCCTTCCGAGAGCAGTATGGCGTCAGCCCGCGCGAATATCGCAAGGCGCCGGCGGCCAACGACGAAAACGGACGGGTCCTGCTTCGCGGGCTGCCCACCTCGATCCGCAAACCCAAGCGTGTCCCGCCAGGTTTGGCGCCCGTCGAGGACGAGGACGGCGAGGTCGCGGACGGCGCGCCGTCCGAGGACATACGCCAGCCGCCGGTCGAGCGCGGCCCTCGCCATCATCTTCTGAAGGCGTCTCCCGAAACCGTCCATTGGGGCTATTTCAGCCGCGCCCTGAAACCCGTGATCGAGGTCGAGTCCGGCGACTACGTCACGGTCGAGACGCTGACCCACCACGCCTATGACGACTACGAGCGAATGATCGAAGGCGATCCTGGCGCCGAAAGCGTCTTTCGCTGGACGGCGGAGGGCAAGGCGGTCGATCGGCGGGGCGCGGGGCCCATCGACGGCTCGGCGTTGGGGCGCGGGGCGGGGGAGGGGTTCGGGGTGCACATCTGCACCGGACCGATCGCGATCGCCGGCGCCAGGCCCGGCGACGTGGTCGAGGTCAAGATCCTCGAGATCACGCCGCGCCCCAGCCAGAATAGCCGCTTCCGGGGCCGCGCGTTCGGCAGCAACGCCGCCGCCTATTGGGGCTTTCACTACACCGACCTGCTCACCGAGCCCAAGCCGCGCGAGGTGGTGACCATCTACGAGGTGGAGCACCAACACGGCCGGGCGTGCGCGCACGCCGTCTACAACTATCGCTGGACGCCGCAGACCGATCCTTTCGGCGTGACGCACGATCGGATCGACTATCCCGGCGTGCCCGTGAATCTCGACACCGTCGTGCGGAACTTCGACGTGCTGCGCGACATCGAGGTGCCCGTGCGGCCGCACTTCGGCGTGGTGGCCATGGCGCCAAACCATGCCGACCCGGTCGATTCCGTCCCGCCGTCCAACTTTGGCGGCAATATCGACAACTGGCGCCTGGGGGCCGGCGCCAGCCTTTTCCTGCCCGTCGGCGTGCCGGGCGGCCTGCTCTCATTGGGCGATCCGCATGCCTCCCAAGGCGATTCCGAACTGTGCGGCACGGCGATCGAATGCTCGATGACGGCGCTAATCCAAGTCGTTCTCCACCCCGCCAGCACCGCGCGCGAGCCGCTGCGGGATCTCGACTATCCGTTGCTCGAAACCAAGGATGAATGGGTGATCTTCGGCTTCAGCCATCCCGAGTACCTGAAAGAGATGGGGCCGTCGGCGCAAAGCGAGGTCTACAAGAAGTCCTCAATTGACCTTGCGATGCGCGACGCCTTCCGGAAAGCGCGGCGCTTCCTGATGACGACCCGGAACCTCAGCGAAGACGAGGCGATCTCGTTGCTTTCCGTGGGCGTTGACTTTGGTGTCACCCAAGTGGCGAACGGGAACTGGGGGGTCCACGCCATCATCCGCAAGGCCATGTTCGCCAGCTAGCAGGGGGCGTCGCACGTTTTCAAGACGCGGGCGTTCCAGCGGACGCCCCCCGCCACCGTCACGGAGGCGCGGGCGAAACTCGCCGCGCGGGTGCAAGCCAGGCCCTGAGCCGATATCGTCACAGCAAGGTCGTTGGCTGGCAAAGCGTGTTTTCGCACGCAATGCGTGATCCTTTGTTTCTGCTGACGACAGAGCTGCCGAGAACAATGGTTCTGCAGCTGAGCGAGCGATCACGGGCCCGGCCAACGGATCTGCGTCGGCGCTGGACGTACGCCGCTGCGGTCGGAGCGGTCGGCGGGTTTGTCTACCGAGTTCTGGACGCCCGGACGCAGCGGCGACCGACGGTTTGGGCGCACTTCGTCAGTCGCAGCAATTGCGATCAGCCAGTCGCAGGGTTGGAGTCAGAAATCCGCGAAAACGCGGAACGTCGTGGCAACTCGTAACGGCCCAGCTGCGATACGCAGGAATAGGAGTCAGTGACAAGTGACAGCTGACAGGGCGCCGCTGATACAAATAACGTCTAAGATATATTATCAGAAATACTAGATGCCCAATTCCCTGGACCGCCGGTCTTACGGTTCCCGGGTTGCTCCCGAGCAAAGAACGCGGCGCGGCGAACTCTAGTGTGAGCTCCAGGCTCATTCAGCCTTGGAGATACGCGATGATCCGCGCGGTCGAAACTTCCTGGTCCGTCGCCGAGCAGCTGACGCTTCGTCTGCTGCGCCGCTTGCTGAGGCCCGGCGCGCCGATCGCGTCGCGCCAGGCCTGACCAGCCGCCACGCCGGACACGTCAAGCCGCTCCGGGAACTCTTTGAAATTGAAACAGAAAAAGTCGCCGACGGACACAAGTCCCGGCGACTGGATGCCCACTCCATGATCCGCACCGTCTTCAACCGCTCCACGACCTCCTGGCTGGCCATCGCCGTCGCCCTGGCGGCGACGCCCGCCGCGGCCCAGGCCACGCTGCAACTGCGCGATGTCGAGGTCGAGACCACGTCCGCCGCCTCGGACGTCGGCCCGGCCGGACTGTCGGCCCATGTCGTCGATCACGTCGCGGCCGGCCACAAGAAGGCCTCGTCCAGCGACCTCACCGAGATCCTGCGCGCCACGCCTGGCGTCGCGGCCCAGGGCGCCGGCGGCTTCTCCAGCCTGCCGTCGATCCGGGGCCTGGGCGAAGACAAGGTGATCGTCACCATCGACGGCGCGCCGGTCGACATGGCCTGCCCCAATTTCATGAACCCGCCGCTGTCCTATGTCGATCCGCAGACCCTGGACGCCGTCCTGGTCATCAAGGGCGTGTCGCCGGTCAGCTTCGGGGGCGACAATATCGGCGGCGTCATCGCCGCGCGGTCGGCCGATCCCAAGTTCGCCCAGCCGGGCCAGATGCTGTTCACCGGCGAGACCTCGGCCTTCTACCGGAGCAACGACGACGCCGTGGGCGGCGCGCTGCAGGCGACCGTGGCCAACGACCGCTGGAGCGTCGGCTACGCCGGCTCGGGCGCCAAGGCCCGCAACTATCGCGGCGGCGACGGCGATGGCGCCGCGCGCTCGACCGAATACGCCAAGACCAGCCACGCGCTGACGGTCGGTCGGCGCACCGGCGTGGGCCTGTTCACGATCAAGGGCAGCCTCGACTACTCGCCGTACGAAGGCTTTCCCAACCAGTGGATGGACATGACCCTGAACCGGTCCTGGGCGCTGACCGGCCGCTACCAGGGCGCGTTCGCCTGGGGCGCGCTGGACGTCACCGCCTATCACCGCGACGTCCGCCACAAGATGAACTTCCTGGACGACAAGGGCGGCGACGCCGACGGCGGCATGCCCATGGACACCTGGGTCAAGTCCAGCGGCGTGACGGCCAAGGCCGACGTCATGCTGGACGCCCGTCAGACCCTGCGGGTCGGCGGCGAGTTCCACCACCAGGCGCTGGACGACAGCTGGCCGGCCGTGGCCGGCAGCATGATGATGGGTCCCAACACCTATCTGAACGTCAATGACGGCCGCCGCGACCGTTTCGGCGTGTTCGCCGAGCTGGATTCGCACTGGTCCGACAAGCTCTCCAGCGTGGTCGGCGTGCGCCACGACGCGGTGTCGATGAACACCGGCGACGTCCAGCCCTACTCCACCGGCATGATGAGCATGAAGGACGCCATGGCGGCGACGGCTTTCAACGCCGCCGACCATAAGCACGACGATGGGAACTGGGGCGCGACTGCCCTGCTCCGCTACGCGCCGACCGCCGGGGTGACGCTGGAGGCCGGCTACGCCCGCAAGGCCCAGTCGCCGAACCTTTACCAGCTCTACGCCTGGGGTCGCGGCGCTATGTCCAGCCAGATGATCGGCTGGTACGGCGACGGCAACGGCTATGTCGGCAACCTGGCCCTGAAGGCCCAGAAGGCCGACACCTTCAGCGGCGCCGTACAGTTCAGCCGCGGCGGCGAGGACGGCTGGCGGCTGAAGATCGAGCCGTTCTACACGCGGGTCGACGACTTCATCGACGCGCGCAAGATCGCCGACCTGACCAACATGATGGGCATGCCCAGTGGGTTCGTTCAGCTGCAATTCGTCAATGTGGACGCCGAGTTCCGGGGCGTCGACGTCTCGGCCCAGGCGCCGCTGTGGTCCAGCGAGGCGTTCGGCAAGGCGCGCCTGGAAGCGACGCTCAGCGCCCTGCATGGCGAGAACCGCGCCAACGGCGCGCCGCTCTATCGCCAGATGCCGCTGAACGGCCGCATCGCGCTGCAACACGCCAAGGGCCCCTGGACCAGCGCCGTCGAGCTGGAGCTGGTCGCCGATAAGGATCGTGTCGATCCCGTCCGCAACGAGCGCAAGACCGCGGCCTATCAACTGCTGAACGTCCGCACCGCCTATCAGTGGAAGACGGTGACCCTGAGCCTGGCGGTCGAGAACCTGGCCAACCAGAGCTACGACCTGCCGCTGGGCGGCGTCTCGCTGGGCGACTATGGCGCGACCGGTTCGCTGCGCCAGACGCCCGGCCGGGGCCGCTCGGTCGACGTCGGGCTGACCGCGAGGTTCTAGGGCCATGACCCCAATCGCCGTCCTCGCGGCCGGGCGACACGTCGGCTTTCAGCAGTGGGGCCGCCAGGCGCTGCTGCAGAAGGGAGTCGCCTTCGTGTCGTCCTGCGGCATCGTCGCCGCGCAGCTGGCGCTGGTGACCTTCGAGGCGCCGGCCCCGCCGCCGGCGCCGGCCCCGCCCAACATCGTGGTCAGCCTGGTGCCGGTCGACCTCATTCACCCCGAACCGGCGCCCCGGCCGATCGTCCGTCAGGTGGTCGAGCCGGGAAAGAAGCCGGCCGTGACGGAGACGACCAGCAAGGCGACGGCCAAGCCCAGCCCGGCCGGCACGCTCGCCTCGGCCACGCCCGTGACGCCGGCGGCCGCGCCGGTCCAGGGCCCCTCGCCCGCACCGTCCTCGGCCGCGCCGGCGCCGATCCAGACGGCCGCGGTCGTCGAACCGCCACCGAGGGCCGACGACGCCCTGCAGCGCTACCAGGACCTGGTGTGGCGGATGATCATGGCGCGGCGTCCGCCGACCGCCCATCTGCGCGGCGGAGCCCAGATCGCCTTCCACCTGATGCCGAACGGGACGCCGTGCGACATCCGCATCGCGCGCACCAGCGGCGATCCCATGCTGGACCGCCTGGCCATCGCCACGGTCCAGCGCGCCGGACCGTTCCCGAAACCGCCCGCCGGCCTGCGCGCCGACACCGAGTTCGAGATCTGGTTCCAGTTCCGCTAGCGGCTAGGCGTCGTCGCCGACGAAGCGATAGCCGATACCCGGCTCGGTCTGCAGGAGCTGAGGCGTCGCTGGATCCGCCTCCAGCTTCTGGCGCAACTGGCCGACGAAGACGCGCAGATATTGCGTGTCCTGGGCGTGGGCTGGCCCCCAGACGGCGGTCAGCAGGTCCTTGTGGGTAAGGACCTTGCCGTGCCCGAGCGCCAGACGGGTCAGGACGTCGTATTCGCGCGGCGACAGCTTTACCGCGACGCCGGCCCGCGTGACGCGGCGCTTCTCCAGGTCGATCTCGACATCGCCCGCCCGGATCGGACCGCTGGGCGTCTGGGCGCGTCCGGTCTGGCGCAGCGCGGCGCGAAGACGCGCCAGCAACTCACCGACACCAAAGGGTTTTTCGACATAGTCGTTGGCGCCGCGATCCAGCGCCTCGATCTTCTCAATCTCGCGGTCGCGGGCCGACAGGATCAGGATCGGGCCGTCATAGAAGGCCCGAGCCTTCTCCAGCACCTCCTTGCCATCCATGTCCGGCAGGCCCAGATCCAGCACCACGGCGTCCGGCGACCACAGCGCGACGCCGCGCAGGCCTTCCTGGCCGCTGTCGGCCCGCAACGGTTCGTAGCCGGCGGCGTCCAGCGCCGGTCCCAGGAACCGATGGATCTGCGGCTCGTCGTCGATGACGAGGATGCGCTGGCGGCTTGCTAGCCCTTTGGCGGTCATGGGCGATTCATAGCAGATCACGCGGCGTGGCGATGGTCTTGGGCAGGCTGATCAGCATCCGCGTGCCGCGTCCGTCGTGGATCGGGCTGGCGGCGGCGATCCGGCCGCCCATGGCGTCGACGAAGCCCTTGGCGATGGCCAGGCCCAGACCCGCCCCCTGGCCCGCGCCCTGGTGACGATCGCTGGGCTCCTCCAGGCGACGGAACTTGTCGAAGATCCGCTCCAGTTCGGCGACCGGGACGCCCCTGCCCTCGTCCTCGATGCTGATCACGATATTGGCGCGATCCTCGTAGGCCGCGATCTCGATCCGGCTGCCCGGATCGCTGTAGGCGATGGCATTTTCCAGAATATTGACAATGACTTGCTCCAGAAGGCTCGCGTCCGCCTGGATCATGGTCAGGGTTCCTGGATAGTCCCGCGACAGCACGCGGCCGCCTAGCCGACGCGACACCCGCTCGGCGGCGGCGTTCAGGACGTCGCGGACATCGGTCCAGTCGCTCCGCAGCTTCAGTCCGCCACCCTCCAGCCGGGTCATGTCCAGCAGATTGGCGACGTAGCGGCTGAGGCGCTCGGCCTCCTCGCGGATGCTGAGCAGCAGGTCGTCGCGGACCGCCGCCTTCATCCTGTCGCCGTACTCGATCAGCGTCGTGGAGGCGCCCAGCACGGTCGAGAGCGGCGTACGCAGGTCGTGGCTGACCGAGTTCATCAGCGCCGAGCGGAAGCGGTCGGCGCGGCGCAGGGTTTCGGTCTCCAGCGCCTCGGCGGCCAGCTGCGAGCGCTCCAGGGCGACGGCGGCCTGTTCCAAGAGCGCCAGCACCAGCCGCTCCGGATCGGAGCCAGGCGGCGCGACGCCGGCCTCGACCCCGGCCACGCCGGTGCGGGAGCGGACGCCCTCCAGCGGCCAGAAGGTCCAGCGGGCCTGCGGCAGGGTGCCCGTACCAAAGCCGGCGGCCTCTCCCTTTTCCCAGGCCCAGCGCGCGGCGGCCATCTGGGCGGCGTCCAGGGGCTCCAGGGTGGGCGAACCAGCGGTCGGGGCCAGCTCGTCGCCCTCGGGCAGCAGGACCATCGACCGGCCGCCCGCCGCGGCCGAGACCTGCTCGGCCGCGGCCCTGGCCACGGCGTCGCGACCCGCGGCGGCCGACAGGGTGCGACTGGCCGCCAGCAGGGTGGTGACGGCCGCGGCCCGCCGCTGCGAGCCCAGGGCCTGATCGCGCACCCGGCCGGCGAGGCCGCCCGACGCCAGGGCGACGGCCCAGAAGACCACCAGGGTGATGAAGTCGGTCGGCGCGCCGATCGCCAGACTGTAGCGTGGCTCCAAGAACAGATAGTTGTAGATGAAGAACGCCACGGTCGCCGCGGCGAGGGCCGGCTTGAGGCCATGCAGCACGCCGGCGGCTAGCACCGCCGCCAGGAAGATCATCCCCAGATCGACGCGGTCGAAGGCGACGTCCAGGCCCCAGGCGCCCAGGGTCGCGGCCAGCACGAACAGCGCGCCGACGACATAGCCTCGCCAGGAACCGAGACCGACCGGCTGGACGGTTTTCGACTCGCGCTCGGGCGCCGCCTCTGTGACGACATGCACCGCCACGCCGCGCGCCTCGCGAAGCAGAGCGGTGGCCAGGGAGCGCCCCAGCAGCTCGCGCCACCGGCGCTCGACCGTCTTGCCAATGACGATCTGGGTGACGTTGTGGCGGCGGGCATAGGCCATGACCGTGGCGACGATGTCGCCGCCCGTCAGCGCCAGCGTGGCGCCGCCCAGCTGTTCGGCCAGGCGGTAGGCGTCGCGCAGGCGGGCCGCGCTCCCCTCGCCCGCCGCCGGTCGATCGGTGCGCTCGACATGGGCGACGATCCACGGGGCGTCCATCATCATGTCGGACAGCCGGCGGCCGGCGCGAACCAGTGACCCGGCCATCGCGTCGCCGCTGACCAGGACCAGGATCCGCTCGCCCGCCGCCCAGGGGCCTTCGACACCCTTCTCGCGCATGGCCGCGACTAGCTGGTCGTCGACGGTCTGGGCCGCCCGGCGCAGGGCCAGTTCGCGCAGGGCCGTGAGGTTCTCGACCTTGAAGAAGTTGTCGGCGGCCAGTCGCGCGGTCTCGGGGACATAGACCTTGCCCGCAGCCATCCGTTCGCGCAGTTCGTCGGGCGTGATGTCGACCAGCTCGATGGCGTCGGCGCGAGACAGCGCGCTGTCGGGCACGGTCTCCCGCTGGCGCACGCCCGTGATGCGCTGAATGACGTCGACCAGGCTTTCCAGGTGCTGGACGTTCAGGGTCGTCCAGACGTCGACGCCGGCGGCCAGCAGTTCCTCGACATCCTGCCAGCGCTTGGGATGGCGCGAGCCCACGGCGTTGGAGTGGGCGTACTCGTCGACCAGCAGGATCCGAGGCCTGCGCTCGAGCGCCGCGTCGATGTCGAACTCCATCTGGACGCGGTCGCGATGCTCGATCGGCTTGCGCGGCAGGACGTCCATGCCGCGCAGCAGGCTCTCGGTCTCGCGCCGGCCGTGGGTCTCGACCACGCCAATCAGCACGTCGACGCCCTCAGCCTTACGGCGGCGAGCGGCGCGCAGCATCTCGTAGGTCTTGCCCACGCCCGGGGCCATGCCCAGAAACACCTTGAGACGCCCCCGGCCCGCCTTGTTGGCGGCGGCCAGGAGCGCCTCGGGGTCAGGACGCCCGGGTTCGTTTTGAGAGCGGTCGTCCGCCGGCACTATCCGCCTTTCGGGAAGCGGGCGTCGAGCGCCCGGTTGAGGGCCAGCACGTTGACGCGGGGCTGGCCGATGAAGCCCAGCAGCGGCGGCTGGACCTGGGCGTCGATCAGCGCCGCCACCTGGCCGACCGGAACCCCGCGCTCGCGAGACACGCGCGGCGCCTGGAAGCGGGCGTTGGCCGGCGAAATGTCGGGATCGAGCCCCGAGGCCGAAGTGGTCACCGCGTCGGCCGGGATGACCACGCCGGGGTTCTCGGCCCGCAGGGCGGCGGCGTCGGTCTTCTCGCGCGCGATCAGCTTGTCGTTCAGCGGCCCCATGTTGGAGCCGCTGGAGGCGCCGGCGTCGTAGCCGTTCCCGGCCGCCGACGGACGGCCGTGGAAATATTCCGGCCTGGCGAAGACCTGGCCGATCAGGGCCGAGCCGAGGACCTCGCCGCCGGCGTCGCGGATCAGACTGCCGCCGGCCTGGGCCGGAAACGCCGCCTGGGCGACGCCGGTCACGGCCAGCGGATAGGCCACGCCCAGCAGGGCGGTGAACAGGCCCATGGAGACCAGGGCGGGACGAAGGTGAGATAGCATGACGGATGAATCTCCGATGGCTCGTGTTTAGGCCAGGCCGAGGGCCGAGACCACGAGGTCGATCAGCTTGATGCCCACGAAAGGCGCGACCAAGCCGCCGATCCCGTAGAGGGTCAGGTTGCGCGACAAGAGCTTGCCAGCCCCGATGGCGCGGTACTTCACGCCCTTCAAGGCCAGAGGGATCAGGGCGATGATCACCAGGGCGTTGAAGATCACCGCCGACAGGATCGCGCTCTGCGGGCTGTGCAGGCGCATGACGTTCAACGCGCCAAGGGCCGGCAGCGAGACCACGAACATCGCCGGGATGATGGCGAAATACTTGGCCACGTCGTTGGCGATCGAGAAGGTCGTCAGCGCCCCGCGGGTGATCAGCATCTGTTTGCCGACCTCGACGATCTCGATGACCTTGGTCGGGTCGCTGTCGAGATCGACCATGTTGCCGGCCTCGCGGGCGGCCTGGGCGCCGGTCTGCATGGCCACGCCGACATCGGCTTGAGCCAGAGCAGGCGCGTCGTTGGCGCCGTCGCCGCACATGGCCACCAGACGCCCCTTGCCCTGCTCCTCGCGGATCAGCCGCAGCTTGTCCTCGGGCGTAGCCTCGGCCAGGAAGTCGTCGACGCCGGCTTCCGAGGCGATCGCGGCGGCGGTCACCGGGTTGTCGCCGGTGATCATCACCGTGCGCAGGCCCATGCGGCGCAGGTCGGCGAAGCGCTCCTTGACGCCGGGCTTGACCACGTCCTTCAGGTGGATGACGCCGACCAGGACGCCGTCCTCGCTGACCGCCAGCGGGGTGCCGCCCGAACGGGCGATGCGGTCGATCGCGGCGGTCAACTCGGCCGCGACACTCTTGGGGTCCAGGGCCAGCGAGCGATAGACGGCGTCCACCGCGCCCTTGCGCCAGCTGCGACCCTCGTGATCCAGACCCGACTGGCGGGTCTGGGCGGTGAACGGGATGGCCGTGGCGCCGGCCGGGGGCTCAGCCGCCAGGCCCTGGTTGCGGGCCAGTTCGACGATCGAGCGCCCTTCCGGCGTTTCGTCGGCCAGCGAGGCCATCAGGGCCGCGCGCATCGCCGCCTCCGGCCGCACGCCCGGCGCCGGGATCACCTCGGTGGCCATGCGGTTGCCGAAGGTGATGGTGCCGGTCTTGTCCAGCAGCAGGGTGTCGACGTCGCCCGCCGCCTCCACGGCGCGGCCCGAGGTGGCCAGGACGTTGACCTTCAGCAGGCGGTCCATGCCGGCGATGCCCACGGCGCTGAGCAGGCCGCCGATCGTCGTCGGGATCAGCGTGATGAACAGCGCGCCCAGCACCAGCGGGTCCAGCGCCACGCCCGAGAACTTGCCCAGGCCCAGCAGGGTCACGACCGCGATCAGGAAAATCAAGGTGAGCCCGGCCAGCAGCACGGCGAGAGCGATCTCGTTCGGCGTCTTGCGCCGGTCCGCGCCCTCGACCATGGCGATCATCCGGTCGAGGAAGGTCGAGCCCGCCTCGGCCGTCACGCGCACCTTGATCCAGTCGGAGACGACCGTGGTGCCGCCGGTTACGGCCGAGCGGTCGCCGCCGCTCTCACGGATGACCGGAGCGCTCTCACCGGTGATGGCCGCCTCGTTGACGCTGGCCATGCCCTCGATGATCTCGCCATCGGTCGGGATCACATCGCCGGCCTCGACCAAGATGATCTCGCCCATGCCCAGCTTGTGGGCCGGGGTTGGGATGTAGGTCCCCGTGGTCGGGTCGATGATCAGCTTGGCCTTGGTCGTCACACGGGTGGCGCGCAAGCTGTCGGCGGCCGCCTTGCCGCGCCCTTCGGCGACGCTTTCGGCCAGGTTGGCGAACAGCACCGTGGCCCACAGCCAGACGGCGACCTGGATGGCGAAGCCCGCCGCCTGATGAGCGGCCAGCGCCGCGACGGCCGAAGCGGTGGACAGCAGGGCCACGATCCAGGTGGCGAAGATCACCGGATTGCCGGTCAGCTTGCGCGGATCGAGCTTGAGGAAGGCGTCCTTGGCCGCGCGGGCCAGGACGGCGCCGGAGAGGCCGCCAGCCAGGGCCGAGGCCTTGCGGCGGCCTTCGCCGGCATGGATATCGATGGAGCTCATGGGATCACCACTCAGCGGAGGGCCGCGACCGCGCCGAGCGCCTGGAAGTGCTCGACGATCGGTCCCAGCGCCATCGCGGGGAAGAATTGCAGGCCGCCCAGGATCAGGATCACCCCGATCAGGAGACCGATGAACAGACCGCCGTCGGTCGGCAGGGTGCCGGCGGTGGGGGCCAGCTTGGGCTTGGCGACCAGGGCCCCGGCGATGGCCAGGACGGCCACCATCGGCAGGAAGCGGCCCAGGGCCATGGCGATCCCGAGCGTCACGTCCCACCAGGGGGCGTTGGCGGTCAGGCCGGCGAAGGCCGAGCCGTTGTTGGCCGTACCCGAGACATAGGCGTAGAGGATCTCCGACAGGCCATGCGGTCCTGAGTGCATCAGGCCCTTCAACGCCTCGGGCAGCACGGCGGCCAGGCCCGAGAAGCCCAGCATCGACAGCGGGATGATGACGACGGCCAGGATCGAGAACTGGATCTCGCGGGCCTCGACCTTCTTACCCAGATATTCCGGCGTGCGGCCGACCATCAGGCCGGCGACGAACACCGACAGCAGGGCCATGACGACCATGATCGCGACGCCCGAGCCGATGCCGCCCGGCAGGATCTCGCCCAACTGCATCAGGAACATTGCAATGCCGCCGCCTAGGGGCATCAGGCTGGAGTGCATGCCATTGACCGAGCCGTTCGAGGCGCCGGTCGTGGCCGCGACCCAGGCGGCGGTGGCGGGCGCGCCGAAGCGGACCTCCTTGCCTTCCATGTTGACCGACGCGTCGACCTTGGCGGCGACCTGGGCCGGCGGGGCCTGGGTCTCGGTGGCGTACACCCCCGCCGCGCCGGCCAGCAGCAGCACGAAGGCGGCGATGACCAGGGCGCGGACGTCCTTCTTGGCCAGCACCATGCGGCCGAAGGCGAAGAAGGCGGCCCAGCCCAGCACGTTGATCGAGACGGCCGTGATCAGGTTGGTCAGCGGCGTCGGGTTCTCGAACGGGTGGGCCGAGTTGGCGTTGAAGATCCCGCCGCCGTTGATGCCCAGCATCTTGATCGCCTCCTGCGAGGCGACGGCGTAGAGCGAGATCTTCTGCTCGGCGCCTTCCAGCGTGTGGGCGGTGACGCCGGCGATGAGGGTCTGGGGCAGGCCCAGGGCGACCAGCAGGATCGCCACGACGAAGGACAGCGGCAGCAGCACGTAGAGCGTGGTGCGGATCAGGTCGGCCCAGAAGTTGCCGACGCCCTCGCCCCGGTTGGCGACGAACGCGCGGGCCAGCGCCGCGGCGACGGTCGCGCCGGTGGCGGCCGAGACGAAGTTCTGCACCGTCAGCACCAGCATCTGGCTGAGCGTCGACATGGTCGCCTCACCCGCATAGCTCTGCCAGTTGGTGTTGGTGACGAAGCTGATCGCCGTGTTGAACGACAGGTGGCCCGACAGGCCTGGGAAGCCCTGCGGGTTCAGCGGCAGCACGCCCTGCAGGCGCAGGACCGCGTAGACGAGGAAGAAGCCGACCAGGTTGAAGGTCAGCAGCGCCAGGGCGTAGGCATGCCAGCTCTGGCTCTTCTTCGGATCGACGCCGCAGGCGGCGTAGAACAGACGCTCGATCGGGCGCATCACCGGATCGAGGAAGGTTCGCTCGCCATTCCAGACGCGCGACATGAAAACGCCCAGCGGCCAGCCGATAGCGACCGCCAGGCTCAGGGTCAGGGCGATCTCCGCCCATCCTTGCCAGGTCATTGGGATTGGTCCGTCAGAACTTGTCGGGACGCAGCATGGCCGCGACCATGTAGCCGGCGACCACGACGGCCCCGGCTGCCCAGAGAAGAGTCACGAGCATGGTCAGACGCGCCTCAGCGCGGCGGCGAAAGCGCCGAACAGGGCGAACAGGCCCAAGGCCAGCGCCCCATAAAAAAGATCAGCCATCGAGGCCTCCTTTGGTGTCGGAGGCCGAAAGACCATTTCGGCGCGTAAGGGCTCCATATTGAAGCCGAGCCGCCGCATAAGGGCGGCGTAAAGATAGTCCGCTAGGCGGCGACCCGGGCGTCCAGCAGCGCCAGCTTGGCCAGGATGCGGTCCAGGGTGGTGCGCTTCACCGGCCGGCCGTCGCGCAGCTTGGTCCAGGTGGTCTCGCTGATCGCATAGCAGTCGAACAGGTGCTCGCGGGTGACCGCCGGCAGGCGCGCCCGCAGACGTTGGAACATTTCACGAGAGACGGTGACGGTTTCAGCCATGGGAGGTCTGGTCAGTGACGCACGGGAAAGTGACTCTACCGCGTCCCTATGACGGTGTTGTTGGGCGGGCATATTTCAACTCTGTTACGTGTGGCCAAGTTTCGACAAACTCGGGCGAACGGGGCGACCCGGCTGGACCTTGCCATCCCGCCCGGAGGTTCACGCCTACAACGACGTTTCGCCAGCGACTTTCCGTCGCCGAATTCTCAGAGCGTGAACCGTAGGCCGTCATGGGCGGCCTCGACGCCGGGCGGCAGCCGGGCGGTCAGGGCGTTGTAGTCCAGGTCGATATGCAGGTTGGTCAGGATGGCCCGGCGCGGCTTGGCGCGGGCGATCCACTCCAGCGCCAGCTCGACGTGCGCGTGGGTCGGATGCGGCGTCCAGCGCAGGGCGTCGACGATCCAGACGTCGAGATCCTCGAGATCGGCCCAGCTGCCGTCCGGAATGGCGCGGACGTCCGGCGTATAGGCCACCCCGCCGAAGCGGTAGCCGACCGCGCGGATCTCGCCGTGATCGACGTCGAAGGTGTGGACGGGGATCGTCCCGCTCGGCCCCTCGATCGCGAAGTCCTCGCCCAGCGGCGGGATCAGACGCGGCTCCAGGATGGCCGGATAGCCACCCCGCGTCTTGAAGATGTACTCGAACCGCGTCAGCAGGCCGTCATGCGTGGCCTGGTCCATCCAGGTCGGGATGCGCTGGCGCTGGTTCAGGAAGAACGGCCGCAGGTCATCGATGCCGTGAGCCTGGTCGGCGTGGTCGTGGGTGAACAGCGCCCCGTCGACCCGCTTCACCCCGGCCGCGGCGGTCTGCAGCCGCAGGTCCGGCGCGGTGTCGACGATGACCGTGGTCTCGTGGTGCGGCCCACCCGTCCCCTGGCGCCGCACCAGCAGCGAGCAGCGCGAGCGATGGTTCTTGGGCTCGGCCGGATCGCAGTCGCCCCAATTGCCGTCGGCGCGGGGTACGCCGCCGGACGAGCCGGAGCCCAGGATGGTGAACTCCAGCGGTCCCGTCATGCCCTGGGGATCCGGTCGAACAGGGTGAAGAAGGCGTCCTCGGTCCGCGCCTCTGTATCGGCCCGGCTCCAGCCCCGGATCTCGGCCAGCTTGTCGTAGATGTGCGGCAGATAGGCCGGCTCATTGCGGCGGCCGCGCATCGGCACGGGGGCCAGGTACGGGCAGTCGGTCTCGACGATGATCCTGTCGGCCGGCATGTCGCGGATCACCGCCCGCACATCCTCGGCCGCCTTGAAGGTGGCGATACCCGACACCGAGAACCACGCGCCCAGGGCGGCGGCGCGGGCGGCCAGCGCCGGACCGCTGGTGTAGCAGTGCATCAGGATCTTGAACGGCCCAGCCGCGTGCTCCTCCTCGAGGATCTGCGCCATCACCTCGTCGGCCTCGCGAGTGTGGACCACCAGCGGCAGGCCGCTCTCGCGGGCGGCGATGCAGTGCTCGCGGAACACCCGGGCCTGAACCTCGCGGGGCGACAGGTCGTAGTGGAAGTCCAGGCCGCACTCGCCGATGCCGATGACGCGCGGGCGCTGGGCCAGTTCGACCAGGCGCGCGGCGGTCAAGCCGGGATCCTCCTTGGCCTCGTGCGGGTGCGTGCCGACCGTGCACCAGATGTCCGGCTCGGCCATGGCGATGGCGTGCACGGCCTCAAAGGACGAGACCTTGTCGCAGATGGTGACCATCAGCGCGACGCCCGCCTCTCGAGCGCGGGCGATGACGGCGTCCTTGTCCTCGGCGAACTGGGGCGCGTGGAGATTCACATGGCTGTCGATGAGCATGCGGCTCACATCGCCGCCTTGGCCGCCGCGCGCAAGTCCGAGATGACGCTCCAGAAGGCGTCGGCGCGATCCAGGTTCACCGCCTCGACCTCGCCGGGGACGTTGGAGAGCCGCTCCCACGCGGCCGCCCAGCGGTCCAGGCCCGGCGAATTCTTGCCGTCGGCGGCGACCTGGGCGGCGAAGATCCGCACCTGGTCGGCCAGGCGGCTCATCAGCAGCTCGAACCGCGCCATGCCATCCGCGCCCCGGAAGGTGTCGGCCATGGCCAACAGCGCGCCCTCGTCGATCTTGGGCAGGCCGCGCAGGATCTCGTTGGCCGCGTCGTCCATGGCGATGGCCCCGGCGGTGGCCAGTTGCAACGCCCTGCCCGGCGCGCCGTGGGCCATGCGAGCCAGACGCTCGGCGTCGCGATGCGGCAGATCGGCCATCCGCTCGACCATCTCGGCCGCCGCGGCGATCCCCGGCGCCGGAACGGCCAGGCGGCGACAACGCGAGCGGATGGTCGGCAACAGCTTGCCGGGCGCGTGGCTGATCAGCAGGATCACCCCGCGCGGCGGTGGCTCTTCCAGGGTCTTCAGCACGGCGTTGGCCGCATTGACGTTGAGGTCGTCGGCCGCGTCGATGATCGCCACGCGATAGGGCGAGACGGCCGGCGTCGTGGAGAAGAACTCCGGCAACTGGCGGGCCTCGTCGACGGGAATCGACTTCCTGGCCTTGCCGTCGTCGGTCAGGCGCTCCAGCACCATCAGGTCGGGATGCGAGCGGGCGGCGACCTGGCGGCTGACCACGTCGGAGGGCGCGGCGCCCAGCAGACCCTGCGATGGCTCGGGCCGCGCGCCCAGCAGGCGACGGGCCATGCGGTAGGCCAGGGTCGCCTTGCCGACGCCCTCGGGACCGGTCAGCAGCCAGGCGTGGTGCAGTCGGCCGCGCTCCAGCGCGTCGATGAATGCGGCCTCGGCGGCCGATTGGCCGTCCAGGCGATAGACGTCGCGGGGGTGGGCCGGCGTCATCATCAGAGGTCCAGCCGTTGGGTTACGGTGTCGGCGATGGCCGCGGTGACCGCGTCCAGCTCGGCGTCGGCGTCGATGACGGCGCAACGTTCGGGCTCGCGGCGGGCGATCTCCAGATAGCCGGCCCGCAGACGCTCGTGGAACGGCAGGCCCTTCGACTCGAACCGCGCCGCCCCGCCGCGCGCCTCAGCCCGGCGCAGGCCGACCTCGGCCGGCAGGTCCAGGATCAAGGTCAGGACCGGAACCGTGCCGGCCAGCACGTGCTCCTCCAGCGAGGCGATCAGGCTGGCCGGCGCATCGCCGCCCGCGCCCTGATAGGCCCGGGTGGAATCGGCGAAGCGGTCGCAAAGCACGACCTTGCCCTGCGCGAGGGCCGGGCGGATCACCCGCTCCACGTGATCGCGGCGGGCGGCGTACATCAGGAGGGTCTCGGTGACTGGCGACCAGCGATCTGCGGCCCCATTGACCAGCAGTTCGCGGATGGCTTCGGCGCCCGGACTGCCGCCCGGCTCGCGAGTCACGACGACGTCATGGCCGGCCGCTTGCAGCCGCTCGGCCAGGCGGCGGATCTGGGTGGACTTTCCAGCCCCCTCCCCGCCTTCGAAACTGATGAAGAAACCCTGGGTCACCGGCCTCCATTCGGCCGGATCGCGAGGCTTGTCCAGAGCCCCTTAGGGCCGAAGCACGGTCGCGCCCTGATAGCCCAGGGACTCGACACGATCACGCAGGCTCCAGGCCTCGCCCTCGTCCTGGCCCGCTAGCACGGTGACGCGATAGAGCGTGCCGCTGGCGCGCTCGATGGTGTCGATGAAGGCCCGGCCGGCGCCGGCCAGCTGGCGCACGGCCTTTTCGGCGTTCTCACGGTTGGAGAACGAACCGGCCTGCACGCGATAGGCCTTGGTCGAGGCCAGGACAGGATCGGGCGAACCGATCGGTGGGGCGGCCGCTTGCTGGACCGGCGCGGGCGGCGGGCTCCAGACCGGATCCGGCGCCTGTCGCTGCGGCAGCACCTGCACCCGCTGCGTCGGTTCCTTGATGTCGTCGAAGCTGCGCGGCCCGGCGCGAACCGGCGCGGGCTCGACGCGGGCATATTGGCGCGGCGCGGTGAAGGCGCTGCTCGAGGCGGGGCCGATGTACTTGACGCGCACCCGGGCCACGCCCTGGCGGCGATAGCCCAGCTGCTCGGCGGCCGCCTTGGACAGGTCGATGACACGGTCGCCGACGAACGGTCCACGGTCGTTGACCCGCACGATCATCTTCTGGCCGTTGTCGAGATTGGTCACCTCGACCAGGCTGGGCAGCGGCAGGGTCTTATGGGCCGCCGACGGGATGTCCATGTCGAAGGTTTCGCCGTTGGCGGTGCGACGGTTATGAAACTGCTCGCCGTACCACGAGCCGATCCCGACCTCGTTGTAGTTCGGATCCGCCTTCGGATAGTACCAGACGCCGTTGATCTGATAGGGCTTCTCGGTGCCGCGCAGCGGCTTGCCGTCCCGGCCGACCGTCGAGCCGGCGCGCGGCGCGGAGCCGCGCGTGGTGTCGTTGCGGGCCGAAACCGTGTAGCCGCCCTTGCCCGTGGCGTATTTGGGCGTGGCGCAGGCGGACAGGGTCAGGGCGGCCACGACCATCAGGCCAAGGCCGCACAGGTTCCGCCAGATCGTCTCGCCGCGCAGGGTCATTCCGCTCATCGTCCAGAGGATCCACACCTCTTCCGAGCGGACATGATCACGCGATTGTTTTGAAGTCTGGTTAAGGACCGGGCGCGCTGATATAGCCGCCTGCTCCGGACAGGTGGCCGAGTGGTTTAAGGCAGCGGTCTTGAAAACCGCCGTAGGTGGAAGCCTACCGTGGGTTCGAATCCCACCCTGTCCGCCACATCGCACAGCGACGAAAAACCCTTTCAGGACAAGCATGTCGGCGACTTCTACCGCGCTTTATGGCCAGGCCGACCACGATCTGGCGCCCACGGCGGCGGACGCCGTGCAGCTGTCGCCGCTGATCGTCGGCTCGACGGATCTGGCCTCGATCGCGGACGAATCTCTTAACGCCGTGACCGTTCGCGCCCCGGCTGGCGCGGTGGAACGACGATTTGTCCTCGCCCAGGCGTTGCGAATCCTGGCGCCCGGCGGTCGCCTGACGGCCTTCGCCCCCAAGGACCGTGGCGGCCTGCGCCTGAAGAAGGAGCTGGAGGCCCTGGGCGGCGAGGTTGGCGAGAGCGCCCGGCGGCACAACCGGATCTGCGTCGTGGTCCGCCCGACGGAGATCAAGGGCCTGGCCGAGACCATCGCCGCCGGCGCCCCGCGCCGGATCAGCGTGAACGGCCTGTGGACCCAGCCGGGCGTTTTCAGCTGGGACCGCCTGGACGCCGGCACCAACGCCCTGCTGCAGGTGCTGCCGGAATTCTCCGGCGTCGGCGCCGACTTCGGTTCGGGCATCGGCCTGCTGGCCCTGAACGTCCTGGCGTCGAAGAAGGTCACCAAGCTGACCCTGGTCGAGCTGGACCGCCGAGCGGTCGAGGTGTCCAGGCGCAACGTCGCCGATCCCCGCGCCGAGTTCGTCTGGGGCGATGTGCGCCAGGTCGAGCTGAAGGACCTGGACTTCATCGTCAGCAACCCGCCGTTCCACGAGGGCGGCGGCGAGGACAAGACGCTGGGCCAGGCCTTCATCCGCGCCGCCGCCGGCGCCCTGCGCAAGAGCGGGAGCCTGTGGATCGTAGCCAACCGCCACCTGCCCTACGAGGCGATCCTGGCCGAGAGCTTCGCCAAGGTCCGGCTGGTCGGCGAAGGCGGCGGCTACAAGGTCTTCGAGGCCCGAAAGTGAGCATGGGGAAATGAGCGGAAAGGCGCTGATGGCCCGTCTGGACCGTCTGCTGGCCAATCTGGGCTATGGCAGCCGCAAGGAGGTCCAGGCGCTGGTGGCGGGCGGCAAGGTCGTGCTGGACGGCAAGATCCTGAAGGACGCCGGCCTGCGCGTCGCCGTCGACGCCACCCTGCCCGAACGCATGACGATCCGGGGCGTCCCGGTCGATCCGCCCGCCCCGCTGGTGCTGATGATGCACAAGCCGCTGGGCGTGACCTGCTCGCACAAGGAGGACGGCGACAAGATCTACGATCTGCTGCCGCGCCGCTGGCGGCTGCGCGACCCGGCCCTGTCGACGGTCGGGCGGCTGGACAAGGACACCAGCGGCCTGATCCTGATCACCGACGACGGCGACTTCCTGCATCGGGTGATCTCGCCCAAGCGCCATGTGCCCAAGACGTATCTGGCGACCCTGGACCGTCCGCTGGACGGTTCGGAGGGCGAGGTCTTCGCCGCCGGGACGCTGATGCTGGACGGCGAGGAAAAGCCGCTGCTGCCGGCCCAACTGGACGTCGTCGATCCGAAGACCGCCCGGCTGACCATCACCGAGGGCCGCTATCACCAGGTGCGCCGCATGTTCGCGGCCGTCGGCAACCACGTCGTCTCGCTGCATCGCGAGCGGATCGGTGGCCTGGTCTTGCCCGGCGACCTGGAGCCCGGCCAGCATCGCATCCTGCCGGCCGCCGAGGCCGAGGGGGTGTTCGCGGATGCCTAGTTCAATTGGGCCTGAACCGATCCTGATCGACGCCCGCGGCCATCACTGCCCGGTCCCGACCCTGAAGCTGCGCAAGGCCCACGAGGCCGCGCCGGCCGGCGCCGAGCTGGTGCTGCTGGCCACCGACCCGATGGCCCGGATCGACGTCCCGCACTTCGCCGGCCAGATCGGCGCCACCGTGCTGGAGGTCGCCGACCAGGACGACGGGGTCATTCGGTTTCGTATTCTGAAGGCGGCTTGAGCGGGATCGCCTTGGGGCCCTCCAGCAGGGCCCGGGGGCGCTCGTCCAGGGCGATCTCGACCTCGGTGGCCAGGGCGCCGCCGAAGAAGATCGCGTTCACGCTCCATGACAGCCAGATCAGGAAGATGATCACCGCCGAGATCGAGCCGTAGGTCGCGCCCAGATGGACGACCTTCTCGACATAGAAGGCACTGGCCCAGGACATGAAGACGCACAGCGCCGCCGCCGCCGTCCCGCCGGCGATCGAGGCGCGCCAGCCGACCGGCTCGCGCGACATGGCGTAGCGGTAGACCAGGCTCATGCCGAACACGATGCCGAAGCTGGCCCAGGTCCATTCGGACTGGATCCACGGCACGCCCGCCAGCGGACGCAGGTTGAGGGCCGCCCCCAGCAGTCGCAGGGTCAGGAAGATCCCCGACATCACGAACAGCAGGCCGAAGGCGGCGATCAGCACTAGCAGGGCCATCAGGTTGAAGCTGAAGAAGCCGCGCTGGTTCTCCTCGTCGTGGATGAACGACAGCCCGGCCAACAGCGCCTTGAAGCCGCGATGGGCGGCGTAGGCGCCGACAATCAGCACGACGCCGCTCTGCAGGGAGATGGTCTGGCCGGGGGCGTGGGCCAGTCGGGCGAACTCGTCCACGAACATCGACCGGGCGCCGGAGGGAATCAGTTCGGCCAGCTTGGTGGCCTGGTGCGCGGCGCTCTCGGGCGTCAGGAAGAAGCTGTAGAGGCCCAGCAGAATCGCCAGCCCCGGAAACACGGCCAGCAGGGCGAAGAACGAGACGCCGCCGACGTACAGCATGACGTCGCGACCCCACAGCCGCGACAGGGCCAGGCCCAGCACACGCAGGATTTCGCGGGCCCAGTGCGTCGGATCCAGGTCGAGGTCGCGCCAGCGGATGCGGTGCAGCGGGTCTTGCATCTGGCGGACCATGGCGATGCGGGACCCCGGAGTCAAAACTGGCCGGAGTCAAAACCGGGCCCGGAATCGTCAAAGACGCGCCGTTCGGGAAGAACGACGCGTCTCCGCAGGACGTACCTGTGAATCGATCGCCACATCGAGGGACGGATGGCGCAGCGACCGATCGACACCCGCAAGATGAGGCCCGCCGCCTGAACCGGACCTGAACGTGTTCGTCAGGTCTCAGAGGGCTCCGGAGTGTTTCAGCCCGGAGATGGCGTCCGGCGAGAAACCCCAGTCGGCCAGGGCCTGGTCGTTGTCCGCGCCGATCTTCGGCGGCGGTCCCTGGATGGCGCCGGGCGTGGCCGAAAAGCGCGGCGCGGGCGCCGGCTGCATGACCCCGGCCACCTCGACGAAGGTCTCGCGAGCGGCGTTGTGGGCGTGCTTGGGCGCTTCGTCCATGGTGAGAACGGGCGCGAAGCACACGTCGGTGGCGTCCATGATCGCGCACCAGTCGTCCCGGCTCTTGGTCCTGATCACCGCCGCCAGTTTCTCGCGCAGCTGCGGCCACTCCTCGCGGCTCATCTGGTGCTGGAACTGCGGGTCGGTGATGCCGGTCTTCTCCAGCAGCAGCAGGTAGAACTGCGGCTCGATCGAGCCGATCGAGATCCACTTGCCGTCCGCGCATTCGTAGGTGTCGTAGAAGTGCGCTCCGCCGTCGAGCAGGTTGGTCCGCCGCCCCTCGTTCCACATACCGCCGGCCTTGAAGCCGTAGAACATGGCCATCAGCGAGGCCGCGCCATCGCTCATGGCGCAGTCGATCACCTGGCCCTGTCCGGTCGATCGCGCGTGGATCACCCCGGCCAGCAGGCCGAAGGCCAGGTACAGCGCCCCGCCCCCGAAGTCGCCGACCAGGTTCAGCGGCGGCACGGGCTTGTCCGCCGTGCCGATGGCGGCCAGCGCCCCGGTGATGGCGATGTAGTTCATGTCGTGGCCGGCGGCCTTGGCGTAGGGGCCCGTCTGGCCCCAGCCCGTCATGCGGCCGTAGACCAGCTTGGGATTGCGGGCCAGCGCCACGTCGGGACCCAGGCCCAGCCGCTCCATCACGCCGGGCCGGAAGCCCTCGATCAGGCCGTCGGCCTGGTCCAGCAGCTTAAGGCAGGTCTCGATCGCCTCGGGGTGCTTGAGGTCCAGCGCCACAGAGCGGCGGCCGCGCGCCGTCACGTCGGCCGGGGAGCCGCGCCCCTGCCCCTTGCGGTCGATCCGCACGACGTCGGCGCCCAGGTCCGACAGCAGCATGCCGCAGAACGGTCCCGGACCGATGCCGGCGAACTCGACGATCTTCAGCCCCGAAAGCGGCCCCTGGCCCATGGTCAAATCTCCCTGTCGGCTCTTCGAACGCGGCCGGTCGGTCGCCACTAGAGCGGCCATGACGTTCGGTCAGGCAAGCCCTTGCGCGACCGGGGGCGACGATCGGCGATTCACCCCCAGCCTGCGGCGTTCCGTACCTTTGACGCCGCAAAGCCTCTGCTATGTTGCAGCCTCGAATCTGGGCCGTCCTCATATGAGCGAGCGAGCCGGCATTCGGGCGGAGGTTGGTTTGGCGGTTGACGCCCGGATCCTGATCGTGGCGCGCGACGATGTTCGCGCCGGACCGCTGGCCGAAGGGCTGGACCGACTGGGCTGGCGCACGATCACCGCCCGGGGGCCCTACGCCGCCCTCGCCGCCCTGGGCGACCTGCCGATCGAGGCCGTCATCGTCGACCTGGCCAGCGCCGGTCCCGAGACCCAGAGCCTGGCCCGTCGCCTCAAGGCCGCCGTCACCCCGCGCCGCCTGCCGGTCATCGCCATCGGCGATCCGGACGGCGACCAGCGCAACCCCGCCTTCGACCTGACCCTGTCGCCGCCGCTGCACCCGTCCCAGGCCGCCCTGCGCCTGGAAAGCCTGGTGCGCACGGCCGTCGCCGAGGAAGAGTTCGAGCTGCGCCTCGAGACCTTCGGCGATCGCGGCCGCCGCCTGGACCTGCCCGAGACCTCGGAGGTTCCGGTCCGCATCCTGGCGGTCGGCGAGCCCGCCCCGCAGTTCCTGGCGCTGTCGAACGCCCTGCAGGCCAGCGGGGCCGAGGTGGTCGGCGCCTTCACCGCCTATACGGCTTTCGACTATCTGCACGAGCGGGCTTTCGACGCCGTGGTCCTGTGGGCCGGCGACAGCCAGCAGGAAGCCCTGTCGATCGCGGCCGGCATGCGCCGCAACACGCGCCTCTTCCACATCCCGGCCCTGCTCTACCTGAAGGCCGAGAGCTACGTGACCATGTCCGAGGCCTTCCATCGCGGCATCTCGGACGTAGCCTCGCCCCAGACGCCCGAGGTCGAGACGGCCATGCGGGTCATGGAGCTGGCCCGCAGCTTCCGGCGCGGCGAATCCATTCGCGGCGCCCTGGAAAAGGCCCGCAGCTCGGGCCTGATGGACGCCGCCACCGGCCTCTTCACCCGCGACCTGTTCGCCGCCCACCTGGCGCGCCTGTCCAAGGCCGCCGTCGAGCGCGCCCGGCCGCTGTCGATCTGCGTCCTGCGCATCGCCGAAAAGTCCGACACCGCCTGGGCTCGCCAGAACGGCTGGCTGGACCGCGCCATCCCGCAGATCGGCTCGATGGTCGGTCGCCTGGTCCGGGTCGAGGACACCCCGGCGCGCCTGGCCACCGAGGTCTTCGCCCTGGCCCTGCCGGCGACCAACCAGAACGCGGCCCGCGCCGCGGCCGAGCGGATCGCCGCCGTGATCAGTTGCACCGCCTTTGACGCCGGCGACGACCGTCCGCCGTTCGTCTGCGAGTTCGACATCGGCGTGGCCGAGGTCCAGCCGGGCGAAGGCGCGGTCAAGGCCCTGGAACGCGCCGCCGCCAGCGCCCTGAAGCGCGACGCCGGCTGAGGCCAAGCCGCGCTTCTCGTCGCCTTTAAAGTGAAGCTTGGGCGCCGTAGCGGCAGGTCCTATATGGAACCTGTCCTGTAGCGGACATTGTTTCGAAAGGCGTTCGCCGTGGCCCAGTCCCAGCCCTTGATCATCGACGTCGTCGCCGACGTGGTTTGCCCCTGGTGCTATCTGGGCTGGCGGCGCCTGAAGTCGGCCGTGGCCCTGCGCCCCGACGTCGAGGCCAAGCTGATCTGGCGGCCCTACCAGCTGGACCCGACGCTTCCCGAGGAGGGCGTCGACCGAAAGCAGTACATGGCCGCCAAGTTCAAGGACCCCGAGCGGCTGAAGGCCGTCCACGCGGCCCTGGTCGAGGGCGGCGCCGAGGAAGGCATCGCGTTCGACTTCGAGGCCATCGCGGTCTCGCCCAACACCAACGCGGCCCATCGCCTGATCCGCTGGGCCCTGACGGCCGGCGTGCAGGACCAGGTTGTCGAAGCCCTGTTCAAGGCCTATTTCGAGCAGGGCCTCGACATCGGCGACCCGATGGTGCTGGCCGACATCGCCGAGGCGGCGGGCATGGAGCGACTGGTCGTTCTGCAACTGCTCTCCGAAGGCGCCGACAAGGAGGCCGTGGCCCGCGAGCACGCCATGGCCGTCCAGGGCGGCGTCACCGGCGTGCCGTTCGCCATCTTCGCCGGCAAGGTCGCCGTGGTCGGGGCCGAGACGCCCGAACGCATCGTCCAGGCGATCGACCAGGCGCTGACCAGCTAGGGAACGCAGATCGCGACACCGTCGCCCTTGCTTTTTGCAGCGCAACAAGCGCATAAGGCCCCTCATCGAGCCCCCTAACGTCGCCTCGGCGGCGGAAGGGGGCTATTTTCGTTGGAATTCGACCAAGAAGCGGTCCGAGGGGAGCATCAAGGCTCCAAGGGGGCCCGATTTGGTCATTGGCGCGAGCCGCGCGTTTTTTGTGTGCGCGGCCGCAAATGAACTGGACCCAGATGCCCTTCCCCGCCTCCCACCCCGCTCTCGAGCGGGCTCTCGCCGCTCAGGGTTACGCCGAGCCCACCCCCGTCCAGGCCGCCGTGCTTGAAGCCGACGCCGAAGGCCGTGACCTGCTGGTCAGCGCCCAGACCGGCTCAGGCAAGACCGTGGCCTTCGGCCTGGCCGCCGCCCCCACCCTGCTGGGCGACGAAGAGATCTTCGGCCGCGCCGGCGCGCCGCTGGCCCTGGTCATCGCCCCGACCCGCGAGCTGGCCATCCAGGTCAATCGCGAGCTGACCTGGCTGTACGCCCAGGCCATGGCCGTGGTGGTCAACTGCGTCGGCGGCATGGATGCGCGTCGTGAACAACGGGCGTTGAACTACGGCGCGCACATCGTCGTCGGCACCCCGGGGCGACTGCGCGACCACATCGAGCGCGGCCACCTGGACCTGTCGGAGCTGAAGGTCGCCGTCCTCGACGAGGCCGACGAGATGCTCGACATGGGCTTCCGCGAGGATCTGGAATTCATCCTCGACGCCGCGCCGGCCGAGCGCCGCACCCTGCTGTTCTCGGCCACCCTGGCGCGCGATATCGTGCAGCTGGCCAAGAGCTATCAGAACGACGCCATCCGCATCGACACCATCGGCCGCAACGAGCCGCACCGCGACATCGAATACCGCGCCGTCCGCGTCGCCCCCAACGAGGTCGAGCACGCGGTCGTCAACCTGCTGCGCTACTTTGAAAGCCCTGGCGCCCTGGTGTTCGCCAACACCCGTGAAAGCGTCCGCTCGCTGCATTCCAAGCTGCGCGAGCGCGGCTTCGACGTCGTCGGCCTGTCGGGCGAGCTTTCGCAGCGCGAACGCGCCGACGCCCTGCAAGCCCTGCGCGACGGCCACGCCCGCGTCTGCGTCGCCACCGACGTCGCAGCGCGCGGTCTGGACCTGCCGGACCTGGGTCTGGTGATCCACGCCGAACTGCCGGTCAACAAGGCGACCCTGCTGCACCGTTCGGGCCGCACCGGTCGGGCCGGCAAGAAGGGCGTCTCGGCCCTGGTCGTCCCCTACACCCGTCGTCGCAAGGCCGAGCAGCTGCTTATGGCCGCCGGTGTCGAAGGCCAGTGGGGCGGCGCCCCGACCGCCGACGAGATCCGCGTCAAGGACACCGAGCGCCTGCTCGACGACCCGATCTTCAACGAGGCCGTGGTCGAGGAAGACACCGCCCTGGCCGAGGCCATGCTGGCCAAGCGCACGCCGCTGGAGATCGCCGCCGCGCTGATCCGGACCCGTCGCGCCAAGCTGCCGGCCCCGGAGGAGATCTATGACGACCCGCGTCACGGCGCCGATCCGGGCCCGCGCAGCCGCGAGCCGCGTGAGTTCGGGCGCGATCGTGACTTCGGCGGCGACCGCCCCGAGCGCGAGCCGCGCGTCGACATGAGCGGATCGGAGTGGTTCCGCCTTAACACCGGCCGTCGCAACAACGCCGACCCCAAGTGGCTGATCCCGCTGATCTGCCGCCTGGGCCACATCACCAAGAAGGACATCGGGTCGATCCGGATCTTCGACTACGACACCAAGTTCGAGATCTCGGCCGAGGCGGCCGTGAAGTTCGGCGCGGCGGTCCAGCAGACGGTGCGCGAGGACGTCTCGATCACCCCGACCACGGCCCCCGCCGCCCGCGACGCCGGTCCTCGCCGTGAGTACGCCCCGCGTCCGCCGCGCGACGACGCCGCGCCGCGCGAGTTCAAGCCGCGCCCCCCTCGTGACGACGCGCCCCGCGCGCCGCGCGCCAACGCCCCGGGCTCGCGCGACCACACGCCGCGTCCGTCCAGCTATGGCGACGACGGCGTCAGCAACGCCAAGCCCTACGGCCGCGGCGAAGAGCCCAAGGGCGACTACAAGCCGCGCCGCGCCCCCCGCGACAACGACGCGCCTCGCCCCTTCCAGCGCGACAACGACGCCCCGCGTCCGTATTCGCCGCAGGACTCGGAAGGCGCCCCCAAGCGCGCCTTCAAGCCGCGCCACGAGGCCGGCGCCGACGCGCCGCGCGAGTTCAAGCCCCGCGCCCCGCGCCCGGATGGCGACGCCCCCAAGAAGCCGTTCAAGAAGAGCTTCAGCGACAACGCCGCCGGTCCGAAGCCTTATTCCAAGCCCTATGCCGGCAAGCGCGACGACGCCGGTCCTGGCAAGCCGTTCAAGGGCCCCAAACCCTTCAAGGCCAAGAGCTTCGACGCCAAGCCCGGCGGCAAGCCGGCGGGCAAGCCGTTCAAGAAGAAGTAGATGACGAGCCCCTCCCTCACCGGAGGGGCTTTTTCTTAGGCCTCTTGCCCCGCCGACCAGCCCGACGCCCAGGCCCACTGGAAGTTATAGCCGCCCAGCCAGCCGGTGACGTCGACCACCTCGCCGATGAAGTAGAGGCCCGGAACGGCCTTGGCCTCCAGGGTGCGGGAGTCGAGGCCGTCGGTGTCGACCCCCCCCAGGGTCACTTCCGCCGTGCGATAGCCTTCCGAGCCGACGGGCTTGAAGGTCCAGGCGTTGACCGCCGCGGCGAGCCGGCCCAGCACCTTATCCGAACAGTCGGCGATATTGCCCTTCCCGGCCGCCTCCTCGTCGGCGACGGCCTGGGCGACGCGCTTGGGCAGCAGGGTCGACAGCACCGTCGCCACCGCCTGGCGCGGCGTGGCCGTGCGCGCCGTCTTCAGCGCCGCCAGGACGTCGACGCCCGGGGCCATGTCGACCCGGATCTCGTCGCCCTCGCGCCAGTAGGACGAGATCTGCAGGATCGAGGGCCCTGACAGGCCCCGGTGGGTGAACAGCATCCCCTCGCGGAATTTGGTCTTGCCATGGGCGACCACGGCGTCCAGCGCCACGCCCGACAGCGGCGTCAGCCGGGCCAGCATGCCGGCCTCGAAGGTCAGCGGCACCAGCGCGGGGCGGGTCTCGACGATGTTCAGGCCGAACTGCTTGGCGATGTCGTAGCCCAGGCCGGTCGCGCCCATCTTCGGGATCGACTTGCCGCCGCTGGCCACGACCAGCGAACGGCACCGAACATCGCCGGACGATAGCGAGACCTCGAAACCGGCGTCCGTCCTGGCGACCTTTTCGACGCCGGTCAGCAGCCGCAACTGCACGCCGGCGGCCTTCATCTCGGTCAGCAGCATGGTGATGATCTGCATGGCCGAGCCGTCGCAGAAGAGCTGGCCCAGGGTCTTCTCGTGGTAGGCGATGCCATACCGCTCGACCAGGGCGACGAAGTCCCTCGGCCGATAGCGACGCAGGGCCGACAGGGCGAACTTCGGGTTCGCCGACAGGAAATTATGGATCGACGCGCCGGTATTGGTGAAGTTGCACCGCCCGCCGCCGCTGATGCGGATCTTCTCGCCCGGGGCCTTGGCGTGGTCGATCACGAGCACCGAACGCCCGCGCTTGCCGGCCTCGATAGCGCACATCATGCCGGCCGCGCCCGCGCCGATCACCAGGACGTCGAAGTTTTCCAAGATCTTCCCACTGCTTGCTCGCGCCCGTTCGACCGGACGCGAGGCGGGAAGTCAATCAGCCCGCGCGGCGGTAACCCGGCCGCGAGGCGACTTGCTGGCGCTGAGGCGCGGCCTTCTGGCTGACTTCGAAGCGGCCGATCATCCTCACCAAGCCGCCGATCTCGCTCTTCAGAGCGTGGCTGACGGCCGTGGCCTGCTCGACCATGGCGGCGTTCTGCTGCACGCCCTGGTCCATCTGGTTGACGGCGGCGTTGACCTCGTTGAGGCCCCGGGCCTGCTCACTCGCCGAGCCCGCCAGTTCGGAGACCAGAGCATCGATCTCGCCGACCTTCAGCACGATGCCGTCCAGGGCCTCGCCGGTCTGGCCGACCAGGCGCACGCCCTCGTCGACCTGGGCCGTCGAGGCGTTGATCAGCGCCTTGATCTCCTTGGCGGCGTCGGCCGAACGCTGGGCCAGGGCCCGCACTTCCTGGGCCACGACCGCGAAGCCCTTGCCGCTGTCGCCCGCGCGAGCCGCCTCGACACCAGCGTTCAGGGCCAGCAGGTTGGTCTGGAAGGCGATCTCGTCGATCACCCCGACGATATTGCCGATCTTGGCCGAGGACTGTTCGATCTGGGTCATGGCGTCTACGGCGCCGCGTACGACGTCGCCGGACTTCTCGGCGTCCGAGCGGGTCGAGGTGACGACGCGGCTGGCCTCGCCGGCGCCCTGGGAGGCGCGGCGCACCGTGGCGGTGATCTCGTCCAGGGCCGCGGCGGTCTCTTCCAGGCTGGCGGCCTGTTGCTCGCTGCGGCGGGCGGTGTTGTCGGCGGCGGCGGCGATCTCGTCGGCGCTGGAGCCCACGGTCCCGACCACGGCGACGATGCCGCCCATGGCGTCGTCCAGCTGGACGATGGCGCCGTTGAAGTCGTTGCGGATGGCCTCGTAGCCGGCCGGGAACGCATCGTCGATGCGCACGGTCAGGTCGCCGTTCGACAGGCGCGACAGGGCGCCGGCCAGACGCTCCATGACGAAGGCCTGCTCGCGGGCGGCGGCCGACGAGACTTCCTCGTTGCGAGCCCGTTCGCTTTCGCTGGCCGCCGAGATCCGGGCCTGCTCGGCCTCGGACGAGCGCAGGGCCACGGCGTTGTCCTTGAACACCTGGACGGCGCGGGCCATCAGCCCGACCTCGTCCTTGCGGGCCGCGCCCACCACCTCGACGTCCAACTGGCCGTCGGCGAGGCCCGTCATGGTCCGTGACAGCGAGCGCACCGGGCGCGAGATCTTGAACGAGCCAATATAGAGCGCGAAGCCCATGCCGCAGGCCGCCGCGCCCAGGCCGAACAGCAGGGTCAGCCACGAGCCGGCCGCGGCGGACTGGCTGGCCTTGGCGACCATGGCCGCCGTCTCCTTGTTGTAGGCGTCGCCCCAGGCCTTGCCTTCCTTGGCCATGGCGTCGATGGCGGGATCGACCTTGGCCAGCCCGCCCAGCGAGCCGGCGTCGTCGTTCCTCAGGCCCAGGTCGGCGGCGGAGCGGGCGTCGGCATAGGCCGCGTCCAGCCTGGTCTTCATGCCGGCCGTGTAGTCGGCGGTCGCCGGGTCGGCGGCGGCGATCTTGTCGAGGCTCTCCTTGCCCTCGCCATAGACCTTGTCGAGTTCCTTGGACGCGGCGACGGCCTGCTCGGAGGCGCCGTCATAGGTCACGGTGCGGTGGGCCGCGTAGCCCATCATGCTGATCCGGCGCAGGAAGCGGGCGGACTGGACCTCGGCGGGCGAGCGATGCTTGACCAGCACCTCGGTCGCCGCGTCGGCGCGCTTCTGCTGCCACACGCCCAGGCCGGCGCAGGCCACGGTGGCGGCGGCCAGCACGGCGGCCGGCAGAAGAACCTTCGAGGAGATCTTCAGGTCGTCGAGCTTCACCGCGTTCCCCCAAAACCACGCTTCGCGCCGATACTTCATGCGCAAGGGAACCGGTGTCAGGAGAATCGTCCCGCCCGGCTCCGTTACGCGACAGGATTCCGGCGCCGAGCGTAAATGAGCGCTTAAACCGGTCATGTCGCTTGACGTTCTTCGGGGAGGCGCTACGACGCACGCCCCTCCCCGTTCCGACCATATCGAGCCATCCCATGACGGCCGCACAACTCGCGCCGACCATTGGCGTCGACTTCGGCACCACCAACACCGTCGTCTCGCTGACCCACGGCGACGACCACGCGCACCTGGTCCGCTACACGATCGACAACCGCGACCTGTTCGCCTTCCGCTCGGCGCTCAGCTTCCACAGCGTGCAGGGCGCGCCCGGCGCGGTGAACGAGCGCGTGGTCGAGGCCGGCCCGTGGGCGATCGAGTCCTATCTGGAGGATCCGCTGGAGACGCGGTTCATCCAGTCGTTCAAGACCTTCGCCGCCTCACAGGCCTTCACCGAGACGCGGATCCTCAACAAGCGCTACCAGTTCGAGGACCTGCTGGCGGCGTTCCTGCTGCGGCTGAAGGACCACGCCGGCGACCAGCTGGCCGCCCTGCCCCCGCGCATCATCGTCGGTCGGCCGGTGACCTTCGCCGGATCCTCGCCCAACGAGACCCTGGCCCTGACCCGCTATGAAGAGGCCTTCAAGCGCCTGGGCTTCAGCGACATCCGCTACGCCTACGAGCCCGTCGGCGCGGCCTTCTTCTTCGCGCGCCAGCTGACGCAGGACGCCACCGTGCTGGTGGCCGACTTCGGCGGCGGCACGTCCGACTTCTCGCTGGTTCGCTTCCAGCGCGATCCCGACGGCACGCTGCGCTCGACGCCGCTGTCGCGGTCGGGCGTCGGCGTGGCCGGCGACGCCTTCGACTACCGGATCATCGACCAGTTGGTCTCGCCCGAGCTGGGCAAAGGGTCGGAGTACAGGTCGTTCTCCAACAACCTGCCGATCCCGCAGCGCTACTACGCCGCCTTTGCCCGCTGGGACCAGCTGGCCCTGCTGCGGGCGTCGAAGGACATGCGCGACATCCGCGCCCTGGAGCGCACGGCGCTGGAGCCCGAGAAGATCGCCGCCCTGATCGAGGTGCTGGACGGCAACCACGGCTACGCCCTCTACAAGTCGGTCTCGGCGCTGAAGGAGGCGCTGTCCAGCCAGACGGAGGCGACATTCCGCTTCGAGGCCGGTTCGGTCGAGATCGAGAAGACCGTGGCGCGGACCGATTTCGAGGGCTGGATCGCCCCCGAACTGGCCGCCATCGAGACCGCCGTCGGCGAGGCGCTGGAGCGGGCCGGCTTGGCCGAGGCCGGGGTCGACCGCGTCTTCCTGACCGGCGGCAGCTCGTTCGTGCCGGCCGTGCGCGAGATCTTCCTCCGCCGCTTCGGCCCCGCCAAGATCGAGAGCGGCGGCGAGTTCGAGTCCATCGCCTCGGGCCTGGCCCTGATCGGCCGCGAGAGCGACCTGGACCTATGGACCATGCGCGCCGACTGAGGTTACCAGCCGATTAAACGCGATATTTATGAGAGTTTTCACGTCGCGGGCACAACCTTGGCGGAGATTTCTGGGTTCCGCCGCCAGACTTTAGGTCGCATGGCTGCGCCCTTCGCCTTGGCCTATAGTTAACGCGAACGATTCGCGTTGCGATCAGAGGGGCAACGAGTCCAGTGCCGATTTCGTACCTCTCCGCCGCCCAGATGTCCGCCCTGTCGGCGACCACCATCCAAGGGCTGTCGACCACCAAACTGGAGACCCTGGCCAGCACCCAGGTCGCCGCGATCTCCAACACCGCCCTGTCGGGCCTGTCGGCGGCCCAGGTCTCGGCCCTGTCGAACACGGCGGTGAAGGGCCTGACGGCCACCCAAATTCCGGCCTTCGCCCAGAACCTGATCTTCGACGCCGAGCAGCTGGCGGCCTTCAGCGGCAACCAGCTGAACGCCCTGACCTCGACCCAGCTGGCCCAGATGGACGCCAGCCGCCTGGACGTGCTGAGCGCCACCCAGATCGGCGCGTTGGACGCCACCCACTTCACGGCCCTGGACGCCACCCAGATCGGCTCGCTGGAAACGACCCAGCTGAAGCTGCTGACCGCCGCCCAGCTTGGCGCGATGAACGTCACGGACCTGGGCGAGCTGGCCTCGACCCAGCTGCAGGTGCTGTCGGCGGCCCAACTGGGGGCCCTGTCCTCATCCCTTATCCCCGCCCTGAGCGATCAGCAGTTCGGGGCGCTGTCCTCGACCCAGCTGAAGGGCCTGACGGCCACCCAGATCGGCGCGCTGTCCTCGACCCAGGTCGCGGGCCTGGGCTCGACCCTGAACCAGTTCTCGGCGACCCAGCTGGCGGGCCTGACCACCACCCAGGCCACGGGTCTTTCCGACACCCAGGTGGCGGCCCTGACCTCGACGCAGCTGTCGGGCCTCAGCGGCGGCTTCAGCGGCCTTTCGGCGACCCAGGTCGCCAACCTGACCTCGACCCAGATCGGTGGTCTGACCGCCACCCAGATCCGGGGGCTGAACGAGACCGACTTCGCCGAACTGACGACGACCCAGGTCGCCGGCCTCACGCCCACCCAGTTCGCGGCGTTGTCGGCGACCAATATCAGCGCCCTCTCGGCCACCCAGGTGGCGACCCTGAGCACCACCCAGCTCTCCAGCCTGGCGGCCACCCAGATCGCTGGCCTATCGACGACGGACTTCGCCGAGCTCTCCAGCACCCAGGTCCGCGGCTTGACCGCGACCCAGATCGGCGGCCTTTCGGTCGCCAACCTGTCGGGACTGGACGCCACCGGCTTCCAGGCCCTGTCGACGACCCAGGTCACCGGCCTGACGGCGACGCAGCTGGGCGGGCTGACCACCACTGACATCGGCGAGTTCTCCACGACCCAGGTCGGGGCCCTGACCGGCGCGCAGCTGGGCGCCATCTCGGTGACGGACCTGGCGGCGCTGTCGGCGCCCCAGATGTCCTCGCTGACGGCTTCGTCGCTGAAGGGGCTGTCGTCCTACCAGGTGCGCAGCCTCTCCGGCACGGCCTTCAGCCAGCTCAACGCCACCCAGGTGGCCGGCCTGACCTCGACCCAGATCGGCTCGCTGTCGACCTCGGTGATCGCCGGCCTGACCACGACCCAGATCGGCTACCTGCTGCCGTCCCAGATCCCGGGCCTGACGATCAACCAACTGGACTGGCTGTCGACCACCAACCTGGCGGCCATGACCCCGCTGCAGGTCGGCGCCCTGACGCCGACCCAGGTAGACAGCCTCTAGGGTCAAAAGCTTCTAGACGCAGGGCGCCGCACGGGCGTCTGATGGCGGCGCCTCAAGGAGCCGCCGCATGACCCGATCCGCCTTTTCCGCTCTGATGATCGCTGGAGCTGTACTGGCCTCCGTCACGCCGGCCATGGCCCAGAGCGGTCCGCTGGGCGCCCTCGGCCGCTGGACGATCGACCTCAAGGCCTCGACCTTCAACGAGGCCCTGACCGGCCCCGCGCCGCTGGCCGCCGAGGTCGACGTGACCAAGGACGACGGCAAGAGCCTGGCCTGGACGCTGATCGAGGAGGACGACGAGGGCCTGGCCGCGATCCAGTTCGCCGACGCGCCGCTGGACGGGACGCCGACCAAGGCCGTGGTCAACACCCAGATCGTGATGATCAGCGTGATGCGCGACGGCCTGCGCGGGATCTCGGCCGTGACCAGCAACAAGACCGGCCGCAAGCAGACCATGAAGGTGTGGCTGGTCGATCCCGACACCCTGAAGGTCGAGCAGGACGTCGACGGCGTGCCCGGGCCGCCGGACCAGAGCCTGACGTTCAAGCGGGTGAAGTAGCGGAAACCCGCCCTAGCCTTTGCCGGCCAGCGCCTTGCCCAGATAGTTGGCCAGCGCCTCGACCCGCGCGGGACGCGGACCGCCGGGCGGCATGACTAGGTGCAGGGCGATCGGGGTCGCCGTCCAATCGGTCAGCACCGCCTCCAGCCGTCCGTCGGCCACGGCCGCGCCGACGATGAAGTCCGGCAGCACCGCCACGCCGACGCCGGCGATCAGCGAGGGGACCAGCACGTCGCCGTTATTGGCCCGGATCACCGATCGGGGCCGCACGGCCGCCTCCTCGCCCCCCTTCTGGAAGCGCCAGGTCTCGGGCGCGTTCTGGTGGCCATAGGTCAGGCCGCGATGCTCGGCCAGGTTGGCGGGATGGGTGGGACGGCCGTGTTTGTTCCAGTAGCCCGGCGACGCCACGACATGCCGCTTCACCGCCCGCAGGCGACGGGCGACCAGCGAGCTGTCCGGCAGGGCCGCCACGCGCAGGGCCAGGTCAAAGCCCATGCCCACGAGGTCGATCGTGGCGTCCGAAAGGTGCAGCTCGACCGAGACGTCCGGATAGGCGGTGAAGAAGCCCGGCAGCACCGGGGCCAGGCTGGTGATGCCCAGCGACATCGGCACGGCCATCCGCACCACGCCGCGCGGGGCCGAGGACTGGCTGGACGCCTCCTCCTCGGCCGCCTGCGCCTCGGCCAGGACGCGGGTGGCGCGCTCGACCAGGGACTGGCCGGCGTCGGTCAGGGCCAGGCGGCGCGAGGTGCGATTGAAGAGGCGCGCGCCCAGGCGCTCCTCCAGCCGGGTGACAGCCTTGGAGACCGTGGCCTTGGACATGGCCAGATCATCGGCGGCGGCGGCGAACGAGCGCAGCTCGACCACCTTGGCGAACACGGCGAGGCCTTCGAGATCGGGAAGCTTGGACATGGCTAGAGATTAGTTTTGGAAACGATGAGTTTCAACAGTTTCCATTTCGGATCCCATGGGATCGCCTATCTTCTCCTCAACAGGACGCGCCGCCGACGCGGCGCTTCAGAGGGCCAAGGCCCAGAGGGATTGAAAGGTTAGAGCCATGATCGATCGCAGACCGTTCGACAAGCTTGGCGGCGCCGACCACGGTTGGCTGAAGGCCAAGCACCACTTCTCTTTCGCCAGCTACTACGATCCCAGCAACATGAACTGGGGCGCGCTGCGGGTCTGGAACGACGACGAGATCGCCGCGAACACCGGCTTCCCGCCGCATCCGCACAGCGACATGGAGATCATCACCTATGTCCGCGACGGCGCGATCACCCACCAGGACAGCCTGGGCAACAAGGGCCGCACCGAGGCCGGCGACGTCCAGGTGATGAGCGCGGGCACGGGCATCCGTCACTCGGAGTACAACCTCGAGCCGGAAACGACCCGGATCTTCCAGATCTGGATCGAGCCCAAGACCTTCGGGTCCGCGCCGTCGTGGGGCGCCAAGCCGTTCCCCAAGGGCGACCGGTCTGGCAAGTTCGTGACGCTGGCCTCGGGTTTCGCCGATGACGCCGACGCCCTGCCGATCCGCACCGACGCCCGCGTCCTGGGCGCGACGCTGAAGGCCGGCGAGAGCACGACCTACGCCCTGGGCAAGGACCGCACCGGCTATCTGGTCCCCGCCGTCGGCGTGGTCGAGGTCAACGGCGTCAAGCTGAACGCCCGTGACGGCGCCGGCATCAAGGACGAGGACGCGATCACCGTCACGGCCCTGGAAGACGCCGAACTCGTTCTGGTCGACGCGGCCCTGTCGTAGGGGCTCGAGACGTAAGCGTTCAAGAAACGGACGCGAGGCTTGCCTAGCTTCGCGTCCGACCTCCCCGTCCACATCGTCAAGGAGGCCGTCATGGCCAAGGTTCTGGTTCTCTACTATTCGTCCTACGGCCATATCGAGACCATGGCCAAGGCCGTGGCCGAAGGCGCCCGCGAAGCCGGCGCGCAGGTCGACATCAAGCGCGTGCCGGAAACGGCCCCGCTGGAGGTCGCCAAGAGCGCCCACTTCAAGCTCGACCAGGAAGCGCCGGTCGCGACCATCGCCGAACTGGCCGACTACGACGCGATCATCGTCGGCACGGGCACGCGCTTTGGCCGCATGAGCTCGCAGCTGGCCGCGTTTCTCGACCAAGCCGGCGGCCTGTGGGCCCGCGGCGCGCTGCACGGCAAGGTCGGCGGGGCCTTCACCTCGACCGCCACCCAGCACGGCGGCCAGGAGACCACCCTGTTCTCGATCATCACCAACCTGCTGCACTTCGGCATGGTGATCGTCGGCATGGACTATGGCCACGCCGGCCAGATGACCCTGGACGAGATCACCGGCGGCAGCCCCTACGGCGCCACGACCATCGCCGGCGGCGACGGCTCGCGTCAGCCCACCGAGAACGAGCTGACCGGCGCCCGCTACCAGGGCCGCAAGATCGCCGAGACCGCCCTCAAGCTGCACGGCTAAGCCGCTCTAGGCCGCGCAGCCCGGTCGTCCGCGCCCTCCCCAAGGCGGACGACCCAACGAACCGCCCCGAGGCTTCCCTCCCGCCTCGGGGCGGTTTTCGTCTGAACTAGTGCTTGGGGTCGAAGTCCGCCTTCTGGGCGGCCGCATAGGCGTCCCACTCGGCCGGCGTATGGAAGTCCAGGCCTTTGTCCCAGGCCGCGCCCATGTAGTAGACGAACGGCTTGCCGGCCTCGACCTTGATCAGGACCAGGTAGTTGTCGAAGTCCTGGCGCACCTCGACGACCGACGCGGGATCGACCATCAGGGCGATCGCCATCGAACCCTTCTCCGGATCGGCCGGCTCCCAGAACGTCACCCGGCCGGGCGCCAGGTCCTTGCGGAACACGCCCGTCCCGCTGGCGCGCTTGCGCTTGGAGATGCCGATGCCGACCACCAGCGGCCCCGGCTTGTCGGAGCTTATGGTCGAGACCATCCGCGTGAAGTTCGTGCCCAGCGGCAGGGTGAAGGTCCGCGTCTCCCAGACCTTGCGATCCACGTCCACCGGCCAGGGGGCGTAGTCGACGCTGAACGAAGCCACGTCCGGTCCGTTCTGGATCACCTTCCAGCTGGACCAGTTGCGAGAGGTCCACAGCTTGTTGTCGGCCCAGACGCCCAGGCCGCCCGCGCCTCGCCCCGTGCCCACGTCGTAGAAGTCCAGGCCCTCGCCATGGTTGGCGTGCTGGTCGCCGGTCTTCAGCTGGCGGTCCATATAGGGCCAGCGCTGGCTCTTGCCCCAGGCGTCTATACCCGAGGTCGACGGCGGCTCGGCCTTTTCCAGGTCGCGGCTGTAGATCCGGTGGGCGGTGCGGTCGTTCTCCCAGAGGATGTCGTTGAAGCGGTACGGGGCCAGCACCACGGTCGCGCGCGGCTTCTGGCCCTCCGCGTCAGGCTTGGGCAGCGGCGTGACCGGGCCGTGCTCCTGAGCGTGGGCGACGCCCAGCGACAAGGTCAGGACGGCGGCGAGGGCCAGGGTCTTCTTCATCGGACGCTCTCTACGCTCAGTGGAACTGCGGAAAACGGGCCAGGGCGGCGCGCGCGCAACCGTCGGCGGCCTCGTGGCCTGTGTCGGCGACGCCCAGACCGCCCACCAGCGTGGCCCCGACATGCAACGGCAGGGAGCCGGCGTGCGGGTTCAGATGCTCGGGATCGGCGGCGATCCTGGCGGCGAAGTCCGAGTCGGTCTTCTCGCGCGGCTCCATGACGCTGCCGGGCTGGTCGAAGACCACGGCGGCGTTGGCCTTGCGCGGCGCTGCGATCGGGGGCTTGGGGCTCTGCTCATCGCGCAGGACGACCAGCGGGTTACCCTTGGCGTCGACCACGGCGGCCGAGACATGCGCGCCCCTGGCGGCGCAGACGTCGATCGCGGCCCTGGCCAGATCGACGGCGACGGGAAGCGTCAAGGGTTCGGTCGCCAGACCGGCGGCAAGCGCCAGGATCGCCAGCATCGTGCTTCCTCCCAGAAGTCTCGCTTCCGGATATAACGCGCGGCGAAAATTGGTCTAGCCAAAATATCGGATTGGTTATTCCACTCAGATCTTCGGCCGCACCACGGCGATCAGCCAGCCGCCGCCCCACGGCGTGTTGATCACCGCCTCGTCCAGCACCTCGCCCAGCACCTTCAAACGATGCCACAGGCGCAAGGGCTTCAAGGCCAGCCACATGGTCAGGCCGACCGCGCCGCCTGGCTTCAGGTTCGGGGCGTAATGGGCCACCAGGTCCTCGACCTCGCCCAGGTGCTCGACGCACTCGGAGAACACCACGACGTCGAAGGTCTCGTCGGTCGCGAAGGTGCGGCCATCGCCCAGCACCATCTTGACCTCGCCGATGGCGATCTCGGGCGCCAGGCGGGTCTCGCCGCGCTCGACGGCGGGCCTGGAGAAGTCGACGCCGACATAGCGCGCCGGTCGGTGGGCGCGCAGGGCCTCGTAGAACACCCCCTCGCCCGCCCCGATCTCCAGCACGCGCGGATTGGGCCAGCGGTCGGCGATCACGGCGGCCAGCAAGCGGTGATGGTGGCGCTGCTCGGAACGGCTCAGGCGGTCATAGATCCCGTCCTGGTACTCGGCGTCCCATTTCTCGACCGGGGCGGCGACGATCGGCTTGTTCCGCTTGCGCATGAACAGCTCGCCCAGCCACGGGCGGTCCAGCGAAGCCAGTTCCGTGAACCGGCGCCAGCGCAGATAGGCCATGAACGTCCCCCGAGATGCCTATCCCGGATAGGGAAAGGGCCCCGGACTGTCCAGTCCGAGGCCCTTGAAGTGGGTTAGGCCTTGTTGGCGAGCGCCGCCTGGGCCGCCGCCAGACGCGCGATCGGCACGCGGTAGGGCGAGCAGGACACGTAGTCCAGGCCGACCTTCTCGCAGAAGCCGATCGAGGCCGGGTCGCCGCCGTGTTCGCCGCAAATGCCCAGCTTGACGTCCGGACGGGCTGCGCGACCGCGCTCGGCGGCGATGCGGATCAGGTCGCCGACGCCGTCCTGGTCGAGACTGACGAAGGGGTCCTTTTCGAAGATGCCCTTGTCGATATAGGCGCCCAGGAACTTGCCGGCGTCGTCGCGGCTGATGCCGAACGTGGTCTGGGTCAGGTCGTTGGTGCCGAAGCTGAAGAACTCGGCGTTGGCGGCCAGATCGCCGGCCCGTAGGGCGGCGCGCGGCAGCTCGATCATGGTGCCGACGGTGTAGGTCAGCGCCACGCCCTGCTCTTCCAGCACCGCCTTGGCGACGCGGTCGGTCAGGTCACGCAGGTACTTCATCTCCTCGCCCTTGGCGACCAGCGGGTGCATGATCTCCGGCACGGGAGCGGCCTTGCCCGACTTGGCGATCTCGCAGGCCGCCTCGAGGATGGCCCGGACCTGCATCTCGTAGATCTCGGGATACGAGACGCCGAGGCGGCAGCCGCGGTGGCCCAGCATCGGGTTGGTCTCGTGCAGCTCCTTGGCGCGGCGCAGCAGCTTGGCGGCGTCGAGACCCGTGGCGGTCGCCACGGCCTGAACGTCTTCCTCGGTGTGCGGCAGGAACTCGTGCAGCGGCGGATCCAGCAGGCGGATCGTGACCGGCAGGCCTTCCATGATGGTGAAGAGCTCGACGAAGTCGGCCTTCTGGAACGGGGCGATCTTGGCCAGGGCGGCGCGGCGGCCCTTCTCGTCGTCGGCCAGGATCATCTCGCGCACGGCGGCGATCCGGGTGTCGTCGAAGAACATGTGCTCGGTGCGGCACAGGCCGATGCCTTCCGCGCCGAACTGGCGGGCGGTCTTGGCGTCCAGCGGCGTCTCGGCGTTGGCCCGCACCTTCAGGCGACGGACCTGGTCGGCCCAGCCCATCAGGGTGGCGAAGTCGCCGGTCAGCTCGGGCTCGATCATCTTCGGCGCGCCGGCCAGGATGTCCCCGGTCGAGCCGTCGATGGTGATGATCTCGCCGGCCTTGAACTCACGGCCACGGACGCGGAACAGGCCTTCCTTCTCGAAGATGGCGACGTCGCCGGCGCCGGAGACGCAGGCCCGGCCCATGCCGCGCGCCACGACGGCGGCGTGGCTGGTCATGCCGCCGCGCGCCGTGATGATGCCGCGGGCGGCATGCATGCCGTGGATGTCCTCGGGCGAGGTCTCCTCGCGCACCAGGATCACGGACTCGCCGTTGGCGGCGGCCTTCTCGGCCGCATCGCTGTCGAACACGATCTTGCCGGTCGCCGCGCCGGGCGAGGCCGGCAGGCCTTTGGCGACCACGTCACGGTGAGCGGTCGGATCGATGGTCGGGTGTAGTAGCTGGTCTAGCGAGGCCGGCTCGACGCGGCCCACGGCCTCTTCCTTGCTGATCACGCCCTCGGCGGCCATGTCCACGGCGACCTTCAGCGCCGCCTTGGCGGTGCGTTTGCCGCTGCGGGTCTGCAGCATGTAGAGCTTGCCCTGCTCCACCGTGAACTCGATGTCCTGCATGTCGCGGTAGTGACGCTCCAGCGTCTCGACCACCGACTTGAACTGGGCGAACACCTCCGGCATCGCCTCTTCCATCGAGGGGGCGACATCGCCCATCTCCTCGCGGGCCACCTTGGTCAGGGATTGCGGCGTGCGGATGCCGGCCACCACGTCCTCGCCCTGGGCGTTGATCAGGAACTCGCCGTACAGGCGGTTGTCGCCGTTCGACGGGTTGCGGGTGAAGGCCACGCCGGTCGCCGAGGTGTCGCCCATGTTGCCGAACACCATCGACTGGATGTTCACGGCCGTGCCCCAGCTTTCGGGGATGTCGTGCATGCGGCGATAGAATTTGGCCCGGTCGTTCATCCAGCTGGCGAACACCGCGCCGACGGCGCCCCACAGCTGCTCCTGGGCGTCCTGCGGAAACGGCTTGCCCAGGTGGTCGCTGACGGCGGCCTTGTAGTCCTTGATCACCGCGGCCCAGTCGTCGGCCGTCAGACCGGTGTCGACATGGACGTCCAGGCGATCCTTGTGGTCGTCCAGGATCTCCTCAAACATGTGGTGCTCGAGGTTCAGCACGACGTTCGAGTACATCTGGATGAAGCGGCGGTAGCTGTCGTAGGCGAAGCGGCGGTCGCCCGACAGCTTGGCCAGGCCTTCGACGGTCTCGTCGTTCAGGCCCAGGTTCAGCACCGTGTCCATCATGCCCGGCATCGAGGCCCGCGCGCCCGAGCGCACCGAGACCAGCAGCGGGTTGGTCACGTCTCCAAACGCCTTGCCGGTGATCTCCTCGATCTTGGCGAGGCCGATCTTGACCTGTTCGGCCAGCTCGGCCGGGTACTGCTTGCCGTTGGAATAGTAGTGGACGCAGGCCTCGGTGGTGATGGTGAAGCCTGGCGGCACCGGCAGGCCCAGGGCCGACATCTCCGCGAGATTGGCCCCCTTGCCTCCGAGGAGGTTCTTCATCGAGGCGTCGCCGTCCGCGCCGCCTCCGCCGAATGCGTACACCCAACGGGCCTTGGTCAACGTCTCAACCGGCATTTTTTCTCACCCTGCGATCAGTGAAGAAGGTCGCGCCCTCTGATGGGGTCGTCTCACCTTGGAACAGCGCTGCTTTGTCGTGATCCCGCAGTGCAATATCCGGGCGTTCACTAGCACTTCGTCCAAGAACGCGTCCACTGGCGGTTCGCGTTCCGGGGACCAACAAGAGAATTCGGCAAATAATTCCAATGACAACGTTGTCCGCTCAGCGGACTTGGCCAGATTTCGAACACGGGCGCGGCAAACCCGCGACTTGAGCGGCGACCGGACGATTGGAGCGGGTTGTCTTCGCGGCGCGATACGCTTCTTCTCGCGGGCGTGAAACCACACATCGCCCGACTCGGGACGTCCCGAAACGACGTGGACGCCATCGCGGATCTCCATACCCGCAGCCGCCAGGTCGCCTATCGCGGCCTGTATGGCGACGCCTATCTGGACCATGACCTGTTTGACGCCTCGCGCGCCAGCTGGCGCGCCCGGTTCGCGGACTTCGACCCCGCTCGCGACCTGATCCTGGCGGCGATGGAGGACGGCGCGCCGGTCGGCCTGGCCTATGCCTCGTTCAGGCTGAATCCCGAGGTCGGCGCCCTGCTCGACAACCTGCACGTCGCGCCCGAGCGCAAGGGCGGCGGCCTGGGAACGCGGCTGCTGGCCGAGGTGGCGCGATGGCTGATCGAGGACCACGCCGGCGCGCCGCTGCATCTGGAGGTCTATGCGCCCAACGCCGCGGCGCTGGACTTCTACGCGCGTCAGGGCGGCGTCGAGGCCGCGCGCTATGCCGAGGTGGTTCCGGGCGGTCGCGCGGTCGAGGTGGTGCGGTATCGGTGGGCGCGTCCCGCCGATCTGATCCGCTAGAAAGACACGCGCCATAAGAAAGCGGCGAGCGCCCGTCCCCGGATCGCTCGCCGCTCGCCCCCGTGGAGGCTCTCCGTCATTGGCTCGAAGCCGCTGTACGGGCTGCTCCACTGTCCCCACCGATCCGACTCCCGAGAAGAAGCAGACCGGCTTCGTCTAAGACCACGGGGCGGATCAGGCTGTGATGATCCGCACACCGGGAAAAACCGTCATTTCTAGAACGGGATCTCGTCGTCCAAGTCGGCCGAGAAGCTCTCGCGCGGGCCGCTGGGCTGGCTGCGCGGCGCGCCGCCGCCGAAGCTGGAGCCGCCGCCGCCCGAATAGCCGCCGCCGTATTCCTCACCGCCGCCCGCCGAGGCGCCGGCGCTGTCGCCGCGACCGCCCAGCATGGTCAGTTCGCCACGGAACTTCTGCAGCACGATCTCGGTCGAATACTTCTCGACGCCGGTGTTGTCGGTCCACTTGCGGGTCTGGATCGCGCCCTCGATGTAGACCGTCGAGCCCTTGCGCAGGTACTGCTCGGCCACCTTCACCAGGTTGTCGTTGAAGATCACGACGCGGTGCCACTCGGTCTTTTCCTTGCGCTCGCCGCTGTTGCGGTCGCGCCAGGTCTCGGACGTCGCGATACGGAGATTGGCGACGCGGTCGCCCGAACCCAGGCTGCGGATCTCGGGATCAGCCCCGAGATTGCCCACCAGAATGACCTTATTGACGCTGCCAGCCATCGCTCGCCCTTGTTCTCGCCCGGCGACCCTCGCGCCGGAATCTGAGGCGAGACGTTAACGAGAGGCTAATGCCGGCGCAAGTTTTGTTCTTGTAACGTTCTTGTGGACGGGCAAGAGGGCTGTGGACGGACGATGCGCCCCGCCCTCTCCCGCCCTACTGGGCCGGTTCGCGGCGAATGGCGCCCGGCACGGCCAGACGGCCGTCGCCCGTGCGGACCAGCGACATGAAGCGCGGGCCCTCATAGGTCTGGCCGACATAGATCCCTTCCTTCTCGAGGAAGATGAACGAGCCCTGGTAGGCGCCAACCATGCCCAGGCTGTTGGACTGGCCCATGCGGACGAAGCGGATGCGCACGCCCTCGAGCGTGGCGGCGCATTCCTCCATCTGCGGCACGTCGCGGGCCACCGGATTGAAGCGCAGCGTGCCGTCCTTGTTGGTCGCCACCTGGAAGCAGACGCCCTGCTCGAAGGGCGCCTTGGTCTGCTTCTCGCAACCCGTGAGCGCGAGGCTGGAAACGGCCAGGACGGCGGCGACGGCGAGGACGGTCTGCTTCATGGATTACACTTATAAAACCTATCAGCCGTTCGGGATAGAGCAGTTGGAGCCCTGCTCGAACACGGCGTGGAAGCTGCGGTTGTCGGACGAGATCTCGACGCGGCCCGGCACCAGGCGCAGAGTCTCCTCGCCCCAGCGGCCGTAGGTGGCGCCGCCGGTCCGCTCGCAGCGGCCATTGAACAGCTGCTGGGCGCAGGCGTTGAGGGTGATCTCGCCGGGCAGGCGCCGCCACTCGTTGCCGGCGTAGCGCCAGCAGGCGGCCAGCGGCGCGTTGGCCGAGGCGCCGGTCGGGGTCGAGGGCGTAGCCGAGCTGGACGGCGTTGTGGCCGCCGGCGCGGTGACGGTCGGGGTCGGCGGCAGCGGCGTCAGGACGGTGCCGGCCTGGTCGGCGGCGGCCAGGGCGCCCGTCTCGTCGACGCCCACGTCCAGGGCCCCGGTCGCCACGCCGTTCTTCTTGGCGCATTCGGCCAGGGTGATCTCACCGACGAAGGCCCCGCCCACGAAGCAGCGCAACGGGCGCGCGGGATCCAGCTTGGTGTCGTCGTCACGTCCGGTCTCGACAATCAACCCGGCGCGCGAGGCCGGCGGCTCCTCGGTCGGCTTCTTGTCGTGGCCGGACATCACGGCCACGGCGATGCCCAGACCCGCCAGCAGCGCGAGCGCCGCGCCGCCGCCGAGGATGACCCGTCGATCTTTCAGAAAGTCCATGGCCCCTGGCTACGACGCGTCGATGACGCTTTCAAGCTCGGCCACTTCAAAAGAGGGCTAGCTTCCGCCGGTCAGACGGTCCAGCGCGGCCTGGTAATTGGCCAGCTGGTTGGTCAGATAGGCCGGGACCGTGCCGCCGGTCTTGCCCGAGCTCGTCCCGGTGTCGCTCTTCACGCCCAGGGCCGCGTCGGAGATCTCGCGATAGGCCGTGCGGATCTGCGAGAGCGCGCGGGTGATGACCACGTTGGCGTTCTTGCGTCCCGTCTCGCTGGTCAGGTCCAGCTCCGGCGGCAGCTGCAGGCCGTAGACCGGACCGTTGCCGTCGGCCGAGACGGTCTTGCCGTCGTCGGTCTTGGTGGCGCGCACGACGCCACCGCCCAGCCCCAGGGCGGTCAGCACGTCGGTGCCGCCCTTGCCGGCCACGATCTCGATCGTCGAGGTGTTCGAGGCCGGGCTGATCTTCAGCACCCGGCTGTCGCCGCTGGAACCGATCTCGACCTTGGCCCGGAAGCCGGAGGCGCGCTTGATCTTGTCGGCCAGGGTCTCGAGCGTGTCGCTGGCCTCGATGGTGATCGTGGTCAGGGCGCCGCGCTCGCGGGTGCGGATCTGGAAGGTGTCGCCGGCCCGGGCCGCGGTCGCCGAGACGATGCGGTCGGACTGGGTGAAGTCCATCTTGCCGGCGGGCAGACCGAACAGGTCCAGGGGCGAGGCGCCCGACGACGAGACCGCCACCGAGGTCGGGGTGGCGTAGCCGTCCTTGCCGGTCAGGCGCTGGCTCCAGTCGACATCGCCCGTCCCGACATTGACCTGGGCGACGTAGCCGTCCTTGGTCCCGACCGTCGTCTGGCCGTCCAGATTGGCGCCGGCCGAGCCGACCAGCCAGGCGGTGCCGTTCTTGACGTCGAAGCCGGTGACCGTGTCGTCGCCGGTGCCGCCGTAATAGGTCAGGGCGTCGGCGCTGTTGCTGGAGATGTCCAGCGACATGCGACCAACGAAGGCGTCCATGCCGCCCGACGGCGCGGTCGTGGCGCCGTTGATCGACATCAGGTTGTTGGCCGTGTAGCCGCCGACATAGAGCTGGCCGCCGTCGATCTTCAGCCCTACCAGTTCGCCGCCCTTCAGCGAGCCCAGGTCGCGCGTGGAGCCGGCGGTGGCGGTCGCGGTCTTGGTGTAGGTCACCGGCACGGACTCGTAGGCGCCGTACTGGTTCAATTGGGTGACGTTCTCGGTCACCACGCTGGTGGCCACGTCGAAGCTGCGCAGCATCGCCTCGCCGTTCTCCTTGGAGCCGACGATGACCTGCGAGCCGTTGACGACGATGTCCGAGACGGAGTCGTTCTCGGTCGTGCCGAACTTCTGGGTGAACAGCGCCTTGGGCTGGCCGTTGGCGTCCGTGGCGAAGGCCGACAGATAGGCGTCCCAGCCGCCGCTGGGGTCCGAGCCGGTCGCCCCCGGCAAGTCCGACTTGCTGCGGCCGCCGACATAGAGGACGCCGTCGGCGCCGAAGGCCAGGGCCGTGGCCTCGTCCTCTTGCAGACCGCCGCGACGCACCGTCCACTGCTCATCGCCCTTGGCGTCGTAGCGGGTGACGAAGCTGTCGCTGGTCGTGGCGGTGTCGCCGCTGTTGATCGGGCCGTTGACCGCGCCGGCCAGGCGCCCGGTGACCGAGCCGGCCACGGCGACGCTGCCATCGTCGGCCACGGCCAGGGACAGGCCGCTGGCCTCGTCGGTCGCGCCCAGGGTGCGGGCGTACAGCAGGTGGCCGGCGCTGTCGTATTTCAGCAGCGCGACGTCGCTCTCGCCCTTGATGACCTGGCCGTCGAGGTCGGTCTTGCCGTCCACCGCGGTGTCGACGTCGGCCAGCATGTAGATCGAGCCGTCCGCCCCGGTCACCGACTTGCGGACGCCCGAGATCGTGCCCTGCAGGGTCTCGGTGAAGACCTTGCCGCCCGGCGCGCCCGCGCCCGCCCCGCCGCCCGTTCCGGCGGCGCTGTACTTGGTCAGGGTCGTCTCGTAGACGGCGTCGTCTGTGGTCGTGTCCTTGTCCGGGTCCGGATCGCCGGCCTTGGTCGTGACATAGACCGCCGGCGCCGTGGTCGGCGCGCTGAAGGTCAGCTGTTCGGCCGAGTCGCCGTTGATCTTCAGGGCGAAGTCGTCGCCGGTCGCCGGCAGGGTCACGGGCTTGCCGGCGACCTGGACCGTGCGTTCCTCGCCGGTCGTGCGCTGCAGCGAGATGGTCGTCCGGAAACCGGCGTCCTTCAGCTTGTTGTTCATGTAGCTGACGACGTTGGACATGGTCCGGGGCGTCGAGCCCATCTCGGACAGGTCCATGGTCACATCGGTGGTGACCCCGAAGTTCTTCACCGCGACATTGAACGAGACATCGCCCTGGAACTTGGGCACTTCGTCGTCGATCTGGCCGCTGTAGATCGTGTCCGTCGTGTAGGCGTAGGTCGCCTTGGGCACGCCCACGGTGCTCTTGTCCGTGGTCATGACCGCGCCGGTGGTCAGCCGCGCCTGGTCCAGCGACAGGTTCTGGACGTAGCTGCTGATCTCGCCCAGCCCCTTCATCAACGCCGTCTGCAGACGCGTGATCTCGCCGTCGGTGACGCCCTTCTCGCCGGCGCGGGCCGCCAGCGCCGACAGGGTGTTCAGGGCCTGGTAGGTGGCGAACAGCTTCTTGTAGTCGCCGCTGGCGCCCTTGAGGGTCGTGGCGCTGGCCGCCTCATCGACGAACTTGCGGCCGTTCAGCGCCGAGCGGACCAGGTCGCTGGCCGCTGGCGTGGCGCCGCTCAGCCACGGCGCGGTGGGCACCACGGCCTTGGAGCCCGACGCCGAGGTCGTCGTTCCAGACGCGGCAGCAGCCGTCACGCCCGAGCGGGCCTGATAGTAGCTGAGCAGAATGCTGGAATCGAACGTGATCACGGCCTGTCCTGACGGGGACTCGGAATCCCCCGCTCGTATCCTTGCCAGTCCGCCGCTGACGTCCCGTTAAGAATTGACGTTAAGCCGCGATAAGGTTTGCGTCCGAAAGCGCCCGGCGCGCGTCCTCGCGCAGCTCGGTCCATTCCGAAGCCAGGATGCCCAGCAGCACGACGTCGCGCGGCCGGCCGTCCTTCAGCACGTGACCGCGCAGATAGCCCTCGCGGCGGAACCCGGCGGACGACTGCGCCTTCAGGGCGGCGTCGTTGTCGGCCATGACCTCGGCGAACACCTTGTGCAGGCCCAGCTCGCCGAAGGCGCGGTCCAAGCCCAGCACCTGGGCGGCCCGTCCGACGCCCCTGCCCCGCGCGTCGGCCGAGCCCAGGAACCAGTTCCAGCTGGCGCGGCGGTGGTGGCTGTTGAGTCCGGTCAGCGTCAGCAGCCCCATGGGCGCGTCGCCGCGGATGATCATCCAGCCGCGCATATCGGGATCGGTCCGCAAGGCCTTGAACCAAGCGGCGTGAGCCTCGCGGCTGGGCAGATCGGCGTCCGACATCCAGCGATCGACCTCGGGCTCTGAACGCCACTGAAAGAGGACCCCTTCGTCTTCGTCCCGCAAGTCGCGCAACTCGATCATGCTCGTCGCCGAATCCCCAGCCAGCCCGGGAAGAGCTTAGCCCCACGACGACGCCTAACCTAGCGTTACGAGCCCTTGAACAGAGACAGGATGATCTGCGGCGCGCCATTGGCGATCGACAGGGCCTGAGCGCCCAGTTGCTGCTTCACCTGCAAGGCTTGAAGGCGGGCGCTTTCCTTGGCGAGGTCGGCGTCGACCAGGTTGCCGACGCCGGTTTCCAGCACGTCGTTGAGCTTGCTCACGAAGTTGCTGTGGGCGTCGATCTGCTTGGCCTGGGTGCCGATGTTGCCGACGGCCTGGTTGACCGCGCTCATCGTGGCGTCCAGGCGCGTCAACACCGCCGAGGCGTTGGCCGGCGTCAGGATGTCGTCAGTCGCCGCCAGGGTGTTGATCGTGCCGCCCAGCGACAGGTTCTGCAGGCTGAGCGTGATGGCCTGGGCCGCGTCGGCGTCGGCCAGGAAGGTCATGTCGGCGGCCTGGCTGCCGTCCAGCAGGTTGGCCCCGTCGAACACGGCGCTGGAAATCACCTGCTGCAGGTTCTTCAGCAGCCCCTGGAAGTCGCTGTTCAGCGAGATCAGCGACGTCGTGGTCAGGGAGGTGTCCTTGGCGGCCACCACCTTCTCGCGCATCAGCTTCAGAAGGTCGGAGACCGACTCGCCGGCGGCCAGGGCTACGTCGGCGATCGAGGTCGCACGATCCAGGCTCATCTTGACCGCGCCGAGCGCGCTCATGTCGGCGCGCTGCTCCTGGGCGATCGACCAGACGGCCGCGTTGTCCTTGGCGGTGGAGATCGACTCGCCCGTGTTGATGCGGGTCTGCACCGCCTGCATCTGATCGTTGGTGCGATTCAGGTTCTGCAGCGCGATCAGCGCGGGCTGGTTCGTATTGACGCTCAGCGTCATGCGCGGCCTCCGATCGGCGATTTTGCCGTTGGTTGCGACCGCGCGCGATTCGGCGTGCGATCCGTTCGCCGCCAAAATTGAGGTCAGAAAGTAAGATTATGGTTAACGCTTATAAACCATGTCTGTTTACGGGTGCGGCTCGCCGTCGCACCCGCCCTTCCGCCTGACCCTATGTAGCCCTCAGGCTTGGCCGTCGAAGACGTCGCCGGACGTGTAGCTGGTCGCCTCGCGCAGTTTCAGGACCTGCTCGCGCGGGTACTGATTCAGCGTCTCGCCGGTGCGGCGGTCGACCGTCTTGTAGATGTAGTCGCCCGTACCGTCGTCCTGCTCGATGACCAGACGCAGGTCGCCCGGCTGGGGACCATCGTCGACCGGATGAACCGGCTCGGCTTCGTGGACCGATTGCGGCGCGGTGACTTGCGCGCTCTCGCCCGAAACGGTTTGCGCGCCCTCGGACAGGTCCGGGGCGTTCGAAGAAGCGACGAAGTCTCTGATGGCCGACAAAGCGGCTTTTGGTTCCATGTTCTCATTACCGGCGCTTATGGGCCGGCCCTCCTCTTCTGTTGAAATTTCTCCCGTGCTCGCCCTCTAGGAAAGGCGGAGGCGGGTCACGCGGACCCGCCTCCTCCCGTTCCCTAGCGGAACAGGCTCAGGATCGACGAGGTCGACTGGTTCGCGATCGACAGCGCCTGCACGCCCAACTGCTGCTTGGTTTGCAGCGACTGCAGCTTGGCGCTTTCCTTGGCGAGATCCGCGTCCACCAGGTTGCCGACGCCGGCGTCCAGGCTGTCTTGCAGCTTGCCGACGAAGGTCAGGTGAGTGTCGAGGCCGGTCGACGACGTACCCAGCGAGGCCAGCTTGTTGGTGGCCGTCTGGATGGCGTTGGCGAGGTCCGTCAGCTTGGCCTTCGCGTCGGCGGCGTTGGTGATGGTCGTGCCCGTCAGGTTCAGACCCGCCAGCGACAGCGTCTGGGCGTTGACGGTGAAGCCCGAACCATCCGAGTTGGCCAGGAAGGTCAGCTTGGTGGTCGAACCGTCAGAGATGCTGATGCCGTTGAACTTGGCGTTCGTGGCGGCCTTTTCGATCTGGTCGCGCAGCGAATCGTAGTCCGCCTTCAGGGCGTTGAACGAGGTCGTGTTCAGCGAGGTGTCGGAAGCGGCCAGGGCCTTTTCCTTCATCTTGCCGAGCAGGTCGGTGATGGTGTCACCGGCGGCCAGGGCCACGTCGATGGTGGACTGACCGCGTTGCAGCGAGTCCTTCACGGCGTTCAGCGACGAAGCGGTGGACGATTGGGTCTTGGACATCGCCCAGATGGCGCCGTTGTCCTTGGCGCTGGCGATCTTCTTACCGGTGTTGATGCGCTGTTGAGTGACCTGCAACTCCGAGTTCGTGGTGTTGAGGTTCTGCAGGGCGATCAGAGCGCCGGCGTTCGTATTGATGCTATTCAGCGGCATACGAATAGGGTCCTTTTCAAGGTGTCCGACGCCATTTTGGCTGCCGGGAGCGTTTTGCTCGAAAAGGTCAGCAGCAATTGCCGGGCCAATTCTGCCGGGGTGCGACAATCCTGCTAAGGCGCTGAATTTTTTGGGTTATAGATCCATTAACGACGAAGCCTCCCGGCAATTCCTGCCGGGAGGCTTTCGACATAGGCAATTGTTGCCGGGCACTTGTTGCGCACCCAGCAGGAAAGAGGCGCCGGACGGCTTTTGACAGCCGTCCGGCGTATCGGGCTCACCCCTTGAACAGCGACAGAATCGACTGCGGGGTCTGGTTGGCGATCGAGAGAGCCTGCACGCCCAGCTGCTGCTTGGTTTGCAGCGACTGGAGCTTGGCGCTTTCCTTCGCCAGATCCGCGTCCACCAGGTTGCCGACGCCGGCGTCCAGGCTGTCCTGCAGCTTGCCCACGAAGGTCAGGTGAGTATCCAGACCGGTCGAGGACGTACCGAGGGACGACAGCTTGTTCGTCGCCGTTTGCAGCGCGTTGGTGAGATCGGTGATCTTCGTTTTCGCATCAGCAGCGTCAGTGAAGGTCACGCCCGTCAGGTTCAGACCCGCCAGCGACAGCGTCTGGGCGTTCACCGTGAAGTTGTCCCCGTCCGAATTGGCCAGGAAGCTCAGCTTCGTGGTGGTCCCGTCAGCCAGGCTGACACCGTTGAACTTCGCATTCTCCGCGGCCTTTTGGATTTGGTCGCGCAGGGATTCGAAGTCGGTCTTCAGGGCGTTGAACGAGGCGGTGTTCAGCGAGGTGTCGGAAGCGGCCAGGGCCTTTTCCTTCATCTTCGTGAGCAGATCGGTGATGGTGTCGCCTGCCGCGAGAGCAACATCGATCGTCGATTGACCGCGCTGGAGCGAATCCTTCACGGCGTTCAACGAGCTCGAGCTCGCGCTTTGCATCTTGGCCATCGACCAGATCGCGCCGTTGTCCTTGGCGTTAGCGATCTTCTTGCCGGTGTTGATACGGCTCTGAGTGGTGGCGAGCTCCGTGTTAGTTGCGTTCAGGTTTTGGAGCGCGAGAAGCGCACCAGCATTGGTGTTGATCGAGTTCAGCATTTGATACCTACCATTTTGGTCGGATTTATCCGGCGTATTGCCGGGCGGGCGTTTTGCCCGCGCGAACCATCGCAAGCGGCGGGCCAACCGAGACCAGCTCGGCGCCAACAGCTAAATTGCTGATTTTATTGAATTAGTGAAATCACTAAGCCCGAAAACGAAGCCGCCCGGCGAATGCAGGATTCGCCGGGCGGCAGGTTTTTCCGGAATGGGTAGGCAAGACGTTCAGTCTTGCGGAAACCGAAGAATCAGGCGGCGCGCAACGCGCCGCTCCTCGGGAAAAATCAGGCCGCGTCGGCGCGGCCGGACAGACCCTGCATGATCATGCGGTTAATCTCGATCAGGGGCTCGAAATCCTCCTCCTTGCGCATCACGGCGCTGGAGTGACGACCGACCCACAGGCTTAACGAGATGATGCTGGCGCGCAGTTCCATCGGAAGCTGATTTTCCGGCATGGAACAGTCGGTCGCCAAGGCCGACCAGACCTTGCGATTCCAATCCAGTGCGTCGATCCGCGTGTTGAAGTCGTCCACCGGGGCCTGCGACGCGTCCATGAGGGCGCGCGTCACCTGCCCGAACAGGCGGTACTCCATTTCACGGGGATTCTCAGCCCGCGTCGCCGCCTGCTGATACGCCCGAAGAGACATGCCCCAACCTCTCGTCTTCGTATTCAATCAACTTACGGCTCAGCATAAGAGCCTTGTAGTACTCACGCGCCATGACGTGTTTCGAAATGGCGATGCAGTCCTGAAGAACCACAGGATTGCGCACAACACCCATGAAATCGTTAAGGCGCGTCGCGAATTCCTCGTAGAACTTCTCCGCCACGCCCTCATCGAGGTACATCATCATCACCGGGAAATAGATCCGACGCGCGGGCGTCGTGACCTGATCCGGCTGCATGATGTCCTTCTCGCGAAGGACGGACGCCTTATTCTGGAGCACCAGAACACCGCGCCGGTCTCCATTCTGGACCACGGCGCCGTTGAGAACGAATTTCTCGCCGGGCTTCAGCGACAGCTTCAAAGGCACTTTAAGGCCGCTCCTTCGTTGACGCCGCTTCGCCCGGTACCGTCGATGACGACGGCTTGAAGGGCAAGCTAGACGCGCACGTGTTAACGCTGTCTTGCCACCCTTGCGACCGTGAGCCGCAGCTTAGGACTCAATTAAGCATAGCCCCTCAAAACATGGTTAACACCAGAGTCTGAGGTCCGCCGAAATGTCCCGCAAGAAAGCCCTGGAAAGTTCCGCGAGCGCCCTCGCCCAGGTCGATATCGGGGCGGCGGCGGTTCCGCATCCCGGTCTGATCGCCAATGCGGTGGGCGATTCGGCCTCGACCGAGGCCCTGGAGCGCCTGAACCGGCAGGCGCAGGAAACCAAGAAGGCCGAATACGCCAAGCCCCTGGCGCGCGCCATCCAGGCGGTGAAGCTGGGCGACTACGCCACGGCCGACAAGACGGCCCTGAAGCTGCTGGAGAAGGACGAGCGCCTGGGCCTGGCCTGGCACATCCTGGCCATCGCCCGCGAGAAGACCGGCGACTTCGCGTCTTCCCTGCGCGCGTATGAGGCGGCGCTGAAGCTGCTGCCCGATCATGGCCCTGTGGCTGGGGATCTGGGGCGCCTGGCCTTCCGCATGAACATGCCGGAGATCGCGGCCCAGTTCTTCGCCCACTACCGCCTGGCCCGGCCCGACGACGTTGAAGGCGCCAACAACCTGGCCTGCGCCCTGCGCGAACTGAACCGCGAGAGCGAGGCGATCGAGGTGCTGAAGGCCGCGATCGGCGCCAATCCGACCTCGGCCCTGCTCTGGAACACCCTCGGTACGGTGCTCTGTAATGTCGCCGACAGCGCCGGCTCGCTGGTCTTCTTCGACGAGGCCCTGCGCCTGGAGCCCGAATTCGCGAAGGCCTACCACAACCGGGCTTTCGCCAAGCTGGACCTGGGCGACGTTCACGGCGCGCTGGAGGACTGCGAATCGGCCATGCGCCACCCCGGTTCGGCCGAGGACCTGGCGATGATGCGTTTCGCCCGCGCCACGATCCTGCTGGCCCTGGGCCGCGTGGCCGAGGGCTGGGAGGCCTATGAGGCCCGCTTCTCGCCGGACATGAGCGAGGCGCCGCGCTTCCACATCCCCGGCGCGCGCTGGTCGGGCCAGGACCTGCGGGGCAAGACCCTGATGATCAGCGCCGAGCAGGGCCTGGGCGACGAGGTGATGTTCGCCAACATGCTGCCCGACATCCTGGAGCGGCTGGGCCCTGACGGCGCGCTGACCCTGGCGGTCCAGCGCCGCCTGATCCCGCTGTTCCAGCGTTCATTTCCGGGGATCGAGGTCACTCCGCACCGCACGGTGTCGTTCGAGGGCCGGATCTTCCGCACCGCGCCGGAAGTCGAGAACTGGGACCGATTCGACTATTGGGCCGCGATCGGCGACTTCCTGCCCAGCCTGCGCGGCTCGGTCGAGACTTTCCCCAAGACGACGAACTATCTGAAGCCCGACCCGGCGCGCGTCGCCCACTGGAAGGCCGAACTGGAAAAGCTGGGGCCCGCGCCCAAGGTCGGCCTGCTGTGGAAGAGCCTGAAGCTGAACGCCGAGCGCGGCCGCCAGTTCTCGCCCTTCGAAGCCTGGCGCGCGGTGCTGCGGACCCCCGGCGTGACCTTCGTGAACCTGCAGTACGGCGATTGCGAGGAAGAGATCGCCTTCGCCAAGGCCAAGCTCGGCGTGGACATCTGGCAGCCGCCGGGCATCGACCTGAAGGAAGACCTCGACGACGTGACCGCCCTCTGCGCAGCGGTCGACCTGGTCATCGGCTTCTCCAACGCCACCGCCAACCTGGCCGGCGCCGCCGGCGCGCCGATGTGGCTGATGACCGCCCCGGCGGTTTGGACCAAGCTCGGGACCGATCACTATCCCTGGTACCCGCAGACCCGTGTGTTCTCGCCCGCCGACTTCAGCGACTGGGAGCCGGTGATGACGCGGGTCGCCCAGGCCCTGTCCGACAAGGTCGCCGGCGCGAAATGATCCTCGCCGTCCTGCAGGCCCGGATGTCCTCGACCCGTCTTCCGGGCAAGGTGCTGGCGCCCGTGGCCGGCGCGCCGATGATCCTGCGCCAGATCGAGCGCCTGCGGCGGGCCGGGTCCCTGGACCGCATCGTCGTGGCCACCTCAGTCGAGTCCGGCGACGACGTCCTGGCGCGAACCCTCGCGGCGGCCGGCGTGCCCGTCCATCGCGGCGACCTGACCGATGTGTTGGGGCGCTTCATCGGCGCGCTGGACGCCTTCGGCCCGGCCGACACCCTGGTCCGCCTGACCGCAGACTGTCCGCTGGCCGATCCGACCGTGATCGACACCACCGTCGCCCGCTTCCGCGAGACCGGCGCCGACTACGCGTCGAACGTCGCCGAGCCGCGCACCTTTCCCAAGGGGCTGGACGTCGAGGTGATGCGCGCCGACGCCCTGCGGCAGGCGGCGGCGGCGACGACCGATCCCTATGATCGCGAGCACGTGACCCCGTTCCTGTATCGCCATCCGGAGCGCTTCCGGCTGGCCGGCTACGCCCAGGACGCCCATGAGGGCGAGGTGCGCTGGACCGTCGATCGGCCCGACGACCTGGACTTCGTCCGCGCGGTCTACGACGCCCTCTACGCGGAGGATCCGGACTTCACGTCCGACGCCGTCCGCGCCTTCGTCCATGGCCGGCCGGACCTGGCCATGCTGGGAGGCGACCGCCGTGTCTGACGTGCGTCTGCGCCCTGTCGGCGAGGAGGACCGCGACCGGCTTCTGGCCTGGCGCAACAGCCCGCGCGTCGCGGCCTTCATGTATTCCGACCACCTGATCGCGCGCGACGAGCACGATCGCTGGTTCGACGGCCTGGCCGCCAACCGCCGCCGCCATGATTGGATCGTCCTGCTGGCCGACGCGCCCGTCGGCCTGACCAGCCTGGTCGACATCGACCGCGACCAGGGCCGCGCCACCATCGCCCGCTACCTGGCCGAGGAAGGCGCTCGCGGCCTGGGCGTGGGCGGCTTCACCGAGTTCAAGGTCGCCGACCACGCCTTCGAGGGTCTGGGCCTGCGCAAGCTGTGGTCCGAGGTGCTGGCGACCAACACGGCCGCCCTCGCCTCCCACCTCTCCAGCGGCTTCCAGCGCGAGGCCCTGCTGCGCGCCCACGTGGTCAAGCAGGGCCGTCCCGTCGACGTGATCGGCCTGGGCCTGCTGGCCGAGGACTGGCGGGCGGACCGGCCGCGCGTGCGGGCCCGGCTGCTCGCCAAGGGCTTCAGCGAAGCCGCCCTCGACGCTCCGCTTTGACCCGGATCGATCGCGGTACTTGCCAACGGCGTTCGCGCCGGTAGTTTGATCCGTTCAATTTGAACAACTGTTCGAACCGGATCCGATTCATGAGCCAGCGCTTCGAAGGCACTTCCGACTACGTGGCGACCGAGGACCTGAAGGTCGCGGTGAACGCCGCCGTGGCCCTGGAGCGTCCCCTGCTGATCAAGGGCGAGCCCGGCACCGGCAAGACCGTGCTGGCCTACGAAGTCGCCAAGGCGATGGGCGCGCCCCTGATCACCTGGCACATCAAGTCGACGACCAAGGCCCAGCAGGGCCTCTACGAATACGACGCCGTCACCCGCCTGCGCGACAGCCAGTTGGGCGACGAGCGGGTCAAGGACGTCAGCAACTATATCAAGAAGGGCAAGCTCTGGGAGGCGTTCGAGAGCGAACAGCGCCCGGTGCTGCTGATCGACGAGATCGACAAGGCCGACATCGAGTTCCCGAACGACCTCCTGCAGGAGCTCGATCGCATGGAATTCTACGTCTACGAGACCGGCGAGACCATCAAGGCCAAGGTCCGGCCGGTGATGATCATCACCTCGAACAACGAGAAGGAACTGCCGGACGCCTTCCTGCGCCGCTGCTTCTTCCACTACATCCGCTTCCCCGAGGAGGCGACGATGCAGGCCATCGTCGACGTCCACTTCCCGGGCATCAAGCAGAAGCTGGTCGCCGAGGCGCTGCGCATCTTCTACGACATGCGCAAGGTGCCGGGCCTGAAGAAGAAGCCGTCGACCTCCGAGCTGCTGGACTGGCTGAAGCTGCTGCTGGTCGAGGACATCGACGACACCGTCCTGCGCGAGAAGGATCCGACCAAGCTGATCCCTCCGCTGCACGGCGCCCTCCTGAAGAACGAGCAGGACGTGCACCTGTTCGAGCGCCTGGCCTTCCTGGCCCGCCGCGAGGGCTCAGGGGCGCGTCCCGGCCAATAGCCGGCCGCGACCAAACAGCCGTTACCTTGAATTCACTGGACGCGCGCCGAGCGTGCGACCACCTTCCCGCGCGAACGAGGGAAGGTCCCAGGAAGCACCCATGCGTCATTCCAAATGGCTGGCCGCGGCGCTGACGATCGGCGTCGGCGCGACGGCCCTGACCGCCTGCCACCCCGCCCAGACCGATCAGCCGGACCGCCATGAGCGGCGCATCGGCCGTCGCGAGCCGATGCGCGTCATCGATCGCCTGGACTGCCCCGACCGCCAGGGCCAGCTGACACGCGTCAGCGTCGCCGAGGACGGCCAGTCCTGCGGCTACGAGTCGGCCGAGGCCACGGTGAACCTGCGCCTGGTCCGCCTGAACGGCGGCGACGCCGAGGCGGCGCTGGCGCCGATCGAGGGCGAGCTGAAGACGATCATGCCCCCCCCGCCGGCCACGCCGAAGCCGCCGGAAAAGACGGGCAAAACCGGCAAGAACAAGACGAGCATCCACCTGCCGGGGATCAATATCGACGCCAATGACGACAGCGCCGACATCCGCATCGGCCACCTGACCATCAACAGCGACGGCGGCGCCGCCGAGGTGAAGGTCAACAAGAACGTCAACGTCAAGACCGAAGGCGGGGTCAACGTCTCGGCCGAAGACGAGCACGACGGCGACGTGACCATCAAGGCCGACGACCACGGCGCCGAAATCCGCGCCAAGAAGGGCGGCGACGCCGTGCGCTCGACCCTGATCCTGGCCAACGACAAGGCCCCCAAGGGCTATCGCCTGGCGGGCTACGAGGCGCGCGGCCCCAAGGGCGGCCCGCTGGCCGTCGCCGTCGTCGAGGCCAAGACCCGCAACACCGACGACCACGACATCTTCCGGGACATGAAGGCCCTGGTCCGCCACAACGTGGGCGGCTGAGGGCCCGCGCCGGTCCTACTGGACCGGCACGACCTCCATCACCTTGTAGGTCAGCGGACGACCATCCTCATCGGTGACGGTGACGTATTCGCCCAGGGCGAAGCGGTGCTCGCCCAGGCGGTGCAGCGGCTCGTCGTCGGTGCTGTCCTCGTCGTCATAGTCGAAGAACCAGCGGGTCCCGCGCCTGTTCAGGCGGCCATCCACGGCGTCCTCGTCCGGCGCGAAGCGGCGCACGCTGCACTCGCCCTTCACCTTGGCGTATTCGCCCTCGTCGATATGGCCGTCCTCGGTCAGAGGCGCGGTCAGAGCGTAGCCACGATGGTCGTCGCCGCCGGCGAACTCGGTGCCGGGATTGCGCGCGAGGCGCATGACGATACGGGACAGGGACATTCGCCAGTCTCCCCTTCTCTCTTGATTTGAATTGTCAGTGCGACAGGAACAGCGAGGGCCCGTCGCTGTTGAGCAGCGTGCGGGTGGTCCCCCCGAAGATGAACTCCTGCAGCCTGGGATGACCGAACGCGCCGGCGACCAGGAGGTTCGCCCCCGTGTCCTTCGCCGCCCCCAGCAGCAGGCTCGCGGCGTCGTTGCCGCCCTCGAGAACCTTCACCGCGGCCTTGACGCCGCGGGCGGACAGGAATTCCACCAGCCGCTCCAGCTCGAAGGCCCGCGACGAGGCGGCGGGCGCCCCGGCCACGATCACCGAGCTGGCCTTCTGCAGCAGCGGCAGGGCCGTGCGCATGGCGCGGCTGGCTTCCTTGCCGCCGTCCCAGGCCACCAGGGCCACGCCGTCGACCTTAAAGCCGGGACGCGCCACCAAGGTCGGGCGCTGCTCGTCGGCGACCAGTTGCTGGAACGCCTCCGCCAACGGCCCCTTGCCGCGCGCCGAGGCGTCGTCGAACACGATGACGTCCGACAGGCGCCCTTCCATGGCCAGACCCGCCCAGACGGGCGAGTCCAGGCTGATGACCCGCGTGCGCGGATAGGCGGTGTCGGCCGCCAGCTTGCCGCAGGCCTTGGCGCCTTCCTGCGCGGCTTCCTTGAGGCTTTCCAGCGCGGTGACCTGCACGCCGCCCATGAACCCTTCGCCCATCCAGGGCATCAGGTCGGCCATGTCGGCGGGAGCATGGACACAGGCCAGCTCGGCCTGGAATGCTCCGGCCAAAGCCGCGGCGGAGGTGATGACGCCCTTGTCGTTCGGGGTTCCGGCCAGCGGAACCATGATTCTCGCCCAACTCATGATCGAACTCCCTTCAAGGGCATTTCCACAGATGACGGCGACCGCCACATTGATCTTTCTCAACCGATGCGCCAGTCAACCACCTTCACCGTAAGGAACGATCTCGTGGCCAAAGGGCTGCATAGGGGCGCACCGCCCCGCGCGTGGCAAAGAATGCTCTCCGGACGTCGGCTCGACCTGCTCGATCCGTCGCCGATGGACATCGAGATCGAGGACATCGCCCACGGCCTTGCCCGCGTCGCGCGGTGGAACGGCCAGACGGTCGGCGACCACGGCTTCTCGGTGGCCCAGCACAGCCTGGTGGTCGAGGAGATCGCCGCGCACATCAAGCCGGACCTGGAGCCGCGCTGGCGCCTGGCCGCCCTCCTCCACGACGCCAGCGAATACGTGATCGGCGACATGATCAGCCCGTTCAAGGCGGCGCTGGGGGTGAGCTACAAGGATTTCGAGGCTAGGCTGGAGGACGCCATCCACATCCGCTTCGGCCTGCCCGTGAAGACCCCCGCCCCGATCAAGAAACTGATCAAGCAGGCCGACCGCGCCTGCGCCTTCTTCGAGGCCACCCAGCTGGCGGGTTTCGAGCACGCCGAGTCCCTGTCGATCTTCGGCGCGCCGCCGGTCGGCTACGACCTGCGCATCATTCCGCAGCCGCCCTTCGAGGCCCAGGCCCGCTACGTCCAGCGGTTCCATGTGCTGTCGAAGGCCGCCGGCTTCGAGTCCGCGCCCAGCGCGGCGTTCGAGACCGAATGAGCATCTCGGTCGTCATCGGCCTTTCGGCGGTGGTCGTCGCGATCCGCGACGGCGAGGCCGTCGTCCTGACCGTGCGACCGCACGACGCCGTCACCGACATCGCCTCGCCGCTCTCGGGCCTGCCGTTCGGCCCGTTCGATCCCGAAGCGCACCGCACCTTCGAGCTGGGCCTTCGCGCCTTCGTGACCGCCCAGACCCGGTTCCAGCTGGGCTATGTCGAGCAGCTCTACACCTTCGGCGACAAGGGCCGCGACGCGCCGCGCGCCGAGGTCGGGGCCGGCGCGGCGCGCGTCGTCTCGGTCGGCTATCTGGGCCTGACGCCCAAGGCCGTCGACACCGACGCGCCCGACACCGCCTGGGCGCCCTGGACGCGGTTCTTCCCCTGGGAGGACTGGCGTCTGGGTCGCCCCACCCTGCTGGACGAGGCCATCGCCCCGGCGCTGAAACGCTGGTCCGGCGACGACGCCGCCAAGTGGTCGCGCGCCCGCCTGGCCTTCGCCCTGGACGGCGCGCCGTGGAACGAGGAACGGGTGCTGGAGCGCTACGAGCTGCTCTACGAGGCCGGCCTGGCCCCTGAGGCCGCACGCGACCGCGATCGCGCCGACGGCCACGATCCGGCCGAGCCCGAGGCCCTGTCGGCCGCGCTGGGCGAACCGATGATCTCGGACCACCGTCGGATCCTGGCCACGGGCCTCTCGCGCCTGCGCGGTAAGATCAAGTACCGCCCGGTGGTGTTCGAGCTGACGCCCGAGGAGTTCACCCTCTCGACCCTGCAGCGCACGGTCGAGGCCATCGCCGGCGTCCAGCTGCACAAGCAGAACTTCCGCCGCGTGGTCGAGCGCGAGGAACTGGTCGAGGGGCTGGGACGCCTGGACGCCGAGACCGGCGGCCGCCCGGCCGAGCTGTTTCGCTTCCGCCGCGACATGGTCGCCACGCGCCAGGCCACGGGCCTGTCGCTGCCGCTTTTGCGGGACTGACTCTACTCGCCGGCCAGGGTGCGGGCGAAGAACGGCAGCATGGCCGTGTAGACCCGACCGGTCTCGCCCCAGGTACGGTCGCCCCAGCCGCCGACATATTCCTCGGCCTCGTGCGGCACGCCCAGTTCGGTCAGCAGACGCGAGAAGGCCTGGGCGGAAATCACGTGGTCGGGATTGGGATCGTTGCGGCCCCAGTCGAACTTCAACCCGCGCAGGCTCTTGAGCGCATCGGCGTGGCGCAGAACCTGATGGTCGAGCGCGAAGCTGTCGATCAGTCGCGCTGTCGCGCGGGCGTCGACCACGACGTTGCCGTCAACCTTGCGCGCCGGCAGGTCGACATAGAGCGGCGGCTTGTCCGGATTGGGCAGGTGAGCCTGGTAGATGGCCGTGAAGAGCTGTGAAAAGCCGTCGCCCTTGAGGTCGCCCAGCGACTTGGCGCTTTGCAGGAGCTCGAGGTTTGGCCGTGACCACATCGGCTGCATCCCGACGCCCGCGCCAACTGGGTGCAGGGCGTAGACGGCGCCGAACACGTCGGCGTGGCGCATGCCCATGGCCAGGGCGCCGTGGCCGCCCATCCGGTCGCCGGCCAGACCTCGGCTCTCGCGCCGGGCCAGGGTGCGGAAGGTTCGGTCCGTCCAGCCCACCAGTTCGACGGCCAGGAAGTCGTCCCAGCGGCCGGTGACGGGCGAGCTGGCGTAGATCGAGCTTCCCAGCGGCGTGCTGAAGTCGGCCGTCACGACGATGACCGGCGGGATCGCCTTGGCCGCGATCGCCTGGTCCAGCAGCCGCCCGAAACCGTCGCGGTCGAACACGGCCTTCTCGTCGTCAAACACATTGTGCAGGAAGTAGATGACCGGATAGCGCCGGCCCGACGTGGCGTAGCCGTCCGGCAGGTAGGCCCGCGCGCGCCGCTGGCCGTCGAGGCCGATCTTGTTTCCGTCGAAGGCCCTGGAGGCGATGGTGAAATCGCGGATCTGGCTCTGTGCCCGAGCGCCGGGCGCGAGGGCGAGCACGACCATGGCCGCGACGAGCAGACCGATGAACCGCAGCATCTGGGGCTCTCCGTGTGAGCTTCGGGGAGGACGCCACTCAACCCAGGATCAGCTCGCCACAGTGAGGCTTTATTGCGGCGAGATCCCCTCACCCGCCTCGGTCCGCGCCCGCCACTTGGCCTTCAGCGTGCGGGACGTGTCGCGCGAGCCGTCGGGACTCCAGCCCGGCGGGCCGAAGACGTAGCCCAGGACCTCGCGCGGCGACTTCGAACCGGCCACGTCCTTGCCGATGCCGATCCACTCGTGGAAGACGTTGTACAGCAGGTTGAAGTTGCCCAGGTTCTTCACCGTACCGTAGCGGCAAGGCTCTTCGTCGACCTCGGGGATGAAGGTGCCGAACATGCGGTCCCAGATGATCAGGATCCCGGCGTAGTTGGCGTCCAGGTAGCGGGCGTTGCGGGCGTGGTGCACGCGGTGATGCGAGGGTGTGTTGAACACCGCCTCGAACCAGCGGGGCATGCGCTTGATCGCCTCGGTGTGGATCCAGAACTGGTAGACGAGGCTGACCCCCTTCTGGATCGCGACCATGGCCGGCGGGAAACCCAGGAACGACAGCGGCAGCCACAGCAGCCAGGTCCCGGCCACGCCGCCCGTCCAGGTCTGCCGCAGGGCGGTGGTCAGGTTGTAGTGAGTCGAGGTGTGGTGGTTGACGTGGCTGGCCCACCAGATCCGCCGCTCGTGGGCCAGGCGGTGGAACCAGTAGTAGGTCAGGTCCTCCAGCAGGAACAGCACGACCCAGGCCCAGACGGCCGTCATCGGGATCGTGAAGATGCGGTGATGCCAGACCCAGACCGTGGCGGCGAAGATCACGCCGCCGAGCAGCAGGCCGGCCACGTTGCTGCCCAGGCCCATGCTCAGCGACATGGCCGCGTCGCGGGCCTCGTAGTTCGCGCGGGCCTTGCCGAAGCGGCCCAAGAGGATCTCCAGGACGATCGCCACCACGAAGAACGGGATGGCCAACTGGACGGGATCGAACGCGGCTTTCAGCATCAGGCGAGCTCTTTCGGCGGCCAGACGTCGTCATTGACGGCCAGGACGGGACGGGCGTCGGCCAGGCGCAGGATCAGTCGGCCATTGGTGGGCTTCAGCGCCGCGACGGCGGCCCATGGCAGGTCGCGGGCCACATAGCCGTCGCCACGCCGGTACAGCACCAGGGCCAGGGCGTCCGCGCGGGCGATGACCCCGGCGCCGTCGGCGGCGATCCAGACGGCGCCTGGCCGGTGATCGGGAAATTCCTGGGCCAGCAGCGCCCTGGCCGCCTCGGCGTCCAGCGGCGGGGTCGCCCGCGTCACGCCCAGCCACGCCGCCAAGGCCACGAGCAGGACGACGGCCGCGACGGAGCCGCCCAGTTGAATCAATAGCGCCTTGTCCAAACCCGACGCGTCTCCCCCGTAACTTATTGCCGTTCAGATTGCCGAGCCGACGGCGAGCGTCAAGCGCCCATGAAAAACGGCGCGCCCCGCGAGAGGCGCGCCGTCGTTCAGGTCGGTGGGGCCGCGCCTAGAAGTGGCGGACGTAGCCCACCGACACCGTGTTCGAGCTCAGATCGCTCTTGGTGTACTCGGACTTGGTCCAGTCGGCGCGGATGCCGTTCTTGCCGTCCAGCTTGTATTCGGCGCCGACGCCGTAATTCCAGCTTTCGCGGCTGCCGTCGAACTGGGTGGCGGCCGGATTGTTCGTCGAGAACTTGGTCGTGCCGTAGCCGGCCCGGGCCAGCAGGTCCAGGTTCGGGGTCACCGGCAGGTAGCCGACGGCGTAGGCGGCCGCCTGGTGCTCGGCCTTCACCTTGGCCGAACCGGCCGACGTATAGGTCGTGTCGCTGTCGACGCCGCCGGCCACCTCGGCCTCGACGCCAAAATTAGGCGTAAACTTGGCGCCCACGCGCCCTTGAATAGCGCCGGTGTCCGCGCCCTTCGTCCGAGTTTGGCCATAGTTCACCGAGCCATAGACATCCGTCGAATTCTGAGCCTGAGCGAACATCGGAGTCGCGAGAACCGAACCAGCGACCAGGGTAGTGGCGATGAGAGTCTTCATTGTTGTACTCCAATTCTACTCGTAGTCTTCAGCTCCCTCAGCCAGCCTAGGGCTAGGCGGATAACGCGGCGGCCATGCGGCGGTTCACGGCCGCGTTTAAGGTCATTGCGTGTCGTGGCTGAAAAGCCACGGGGATGACGGGGGCGTCTTCCATGCTATCTACGGGCTCAAACAAGCGTCAGAACGCGGGCCCGCCCCCATCGAGGAAGAGGTCCGCGCGTATCATCGGGACCGCCGTCTTGCCGCAAGCCGTCATCGCCGCCACGGGGCTGTTCACCCCACCCCACAGCATTTCCAACGCCGAGCTGGTCGAAGCCTTCAACACCTTCGTCGAGCGGTTCAACGCCGCCAACGCGCAGGCCATCGCGGCCGGCGAGGTCGTCGCCCTGGCCCCCTCCTCGCCTGAATTCATCGAGAAAGCGTCCGGCATCAAGTCGCGCTTCGTGATGAACAAGGACGGCATCATCGATCCCGACCTGATGCGCCCGGTCATCCCCGAGCGCTCCAACGACGAACTGTCGATCCTGGCCGAGATGGCGGTCGAGGCGGCCAAGCGGGCGATCGCACGCTGGGGCAAGCCCGTCTCCGAGATCGGCGCGGTGATCTGCGCGGCCTCGAACATGCAGCGCCCCTACCCGGCCATGGCCATCGAGATTCAGCAGGCCCTTGGGATCGAGGGCTTCGCCTTCGACATGAACGTGGCGTGCTCATCGGCCACCTTCGGCATCAAGACCGCCGCCGACTTCGTCACGACCGGCAGCGCCAAGGCCGTGCTGATGGTCAATCCCGAGATCTGCTCGGGCCATCTGAACTTCAAGGACCGTGACAGCCACTTCATCTTCGGCGACGTGGCCACGGCCGTGATCGTCGAGGCCGCCGATCAGGCGACCGACGGCTGGGAAATCCTGGGCACGCGCCTGAAGACCCAGTTCTCGAACAACATCCGCAACAATTTCGGCTTCCTGAACCGCGCCGCGCCCGAGGGTATCGGCGCCAAGGACAAGCTGTTCGTCCAGGAGGGCCGCAAGGTGTTCCGCGAAGTGGTGCCGATGGTCAGCGAGATGATCGTCGAGCACGCCAGCGACCTGGGCATCGACCCGACGACGCTGAAGCGTCTCTGGCTGCACCAGGCCAACATCAACATGAACGAGATGATCGGCCGCAAGGTGCTGGGTCGCGATCCCGCCCCGGGCGAGAACGTCATCATTCTGGACGAGTACGCCAACACCAGCTCGGCCGGCTCGATCATCGCCTTCCACACCGCCAACGACGACTTCGCGGCGGGCGAGACGGGCCTGATCTGCAGCTTCGGCGCCGGCTATTCGGCCGGCACGGTGTTCGTCCGCAAGCGGTAGCCAGTTCGGGCTGGCGAACGGCGCGCCGGCGTATAGAACTGGGCCGGATTGTTTCGTCCCAAGGTCGTTCCGATGCGATTCCCCGCCCGCCGCGCCGTCCTGTCCGGTCTTGGCCTCGCCCTGGTCGCCGCCTGCGCCCCCAAGCCCAAGGCTGGCGCCACCGGCTGGGAGCGGATCAAGGCGTCCGGGACGCTGCGCGTCGGCCTGGAGGGCACCTATCCGCCGTTCAACTTCCAGGACAAGGACGGCCAGCTGGCCGGCTTCGAGGTCGACTTCGCCAAGGCCCTGGCCGCGCAGCTGGGCGTGAAGGTCGCCTTCAGCCCCGCGCCGTTCGCCGGCCTGCTGGGCGCGCTGGAATCCGGCCGCGTCGACGTCGTGATCAACCAGATCACCATCACGCCCGACCGCCAGGCCAAGTACGACTTCTCCGAGCCCTACACGGTCTCGGGCATCCAGATCATCAAGCTGAAGGACAGGCCCGGTCTGGAAAAGCCCGAGGATCTGGTCGGCAAGAAGGTCGGCGTGGGCCTGGGCACCAACTACGAGCAGTGGGTCCGCGCCAACGTGGCCAAGGCCGATGTCCGCACCTATGACGACGATCCGACCAAGTACCAGGACCTGCGCGCCGGCCGCATCGACGTGGTGCTGAACGACCGCCTGGTCGCCGCCGACTTCGTCAAGACCTCGCCGGAATTCGTCGCCTCGGGGCCGCCGTTCGCCGCCCAGGGCGCGGGCGTGGCCATGAAGAAGGATCCGGGCCTCAAGGTGGTGATCGACCAGGCCATCAACGCCCTGCGCGCGAGCGGCAAACTGACGGCGATCTCCCAGCAGTGGTTCGGCGCGGACGTCACCCGCTAGACCCATGGAGACCGGTCTCGACCTGCTGCGCCAGTCCGCGCCCCTGCTGCTGAAAGGCGCCGGCTATACGGTGCTGCTCAGCGTCATCGGCATGGGCGTGGGCGTCTTGCTGGGCTTCGGCCTGGCCCTGATGCGGCTGGCGCGCACCCCGCTGCTACGCTGGCCGGCGGCGGTCTATGTCTCGGCCTTCCGGGGCACGCCGCTGCTGGTGCAGTTGTTCCTGATCTATTATGGCCTGCCGCAGTTCGGGCTGGAGATGCCGCCGCTGGTCGCCGCCGGCATCGGCTTCTCGCTGAACATCGCCGCCTACGCCTGCGAGATCCTGCGCAGCGCCATCGCCGCCGTCGACAAGGGCCAGTGGGAAGCCGCCAGCGTACTGGGCATGAGCCGGGGCCAGACCCTGCGCCGGGTGATCCTGCCCCAGGCCGCCCGCACCGCCGTGGCCCCGCTGTCCAACAGCTTCATCGGCCTGGTCAAGGACACCTCCCTGGCGGCCACCATCCAGGTGCCCGAACTGTTCCGTCAGGCCCAGCTGATCACCGCCCGCACCTACGAGATCTTCACGATGTACCTGGCCGCGGCGGCCATCTACTGGATCGTCTCCACGGTCCTGGCGGCCGTGCAGGGTCGTCTCGAGCGCCGCGCCGCGGAGGGCCGGCGATGAGCGCCATTGACGCCAAGGGCCTGAGGAAGAGCTTCGGCGACACGCCCGTGCTGGCGGGCGTCGACCTGACCGTCGTCCCCGGCGAGGTCGTGGCCGTGATCGGCCCCAGCGGCTCGGGCAAGAGCACCCTGCTGCGCTGCCTGGCGGGCCTGGAGCCGTTGAACGGCGGCGAGCTGACCATCGCGGGCGTCGCCAACGGCGGCAAGGTCCCGCTGGCCAGGGCCCTGAACGGCCAGGTCGGCTTCGTCTTCCAGAACTTCAACCTCTTCCCGCACCGCACGGCGCTGGAGAACGTGATCGAGGGCCCGATCGTGGTCCGCAAGGCCGATCCGGGCGAGGCGCGCGCCAAGGGAATCGCCCTGCTGGAGAAGGTCGGTCTGGGCGGTCGCGCCGATGCCTATCCAGCCGCGCTGTCCGGCGGCCAGCAGCAGCGCTGCGCCATCGCCCGCGCCCTGGCCATGGACCCCGAGGTCATCCTGTTCGACGAGCCGACCTCGGCGCTGGACCCTGAATTGGTGGGCGAAGTGCTGGCCGTGATCCGCGACCTGGCGGCCGAGAAGCGGACCATGGTGATCGTCACCCACCAGATGGATTTCGCGCGAGATGTCGCCGACCGAACGATTTTCATGGACGGCGGCGTGATCGTGGAGCAAGGACCGTCCCGCCAGCTGCTCGCATCTCCCCGCGAGGAGCGGACCCGTCGGTTCCTGGCCAGGTCTGGCGTCCTGCAGTAGTCTCTCGGTAGCCATAATTTGGCCCACGGGACGCTTCACGTCGTGGTATCGCGTCAGGCGAATGCGTAGGCGGCCTCGCTGCTCAGACGCACTCTAAATAATTGAATCCAAAAGCCCTACGCCGGGTGGCTTTTATTGGCGAGGACAGCGTGAAGCCTTACATCGAACTCAAGGGCGCCTCGGGCGCCGTGTACCGCTACAAGCTGGCCGAGAACGGTGATCCCAACACCACGATCGCCGGGAACTACGTGTACGTCGACTCCAAGGGGGCCGTCGTCTACGCGGGCGAGGCCAACAACCTGATCGACTCCAAGGCCCGCTGGTCCGAGGCCTATGCCCGGCATGGCGCGACCTGGCTCTACACGCGCCTGAACGTCTCGGGTGCGTCGCGCGCCGACGAATATTCCGACATCGTCATAGCCCTTCAGCCGATCATGAATCAGGGCGACTGATCGGCCCCTAGAGCTCTGTCTGGTTTAGATGAGGTCATCTAAACCAGACAGACTCCAGCCTTTACATTTAGAGCGCGTTCGAGCGGTTTAACCGCTCACACTTAAACCTAACGCGCTCGAGGGGTCTGCCTCCGGGCGCGGGACCGGTTATGGTCCGGTCAGATGCGCCCGGAGATTCTCTTCCCCCTGTTCACCTCGGTGTCCACGCTCAAGGGCGTGGGCCCACGTGTCGCGCCCCTGGTCGAAAAGCTGGCCGGGCCGATCACCCGCGACGTGCTGTTCACAGCGCCGACCGGCCTGATCCGGCGGAGCGTGACGACGGTGGACCAGGCCGTCGAGGACCAGGTCCAGACCTTCATCGTCACCATCGACGCCCATTTCCCGTCGCAACGCCCCAGCCAGCCCTGGAAGATACGCGCCTGGGACGGGACGGGTTTCCTGACCCTGATCTGGTTCAAGGGCCATGGCCCTCACCTTGAGCGTCAACACCCCAAGGGCGCCCGACGCGCGGTCAGCGGGAAGGTCGAGCGGCCGGACAAGTACGCCTCCGAACTCCAGATCGCCCACCCGGACTATATCGTCGACGAGGAACGCGCCGGAGACATTCCCGAGGTCGAGACGGTCTATCCGGCCATGCACGGCCTGCCCTCGCGCACCTTCCGCAAGTTCGCCCTCGAAGCCCTGGCGCGCGCGCCCGAATTGCCCGAGTGGCAGGACGCCGCCTGGCGCGAACGCGAGAAGCTGCCGGGCTGGCGCGAGGCCCTGACGGTCCTGCACGCCCCGGCCAGCGAGGCCGACCTGTCGCCCCTGGCCCGGCCGCGCCGGCGCCTGGCCTATGACGAGCTCCTGGCCCACCAGTTGGCCCTGGCCCAGCGCAAGGCCTCGCGCCGCGCGACGCCCGGCCCGCGCATCCCGTCCGGCGACCTGTCGGACGCGGCCGAGAAGGCTCTGCCCTTCAAGCTAACCGGCGCCCAGATCCGCAGCCTTTCGGAAATTCGCGGCGACCTGGCCTCGGGCGAGCGGATGAGTCGGCTGCTGCAGGGTGACGTGGGCTCGGGCAAGACGGTGGTGGCCATGCTGGCCATGGCCGACGCCGCCGAAGCTGGCTTCCAGTCGGCCCTGATGGCCCCGACCGAAATCCTGGCCCGCCAGCATTTCGAGACCATCGCCGCGCCGCTGCGGGCGCTGGGCCTGTCGGCGGTGCTGCTGACCGGCCGCGACAAGGGCGCCGGTCGCTCGGCCAAGCTCGCGGGGCTGGCGGACGGGACCCACCACGTCGCCGTCGGCACCCACGCCCTGTTCCAGGACGATGTCGCCTTCAAGCGTCTGGCCCTGACCATTATCGACGAACAACACCGCTTCGGCGTCAACGAGCGTCGGCGCCTGCAGGACAAGGGCCCCTCGGGCGAGGATTGGGGCGTCCACCTGCTGGCCATGTCGGCGACGCCGATCCCGCGCACCCTGGAGCTCACCGTCTTCGGCGACCTCGACGTCTCGCGCATCGACGAGAAGCCGCCGGGCCGCACGCCGGTCGCCACCCGCGCCGCGCCGACCCCGCGCGTGCCCGAGATCGTCGAGCGCCTGCGCGGCGCCATCGCCGGCGGCGCCCAGGCCTTCTGGATCTGCCCACTGGTCGCCGAGTCCGACAAGGTCGACCTGCGCGCCGCCGAGGACCGCGCCGCCGACCTCGCCCGCCACCTGCCAGGCGTCGGGCTGGTCCATGGCCAGATGCCGGCCGCCGACAAGGACGCGGTCATGCAGCGCTTCGTCGACGGCGAGGTCAGCGTGCTGGTCGCCACCACGGTGGTCGAGGTCGGGGTCAACGTCCCCAACGCCAGCATCATGGTCATCGAGCACGCCGACCGCTTCGGCCTGGCCCAGCTGCACCAGCTGCGCGGCCGCGTCGGCCGGGGCGAGCGGGAAAGTTCGTGCGTGCTGCTCTACGACCCGCCGCTGTCCGAGGTGGCCCAGAAGCGCCTCGACATCCTGCGCCGCAGCGACGACGGCTTCGAGATCGCCGAGAAGGATCTGGAGCTGCGCGGCGGCGGCGACCCGCTGGGCCTCAAGCAGAGCGGCTTTCCGGCCTATCGCCTGGCTGACCCGGTAGCGCACCGCGACCTGATCGCCGTCGCCGCCGACGACGCCCGCCTGATCCTGGCCCGCGACCCCGAGCTGACCTCGCCGCGCGGCCAGGCCCTGCGGATGCTGCAGGAGCTGTTCGACTGGAAACCAGCCTCGCCGCTGAACGAGGCGGGCTAAGGCCTCAGTGCGCCGCCGCGCCCTTGCGGTGATGCCAGAGGTGCATCAGGCCCGCCAGGACGCCGCCGATGACCAGGCCGACCACGGCCGAGCCGAGCGCAAAGGCCAGCCAGCCGGTGATGGCGCCGACGCCAGGGACCAGGCTGGCCCAGTGCGAGAAGCCTTCGACCCAGTGCGGGATCGGCGTCAGGTGGAACTTCTCCAGACCGTGGACGATGATGCCGCCGCCCACCCACAACATGGCGGCCGTGCCGATCACGGTCAGGGCCTCCATGGTCACCGGCATGGCCTTGACCAGGCCACGGCCGAAGGCCTGGGCTCCTTTGCCCTGGCGACGCGAGAGATGCAGGCCGATGTCGTCCATCTTCACGATCAGCGCCACCGCACCATAGACGGCGATGGTCAGCAGCACGCCGACCGCGGCCAGCGCTCCGGCCTGCATCGCCAGGCCCAGGTGGGCCACTTCGGCCAGGGCGATGGCCATGATCTCGCCGGACAGGATCAGGTCGGTGCGGATCGCGCCGTCGACCTTCTGCTTCTCGAGGGCCGGCCCGCTGAGCGCCAGTTCCTCAATCGCCTCGCCCTCGGCCTGCGGCGTGAAGGCCTCCATGACCTTCTCGGTGGCCTCGAAAGCGAGATAGGCGCCGCCGACCATCAGGATCGGCGTCACGGCCCACGGCGCGAACGCGGATAGCACCAGGGCGCCGGGCAGCAAGAACAGCAGCTTGTTGCGCAGCGACCCCAGGGCGATCTTCCAGACGATCGGCAGCTCGCGGTCCGGCGTGAAGCCCATGGCGTAGCCGGGCGTAACCGCCGCGTCGTCGACCACCACGCCCACCGCCTTGGTGCCGGCCTTGCCGGCGGCGGCGCCCACGTCGTCCAGCGAGGCGGCGGCGAGCTTGGTGATGGCCGCGACGTCGTCGAGCAGCGCGGCGAGACCGGAGGGCATGGGCGATCCTGAAAAGAGTTGAGCCTCGTGCCTAAGGCGCTGCGGCCTCGCCGTAAAGATGCGGGGCTCTTGCGTGACGCCGGGTCAAGACTGGAAGCTTCTTCCATGGACGTCGCCGCCGCCCTTGACCACCTCGCCCCGCGCCTGTCGCCGACCGCGACGCGCGCGATCAACGCCCGCCGGCTGTCGGGGGGCGCCAGCCTGGAAACCTGGGCCTTCGACCTGGACGACGGGACGCCGCTGATCCTGCGTCGCCGCCCCGAGGGCGCGGCCATGCGCGAGACCGCCCTGGCCCTGGCCGCCGAGGCCGCCCTGATCCGCGCGGCCGACGCCGCTGGCGCGCCGACGCCCAGCGTGGTCCAGGTCTGCGCGCCCGAGGACGGCCTGGGCGAAGCCTATGTCATGCGTCGCCTGGAGGGCGAGACCCTGGGCCGCCGGATCGTCCGCGATGAGGCCTTCGCCGCCGTCCGGCTGGGCCTGGCGCGCCGCTGCGGCCAGGTGCTGGCCCGGATCCACGCCGTCCCCACCGAGGGACTACCGCCGCTGGCGACCTCGGACGCGCGCGGCGAGCTGGCGCGTTACGAGGCCATCTATCGCGAACTGGGCGCGCGGCGGCCGATCCTGGAGGCGGCCTTCCGTTGGCTGGAGGCCATCGCCCCGCCGCCGCCCGAACGGCCGGTTCTGGTCCACGGCGACTTTCGTAACGGCAACCTGATGATCCATCCGACCGGCGGTCTGGTCGGGGTGCTGGATTGGGAGCTGGCCCACCTGGGCGACCCCGCCGAGGACCTGGGCTGGATCTGCGTCAATTCCTGGCGTTTCGGCGCATGGAAGAAGCCCGTCGGCGGCTTTGGCGACTACGATGACCTGCTGGACGGCCACGGCGGCGGAATCACGCTGGACCGCGTCCGGTTCTGGCAGGCCCTGGGCTCGCTGAAGTGGGGCGTCATGTGCCTGATGATGTATCAAAGCTTCGTGACGGGCGCGGACCGCTCGATCGAGCGCGCCATGATCGGCCGTCGGACCAGCGAGACCGAGATCGACCTGGTGGCCCTGATGGAGGCCGCATGATCAGCCATCCCACGGCCGCCGAGCTCTCCGAGGCCGTCGCCGCCTTCGACGCCGAACCGGCCGTCCCCGGCGACGCCCGCCAGGCTTTCCTGGCCCGGGTGGCCGACAACGCCCGCGCGACCCTGGCCCGCGAGGCCGAATACGGCGCGCGGCTGGAGGCCGAGGCGGTCGCGCGGCTGACGGCGCTGCTGGGTCAGACGGGCGACTTCGCCACGCTGAACGCCGGGCTGTGCGAGGCGCTGAAGACCGGCGCGATCGATCCGCTGGAGCCCGCCTTGCTGGCCCACCTGCGCGCCACGGCGATCGGCCAGATCGCCATCGACCAGCCGACCTATGGCGGCCTGGCGGCCCTACTGGATGGCGGGGGGCGTAGCGGCTAGCGGCCGACCTGTCATCGCCGCGACCCGCGCCAGGGCGTCGGCCTCCAGGTCGGCGTAGAACAGGTTGTAGGCGTCGACCTTGCGCCGGTCGGCCCAGGACCCGCTGTCGCGCAGCGCACTGGACTTGGGCTTGCTGGTGCGCAGCACGCCGTTCTCGCACCGCGCGGCCACCTGGCGCTGCAGGAAGGCCGGCCGGGCGCCCCAGTCCAGCCCCGTGGCGTTGGTCGCCCCCAGGTTCAGCCGCGCCGGGGCCCGCTCGGGCGAGACGGCGCCGAGCAGCGGATTGAAGCACAGCGGCGTGCGGCCCTCGAGATTGACCAGCTGGTCCGAGCGGTCCCAGACGAGCGACCGGCCGATAAGCTCCTGCACCCGCTGGAAATCGCCTTCCGGCGCCGAGATCCAGGCGGCCACGCAGCCGGTCTCGGCCTTGCGCTCGCAGGCCGGCAAGGGCGCGTCGGGCGCGTATTCGTCGGCGGGCGCGGCGGTCTCGATCAGATAGGCGGCCACCAGGCGGCGCTTCAGCTCCGGCTTGGTGGCGATCTCCTCGCGCAGCAGGCGCGCGGCCAGCGAACCGCCCTGCTCGACCCCGACGATGACGAACGGCCGGTCCTGGCCATAGCGGACCAGATAGGCCCGGAAGGCCTGCAGCACGTCGCCATAGGCGAAGCGCCGCGCCTCGCGGGCGTCGTCGCGCAGGGTCAGATAGGTGTAGAGGCTGGCCTGGCGGTAGCGCGGCGCGAACACCCGTCCGACCCGGTCGAACGGCCCGGCGTAGTTCGGGATCACCACCCGCGACAGGAAGCGCTGGGCCTTGGGCTGGTCGATCCCGCCGTTCCAGTCGCGGCCGCCGTCGAAGGTGGTCGGGTGGACGAAGAACACGTCGACCGGCCGGTCGGCCGGCGCGGTCCGCTCGGCGTTACGGGGCAGCAGCGCCCACGAGGCGGCCTGGCCGTAGTCCGGCGCGGGCGGCGGGTGATAGGTGAGGAACGGGACCTTGGGGTCCAGGGCGTTGCTGAGGATGTCGTAGCGCCACACGAAGGCCGGCGCGAGGATCAGCGCCAGCAACAGCACCGCCCCGGCGAAGATCCAACGCTTAAAGCCTTTGAACTGACCGCCCATGAAACCTGGGTACACCAAGCCCCGCCAGGCTTTAAGCCCCTTTCCTACGCCCCTTCCTGGCCGATGATCGCCACCGAGCAGACATTGCTGGCCGGGGCGCCGCCCAGATTGTGGGTCATGCCGAAAACGGGATTGGAAAGCTGGCGCTCGCCGGCTCGCCCCTGGAGCTGCAGGTACATCTCGTACAACATCCGCAGGCCCGAGGCGCCGATCGGATGGCCGAAGCATTTCAAGCCGCCGTCGATCTGGCACGGCACCCCGCCGTCGGCGTCGTAGAAGCCGTCCAGCACGTCGCGCCAGCCCTGGCCCTCGGGCGAGATGAACAGGTCCTCCATCGTCACCAGCTCGGTGATCGAGAAGCAGTCGTGCACCTCCATCATCGAAATCTGCTCGCGCGGCCGCTCGATGCCGGCTTCCTTGTAGGCCTTGCCGGCGGCGACGCGGGCGGTGTGGAAGTGGCTGCCGTCCCAGCCGTTGTACTGGCTCTCGTAGCCGTTCGAGACCGACAGCTGCAGCGCCTTCACGGTGACAAGGTCGTGCTTGCCCAGGCTCCGGGCGATCTCGGGCGTGGTGACGATGGCCGCCGCCGCGCCGTCGGACACGCCGCAACAGTCGAACAGGCCCAGCGGCTCGGCGATCATCGGCGCGTTCAGGGCCTGCTCGGCGGTGATCGGCTTCCGGAGGTGGGCCTTGGGGTTCTTGGCGCCGTTGGCGTGGCTCTTGACCGAGACGTGGGCGATGGCGCGCTTGAGGTCGTCCTTGGAGACGCCATGCTTGGCGCGATAGGCGCTGGCCAGCTGGGCGAAGTTGCCCGGCGCCGAGCCGTTCGGCATGACCTGCGGATTGAGCGTGCCGGGATTGGCGACCGGCAGGCCGCCATAACCGGTGTCCTTCAGCTTCTCCACGCCGACCGCCAAGGCGATGTCGGCCGCCCCCGCCGCCACGGCGTAGACCGCGCCCCGGAAGGCCTCCGAGCCCGAGGCGCAGAAATTCTCGACCCGGGTGACGGCGATGTTGGGCAGACGAAGCGCGATCGACAGCGGCGTGCCGCCCTTGCCCGAGCCGATCTCGTCGATGTGGGTCGAGAACCAGGCCGCGTCCAGCTGGGTCGGCTCGACCCCGGCGTCCTGCATGGCCTCCAGATAGGCCTCGACCATCAGGTCGTCGGGGCCGGCGTCCCAGCGCTCGCCGAACTTCGAACACCCCATCCCGAGGATGGCGACCTTGTCGCGGATACCCTGAGGCATGATCGGTCTCCCTATTCGGCGGCTTGAGCGGTTTGAGAGGCGATGGCCGCGCGATCCGGCGCGGCCTTCCAGAAGTAGCGGACGAAGCCGCGCTTCTCGTCGACCTCCTTGATGCGGAACACCATCCGCACCGGCAGGCCGGTCTCGACATCGCCCGGCGCGACGTCGGTGATGTCCATCATGATCCGCCCGCCGCCCTCGAAGACGATCATGCCGTAGTGGTTTGGCGGGGCCATCGAGAAGGTCAGGTAGTCGGCCGAATAGCTCAGCACCAAAGCCTTGCGCTCGGCGAAGCGGTACGGCTCCTGGGTGTCGACGGCGGGATTGTTCGGCGCGACCGAGATGCGGGTGCGCGGGAACTGGACGACGCCGGTCTCGCGGCAGCGGCCGCCGACCAGGCCCAGGATCATGTCCTCGTTGCGATACAGGGTCGTCAGGGCCGTCTTGTTGTCCTTCTCGGCCCGCATGCCCTTGTCCCATTCGACCAGGCCGTTGAAGGTCAGGAACTTCAGGTAGTTGGTCTCTTCCTGGCGATCGGCCAACGAGCCGGTGACGCCGCGCGCCGGGCCGTGGCCGGCTCCCGTGGCGCGGAACACCAGCGCCTCGGCGCCCTGACCGAACTGGGCGACCAGGATGACTTCGTCCTTCTTGGCGTCTTCCAAGGCATGCGCGAACATGATCGGTCCGTGCGCGCAGCCGGCCTCGCCCATCACGGCGGCGAGGTTATCGCGAACGGCCTCGGGCCGGATCCCGACCGCCTTGGCCAGGGTCGCGGCCATGCCGGCGAAGGTCGACGGGAAGCAGAAATGATCGATGTCGGAAGGGCTTAGGCCAGCAATTTCCAGCGCTTTCCTGATCGCTGGCGGGACCAGCTTGACGACACCTTCGTCGCGGATCCAGCGCTCCTCCCAGTAGTAGTCGAAGCCGCCGTCGTCGCCCCGGAAGTGGTCGACGAAGTCGTCGGTGACGGAGCCCCGCCCCAGAAGTTCCGCCGCGCCGGGATCGTCGGTGACCACGAACGCCGCCGCGCCGTCGCCAAAGTCCAGCTCCTGGGCCGAGACCGCGCGGGCCTTCCGGTGCTCGCCGACGGCGACCAGCGCGGTCCCGCCAGCGGCCAGGGCCTGGCCCAGCGCCGTCAGGCCGCAGCGCTGCGAGCCGGTGACATCGCTAGCGGCGATCGACTTCTCCAGGGTCAAGGCCGCCGAGACGATCCCCGCGTTTAGCCGGTCGGCGAACGGCGCGGTCGTCGAGGCGAAGTAGAGGCTGTCGATATGAGAACGATCATCGTCGGGACCCAGGGCGTCGCGGGCCGCCTCGACCGCCATGGTCAGGGCGTCCTCGTCCCAGTTGGCCATCGACCGCTCGCCCTTGCCCTTGGCCTTCAGGTTCGGGGCGACCCAGGCGTTGGCCTCGGTCACCGCCTTGCGGCTCAGACGAAGACGCGGCGCATAGGCGCCCCAGGCGGCGATGCCGGCCATGACCAACTCCCTGACGTCGAGGTTCGCGCCTCGATCTCGAAGGTCAGCCTACGCCGGCGACAGCGCCTCGCAACCGTGCCCTGACGTCAGCGGAAGGGATCGGCGGCCCAGGATCAGCGGTAAGGGTCGTCCGTGTTGAGGTACCCGGCCACGTAGTCGGCCACGCCGTCCTCCAGGGCGGTCATCGGCGCGTTGTAGCCCGCGGCCCGCAGGCGGCTCATGTCGGCCTGGGTGTAGTACTGGTACTTGCCGCGCAGCACTTCGGGCATGTCGATATAGGTGATGTCGGGCGTGCGGCCGGCGGCCTCGAAGGTCGCCACGGCCAGGTCGCGGAACGAACGCGCGTGGCCCGAGCCCAGGTTGAAGACGCCGTTCACGGCCGGGCTCCTGGACAGCCAGGCGATGACGTCGACCGCGTCGCGGACATAGACGAAGTCGCGCAGCTGGCCGCCATCCTCGTAGTCCGGGTGGTGCGACTTGAAGAGCTTGACGCCCTCGCCGGCCGCGACGCGCGGCCAGATCTGGGCGACGACCGACTTCATGCCGCCTTTGTGGTCCTCGTTGGGACCATAGACGTTGAAGAACTTCAGGCCCGCCCACTGGGCCGGGGCGCGACCGCGATGGGCCTCGCGCACGGCATAGATGTCGAACAGGGCCTTGGACCAGCCGTAGGCGTTCAGCGGTCGCAGGGCCTGCAGCGAGGCCAGGTCGTCCTTGCCCTCGAAACCGAGGCTTCCGTCGCCATAGGTCGCCGCCGACGAGGCGTAGATCAGGCGCTTGCCGTGCTCCACGCACCAGTCCCAGAGATTCCGCGACAGCACGAAGTTGGACTGCACGATCTTGTCGGCGTCGGCTTCCGTGGTCGAGGACACCGCGCCCATGTGGATGATCAGCTCGACCTCGGCGCCGCGCCTGGCCAGCCAATCGAAGAGCTGCTCGGGCGCGACGAAGTCGGCGATCGGGTGCTTGGCGATGTTGCGCCACTTGCCGGCGGCCGCGTCGCCCAGACGATCGCAGACCACGACGTCCAGGGCCGGATCCTCGCAGAGGCGGGCGACGACGTTCGAGCCGATGAAGCCCGCGCCGCCGGTGACGAGAACGATGCGACGGCTCATGCCTTACGCCGCCTTGGTCAGGGCGTCGTAGCGCAGCAGGTTGGCGACCAGGGCCTCGAACTGGCTCATCGGCACCATGTTGGGACCGTCCGACGGGGCGTTGTCGGGATCCGGATGGGTCTCGATGAACACGCAGGCCACGCCGACGGCCACGGCCGCGCGGGCCAGGGTCGGGACGAACTCGCGCTGGCCGCCAGAGGACGTGCCCTGCCCGCCCGGCTGCTGGACGCTGTGGGTCGCGTCGAACACCACCGGGCAGCCGATCTCCTTCATGATCGGCAGGGACCGCATGTCGCTGACCAGGGTGTTGTAGCCGAACGAGGCGCCGCGCTCGCAGGCCATGACGTTCGGGTTGCCCGCGCCGGTCACCTTGGCGACCACGTTCTTCATGTCCCACGGGGCCAGGAACTGGCCCTTCTTGATGTTGATCGCCCGGCCGGTGTTGGCGGCGGCGACCAGCAGGTCGGTCTGGCGGCACAGGAAGGCGGGGATCTGGATGACGTCGACGGCCTCGGCCACGATCGGGCAGTGGCTAGTCTCGTGCACGTCGGTCAGGGTCGGCAGGCCGGTGACCTCGCGGATTTCCTGGAAGATCGGCAGGCTGTCGTGAAGGCCGATGCCGCGCTGGGCGTTGGCCGAGGTGCGGTTGGCCTTGTCGTACGAGGTCTTGTAGATCAGGCCGATCCCGAGATGGTCGGCCATCTCCTTCAGCGCGTGCGCCGTCTCCAGCGCGTGCTGACGGCTTTCCATCTGGCAGGGGCCAGCGATGATCGACAGCTTCTCGCCATTGCCGATGCGGACGGGCGCGCCGGTCGGCGTCTTGATCTCGACGACGGCGTTCGGGGAGACGGCTTGCGGCTGATCCAAGGCGAGTATTCCGGCGTATTAGGACTTCGGGCGCCCAAGAGGTGACCCTTCGGGCAGGACGGTGCAAGTGCGGAAGAACAGTGACGACAGTGGGGCCATCATCGTCTGGTTCCGCAACGACCTGCGCATAGCCGACAATCCCGCCCTGCGCCATGCCGCCGACAGCGGCCGCCCCGTGATCTGCCTCTACGTCCTCGACGAGACGCCTGGCCTGCGCCCGAGGGGCGCGGCCTCGCTGTGGTGGCTGGACAAGTCGCTGAAGAGCCTGGGTGAAAGCCTTGAGAAGCTTGGCAATAGGCTGGTGCTGCGCAAGGGCGTCGCCGCCGAGGTGCTGGACGACGTCATCCGCCACGCCGGCGCGACCGGCGTGCTGTGGAACCGGCTCTACGACAAGGCCAGCATCGACCGCGACACCGCGATCAAGACCCGCCTGAAGGACGCCGGCGTCGATGGCCAGAGCTTCAACGCCGGCCTGCTGAACGAGCCCTGGACCGTCAAGAACGGGGCGGGTCAGCCCTACAAGGTCTTCACGCCCTACTGGCGCGCGGCGCGCGAGCACCTGAGCCACGTCACCGTGGATCCCGCGCCCAAGGCGTTGAAAGCGCCGGAGCATTTCCCCCGCGCTGAAAGCCTCGAAACCTGGGGCCTGCATCCGAGCAAGCCCGACTGGTCCAAGGGGTTCGGCCTCTGGACGCCCGGCGAGGCCGGGGCGTTGGCGCAGCTGGACGCTTTCCTGTCGGGGCCGGTCGATGGCTATGGCGAGAAGCGGGATCTGCCGGGCGTCGAGGCCACGTCCTGCCTGTCGCCGCACCTGCATTTCGGCGAGATCGGCCCGCGCCAGGTCTGGCTGGCCGCCCGCAACGCCGCCGAGCACGGCGACGCCCCCGCCGCCGAGGTCGAGAAATTCCTGTCCGAGATCGGCTGGCGCGAATTCAACCACGCCATCCTGTTCCATTGGCCGGACCTGCCGACCCGCAACTTCAAGCCCGAGTTCGACGCCTTTCCATGGGTGAAGAACCACGCCGCCTTCGAGGCCTGGACGAAGGGCGAGACCGGCTACCCCATCGTCGACGCCGGCATGCGCGAGCTATGGGCCACCGGCTTCATGCACAACCGCGTGCGGATGATCGTCGCCTCGTTCCTGATCAAGCACCTGCTGGTCGACTGGCGCGAGGGCGAGGCCTGGTTCTGGGACACCCTGGTCGACGCCGACCTGCCCAACAATGTCGGCAACTGGCAGTGGGTGGCCGGCAGCGGCGCCGACGCCTCGCCCTATTTCCGGATCTTCAATCCCATCGCCCAGGGCGAGAAGTTCGACCCGAGGGGCGCCTATGTCCGGCGCTGGATTCCGGAGCTGGCCAGCGTTCCCGACGACGTTATCCACAAGCCGTGGACCTGGGCCTTGCATCTGCCGGCCGCCGCCAAACGTCTCTATGGAAGACCGATCGTGGACCACGCTCAAGCGCGCGAAAAGGCGATGGAGGCTTACCGCAGCCTCTAGCTGAGCCGGGGCTTTACGAAACGGTGGTTAACAGCGTTAATAAACGCGTCACCGGATGCGAGGCCTCGCCTTGGATACTGCGCTCTGGAACGATCCCGACCTGAAGGCCGCGCCGACGGCCTTCCGCGCCGCTCTTCGCGTGGTGGCGACCAACTGGGACACGGGTTCGGTCACCTGGATCCTGCCAACCGGCAAGACCCTGAGGGTCACGGGCGACCAGCCCGGACCGGACGCGATCGTTCGGATCAACGACTACAACTTCATCCGCCGCGCCTTCTCGGCCGGGACCATCGGCTTCGCCGAGGGCTTCATGGCCGGCGAATGGGAGACGCCGGACCTGTCGGCCGTGCTGGAGGCCTTCTCGCTGAACTTCGACCGGCTGTCGGCGCTGCTGTCGGGCAATCCGGTGATGCGCGCGGTCAACGTCCTCTACCACCTGCTGCACGGCAACAGCCGGGCCGGCTCCAAGCGCAACATCCACGCCCACTACGACCTGGGCAACGGCTTCTATTCGCGCTGGCTGGACCCCAGCATGACCTACTCGTCGGCCCTGTACGAGCGGCCCAACCAGCCCCTGCCCGAGGCGCAAGCCGCCAAGTACGCGGCCCTGGCGCGGACCATCGATCTGACGCCGGGCAAGCACGTGCTGGAGATCGGCTGCGGCTGGGGCGGCTTCGCCGAGTTCGCGGCCAAGGAGGTCGGGGCCAGGGTCACCGGCATCACCATCTCCCAGGCCCAGTACGATTTCGCCCGCAAGCGCCTGTTCGAACAGGGCCTTTCGGAAAAGGCGGACATCCAGCTGATCGACTATCGGGACGTCCAGGGCCAGTATGACGCTGTCGCCTCCATCGAGATGTTCGAGGCGGTGGGCGAGGCCTACTGGCCGGCCTATTTCGACAAGATCCGCGAGACCCTGAGGCCCGGCGGCCGCGCGGGCCTGCAGATCATCACCATCCGCGACGAGCTGTTCTCGAAGTACCGCGGCCGCACCGACTTCATCCAGCGCTACATCTTCCCAGGCGGCATGTTGCCCAGCGAGGCGCGCCTGAAGGAAGAGACCGAGCGCGCGGGCCTGGAATGGAGCGATCTCAAGCGCTTCGGCCAGAACTATGCCGACACCCTGGCCGAATGGGGTCGCCGCTTCGAGGCCGCCTGGAGCGACATCCGCAAGGACGGCTTCGACGAGCGCTTCCGGCGGCTGTGGCGGTTCTATCTCAGCTATTGCGAGGCCGGCTTCCGCACCGAGCGGACGAACGTGATCCAGCTGGGCCTGAGCCGGAGCTAGGCGCCGAATACCAAGCCAATCGGCTCTGTATCGAAACGCCAGACCTGTGGATAGCCCGCCAAACCTATGGCCGGGCTCAGGCTTTGTCGGCCGGGCTCATCCGCGTTCAGGAAAATTGGGGTTGCGCTGGCGGGGCGCGGCACGATCTACCAGCGATCCAAGACGTCCCTCGAAGGCCCATCATGACCGCCCTGCCCAGCGTTCTCCCCACCGTCCTGGACGCGATCGGAAACACCCCGCTGATCCGCCTCCAGCGCGCCAGCGAGGCCACGGGCTGCGAGATCCTGGGCAAGGCCGAGTTCATGAACCCCGGCCAGTCGGTCAAGGACCGCGCCGCGCTGGGCATCATCCGCGACGCCGAGGCCAAGGGCCTGCTGAAGCCCGGCGGCCGCATCGTCGAGGGCACGGCCGGCAACACCGGCATCGGCCTGGCCATGGTCGCCTCGGCGCTGGGCTACAAGACGACGATCGTCATCCCGCGCACCCAGAGCCAGGAGAAGAAGGACGCCATCCGCCTGCTGGGCGCCGAGCTGGTCGAGGTGGACGCCGCCCCCTACTCCAACCCCGACAATTATGTCCGTTATTCCGGGCGGTTGGCCGAGGAACTCGCCAAGACCGAGCCCAATGGCGCGATCTGGGCCAACCAGTTCGACAACGTCGCCAACCGCGAGGCCCACTATCGCACCACCGGCCCGGAGATCTTCGCGCAGACTGGCGGCGCGGTCGACGGCTTCATCTGCGCGGTGGGCTCTGGCGGCACGCTGGCCGGCGTCGCCGCGGCGCTGCGCGAGCGCAAGCCCGGCGTGAAGATTGGCCTGGCCGACCCCTACGGCGCCTCGCTCTTCAGCTGGTACAAGGACGGCGAGCTGAAGGCCGAGGGGACCTCGATCAGCGAGGGCATCGGCCAGGGCCGCGTCACCGCCAATCTGGAGGATCTGGCCGTCGACTTCCCGTTCCGCGTCACCGACGAGGAGATGCTGCACGTCATCTACGACCTCGTTCAATACGAGGGCCTGTGCCTGGGCGGCTCGTCGGGCATCAACATCGCCGGCGCGATCAAGCTGGCCAAGGAACTGGGCCCTGGCCACACCATCGTGACCATCCTGTGCGACCACGGCTCGCGCTATCAGTCCAAGCTGTTCAATCCCGAGTTCCTCGCGGAAAAGGGCCTGCCGACGCCGCCTTGGATCTAGGCCTGGATCACGCTTGCGATCGCGGCGCTCGGCGGCGATGTTGCCGCGAGTCAGATCCTGAGAAGGCGTCCCCATGAGCACCCCGTCCGATCCGCTGGTCTCCACCGCCTGGCTGGCCGACCATCTCGACGCGCCGGACGTGCGCGTGGTCGACGCCTCTTGGCACATGCCGGCCGCCCAGCGCGATCCGGGCAAGGAGTTCCTGGCCGCCCACATCCCCGGCGCGGTGTTCTTCGACATCGACGACATCTCCGACGAGACCAGCGACCTGCCGCACATGATCCCGACGGCGACCAAGTTCGCCTCGAGGGTCAAGAAGCTGGGCCTGGGCGACGGGTCGCGGATCGTCGTCTACGACACCACCGGCATCCTGCCGGCCGCCCGCGCCTGGTGGCACTTCCGCGCCATGGGCCACGAGGATGTCGTGGTGCTGGACGGCGGCCTGCCCAAATGGATCGCCGAGGGCCGTCCGATCGAGGACGGTCCCGCCTCGCCGCAGGAACGTCACTTCACCCCGCGCTGGCAGGCCGACATCTATCGCTCGCTGGAGCAGATGCGCGGCGTCGTCGAGACCGGCGACGAGCAGATCATCGACGCCCGCGCCGCCGGCCGCTTCGAGGGCCGCGATCCCGAACCCCGCGCTGGCCTGCGCGGCGGCCACATGCCCGGCGCCCGTAACATCCCGCTCTCGGCCCTGATCGCCCCGGACGGCACGATGCTGCCGGCCGACAGGCTGAAGACGGTGTTCGAGGCCGCCGGCGTCGACATCGACAAGCCGATCGTCTCGACCTGCGGCTCGGGCATCACCGCCTCGGTCGTGGCCCTGGCCCTGTTCCGCATGGGCAGGCCGCGCTCGGCCGTCTACGACGGCTCGTGGACCGAATGGGGCGGCCTGGCGGATACGCCGGTGGCCACGGGCCCCGCGACCTGATCACCGCATCGGCGGCGCGTACAGCAGGCCGGGCTTCTGGGCGTTCCACAGAGCGTTCAGGCCGCGGTCCAGCTTCAGCGCCGACCCACCGCCGATGTCGCGCTCGAAGATCTCGCCGTAGTTGCCGCCGGCGGTGATGGCGCGATAGGCCCAGTCGGCGTCCAGGCCCAGCATGGCGCCGTAGCCGCCCTCGCCCAGCAGCCGCCGCGCCTCGGGATCGGCGCCGGCCTTCATCTCCTTGGCGTTGGCCTTGGTCACCCCATGCTCCTCGGCCAGGATCAGGGCGTCGAGGGTCCAGCGGACGATGCCGGTCCAGGCCGGATCATCCTGGCGCACCAGCGGCCCCAACGGCTCCTTGGAGATGGCGTCGGGCAGGATGACATGCGCGCCCGGATCGTCCAGCACCGACCGCGCCGCCGCCAGGGCCGAGATGTCGGCGGTCAGGGCGTCGCACTTGTCAGCCTGGTAGGCCGCGCGGGTCTGCTCCTCGCTGTCGAACACCATGGCCGTGTAGGCGATGCCGCGTGAACGGAAGAAGTCCTCCAGGTTCTGGGCCGAGGTGGCGTTGCTCTGGACGCAGATCTTGGCGGTGTTCAGCTCGACGGCGCTGGTCAGGTTCAGGCTGCGGCGGACCAGGAAACCCTGGCCATCGAAATAGGAGATCGCCGCCATGTCCAGCTGGTCGCCGGCGTCGCGCGAGAAGGTCCACGAGGTATTGCGCCACAGGACGTCGACCTTGCCCGAGCGCAGGGCCGAGATCCGCTCGTCGTTGCCGAGGGGAACGAAGGTCACCTTGTCGGGCTCGCCCAGCACGGCGGCGGCCAGGGCTCGGCAGAAGTCGACATTGAATCCGCGCCAGCGGCCGCCATTGTCACGGAAGGCGAAGCCCGGCAGCTCGGGATTGACCCCGCAGCGCAGGGTCCCGCGCGCGCGGACGGCCTTCAGGGTCGGGCTGGGCGCGGCGGGCTTGATCTTCAGCGGGGCGACCGTCTCGGCCGGCGCGGGATCGGGAGACGATGCGGGACGATCGCAGCTGGCCAGGGCCAGCACCGCCAAAATCGCCAAACTGAAACGCGTCGACACCCGATCGCTCCTTGAACCGCGCGCGGCTGGCCTTAAACCACAAGCTCTACGCCGCGTCGCCGAAGAGTGCCCCCATGGATGAAGAAACCCGCCTGATCCGCAAGGGCTCCGAGCCGACAAACCTGGCCCGGGTGGTCAATCCGCCGATCCAGCGCGGCTCGACGGTCCTGCTGCCCAACGCCGCGTCGCTGTACGACGACAACCAGATCACCTACGGCATCACCGGCCTCTCCTCGCCCGCCGCCCTGCAGAGGGCTTTGGCCGAGCTGGAGGGCTCGCCGGACGTGACGCTCTATCCGTCGGGCCTGGCGGCGATCACCGGCGCCATGCTGGCGGTGCTGAAGGCTGGCGACGAGATCCTGGTGGTCGACAGCGCCTACAAGCCCACCCGCCGGTTCTGCGACCGCGTGCTGACCCGCTTCGGCGTCACGACGACCTATTACGACCCAGCCCTGGCGCCCGACGCCCTGATGGCCCTGGCGACGCCCAAGACACGGCTGATCCTGCTGGAGGCGCCCGGCTCCCTGACCTTCGAGATGCAGGACGTCCCGGCCATCGCCAAGGCCGCCAACGACCGGGGCATCATCACCCTGATCGACAACACCTGGGCGGCCGGCCTCTATTTCAAGCCGCTAGCGCACGGCGTGACGATCAGCGTCCAGGCCCTGACCAAATATGTCGGCGGCCATTCGGACTGTTTCATGGGATCGGCGACCACCATGGACACGGTGATCGGCAACCAGCTTGGCGACGCCATGTGGGACATCGGCTGGTCGGTCTCGCCCGACGACGCCTACACCATGCTGCGCGGCCTGCGGACCCTGTCGACTCGCCTGGCGCGGCACCAGGATAGCGGCCTGGCGATCGCCCGCTGGCTGCAAGGCCGGCCGGAGGTGTCGCGCGTGCTGCACCCCGCGCTGCCCGACGATCCCGGCCACGCCCTGTGGAAGCGCGACTTCAGCGGCGCCTGCGGCCTGTTCGGCGTCGTACTGAAGCCCCGCTCGCAGCGCGCCGTCCACGCCTTCCTGGACGCCTTGCAGCTGTTCGGCCTGGGCTTCTCGTGGGGCGGCTACGAAAGCCTGGCCATCCACTGCGACCCGCAGCTGAAGAACCGCTCGGTTCCCGTGGAGCTGGAAGGGCCACTGCTGCGCCTGCACATTGGCCTCGAGAACGTCGACGACCTGAAGGCCGATCTCGATCAGGCGTTCGAGAAGCTGGTCTAGACGACCGCGCCGCCCTTCCAGTCGCGGGCCATGAACCGACCCGCCTCGCCGCCCAGCACCGCCAGGGCCGCCTCGATGTTGCGCGCCTTGGCGGCCTCGGACCTCACGCTGGCGAAGCGGCGCAGCGCTTCCTTCTGAAGACTGGGCGTCAGGGCCGCCCAGGCCTTGGCGGCGGCCTGGTCCCGCTTCAGCCCGTCCGAGAACGCCTCGGGCATGGGATGGGCCGGACCGCCACGATAGGCGTCGTCGAAGGCGATGGACACCTCGACCGTGTCGCCCACCGCCGCGCCGGCCGCTTCGCGGACCTCGCCGTGCAGATAGAGGAAGAAGCCGCCATCGCCCCGGGGCATCATGTTGATCCGCCAGGGCTGGGCGGGCGCGCCATTGATCTGGACCCGCACCGGCATCGGCTTGCGCCAGCCTTCGCGCAGGCGCGCGGCCTGTCCAGGTTCGACCGGAACGAACGGGTTTATGCCGTTGATCTCGATCCGGGCCTGGAAGCGAAGGCTGGTCATGGCGGCCCTACAGGTAGCGCATTTCCGCCGCGCTGGGCTGCTCCCACCAGAGATTGTCACGACCGTTGCCGTAGTTGATCGGCGCGGCGGCCAACTCCTCGGGATCGGCGTCCAGCGTGGCCACCTGAACCGAGACGACCTCACCACCCAACTGTTCGACATTGGCCTCGCCGTACACCCGCACGCCGCAAGTCGTGCAGAAGCGATGGTCGCCGCTCATCGTGCCGAACTGATAGGCGCCCAGATGGTCCCGGCCGGCCAGGAGGCGGAAGGCGTCCGGCTTGAGCAGCGCGCCCCACGAGCGGGTCTTGGCGCAGATCGAGCAGTTGCAGCGACCCGTGCCGGCCGCCAGGTCGATCTTGGCCTCGTAACGGACCGCGCCGCAGTGGCAGCCGCCGGTATAGGTCTTCAGCATGGGTCGTCCCTCTCGATTGGCGTCGTTCGCTCGCTGGACACCGTTCTAGAGAGGGCCTGCTGCCACCCTACTGTCAGTATTGCGGGCGTCAGGCCGTGCGGCGGCCTCGCTCGACGATCTCGGAGACCGCGTGGGCCTGGGCGGCGACCTCGCCGACCACGATCAGCAGCGGCCCGTCGCCGGCTTCCGCCACGCGTTCGGCCAGGGTGGCCAAGGTGGCCGGATAGAGCCTGGCGTCCGCGCCGCCCGCCTTCTCGACGGCCACGGCGGGGGTGTCGGCCGGCCGGCCGGCCGCGATCATCCGCTGGGCCAGGTCGCCCGCGACGTCGCCGCCCATATAGACGGCCAGGGTCGCCTCGGGATCGGCCGCGGCGCTCCAGTCGCCCGACAGCTTGCCGGCCTCCAGCCGCGCGGTGGTAAAGACCACCCGGCGGGCCTCGCCGCGATGGGTCAGGGGGAAACCGAACTGGGCGGCGGCGGCGCAGGCGGCGGTGACGCCGGGCACGACCTCGGTCTCGACGCCGAAGCCGTTCAGGAACGCGGCCTCCTCGCCCACCCGGCCGAAGATCGACGGATCGCCGCCCTTCAGCCGCACCACCCGCAGGCCCTTGCGCGCCAGGCGCAGCATCAGGCGGTTGATCTCGTCCTGCTTCATGCTGGGCTTGCCGGCCCGCTTGCCGGTCTGGATGCGCACGCAGCCGGGCGGCGCCAGGGCGATGGCTTCCTCCGAGCACAGGGCGTCGTAGAGCAGCGCCTGGGCGCTCTCGACGGCGCGGAAGGCGCGGACGGTCATCAAGTCCACGGGTCCCGGACCGGCGCCGACCAGCAGGACCTTGCCGAGCTTGCTCTCAACCGACATGGGCGGGCTCCTTGGGAGTTGCGGCCAAAGCCTTGATCATGCGGGCGATCTCCGGACGGCAGGACCCGCAGTTGGTCCCCGCGCCCGTGGCCGCCCCGACGGCGTCCGGCGTATCGGCCCCGGCGGCGATGGCGAGGTTGACCGCCTTGGCGCCGACCTTGAGGCAGGCGCAGACCATCGGCCCCTTGTCGACCGGCGCGCCGGGCGGACGGCCGAACAGCAAGGCCGAGCGCGCCTCAGCGGTCAGGGTCTCTTCGCCGAATAGCTCGGCCAGCCAGTCGCGCGGCGGCAGGCGGCCCGAGGTGGTCATGTAGAGGACGGCGATCAGCCGCCCGTTCTCGACCCAGGCCTGGCGGCGCGCGCCGCTCGCGGGGTCCTCGTAGCTGACGAGTTCGCCGGCCAGCCCCTTGGTCAGGGCCTTGCGGAGGGCGTCGCGCTCGACAGCGTCGCCCCGGCCGGCGAACTCGTGCTGCTGGCAGGCGTCGTGGGGAATACGCCGCCAGACGAGGTCCGTCCCGACCGGGGAAATCAGGGCGGACCGGCTCAGGAAGAAACCCTTCCAGGTCTCGCGATAGGCGCGGACGCGGGCGGGCGTGTGCTTGAATTCCGGCTGGCCCGAGGTCGGGTCGACGTGCGACGCGACCAGGGCGTTGGCGCGGCCCGACGGCGCGAAGGCGTCGGTCCAGTGCATGGGCATGAACAGCCCGCCACGACGTTGGCGGTCGCTGACCTTGGCCACGGCGACGGCCTCGGCGCGCGAGGTCGTCACCCGCGCCAGGGCGCCGTCCTTCAATCCCAGGGCCTCGGCGTCGTCGGGATGGATCTCGACATAGGGTTCCGGAGCGTGCCGGCACAGGTCCGGGGCCAGACCCGTTCGGGTCATGGTGTGCCACTGGTCGCGGATGCGGCCGGTGTTCAGCGACATCGGAAACGCGTCGCCCGTCGCCTCGGCCGGCCCCTTCGGCTTGACCGGGACCATCCGGGCGCGGCCATCGGGCGTCTGGAAGCGGCCGTCGGCGAACAGGCGCGGCGTGCCCTTGCTGTCACCCCCCACGGGCCACTGGACCGGTAGGAGTTCGTTGTAAGCCTCTGGCGTCAAAGCCGAAAGGCCAGACAGATTCAACAGACGCCCTTCGTTCTCATAGGCCGTCAGGCGGGCCCATTCGCGGAAGACGCTGGCGTTGCTCGTCCAGCCGAAGCCGTCGAAGCCCATGGCCGTGGCGACGTCGGCCATGATCTTCCAGTCGGCGCGCGCCTGGCCCGGGGCCGGAAACAGGGCCCGCTGGCGCGAGACGCGGCGCTCGGAATTGGTGACCGTGCCGTCCTTCTCGCCCCAGCCCAGGGCCGGCAGCTTGACGTCGGCGAAGGCGGTGGTGTCGGTCTCGACACAGTCGGAGACCACCACGAACGGGCACCTGGCCAGGGCCTCCCGGATCGCGCCACTGTCGGGCAGGCTGACGGCGGGGTTGGTGGCCATCACCCAGATCGCCTTGATCCGCCCGTCGCGGACGGCCTCGAACATGTCGATGGCCTTCAGGCCCGGCGCGCGCGCCGTGTCAGGCGCCCCCCAGAAGCGGGCCACGCGGTCGCGATCCTCGGGCGCGAAGTCCATGTGGCCGGCCAGGGTGTTGGCCATGCCGCCGGTCTCGCGTCCGCCCATGGCGTTGGGCTGGCCGGTGATCGAGAACGGGCACGCGCCTGGCTTGCCGATCCTACCGGTGGCCAGGTGGGCGTTGATGATCGCCAGGCCCTTGGCCACGCCCTGGGCCGACTGGTTAGCGCCCATCGAGAACAGGCTGACCGTCCGCGCGTTGGCGGCGAACAGGTCGTAGAAGGTCCGCAGGTCCTCGACCGCCACGCCACAGTCGGCGGCGACAGCGGTGATCGACTGGTCATTTTCCGCAAGCGCGGCGATGACTTGCTCGAAATTGTTCACGTGCTCGGCGATGTAGTCGCGATCGATCGCGCCGCGCCGGATCAGCTCGGCCAGCAGGCCGTTCCACAGACGCACGTCGCTCTGCGGGGCGATGGCCAGGTGCAGGTCCGCGCCCTCGGCGGTGTCGGTGCGGCGCGGGTCGATGACCACGTGCTTCTGGCCACGCGCCCTGGCCGCCTCCATGCGGCGGAACAGCACCGGGTGCGTCCAGGCCGCGTTGTGGCCGCTGAACACCACCAGGTCCGCTTGGTCCAGGTCCTCGTAGCAGCCCGGCACCAGGTCGGCGCCGAAGGCCTGCTTGTGGGCGGCGACGGCCGAGGCCATGCAGAGGCGGCTGTTGGTGTCGATATTGCCCGAGCCGATGAAGCCCTTCATCAGCTTGTTGGCGACGTAGTAGTCCTCGGTCAGCAGCTGACCCGAAACGTAGAAGGCGACGCTGTCGCGGCCGTGGCGGGCGATCGTCTCCTTGAACCGCCTGGCGACCAGGGCGGTGGCCTCGGCCCAGCTGGCGACCTTGCCGCCGATGGTCGGCTCCAGGATCCGCCCTTCCAGTCCGACCGTCGCACCCAGGGCCGAACCCTTGGAGCACAGGCGTCCAAAATTAGCCGGGTGGACGGCGTCGCCGGCGACCGACACCGACCGCCCCTCGCCCACCATGCCCGCGACGCCGCAACCGACGCCGCAATAGGCACAGGTGGTCTTGATCGTCGGGAGCGCGGGGGAGCCGTCGGCCATCAGTCCGCCATCACCGGCTGGGCCAGCAGGACGCGGCCGTCCTTGACGAGGACTGGCACGACGGGCGTGCAGCCCTTGCCGGCGTCGGCGCCGGTGGGCTGGCCCGTGGCCAGATCGATGACCCAGCTGTGCAGCGGGCAGGTTACGCCATGGCCGTGGACAATGCCCTGACTCAAGGGGCCGTGCTTGTGCGGGCAGCGGTCAACCAGGGCGAAGACCTGGCCGTCGCCGGTGCGGAACACGGCGACGTCGCCCTGGGCCGTGGCCACCCGACGCGCGCCGCGCTCGGGGATGTCGGTCACGGCGCCGACGTCGCGCCAGTCGGGATCGATATGAGCTTGGAGGGTCATTCGGCCGCCATCTCCAGGGGAAGGGTCGCCATGGGCTTGAACTCGCCGGCCGCCACGCCGCCGGTGGCGCGTTCGGCCCAGGGGTCGATTTGGGCGGTCTCCTGCGACTTCACGAAGCGAGCGAAGAGCGCCGCGCGGTTGTCGAGGTCGTCCACGGTCGCCGTGCGGATCGTGTCGAGACCCACACGGGCCATCCACTTGTAGATCCGCTCCAGGTACCAGCCGCCTTCGCGATACATCTGCATGACCGCCGAGATCACCTGGATCGCCTCCTCCTCGGTCGGAACCTTGGTCAGGAGTTCGGTGCCCTGGATGTGCAGGCCGGCGGCGCCGCCGACGTGGATCTCGTAGCCGCTGTCGACGCAGATGACGCCGATGTCCTTGCAGGTCGACTCCGCGCAGTTGCGGGGACAGCCCGACACGGCCAGCTTGACCTTGGCCGGGGCCCACGAGCCCCACATGAACTTCTCGAGCTTGATGCCCAGGCCCGTGGAGTCCTGGGTGCCGAACCGGCACCAGTCGCTGCCGACGCAGGTCTTCACCGTGCGCAGGCCCTTGGCGTAGGCGTGACCGCTGACCATGCCGGCCTTGTTGAGGTCGGCCCACACCGCCGGCAGGTCGTCCTTCTTGACGCCCAGCAGGTCGATGCGCTGGCCGCCCGTCACCTTGACCGACGGGATGTCGTACTTGTCGGCGACGTCGGCGATGGCGCGCAGCTCGGCGGGGCTGGTCATGCCGCCCCACATGCGCGGCACGACCGAATAGGTGCCGTCCTTCTGGATGTTGGCGTGGACGCGTTCGTTGATGAAGCGCGACTGACTGTCGTCCTGGTACTCGCCCGGCCAGGCGCACAGCAGGTAGTAGTTCAGGGCCGGCCGGCACGAGGCGCAGCCGTCGGGCGTGGTCCATTCCATCGTCTGGAAGACGGCGTGCATGGACTTCAGCTCGAGCGCGACGATCGCCTCGCGCGCGTCGCCGTGCGGATGGTGCGTGCACTTGCACATCGGCTTGGGGCCGGTCTGGGCCTTGAAGCCGTCGCCGAGGGTCAGGCGGATGACCTGCTCGACCAGCGGCGTGCAGGACCCGCACGAGGCCGAGGCCTTGGTCACCGCGCGGACGTCGTCCAGCGTGGTCAGGCCCTGGGTCGTGATGGCCGAGGTGATCGCACCCTTGCAGACGCCGTTGCAGCCGCAGATTTCCTGCGTGTCGGGCATGGCCGCAACGGCCGCGCTAGGGTCCAGGCCCGAGAGGCCCTCCGTGATCGCTTGCCCGAAGATCAGGGTCTCGCGGATCTCGGCGACGTCCGTCCCCGCCCGCATCAAGTCGAAGTACCAGCCGCCGTCGGCCGCGTCGCCGAACAGCACAGCGCCGGCGACCTTGCCGTCCTCGATAACCACGCGCTTGTAGACACCGCGCGCGGCGTCGCGGAACACGATGTCCTCGCAGCCGTCGCCGCCGGCGAACTTGCCGGCCGAGAAGACGTCGACGCCCGAGACCTTCAGGCGGGTCGACAGCACCGAGCCGGCATAGGCGCCCTCGCCGTCCGTCAGCGCCTCGGCCAGGGCCCGGCACATGTCCCAGATCGGCGCGACCAGGCCATAGCAATTGCCCCGGTGCTCGACGCATTCGCCGACCGAGAACACGGCCGGATCGGAGGTGCGCATGGCGTCGTCGACGATGATCCCGCGATTGACCTGTAGGCCAGCGGCCTTGCCCAGGGTCGCGTTCGGACGGATGCCGACCGCCATGACCAGCAGGTCGCACGGCAGGATCCGGCCGTCCTTGAGCTTCAGGCCGGCGACCTTGCCATCCTCGCCGACGATCTCGTCCGAATGGGCGCCCAGCACCGTCTCGACGCCGCGTTCGGCCAGGGCCTCGCGCAGCAGGTAGCCGGCGCTCTCGTCGAGCTGGCGCTCCATCAGGACGTCCATCAGATGGACGACCGTGGCGGCCATGCCGCGACGGGCCAGGCCGTAGGCGGCTTCCAGGCCGAGCAGACCGCCGCCGATGACCACGGCGCGGGCGCCGGGCTTGCCGGAGGCCTCGACCATGGCCTCGACATCGTCGAGGTCGCGGAAGGTGACCACGCCCTTCAGGTCCGCGCCCGGCAGCGGCAGGCGGAACGGGTCCGAGCCGGTGGCCAGGATCAGCTTGTCGTAGGCGACTTCCAGACCGCCCTCGGCGACCACCTTGCGACCGTCCAGGTCCACCGCCGTGACGGTGCGACCGGCGTGCAGGGTGATGGCGTTGTCGCGGTACCAGGCCTCGTCGTTGATGACGATGTCATCGAAGGTCTTCTCGCCCGCCAGCACCGGCGACAGCATGATGCGGTTGTAGTTCACCCGCGGCTCGGCGCCGAAGATGGTGACGTCGTAGCGGGAAGGATCGCGCTTCAGCACTTCCTCGACCGCCCGGCAACCGGCCATGCCGTTGCCGATGACGACCAGACGTTCCTTAGGCTCTTTGGCCTTGGTCATGGCTATCTCGCTTGTCGGAGGAGGTGGATCAGACGCGGACCGCGGCGGCGTCGCCGTGCAGGGTCGGCCACACGGCGCGCCAGCGGGCCTTGAGGCCGTGGAGGGCGAAGAAGGCGAACAGCGCCAGCAGGGCGAAGCCGATGAAACCCGGCTGGTAGGAGCCGCTCATCTTCTTGGCCATGCCCAGGGTCGAGGCCAGGTAGAAGCCGCCGATGCCGCCCGTCATGCCGATCAGGCCGGTCATGACGCCGATCTCCTTGCGGAAGCGCTGCGGGGCCAACTGGAACACCGCGCCGTTGCCCGCGCCCAGGACCATCATCGAGAACAGCAGCACGGCCAGGGCGATGAAGGGCGACGGCAGCTGGAAGCTGGCGACGGCCAGGCCCAGGGCGGCCAGGATGTAGACGAAGCTCAGGGTGCGCACGCCGCCGAACTTGTCGGCCAGGGCCCCGCCGACCGGACGGATGAACGAACCGGCGAAGACGCAGGCGGCGGTGAAGAAGCCGGCGATGACCGGATCCAGGCCGTACTCCGAGTTGAAGTACATGGTCAGCGACGAGGCCAGGCCGACGAAGCCGCCGAAGGTCACGCCGTACAGCAGCATCAGCCACCAGGCGTCAGGGACCTTCAGGACGTCCATGTACTCGGCCAGCTTCTTGGGCGCCGGCTGCTCGGGCGCGTCCTTGGCCAGCAGCATGTAGACGACGAAGGCGACGGCCAGCGGGATGGCGGCCAGGCCGATCACGGTCTGCCAGCCGAACATCTTGGCCAGGGCCGGCGCGAACAGAGCCGCCAGGGCCGTGCCCGAGTTGCCGGCGCCGGCGATGCCCAGGGCCAGGCCCTGATGCTCCTGCGGATACCAGCGCGAGGCCAGCGGCAGGGCGACGGCGAACGAGGCGCCGGCCACGCCCAGGATGACGCCCAGGGCCAGCACCTGCTGGTAGTTGTGGATGCCGACCAGCCAGGCCAGGACCAGACCGGCCAGCACGATCAGCTGACCGATCATGCCGGTCTTCTTCGGCCCGATCCGGTCGACCAGCACGCCGTTGACCAGGCGCAACACGGCGCCGGCCAGCACGGGGATGGCGACCATCAGGCCCTTCTGGGCGGGATCGAGGTGGAAGTCCTTGGCGATGGCGACGCCCAGCGGACCCAGGATCACCCAGACCATGAAGCTGAGATCGAAATACAGGAAGGCGGCGAACAGGGTCGGCGCATGGCCGGCCTTCAGGAAATCGCGGGAGATCATTGTCGGCCTCGACGGATTGCGTGTCTGCGAGAGCGGGGCGTCGTCGCCCCGGGTGGCTGACCGCATCCGAGCGGTCCTCTGGCAGCCGCGAACGCCGTTGTTCGTTGGCCTTGAGGCTATAGAAGACGGGTGACGGGCTTCATGTCACCGCCATACCGCGCTGCGGCGCCAACGCGGTTTGCGGCGCACGATTGCTCAGCATTTATGCACGAGCGGCGCCCACGAAGCAGGCAGATCAGGCCAGCATCCGGCCGATGGCGAAGCCGGCGGCGTAGTCGCGCACGGCCTTGGGATCGAACGCCCGGCCGTCGAACAGCCGCGCCTCCACGGGACCGGCGGCGTCGGCGAAGGCCAGGGCCGGCTCCAGAATCGGCCCCAGCGACAGGGCCGCGTCGCGATAGAGGTCGGGCCGATAGACCCGATCGACCAGAGCCTGCAGGTCGTGCTCGGCGCCGATCTGGCCCCAGCGGGTCATCTGCGACAGGAACCAAAGGCCGTGCTCGCGGCGCGGCAGGCCGGCGGCGTCGCGATGGAAGACGATCTCGCCGCCCAGGGCGCGGACGATGGCGGCGGGGGGCGCGCCCACGCGGTCGGGGCGCGCCAGGAGCTCGACCAGCGCCTCGCGGTTCTCCGGCGCGTCGGCCCAAGCCGCGCCGCGCATCACCGCGCGGAGGCAGGCGCGCAGCTCGTCTGGTCGCTGCCTGGCCAGGGCGGCGGGCACGCCGAGCACCTTGTCGGGACCGCCGGGCCAGAACTGCGAGGCGGCGACCAGGATCCGGCCCACGCCTTCGGCGTCGGCCACCGCGTTCCACGGCGCGCCGACACAGAAGCCGTCGACCTCGCCCGCCCGCATCCGCTCGACCATGCGCGGCGGCGGAATGACCACGATCCGCACGTCGCGGTCGGGATCGACGCCGCCCTGGGCCAGCCAGTAGCGCAGCAGGTAGTTGTGCATCGAGTAGGGGAAGACCACGGCGAAGGTCAGCGGGCCCTCCCCGCGCGCGCGGCGCGCGGCGACCACCTTGGCGAGGGCCGCGGCGGTGACGGGCGGTCCGGAAAAGTCCTTCAGGGCGATCGCGCCGATCTCCTCGGCCAGGGCGATCGAGACGGTGACGGCGCTGCCGTTCTGGTTCAGGGCCAACGGGGCCAGGATCTCGCCCTCGCCGCCGGCCGTCGCGGCCAGGGCCATCGGCGCCAGCATGTGGGCGCCGTCCAGCGCGCCGACGGCGACCTTGTCGCGGATGGTGGCCCACGAGGCCTCACGCTCCAGGGTGACGCTCAGCCCTTCCTCCTCGAAGAAGCCCAGGGCCTGCGCCACGGCCAGCGGCGCGCAATCGGTCAGCGGGATGAATCCCAGGCGCAGGTCCGAGAGGCCGCTCATTGACCGTCTCCCTTCAGCACTCCGGCGAAGGCCAGCAGGTCGGCGGCGACCGCGCCGATCGGTTTTCCCCGGTCCATGGCCAGCTTGCGCAGCAGGCGATAGGCGCCGTCCTCGTCCAGGCCGCGCTCCTTCATCAGCAGGCCCTTGGCCCGCTCGACGGTCTTGCGCGATTCCAGATCGGCCTTGGCCTTGGCCAGGTCGCCGCGCAGTTGCTGCGTCAGGGCGAAGCGGCTCATGGCGACATCGAGGATCGAGCGCACCCGGTTGGGAGCCAGGCCATCGACGACATAGGCCGCCACGCCGGCGCGCACGGCCTGCTCGGCCAGACCGGGCTCGGAGCGATCGACGAACATCACGACCGCGTGCCCGGCGCTGGACTCCTTGAGACTATCGAGGGTGTCGCGGTCGGGGCTTTCGGCGGCGATGACCACCACGTCCGGCGCGAAGGCCAGAACCTCGGCCTCGTCATAGACGGCCGAACGGCGCACCTCGAGCGGCTGCACGCCCTCCAGCCCCTGGGCCACGAGCGCGGCGCGCGCGGTATCTGGATCAATGACGAGCACCCGCATCGGCTCCGTCCTAAGCGGCGCCGCGCCGCGCGGGGGAACTTTCCCCCACTGGGGGCGTCCACGCAGAGGATTGCACGAAATGCAGGCGCCGAAGACTTCTCCTTGAGCAAATCGGCAAGCCGTGCCGGTCCAGCGCCTTGCGCCGCGCGCCCGTGCCGTGACAGCGTCCGGACCCGCAAGGCCTTGCCGCCCGTTGCGTTGTCGCGTTCCCGGTGCAACCAAAACGTACAAGACCCCAAATCCACCTTGCGTTGTCCCCTGCGACGGCGCCAGATCCGGCGACATAAGCTTGAGCGGAGCCTTCTCGATGACTCTCTACCTGCTGGCCCTGCTGATCGGCGCCGTCGCGGGCCTGCGCGCCATGAGCCCCGTCGCCGCGGCCGCCTGGGGGGCGCGCCTGGGCTGGGTCCCGCTGGCGGGCTACCCGCTGGCCTGGCTGGGCGGCTGGATTCCCATCGTCGCCTTCAGCCTTCTGGCCGTGCTCGAACTGGTCGCCGACCAGCTTCCCAAGACGCCCAGCCGCAAGGTCCCGCATCAGTTCATCACCCGCGTGCTGACCGGCGCCTTCAGCGGCGCGGTGCTGATGATGCCCGCCACCCACTGGGTGCGCGGCGCGGCGCTCGGCGCGGTCGGCGCGGTGATCGGCACTCTGGTCGGCGCCGAGTTCCGCGCTCGTCTGGCCGCCAAGTTCGGCAAGGATCGTCCGGCCGCCCTGATCGAGGACGCGATCGCCGTGATCGGCGCCTTCGCGATCTTCGCGGTGGCCCTGTGACGACCGCCAGGTCCTTCGACGCGATCATCATCGGCGCCGGCCAGGCCGGCCCCTCGCTGGCTGGCCGGCTGACCGCCGCGGGCCAGACCGTGGCCCTGATCGAGCGGAAGGACTTCGGCGGAACCTGCGTCAACACCGGCTGCATGCCGACCAAGACCCTGGTGGCCAGCGCCTACGCCGCCCACCTGGCCCGCCGCGCGGCCGACTACGGCGTGGTGCTGGACGGCCAGGTCGGCGTCGACATGAAGCACGTCAAGGAACGCCAGCAGACCGTCGTCCGCAACGCCCGCGGCAATGTCGAGACCTGGTTGCGCGGCATGCCCGGCATGACGGTGATCCAGGGCCACGCCCGCTTCGAAAGCGCCGACACCGTCCGCGTCGGCGACGACCTGCTGACCGCGCCGAAGATCTTCCTGAACGTCGGCGGCCGCGCCAATGTCCCCGACATGCCGGGCGTCGACGATATCGCCTATCTGAGCAATGTCGGCATGATGCAGCTGGATACGCTGCCCGAGCACCTGGTCATCGTCGGCGGCAGCTATATCGGTCTGGAGTTCGCCCAGATGTTCCGGCGCTTCGGCAGCCAGGTGACGGTGGTCGAGATGGGCCCGCGCCTGATCGGCCGAGAGGACCCCGAGGTCTCGGATGCGATCCGCGAGATCCTGGAGGCCGAAGGCGTCACCTTCCGCCTGAACGCCGAGTGCATCAGCTTCTCGAACCTCGACGAGGGCGTCTGCGTCCACGTCACCTGCCAGGCCGGCGCGCCGCAGGTCGTCGGCTCGCACGTGCTGCTGGCCGTGGGCCGCAGGCCCAACACCGACGACCTGGGCCTCGACAAGGCCGGGATCGAGATCGACAAGCGCGGCTATGTCGTCGTCGACGACCAGTTGCGCACCAATGTCCCCGGCGTCTGGGCGATGGGCGACTGCAACGGCAAGGGCGCCTTCACCCACACGGCCTACAACGACTTCGAGATCATCGCCGCCCACCTGCTGGACAATGATCCGCGCAAGGTCAGCGACCGCATCAGCTGCTATGGCCTGTTCGTCGATCCGCCGCTGGGCCGTGTGGGCATGACCGAGGCCGAGGCCCGAGCCACCGGCCGCCCGCTGCTGATCGGCCAGCGCCCGATGACCCGCGTCGGCCGCGCCGTCGAGAAGGGCGAGACGCGAGGCTTCATGAAGGTGGTGGTTGACGCCGAGACCAAGCAGATCCTCGGCGCCGCCATCCTGGGCCTGAACGGCGACGAGGCCATCCACGGCATGATCGACCTGATGTACGCCAAGGCGCCCTACACGGTGATCTCGCGGGCGGTGCATATCCATCCGACGGTGTCCGAACTGATCCCGACGACGCTGCAGGAGCTGAAGCCCGCCTAGGCGGCTCTGCGGGCGTAAAGGAACTCGATCACCGCCGCCCGCGCGTGGACATAGGTCGGATGCTCGGCCACGGCCAAGCGATCGCGCGGGCGCGGCAGGTCAACGTCCAGCACCTGGCCGACGCAGGCGCGCGGGCCGTTGGTCATCATCACGATGCGGTCCGACAGCAGGGTCGCCTCGTCCACGTCGTGGGTGATCATCAGCACCGTGTTGTTCAGCGCCGCGTGGATCTCCATGACGCTGTCCTGCAGGTGGGCGCGGGTCAGGGCGTCCAGGGCCCCGAACGGCTCGTCCAGTAGCAGCACCTTGGGCTCCATGGACAGGGCTCGGGCGATGCCGACCCGCTGCTTCATGCCGCCGGAGATCTCGGACGGACGCTTGTCCAGGGCGTGGGTCATCTTGACCAGCTCCAGATTGTGCAGCGTCCAGTCGCGGCGCTCGGCGGCGGACTTGGCTCCGCCGAACACCTTGTCGACCGCCAGCGAGACGTTCTCGCGCACCGACAGCCACGGCAGCAGCGAGTGGTTCTGGAAGACCACGGCGCGGTCGGGACCGGGCGCGTTGACCTCCTGCCGATCCAGGATCACCGCCCCGGTCGTGACCGGGGTGAGACCCGCCACCACGTTCAGCAGGGTGGACTTGCCGCAGCCGGAGTGGCCGATGATCGAGACGAACTCGCCCTTCTCGACCTTCAGGTCGACGCCCGTGAGCACCTCGGTGCGAGCCGCGCCCTTGGTGAAGGTGACGCCGACGTTCTCGATGGAAAGATAGGCCTTGGCCATGTGCATGGCTCCCTAGCTGGCGGCGCTGCCGCGCGAGACGAAGTGGCCGACCAGGGCCACCAGGCGGTCGAGGAAGAAGCCCGTCACGCCGACCCAGGCCAGGGCCACGATGATGTCGGCGATGCGCGAGGCGTTGTACTGGTCCCAGATGAAGAAGCCGATGCCGACGCCGCCCAGCAGCATTTCCGAGGCGACGATGGCCAGCCAGCTCATGCCGATGCCGATCCGCAGGCCCGTGAAGATGTAGGGCGTGGTGGCCGGCAGCAGGATCTTGAAGAAGTACTCCACCGGCGACAGGCGCAGCACCTTGGCGACGTTGACATAGTCGCTGGGGATGTTCCGCACGCCGACGGCGGTGTTGATGATGATCGGCCAGATCGCGGTGATGAAGATCACGAACAGGGCCGAGGGCTGGGCCTGGTGGAAGGCGGCCAGCGAGATCGGCAGCCAGGCCAGCGGCGGCACGGTGCGCAGGACCTGGAAGATCGAGTCGAGCCCCCGATGCGCCCAGCGGTTGGAGCCGACGAAGACGCCCAGCAGGATCCCGCAGACCGCCGAGATCGAGAAGCCCACCCCGACGCGTTTCAGGCTGGTGAACACGTGCCAGAATAGGCCCTTGTCGACGCCGCCGTTATCGTAGAACGGATGCAGGATCAGATCCTTGGACTCCAGCCACACCTGCTTGGGCGACGGCAGGCCGGCATAGGAGTCGCCAACGATCGCCTGCCAGAGACCCAGAACGACCAGCAGGGTCAGGACCGGCGGGATCGCGACGCCGGCGACGGCCTTGGCCCGGCGGCCCAGCTCCGGCAGCGGCGACGGCCTGGCCGGCGCGATGGTCGCGACGGCGACCGCCGGCGCGGGCGCCGGGGCCGCGGGGGTGAACGAGGGCTTGGGATAGGTCATGGCGCGCCCTCTCCTCAGACCAGCTTCTTGATCGGCTGGCTGGCCAGGTAGGCGCCCGGATTGGCCGGGTCGAACACCTTGCCGTCGAAGAACCGCTCGACGCCGCGGCTGTCGCCGGCCGGACCGGCCTGGCCGATGGTCTTGGCCGCCGCGCGCCAGATGTCCGAGCGATTGACCTTGTCGACCAGGGCCTTGGTGTTGGTCTTCTGCGGCAGCACGCCCCAGCGGATGTCCTCGGTCAGGAACCACAGGTCGTGGGACTTGAACGGGAAGCTGGCGTTGTCGGCCCAGAACTTCATCCGGTGCGGCGAGTTCTTCAGGGTCCGGCCGTCGCCATAGTCCACCGTGCCCTGCAGGCGGGGCAGGATGTCGCCGATCGGCACGTTGACGTACTGGCGGCCCGAGACGATCGAGCACATGGCCGGCAGGTTCGAGGCCTTGTCGCACCACAGCTGCGCCTCCTGCACGGCGGCGGTGATCGCCTGGGCGGCGCGGGGATACTTGTCGACCCAGGCCGCGCGCATGCCCAGCGCCTTCTCCGGGTGGTTCATCCACAGTTCGGAGGTCAGGCAGGCGGTATAACCGACATGCTGGTTGACCAACTGACCGTTCCACGGCTCGCCCACGCAGAAGGCGTCCTGAGTGCCGGCCTTCATGTTGGCCACCATCTGCGGCGGCGGGATCACGATGGTCGCGACGTCGACGTCCGGATTGATGCCGCCCGCCGCCAGCCAGTAGCGGACCCACAGGTCATGGGTGCCGCCCCGAAAGGTCATGGCGATCTTGGCGATGTTTCCGGACGCCTTGAGCTGCTGGAACTTGGCCTTGGCGCCGGCGCTGTTCAGCCCGACCTTGACGCTCTTCAGGTCGTTGCCGACCGAGATCCCCTGCCCGTTCGTGTTCAGGCGGGCCAGGATGTACATCGGCGTCGGGACGCCGTTGGTGATGGCGCCGGTCGTCATCAGATAGGGCATGGGCGACAGGATGTGCGCCCCGTCGATGCCGCCTCGCTCGGAGCCCAGCACCAGGTTGTCGCGGGTGGCGGCCCACGAGGCCTGCTTGACCACCTCGAGGTCGGGCAGGCCGTATTTGGCGAACAGACCGCGCTCCTTGGCGATGATCACCGGAGAGCTGTCGGTCAGGGCGATGAAGCCCAGGCGGGCCTTGGCGGTCTCGGGTCCGGCGCCGGCGGCGTGGGCCCCCGCCGGGAAGGCGGCCTTGGCGGCGGCGACCGTGGCGGCCGCGCCCATCAGGGCGTGGCGACGCGTCAGGCCGGACGTCTTGGTGTCGGTCTTGCTCATGGTCATGCTTCCTGAGGGCTAGAACTTGTATTCGAGGGTGAGCCAGGTCTTGGTCCGCGAGGCCGGCGGCGCGGCCGTGCCGACCGGGACGGTTTTCACGCGCTGGAAGTCGGCGTATTTGAGCTGGACCGAGAGCTTGGCGGTGATGGCGGCGGTGAACTGCAGGTCCCACTCGTGGCCCAGGTTCGCGCCGGTCCGCTGATCGTCGAAGTCGTGGTAGCGGGCCACGATGTCGGTGTTGAAGAAGTACGTCGCCCGGAAGCGCGGCTTGATGTTCAGGCCGAAGTTGAGGTCCTCGATCCCATCGACGAAGCTCTTGTTGCCGCCCGGCGAGACGAAAGCGTCGGACCAGCCGTTGAAGGCGTGGACCGTGGCCAGGGGCGTGGTGAAGCCGCGTGTCCCGTCGCCTTCGAGGCTCTCGTAGGCGATCTTGGCCGTGTAGATGTCGAAGGTCCCGGCCAGGTCGGCGCTGAAATAGTCGAGGTCGAAGTTCGCCGTGTTGTGGCGATAGTCCGACTGGCGAGCGAAGGTGGCGTTGTAGGACAGCTGGTAGAGGCCCAGCCACGTCTTGCCCGACGCCTTGACGCCCTTGGTGATCGACGAGTTGACCGCCGAGTTGCCGAAGTCGAGGGCGTAGACGAAGCCTTGCAGCCTCAGCGCCTCGGCCGGCGACCAGGTGGCGTTGAACAGGTGGCTGTCGCTGTCCCAGTCACGCAGCTCGCCCAGGATGCGGTTGATGTGGGTGACATAAGCGTAGGTCGCCTTGAAGCGGCCCAGGGCCACGTCGGCGCGGACGGCGTCGAAGGTCTGTTCGTCCTGGCGCCAGCCGACATTGCCGACGAAGCGCTGGTCGTCCAGCAGGATGCGCTGGCGGCCGGCGGTGACTTGCAGCACCGCGCTGGGCGTCCAGGTCAGCTGGGCGCGGTTCAGCTCGGTGACGTCCGGATCGTTGACGATCGGATAGCGGGCCTTGTCGGCGCCGTTCAACGGCGCGGTCGCCGCGCCCGGCACGTTGACGGCGTAATGCTCGTTGCCGATCTGGCGGACATCCTCGAACTCGACGAGACCCTTGAAGCCCTTGAACTCGGCGGTCTCCCAGCCCAGGCGGGTGCGGACGGTAAAGGCGTCGGCCTTGTCCAGCAGGGTGGCGGTGCGGGTCTGGTCGACGGTCTCGTAGCGAGCCCGGACCTCCAGGATCAGCTTGCCGGCCCCGATCTGGTCGCTGATCGTCGGCGGCGGCGCGGGTGGCGGCGGTGGTTCGGCCGCCGGCTCGGGCGCGGCCTCGGCGGCGGGTTCGGCCGCCGGTTCCTCGGCCGGCTTGGGCGCCGGGTCGGGAGCCGCCTGGGCCCAGGCCGCCGTGCTACAGGCGAGCGCCATCGCGGCCGCACCGCAGTGCAGCAAAAGTCGAACGGATTTCATGCCTTCATCCCCTAAGGCCAAAACAAAAAGACGCCCGGCGAGACCACGCGCAGTGGTCTCTCCGGACGTCGTTGTCCAAGCTTGCCAGACGGCTACGGCGCCGACGGCGGCCCTTGCAGGCCAACGGGAAACGTCGTTGTCCCCCGTGTCGTGAACAGGAGGCGGCCGATACCTCGAACCGGCAATCGCAAAACCGCGTTCTCAGCGGCTACGACCCGCAAACAGTGTCGTTTTGCACAGCAGCAAAGCAGCTCCCGGCAGCGCTCTGCACGCTAATTCCGCGTTTCAACCGTCAGAACCCGGCCCATCCGCGATTCAGGGCCTTTAGATTTTCAGATTTTCACCGCCTCCCTTTCAGACGAAATAGATCCTGTTGCGGTTGCGATAGGGCGCGACACCCCCAGATAGCTGCGCAGACGCCGACGGAGGGTCGGCGCCCCTTTCCTGAGGGACAGTCTTCTATGCCCAACCTGTTCGACCCGCTGCGCGTCGGCGAGCTTACCCTGCCCAACCGCGTCGTCATGGCGCCGCTGACCCGGCTGCGCGCCGGCCCGACCCAGATCCCCAACGCCCTGATGGCCGAGTACTACGGCCAGCGCGCCTCGGCGGGCCTGCTGATCACCGAAGGCGTGCCGGTGACGCCGCAGGGCGTAGGCTACGCCGGCGTGCCTGGCATCTGGTCGCAGGACCAGACGGAAGGCTGGAAGCAGGTCACCAAGGCCGTGCATGACAAGGGCGGCCGCATCTTTATGCAGATCTGGCACGTGGGCCGGATCTCCGACCCGTCGCACCTGAACGGCGAGCTGCCCGTCGCCCCCAGCGCCATCGCCGCCAAGGGCCATGTCAGCCTGCTGCGCCCCGAACGCCCCTACCCCACGCCGCGCGCCCTCTCGACCGAGGAAGTCGCCGGCGTCGTCGAGGCCTTCCGCAAGGGCGCCCAGAACGCCAAGGCCGCCGGTTTCGACGGCGTGCAGATCCACGGCGCCAACGGCTACCTGCTCGACCAGTTCCTGCAGGACGGCTCCAACACTCGCACCGACCAGTATGGCGGCTCGATCGAGAACCGCGCCCGCCTGCTGCTGGAAGTCGTCGACGCGGTTGTCTCCGTGTGGGGCGCCGGTCGCGTCGGCGTCCACCTGGCCCCGCGCGCCGACAGCCACTCGATGGGCGACAGCAACCTGGCCGCCACCTTCGGCTACGTCGCCAAGGCCCTGGGCGAGCGTAAGATCGCCTTCGTCTCGGCCCGTGAATACGAGGCCGCCGACAGCCTGGGTCCGGCGCTGAAGGCCGCGTTCGGCGGGCTCTACTTCGCCAACGAGAAGTTCGACCTCGACAGCGCCAACGCTGCGATCGCAACCGGCAAGGCCGACGCGGTGATGTTCGGCAAGGCCTACATCGCCAATCCGGACCTCGTGGAACGCCTACAAAAGCGCGCGCCGCTGAACGCGCCCGACTTCGCGACGTTCTACGGCTCCGACGCCAAGGGCTATACCGACTATCCGACGCTTGAGCAGGTCAGCGAGTTGGCCGAATAAGGCCCGCGGGCGCGCCCTCTAGGCCGGGATCAGCCCCTCGGCCATGTAGGCGCGCCCCACCGCCTCGGCGACCTTGATGCCGTCCACCGCCGCCGAGAGGATGCCGCCAGCATAGCCCGCGCCCTCGCCGGCCGGGAACAGGCCGGCGGTGTTCAGGCTCTGGAAGTCCTTGCCCCGCGTGATCCGGATCGGCGAGGACGTCCGGGTCTCGACGCCAGTCAGGATGACGTCCGGATGGTCGTAGCCGGCGATCTGGCGACCGAACACCGGCAAGGCCTCGCGCATCGCCTCGATCACGAAGTCCGGCAGGCAGGCCGACAGGTCCGTCGGGGTCACGCCCGGCTTGTAGGACGGCAGGACCTCGCCGAATTCCGTCGACGGCTGGCCGACCATGAAGTCGCCGACCTTCTGGCCCGGCGCCTTGTAGCTGGAGCCGCCGGCGACATAGGCCAGGCTCTCCCACTTGCGCTGGAACTCGACGCCCGCCAGCGGATGACCCGGATAGTCACGCTCGGGATCGATGCCGACGACGAAGCCGGAATTGGCGTTCCGCTCGTTGCGGGAATACTGGCTCATGCCGTTGGTCACGACCCGTCCGGGCTCCGACGTCGCTGCAACCACCGTGCCGCCCGGACACATGCAGAAGCTGTAGACCGTGCGGCCGTTCTTGCAGTGGTGCGACAGGCTGTAGTCGGCCGCGCCCAGATCGGGGTGGCCGGCGCAGGCCCCGAACCGGGCCTTATCCATCCACGACTGCGGATGCTCGATCCGCACCCCGATCGAGAACGGCTTGGCCTCGATGTGGACGCCGCGATCATAGAGCACCTGGAAGGTGTCGCGCGCGCTATGGCCCAGGGCCATGACCACGTGACGGGCCGGCAGGTAGCCTTCCCCGGCGATATGCAGCCCCTTCAGCTGGCGCGCGCCGTCGGCGGCGACCTCGATGTCGAAGTCCTCGACCTTGTGCCGCCAGCGATACTCGCCGTCCAGGCTCTCGATGAGCGCGCGCATCTGCTCGACCATGTGCACCAGGCGGAAGGTGCCGATGTGCGGGTGAGCCTCTGTCAGGATCTCTTCCGGCGCGCCGGCCGCGACGAACTCCTCCAGCACCTTGCGGCCCAGAAAGCGCGGGTCCTTGATCTGGCTGTACAGCTTGCCGTCCGAGAAGGTCCCCGCCCCGCCCTCGCCGAACTGGACGTTGGATTCCGGGTTCAGCTCGCTCTTGCGCCACAGGTCCCAGGTGTCCTTGGTTCGTTCGCGCACGACCTTGCCGCGATCGACGATGATCGGCTTGAGGCCCATCTGGGCCAGGATCAGGCCGGCGAACAGGCCGCAGGGGCCGGCGCCGATGACCACCGGGCGTGGGCCGTCGAAGCCTTCCGGCGCCTTGGCCACGAACCTGTAATCGGTGTCGGGCGTGACGCGCACATGGTGGTCGCCCTCGAAGCGGCGCAGCACCTCGGCCTCGTCGCGCAGTTCGACGTCGACCGAATAGACCATCAGGATCGCCGACTTGCGGCGCGCGTCGTGGGCGCGCCGGGCGACCCCATGGCTCAGCAGGTCCTCGGGCGCGATGCCGAGGCGCTCGACAATGGCCGGCGCCATGGCCTCCGGCGGATGGCCGAGCGGCAGCTTCAATTCCGAAATACGCAGCATGGCGCGGGTCTTAGCCGGAAGCGCGCCGCCGCGCTACTCGGCGCTCAGCCCTTCGGATAGCCGCCGACCTCCTGCTCGTCGTCGATGACCCGCCCCGTACCCGCCTTCACCTCGCGGACGATCCGACGGTCGACGGCGTCGCGGTCCCACGGCCGCGCCCCGGCATTGGCCAGGACATGGGCCTCGACCTGGCTGGACGGCATCAGCTTCAGCCCCGCCGGCCAGAACGGCGGCTTGGTCAGATGCTTGATCTTCGGGAACGGGTCGGTGTTGAGGATCCGCACTGGCGGCATCTCGGTCCCGTCGGCGTAGTGGGCCGGGTTGTCGAAGGCATAGAGCTCCAGATCCCCCTGCCCCTCGACAATCAGGAACGGCAGGTCCGGCCGCGTCGAGGCCCCGCCCTTCACCACATTGCCAGCGATGGCCAACTGGCCGACGCGCCATTGGTGGCCGACCCACTCGCTGGCGTTCAGGGCGTAGTGCATGCAGCGCGTGCCGGGGTCGTAGATCAGGTTGTTCACCGTCACCGCCTCGACCCCGCCCTTGAACAGCTGGTTGCGCTCGCGATTGTGGGCGTAGAGGTTCCGCGCGATCAGCACCTCGTAGGCGTTGTCGTGGATCAGGCTGCCCTTGGAGTGCTCGCCCTTCACGTGGCTGGCGTTCGACAGGCCTTCGGCGACGATGTTGTTGCTGAAGGTGATGCGGTGCGAGGTCCCATCGCGCCAACCGGCCGGATCCTCGCCACCTGAGAAGCGCGGGCCCGAGGCCGACAGGTTCTCGTCCGTGGCCCAGCTGGTCGAGCAGTGGTCGACGATGACGTCGCGCGCCTTCCAGCAGGTGATGCCGTCAACCTCCCAGCCGCTCTTGCTGGGTTCGCCGTCGCGGCCGGCGCGCACGCGGATGTGACGGATGATGACGTCGTGACTCTCGATGGCCAGGCTGCCCTTGATCAGGGTGATCCCCGGCGACGGCGCGGTCTCGCCGGCGATGGTCAAGAACGGCTCGGTGACCTTGAGGCTGTGACGCGCCAGGTCGATCACCCCGCCGACGTCGAACACGATCGTGCGCGGCCCCTTGGCGGCGATAGCTTCCCGCAGCGAGCCCGGACCGCCGCCGGCCAGGGTCTTGACCCGGATCACCTTGCCGGCGTCGCCGCCGGGCGTCTTGCCGGCCCAGCCCAGGCGCTCGAACGGCGCCTTGCGGGGCGAGGCCAGGGCGAGGCCAGGCGTGGCCGCCAGGGCGGCGGCCAGCAGGGTGTCGCGACGGGTGATCATGGTAGCCCTCCCTCTTGTTCTTGGTCTCAGGCGTCGGTCGCCAGCCAGCCGACCGCGTTGGCCAACCAGCGCCGCTGAAGCGGCCCCACCATGTCCGGCAGGCGGTGAACAAGCACGCGGGCCTTGTCCTTGCGGACGACGAAGCTGGCCGCGCCGTTCTTGCGGTCGTGGTCGCGGCTGTAGCCGGCGATAACGTCGACGCCTTGGCCGTCAATGATCAGGCCGTTCGAGGGCTGTCCCTCGACTTGGTGCAGCACGCTCATGGCCATGTCGGCCGGCAGGCCGGCGAAGGTCGAATGCGCTCGCACATAGTTCCAGTTGCCCATCCACGGCGCGCGCAGGCCACCGACTTGGCCGGCATAGTCGAAGAGACCCAGGCCCGAGAGCTGCTTGGCGACGCCGTCGGCCAGGCCGTCTTCCTGGACTATGGCCAGCAGCGGCGCACCGGCCTTGGCGGCGGCCAGCACCTCGGGCGGCAGCTCGCCCAGGACGACCACCGGCTTCTCGCCCTTCTTGGGCTGGGCCTCAAGGCCGGTCTGCTCGCCGACCTGACGCCGGACGATCTCGTCGGTCTTCAGGCCCGAAGCGACGATGCCGGCGTAGCGCACGCCCGGCTTGAAGTCCTCGACCATCACGTTCGGCAGGGCCAGCAACTGTTCCCGCAGGCTCCTGGCGATCCCCGAGACGCCGATCCTGATCGGCTTGACGGGCTTGGGCGCCTCGGCCGTCACCCAGATCTCGCGATCGGACACGACGTCGCCGAACGTCACGCGGATCGTGTTGAGTCCCTCACGGGTCAGGGCCGGCGTTCGGAAGCGCTCGGTCAGCAGATAGCTCAGTTGGTCCGGCGTCTGGGCCGGCGCGGGCCAGCGGCCCAGCTCCTGGGCCTGACCGCCCTCGCCCACCAGGCTCAGCACGACGTCGCCCGTCGCGGCCTGGCCGCTGTCGTTGAAAAGCCAGATGTCCAGCTCGGCGGTCTCGCCGGCCGCATAGGCCAAAGCCCGGGGCTTGGCGATCGCCATGACCGGCCGTAGAGCCTGGCTCATCAGGATTGGATCGGCCTTGAAGCCGCGCAGGACGTCGACGATGCCCGAATGGTTCTCGATCGCGGTGCTTTCCCAGCCCGAGATCGCCGCCACGTCGACGGTCTCGCCCAGGCGGATGTTCTCCAGGTAGTTGCGCCAGGACTCATAGACCTTGCGCCCCACCGACAGGAACAGCGCCTCGCTGGTCGGAAAGGCCGACTTGAAGCCCCACCGCTCGATATAACTGTTGGTCGCCGCGACGATGTCCTTGTGGTCCTGCAGGTCGTAGCTCTTGCCGCCCCTGGCCAGGATCTCCACGACCATGGCCTCGTGGTTGTCAGCCGTGGCGCAGCCCTGCATCTCGCCGAACTCGACGATGAAGGGCTTGCCCTTCTGCATGTGGATGTAGTCGTCCTTGGAGCGGTAGAACTTGTCGTACCACTGGTCGCCGGCCCCCTGGTGCTCGACCCACCAGCCGCCCCATTCCTCGACGTCCGAGCGGTAGTAGTGGTCGTTGTACGGCAGGTACATGGCCTGGGCCGCGCCACGCTTGACGAAGCCGTCGTTCAGCACGACCGCCCGGCTGGGGTCCAGGTCGTGCATGGCCTTCAGCACAGCCTGGACGTCGGGATTGGCCAGGTTGGCGCCGATCTCGTTCTGCAGGGTGTACTGCACTAGCGATGGCCGCGAGCGGAATGCGCGGACCATGGCCTTGCACTTCTCGACCAGGAAGGCGCGACTGAAGGCGTCGGCCTCGGACAGCGTCTCGCCGGGCTTGAGGTCGCGGCCGATGGCGTGACGCCCCCCACCGGGCTCCATCACCCGCAGCAGGCCCATCTCGTCCATCGCGTCGAACACCTCGGGCTTGCCGACGTTGCGGTGGAAGTGCAGCGCGTTCAGGCCCAGCTTGTGCGCCGAGGTGACCTCGCGCCGGGCCAGTTCCGGCGTCGGCCACAGGCCGTTGAAGCCCCAATAGCCCCAGGAGATCGCCGAATAGAGCCGCACGCGGCGGCCGTTCAGGCGCAGCAGGGCGTCGGTCCCGACCCCGTCGACGCCGAACCAGCGGAAGCCGAAGCGAACCTCGCGCGTGTCGACCACGCCCTTGGCCTCGGTCCAGCGGAAGCGCAGCCGGTGCAGGATGGGCGTCTTCAAGTCCCACAGCGAGGCGTTCGGCGCGGCGACCGAGAAGCGGACCCGCAGGCGGCGCTCGTCCAGCGCCTCGACGGCCTCGATCATGGTCGTCGCCGCCACGGGCGCGCCCTTGTCGTCAGTCAGCGCGACAGCGGCCTTGGTTTTCAGCCTGTCGAGACCCGCCTTCGGTAGCGGCCTATCGAGCACCACTTCCATGAAGCCGGTGACCTGGCGCGGATTGGGCGTGTTCAACACCCAGGCGTCATCGATCCGCGCCGCGCGCGGGTGGACGCTCAGGGTCATGCCCCGGTCGAGACCGCCAAAGCCGTGCGAAGCGAAGAACCGCAGCTTGCCCCACATCATGGTCGTGGAATCGCGCCAGTCGAAGCGGCCGCCGGGATTGGTGATGCGGATCGACAGCTGGTTGGCCTCGCCGGGCCGCATAGCCTCGGAGAGATCGCAGGCGATCGGCAGTTCCGACATGATCGAGTAGCCGACCAGCCGCTCGTTCAGGAACACCTCGGCCCGCATCCGCGCGCCGCGGATGTTCAGCATCACCCGCTGGCCCTTGGCCGAGGCCGGGATGTCGATCGTCCGGCTCCACCACGACACGCCCTTGTAGGCGCCATAGCGCGGCACGTCGTCGTCCTCGGCGTAGCGATACTCGTCGGCGCCGTAGGGCCGCGTGCCGAACGCGCCCCAGAAATGCTCTTCGACCGTGGTCGGCAGGTTGACCTTGATCGCCTCGCCCGAGCCCAGCGCGCGCCAGCCGCCGGTTGGCGGGTTCACGGGCAGCTTGGCCAGCTCGAACGTCCCCGGTAGGTGGATGACGTCATCCTTCCAGGCCGCGTCCCGGTCGATCCACAGCGACCAGCCGTCGTCGGGAATGGCCAGGGACGGCTCGGCGGCCAGGCCCACGGCCGGCGTCAGGCCCGTGGCGGCGGCGACGCCCAGGCTGGTGGTCAGGAAACCGCGGCGATCGATACGCATGGGATACTCTGCTTTACGGGGTCCAGCCGTCGGAGCCGGCCAGGAAGGTCTTGCGACTCCAGGCCTTGGCCTGGTCGGCGGTCAGCTGCTTGGTGCGCGGCTCGCGGGTCTTGGGGCTCGCCCCCGGACCGGTCGAGGCGTACTCGGCGAAGGTCGCGGTGTTCAGGGTCTCGGTCTTGCCCGGCGTCCACTCGCGCCAGCCGGCCGGCTCCAGCGGAGCCTCGATGCGCGAGCGCATGAAGACCACCGTCGCCAGGGGTCGCCAGGCGCGGCCGAACCAGATCGACTTGGCGTCCTTGTCGGCGGTGATCAGGCAACGGTCGAAGACATAGGCGCTGTCCTGGTCGGGCCGCACCTTGCTCTGGGCGGTGATCATCACCGTCTCGTGGGCGACGCCATGGATGTGGCAGCGATCGAAGAAGGCCTTGGCGTCGCCGAAGATGAAGTCGACGTGCCCCTCGACATAGCAGTTCTTGAAATACTGCCGGCTAGGCTTGTCCTTCTTGGACGCGGCATAGAGCGTGTCCTGCGCGCCCAGCAGCCGCACCTTCTCCAGCACGGCGCGATCGGCGGTGATGGCCAGCGCCACAGCCTGGGACGGACGCGGGTCCTTCAGGTGATAGTCGTTCTGGATCGTCAGGTTCCTGGCCCGGAAGCCGTCGCCCGAGACGTTCATCGTGAACGACTTGAAGGTGCCGCCGGCCGTCAGGGCCCCGTCGCTCCAGACGACGACCACGTCCTGGGGCCGCGCGCCCTTGCCGATTAGGCGGACATTCGGCTTGGCGATCGTCACCTTCTCCCGGTACTCGCCCGGCGCCAGCTCGATCGTGCCGCCGTCCTCCGGCAGCGCCTCGACGGCGGCGGTCAGGGTCTTGTAGGCCGCCTTGGGCCCCACCCGCAGGGTCTCGGCCGAGGCGACATCCGCCAGGGCCGTGGCCAGCAGCAGGCCCAGGAAGATGCGCTTGCCGATCATGCCCGCACCAAGGCGCCGTCGCGGGCGACAAGACGCGCGCTCTGGCCCTTCTTGAGGTCGAGGTCGAGGGTCGAGCCTGCGAGCACCACCGTGTGCTTGCCGTCGGCCTTGGCGGTCAGCACCGCTTCGGACAGCTTGCCGCCCGTCCAACGCACGTCGACGCCGACAGCGCCGCGCGCCCTCAGACCCGTGACGTGGCCGGTCGGCCAGGCCGATGGCAGGGCCGGCAGCAGGTAGATGCGGTCGTTGCGGCTTTGCAGGATCATCTCGGTCATGCCCGAGGTCCCGCCGAAATTGCCGTCGATCTGGAACGGCGGGTGGGCGTCGAACATGTTCGGATAGGTCCGCTCGGGGCCCAGCAGCAGCTTCAGTATGCCGTGGGCGTGGTCGCCATCGCCCAGCCGCGACCACAGGTTCAGACGCCAGGCGATGGCCCAGCCGGTCGAGAGGTCACCGCGCGTGACCAGGGTCTGCCTGGCCGCCGCCGCCAGCTTGGGTGTGGTGTCGATCGAGATCTGGTCCGACGGGAACAGGCCGTAGAGGTGCGAGACGTGGCGGTGGTGGATGTCCTTGGCGTCGGCGTCCCAGTCCTCCTGCCACTCCTGCAACTGGCCGTCCTTGCCGATCTTGTAGGGGGCCAGCTTGTCACGCGCGGCCTTCAGCTCGGCGACGAAGGCTGCGTCCGCCCCCAGGATGGCCTCGGCCTTCAGGCAGTTGTCGAAAAGGTCGCGGACGATCGCCTGGTCCATGGTCGGGCCGGCGGCCAGGGACGAGCCATGGCCGTGGTCGTTCTCCGGCGAGATCGACGGGCTGGTGACCAGAACCCCGAACTTGGGATCGACCACCAGGGTGTCGAGGAAGAACCGCGCCGAGCCCTTCATCAGCGGATAGACCCGCTCGAGATAGGCCTGGTCGCGACCATAGTCGTAGCGATCCCAGACGTGCTTGCAGAGCCAAGCGCCGCCGGTCGGCCAGACCCCGAACTTGGCGCCGTCGATCGGGGCGGTGGCCCGCCACAGATCGGTATTGTGGTGCGTGACCCAGCCGCGCGCGCCGTACATGGCCTTGGCCATCCGCGTACCGGTCTCGGAGATGTCCTTCACCAGAGCGATCAGCGGCTCGACCAGCTCCGGCAGGCCGGTCGGCTCGGCCGGCCAGTAGTTCATCTCGGTATTGATGTTGATCGTGTACTTGCCGCCCCACGGCGCGAACGTCTTGTCGTTCCAGATCCCCTGCAGGTTGGCCGGCTGGCTGCCCGGCCGCGAGCAGGCGATCAGCAGGTAGCGGCCGTACTGGTAGTACAGCGCCGCCAGGGACGGATCGTCGGTGGTCGGCGACTGCTTGATGCGCTCGTCCGTCGGCAGCAGGTCGGCGCGAGTGCGGCCGAAGTCGACGCCGACGCGGCGGAACAGGGCCCGGTGGTCGGCCTGGTGCTCGGCCAGCATCTTGGCCCACGGCTTGCCGGTAAGCTTGGCCAGGGTCGCCTTGTTCAGCGCGGTCGGGTCGCCCGAGACGTCGTCATAGTGGCGATAGCTGGTGGCGGCGGCGATCAACAGCACGACCTCGTCGGCGCCTTTCACCGACAAGACACCACCCTGCCCGCTGACCTTGCCGCCCTTGGCCCTGACCTCGACGCGGCACTCGAACGTCAGCTTGGCGTCGACGCCCTGCGACGGCTCGTTGGTCCCGGCCAGGATCAGGTGCGCGCCCTCGACCGACGAGACCAGCTTGGACTTCAGCGGGCTGGCGAAGCTGAGGTCGACATTGATCGCGCCCTTCCTGCTGGCGGTCAGGCGCACGGCGATCACGCCGTCCGGCGCGCTGCCGATCACCTCGCGGACATGGCGGACGCCGCCGGCCGTGAAGCGGGTCGTGGCGATGGCGCCGTCGAGGTCGAGGTCGCGGACATAGTCGGCGCTCGCTTCGCCCAGGCCCGGGAAGTCCAGCTTGAGATCGCCGATCGTCTGGTAGGACATCTGGCGCTTGGGAACGCCCATGAACTTGGCGTCGGCCAGGTCGGTGGCCTTGGCGTATTCGCCCGCGTCGATCAGGCGGCGGATCTCCGGCAAGGCCGCATGAGCCTCCGGATTAATCGGCTCGTACGGACCGCCCGCCCACAGGGTGTCCTCGTTCAATTGCAGCCGCTCGGCCGCGACGCCGCCGAAGATCATCGCCCCCAGCTTGCCCGAGCCGACCGGCAGGGCCTCGACCCACTCCTTGGCCGGCTGGCGGTACCACAGGCGCAGCGGCGAGGCCTTGGGCGCGGCGGCGCGGGCCGAGGTTCCGGCCAGGGCCGTCGTGGCGCCGAGGACGGCGAGCGTAGAGCGGCGGGTCAGGGTCATGACGAAACCTAGGCTTACGGAATCAGGTAGCGGCGCAGGGCCGGAACGGACTTTGACAGCTCGTCCGTGACGATGGTCGAGAAGTAGTCCGCGCCGACGACGCCCAGATGCGTGTAGTCGAACGACAGCCTGGCCTGGCCCATCGGCTCGACGGCGGCGTTGTTCTGCTGGTTCTGCGCCGGCGCGCCGGGCGCGACCGGGACGCCCGTGCTGGCGGCGATGGTCGTGCCGGTCTTGGTCGCGGCCTCGACCACCTCGGCCGACGGCGGACGCTGGGCGAACTGCATGGCCTCGACCGGTCCCATGGCCTGGACGGCCGCCTGGCTGCGGGCGTGCAGGTCGACCAGCGGCGTACCGGTCTCGACGGCGACCTTGCGCACGGCCTCGGCCCACGGTCCCAGATCGTCGATCAGCTTGCCATCCTTGAACTGGCGGCGCGTCAGGGGCGTGACAAGGACCGGCTTGCCGCCGGCCGCCCGCACCTCCTCGACATAGCGCTTCATGTTGGCCGGAAACTCGGTGGCCAGGTCCGTCGAGCGGCCGGGCTTGCCCGGTTGGTCGTTATGGCCGAACTGGATCAGCACGTAGGTGTCGGTGAAGCCGCCGGACTTGATCTCGTCCATGGCCAGCGCCCACGAGCCCTCGGCGCGGTAGTTGCCGCTGGAGCGCCCGCCGCGCGCCAGGTTGATGCAGGCGGCGAACGAGGTCACGTGCCAGCCGCAGAAGCTGGGGCCCCAGCCGCCCAGCACGGCCGTGGTGGAGTCGCCGACCAGCACGATCTTGATGGCCTTGAACTTCGCCGGCGCGGGCTCCGCCGTCTGGGCGTGCGCCGCCAACGGCGTCAGCGCCAGGGCGGTCGCCAGGGTCAGGGCCTTCAAACGCATGCGCGACTCCGAAGAAGGATGGGCGACGCGGGGAAAGGACCAGCGCCGCCCAGTTTGGCGTCTCGGGGGAGACGGTCCTGGCGCCTAGAGCGGCGAATTGTTCAAGGAGAAGGTGGCTGGAGCGTCGACGATGATCGTCTCACCGGATGCGCCTTTCGCGGCGCGACTCGACGGCGTGAACATCGTGACCTCCCCATTTTTCCGCGGCCCTTGGGACCGTCTTTCACCGGATTGCTGTCACCGGTGTCATTTGAGATAAGCATGCCCAGGGAGCTGACAAAAGCGGAAAGTTACCGGTAACTTTCGGAAATCCCTGGATTTTCCCCACCCCGGAGGAGCTTGGCCATAACGACGATTTCCGCCCGCCGATCCGCACGAAAAAGTTCCGGATCGCCCGAAAATCCCGACGCGCCATTGATCGACACGGCGTTCGACCGCATCGTCGCGCCCAACGAGGATGCCGAGAACAATCGGGGAGTGGCGGTGTCCCAGGCGGAGCGGCCGAAGCTTCGAATCGTCCGGGAGGAGGTTTGGCGTGATCACCCGGCCTACCCGGCCGTCTACGCCAAGGAGTGGCGGGACCTCTGCGCATTCCTGCGCGCCCGGTTCGGCCCTGGCCCGCCCGACTGCGAGGACGTCGCCCAGCAGGCCTTCTTCAAGCTGGGCGAGCAGACCGCGAACCGCCAGCTGGAAAGCCCCCGCGCCTTCGTCTTCCGTATCGCCATCAACCTGATGCACGACGCTCGTCGCCAGCTGCGGCGCGCCTCGGCGGCCCTGGGCGACGGCGCTGGCCTGGCCGCCGACGCGGACCCCGATCTTGAGCGCGCCCTGATCGCCAAGCAGCAGGTGCGCCTGCTCCAGAAGGTGCTGGCCGGCCTGCCCGAGCGGCATCGCCAGTATCTGACCGCCAACCGCGTGGACGGCCTGAGCTTCGCCGAGATCGGCCGCCGCCATGGCGTCTCCGAGTCCCTCGTTCGCAAGACCGTGGACGAAGCCGCCGCCGTCTGCCAGCGCGCCATCGCGCGCGGAACCATCGACTATCGAGGCCTGTCGCGTGAACGCACCCGTCGATCCTGACTCGGCGATCGGCGTCAGCGCCCGCGACTGGGTCCTGGCGGTGAGCGGCGAGGATTTCCCGCCCGCGCGCTCGGCCCAGCTGGAAGCCTGGCTGAAGGCCGACCCGCGCCACGCGCAAGCCTACGAGCAGGCCGAGCATACGCTGCTGCTGTTGGACCAGGCCCTCGCCGCACCGATCGTGGCTCTCCCCGCCCCCTGGCCGCGCCGCTGGATGTGGCCCGGCCTCGCCATCGCCGCCGGCCTGGTCGCCGCCGTGCTGGCCACGCCACCGCCGGCGCTCCAGTCGGCCCCGGGCCAGACGCGCGCGGTCGTCCTCGCTGACGGCAGTCCCGTAACCCTGGCCCCCGGGTCCAGCCTGCGGCCCCGCTGGCGATGGTCGCGTCGGGCCTATGTCCTGCAACGCGGCGAGGCCTTCTTCGCCGTCACCCACGACCCGGCCCATCCGTTCACCGTCGCCGCCGGCTCGGCCAAGGTCCGCGTGCTGGGGACCCGTTTCGACGTCCACCGCGCGCCGGACGACCGCGTGCGGGTCGAGGTCGAGCAAGGCCTGGTCGAGGTCTCGCGGGCCCATGCCGGCGGCGCCTTGGTGGCGCGTGTCAGCGCTGGCCAGCGCGCCCTGGCTGACGCCTCGGGCGTTCGCGCCGCTCCCCTGGCGCGGACTGAGGACGTCGGCGCCTGGCGCGCCGGGCGCCTGGCCTACGCCGCCGCGCCACTGAGCGAGGTGGTCGCCGATCTGAACCGCTACGGTCTTCGGGCCAGGGTCACGCCCGGCGCCGCGCGCTTGAAGGTGACGGCGGGCCTGCGCCCGGATCAGGCGGCCCCCTTCGTCGCCGGCCTGCCGCGCGCGCTGCCGGTCACGGTGGCCCGCGAAGCCGACGGCGGCCTGCTGATCCGCGCGCGATGAGACCGGCCCTCGTCTCGGCCACGGCTCTGGCCCTGATGCTAGCGGGCGCTCCGGCCCTGGCGGCCCAGCGTCCGGCCGTCTTCGCCTTCGATCAGCCCGCCCAGCCCCTAGCCAGCGCGCTGCTGGCCCTGTCGGAGCGGACGGGCGCGGTGGTGCTGGCCCCCGCGCCGCTGGTGGCGGGGCGCCCGGCCCCGGCGCTGCGCGGGACCATGTCGCTGCCGGCCGCGCTGGGGACGTTGCTGGCCGGCGCGCGCCTGAGCTTCGTGATCGGCGCGGACGGCGTGGTCACCATCGCGCCGGCGCCGTCGAACGCCCGGCCGACGTCCCGAGCCCGTCCCTTGCCGCTCCCGCCGCCGCGTCGGGTCGACGAGACCCCGGCCGAGGTGGCCTCAATCAGGGTGACCGCCGCGCCCCTGGCCGGTCAGCCGGCTCTGTTGAAGCGCCGCACGCCCTCGCCCATCGACATCCTGACCGAGGACGAGATCGCGCGCTCCGGCGCGCTCAGCCTGGGCGACGCCCTGCGCGACTTGCCTGGCGCCGCAGCGGTCAATGACGGCGGCGAGACGCGCCAGATCGCCGTCCGGGGCGTGGCCAGCCGCTTCACCCGCGTGCGCATCAACGGCATGGAGACCTTGGCGACGTTCGGCGGGGCCAACGCCGGCGGCGGCACCAACCGGGGCCGGGCCTTCGACTACAACGTATTCGCCGCCGACCTCTTCCGGCAGATCCGCCTGCAGAAGACCGCGACGGCCGATGTCGACGAGGGTTCGTTGGGAGCTACGATCGACATATCGACCCGCTCGCCGTTCGACCTGCGCGACAAGAGCATCCTCCTGTACGGCGAGCAGACCTGGAACAGCCGCGCCGATCGCCTGTCGCCGCGCGGCTCGATCGTGCTGTCGCGACGCCTCGCCGACGACCGGCTGGGCGTCCTGGTCTCGGCCGCCTATTCCCGCCGCTACGCCGTCGACGCGGGCAGCACGGCCGGCGGCTGGCAATCGGGCGACGCGATCTCTCCGGGTTTCGGCGCGACCACGGGCGGCGCCAGCCTGGCCGAGGTCAACGCCGCCCTGCACGCCCGCATCCCGCGCCTGGAACTGATGACCGCCGAGCAGTCGCGCCTTGGCCTGACCGCCGCGCTGGAATGGCGACCGGCGGACGGGACGCGCGTGGCGCTGGACCTGCTGTACGCGACCCTGAGGTCCAAGCGGAACGAGTTCCTGCTGGAGAGCTTCACCTTCCGCACGGCCGGCGCCTGCGGCCCCGCCGCCGCGCCGGCCTGCGGCCTGAACGCCGTGACCGCGATCGATCCGGTGATCCGTACGGGCCAGGGCCCCGCCGTGCTGATCGCGGGCCGGTTCGACGGCGTCGACGTCAAGTCCGAGGCCCGCTACGACGAGCTCGACACCATCTTCCGCCAGGCGACCCTGTCGGCCAGCCGCCGGCTCCCAGGCGGCGTCGAGGCCACGGCCTTGCTGGGCTTCTCGCGCTCGGACTTCAGCAACCCGGTGCAGAACACCCTGCACCTGGACCAGTACGGCGTGAACGGCTTCGCCTACGACTTTCGCGACCGCGCCCATCCCTTCGTCGGCTATGGCGACGCCGTCCTGGATCGAGCCTCGGCCTGGACGCTGTCGGAGTTCCGCGACGATCCGAACTGGGTCGACAACAGCTTCAAGACCGCCGGCCTCGACCTGAAGGGCGAGACGGGCGGCGTCGAGTGGCGCGCGGGGGTGCTGCACAAGGACTACCGCACGGAGGCCGTCACCCTGTCGCGATCGAACGGCGCGATCGCCAACCTCAATGGCGTGCTGCCGGCGGCGTTGGCCGCCATACCGGTCGCCGACTATGTGCGCATGGTCGGCGGGGGCGCCGCGTTCGGCGTCGTCGATCCGCCCGCCGGGTGGCTGACGCCGGACGTCACGCGCGGCTTGACGCTGCTGCGCCAGGCCTGCGCCCGAACAGGCTGCGACGCCTTCCGCCTGGGTCCCGAGCCGGTGGCCGGCACCAACTACGCGATCACCGAACAGGACGACGCGGCCTATGTGCTGATCTCCCGTCCGCGCCAGGCCGGGCGACAGCTCTGGGGCGACGTCGGACTTCGCCTGGCCCGCACGGGCCAGGATTCGACCGGCTCGCAGCTCCAGGCCGACGGCGCGCTGAAGCCCGTCCGCGTGCGCCGCGACTATGGCGACGTCCTGCCGTCGGCGAACCTGGTCTGGGAGCCTGCCGACGACCTGACCGTCCGCTTCGGTGCGGCGCGGGTGATGGTGCGCCCCGACCTGCGCAGCCTGCGGCCGGGCTTCACCATCGCGACCACCAGCCTGAAGATGGTCTCGGCGGGGGATCCGGACCTCACGCCGACGCGCGCGACGAACCTGGACCTGGCCGTCGAATGGCTCGTCCCGAACGGCGGCGCGGTCACGATCGCGGCCTATCACAAGTCGATCCAGTCGGTGGTCCAGCAGACGATCACCCAGCCCGCGCCATTCTCGGCCAACCCGTACGGCCTGCCCGACAGCGTCGCGGTCCTGGCCTGCGGCGGCGCAGTGGGCTGCGATCCGGCCCTACCCATCTGGCAGTTCATCCGCCCCGCCAACACCGGCAAGGGCAGGCTGAACGGCCTGGAGATCTCGGCGGTCACGCCGCTGGGCGCGCCGGGTTCGGCCCTGGCGCCCTGGCGACTGCAGGGGTCTGCGGCCTACACCCGCTCGAGCGTCCGTTACCGGATGCCCGACGGCCAGATCCAGGCCATCGAGGACTCCCTGGGTGGCCCCCGCCTGGTCGGCAATCTGGCGCTGGTCTACGCCGGCCGTCGCCTCGACGCGCGCGCCGCCATCAGTCACCGAGGCCGCTACCTGGCCTCGGTTCCCGCCCAGACCGGCGGGGACGCCGACGGCTTCGGCGCCCTGACCACGGTGGACGTCTCGGTGCGCTATCGGCTGTCCCCGCAACTGACCCTGACGGCGGACGGCGCCAACCTGACGGACAGGGTGTCGCGTCAGTTCATCGACCGCAGCCAGATCCCCAACTACCAGCACCGCACGGGACGCGAGTTCCGGCTGGGCCTGCGCTACCGCTACCTCTAGGGCTGCTCGTCGAGGGCGAAGATCCGGCGCATCGGCAGCCACTTCTCGTCGTCGACTGCGTCGGGCAGCGGCTGCTGGAACTCCCACATCAGGCGTTCCCAGGCCTGGACGTCCTCGGACGCCAGGTCGGCGGCGGCCTTGGCCTCGGGCGAGAAGTCCGGCCCGGTCTCCATGATCATGAACAGCCGCGTCCCCAGCCGCCAGATCTGCATGTCGCGGATGTCGGCGGCGCGGATCGAGGCGATCACCGCCGGCGGCACGGCGCCCGGCGCGTGCCAGGCCTCGTAGCGTTCGATCAGCGCCGGATCATCCTTGAGGTCCAGGGCCAGGCAGTGGCGCACGTCAGTTGATCCAGCCGCCGTCGATGATGTGGATCTGGCCGGTGGTGAAGGCCGACTCGTCACTGGCCAGGTACAGGGCCAGTTGGGCCAGTTCCTCCGGCTTGCCCAGGCGGCCCATCGGCTGGCGGGCGGTGAAGGCCTTGCGGGCGGCCTCGTAGTCGCCGGTTTCGGCCAGGCGCTGGTTCAGCGACGGCGTGTCGACCGTGCCCGGGCAGATCGCGTTGCAGCGGATTCCCTGCCCCACGAAGTCGGCGGCCACGGCCTTGGTCAGACCGATCACGGCCGCCTTGGTGGCCCCGTAGGCAAAGCGGTTGGGAACCCCTTTGATCGAGCTGGCGACGGAAGACATGTTGACGATCGAACCCTTCCCCGCCGCCAGCATGGCCGGCAGGAAAGCGCGGATCGTGCGGTACTGGGCCGTGACATTGATGTCGTTCGAGAATGCCCAGGCCTTTTCGTCACAGTCCAGGATCGTGCCGGCGTGGACGTAGCCGGCGCAGTTGAACAGCACGTCGATCGCACCCAGCTCGGCGGCCAGGGCGGTGATGGCGCCCGGGTCCAGCACGTCCAGCCGACGGGCCTCGCAGCCTTCGACCTTGGCCAGCAGGTCCATGTTGAGGTCGGTGGCGATGACGCGCGCGCCCTCGCGGGCGAACAGCTCGGCGCTGGCCTTGCCGATGCCCTGCGCCGCCGCCGTCACCAGGGCGGTCTTGCCCGAAAGTCTACCCATGGATACGCCCCTTAACTCGCGCGCCGCAGCGGCAGGCAGGCCGGACCGATCGGGTCGAAGGCCTTGTAGGTGAGGATGAATTCCTGGTGGCCCAAAGCCTCGGACACCGTCCGCTGGCCGCCGGCGACGGCCAGGACCAGGTCGAAGATCTCGTCGCCGACCTCGTCCAGCGTGCCCCGACCTTCCATGATCCGGCCGGCGTCGACGTCCATGTCGCCGGCGAGCTTGCGGTAGGTCTCGGGATTGGCGCAGACCTTGATCACCGGCGAGACGGCCGAACCGACCACCGAACCGCGCCCGGTGGTGAACAGCGTCAGATGCGCCCCGCAGGCGATCAGCTCGACGATCTCGGCGTTGTCGGAGATGTTGGGGAAGCCGAACCGCACCTCGCCGTCCGGCACCACATCCAGCAGGTAGAGCCCGCCGGAGGGCGGCAAGTCGCCGGGCTTGAGGATGCCGACGATCGGGGCCGAGCCCGACTTGGAATAGGCCCCCATCGACTTTTCTTCCTGGGTCGTCAGCCCACCCTCGGCGTTGCCGGGCGCGAAGCTGCCGTAGCCCATGACCGTATAGTAGGCCTCGGCCTTGCGGACGCTGGCTTCCAGCGCCTCGCCCAATTCCGGCGTGATCGCCCGGCTGGCCATGATCTTCTCGCAGCCGACCAGTTCGCCGGTCTCCTCGAAGACGCAGGCCGCCCCGGCCGCGCCCAGGCGGTCGAAGGCGCGGCCGACGGCGGGATTGGCGGTGATGCCCGACGTGCCGTCCGACCCGCCGCAGATGGTGCCGATGACCAGTTCCGAGACATCCATCGGAACGCGCGGCGTCCGGTCGGCGATCGCCTTCAGCCGCGCCACGGCCTCGACGCCCTTGCGGATGGTCTCGGCGGTGCCGCCGCTGTCCTGGATCACCAGGGTCTCGACCGGCCGGCCGCTGGCGGCGACGGCCGCGCGCAGGGCCTCGCGGTTGAAGCTCTCGCAGCCTAGCGAGATCAACAGCACGCCGCCGATGTTCGGATGGGTCCCGATCGCCTCCATGACCTTCAGGGCGTAGGCGTTCGGATAGCAGCCGGGAAAGCCGATCAGGTGGACGTCTGGATCATCGCTCTTCGTGACGATGGCCCGGGCCACATGGTGGGCGCACTCGACCAGATAGGCCACGGCCACGACGTTGCGGATGCCCTTGCGGCCATCGGCGCGCAGATAGCCCTGGATGCTCATTGGGCCTCACCCGTGGTTCCGCCGACCACCTGCCGGGTGTGGCTGGCGATGTAGTCGCTCTTCATGTTGTGCATGTGGACATGCGCGCCAGCCTCGGCGGCGGCGGTCATCGAGCCGATCGGCGCGCCATACTTCAGGATCTTCTCGCCGGCGACCAGCGCGCGGCGGGCGATCTTGTGGCCGACGGCGACGTCGCCGGGCGCGACCAGCGCCTGGCCGTCGATCTCGATCGTCTGGCCGGCCCTGATCGGCTCGGCCAGCACCAGGACATTGTCGTCGGGATGCAGCAGGATCGGCTTCATGCGGCGGCTCGCGTGGCGGGCGTCGGGGCGTCGGCGCGGATCAGCCCCTCGGCGCGCAGGTCGGACCAGAGGGCGTCCGGAATGGCGAACTCGAACCAGCGGGTCGCCTCGACGACTTGATCTCGCGTCGCCATGCCCGGAATGACGCTCAGCACCGCCGGATGCGCCAGCGGAAATCGCAGGGCGGCCGCGGCCAGCGGGACGCCGTGGGCGGCGCAGACCCGGCGCAAGCGCCCCACCCGCTCGACGATCCCGGCCGGCGCGGCCGCGTAGTTGTAGTGCAGCGTCTCGCCGGTCTCGACCAAGGCGCCGGAATTGAATGGCCCGCCGATGATGATCCCGACACCCCGCGCCACGCAGCGCGGCAGGAAGTCCTCCAGCGCGGTCTGCTCCAGCAGCGTATAGCGGCCGGCCAGCAGGAAGCCGTCGACATCCGCGTGATCCAGGACCTCCTCGCAGACCGCCTGCTCGTTGACGCCCAGGCCGATCGCCCCGACCGCGCCGGCGTCCTTCAGCGCGCGCATGGCGCGGTAGCCGCCATCCAGGAAGTCGCGCATATGGCCGGCGTTCGCCTCGCCATGGGTCATCCGGCCCAGGTCATGGGCCAGCAGCACGTCGATCCGATCGCGCTTCAGGCGGCGCAGGCTGTCCTCAAACGACCGCATGACGCCGTCGTGGGTGTAGTCGAACGTCGGCTCGAAGGGCGCGGCGTCGACGAAGCCGTGGCGCTCACGCTGTATCGTCGCGATCGGCTCGAGGCGACGGCCGACCTTGGTCGAGATGATCACGTTCCGTCCGGCCAGCGCTTCGCCCAGACGCGTCTCGCTGAGACCGAACCCGTAGTGCGGCGCGGTGTCGAAATAGGTGATCCCGGCGGCCAGGGCGGCGTCGATGACAGCGCGGGCGTCAGCGTCGGACACGGGCGCGTAGAGATTGCCGACGGACGCGCCGCCGAACCCCAGTCGCGGCAAGCGCGCCAAGGTCTCCGACCGCCTTTCGCCGCCTGCCATTCTCGCTTCCATCCCATTTATTTATAAAATCGATGTTGCTGATAAAATTCCATTCCAATCACAGCAAGTCAATCGACCGCCGCCGGCCTCCAGCCCTCTAGGCGGTCGGACGGATCTCGCTGGTGATCTCGGCGGCGGCCCGCCGCAGGTCGGCGACCGTATCATCCATCGAAATGGCGTTGGGCATGTCGACATAGGGACAGGTCAGCGCCGCCGCCACGCCCTCGGGGCCGTAGATCGGCACGGAGAGATCGATTACGGCCTTGGTCACGTAGCTGCCCGCCCGCACGAAACCGTCCTTGCGAGCCTGGGCGGCGTTGGCCTCAAAGGTCTTCCAGGCCACCGCCGAGGCCTCGGGCTTCAGCATCTCGGCCCAGCGCTGGCGAACGCCTTCCGGCTGGAACGCGTAGAGCACCAGGCCGGAGGTCGCCTCGACGATCTTGCGGCGATAGCCGACCCGGACCGAGAAGCCCTGGTCGCCCGGCGCCTCGATGCGGGCGACGACGACCATCTGGTCGCCGCTGGCCACCGCCAGGTGGCAGGACTGACCGATCCGCTGGGCGACCGCCCGCATGGCCGGCAGGGCCGCCTCCAGCAGGTCCTTGGCCGGCGCGCGCGTCATGCCCAGGGCGAACAACCTGTTGGTCAGGACGAGGCCGTCCTCGTCGGCGGCGCGGCCGACATAGCCCCGCGCCTCCAGCACCTGGACCATGCGGAACAGCTCGCTGGACGAACGGTCCAGGGCGTTCGAGATCTGGGCCAGGGTCAGGCCGCCGCGATGGGCGGCCAGCAGCTCCAGCACGTCGAGACCCTTTTCCAGGGCGGGCGCGCGGTATTCTCGCTTCTTGGCGGGCACGTCGGACATGGCCTCTCTATAAGCGGTAGAATCGGCGCGCCGTCTCGCCGAATAGCGCCGCCTGGCGTTCCGGCGGGACCCAGGCCGCGCACGTCGCGCGCCAGGCGCCGTAGTCGCCGGCCAGGTTCAGCACCGGCCAGTCGCTCCCCCACATCAGGCGATCGGGCGCGAAAGTCTCGATCAGGTGCGCCGCATAGGGCGCGACGGCCTCGGCGGTCGGGGTCTCGCCGGCCTCGGTCAGCAGACCCGACAGCTTGCAATGGACGCCGGGCTCGGCGGCCAGCGCCGCCATCTGTTCGCGCCAAGGATCCAGTTCACCGGTCGCGATCAGCGGTTTGGCCCCGTGGTCGATCACCAGGCGCACCGCGGGCCAGCGGCGGACGAACGCCAGGATGGACGGCAGGTGACGCGGCCGGACCAGGGCGTCGAACGCCAGGTCCGCCTCGGCCATCCCCGCGATCGCGCCGTCGAGCCTGGGGTCGAGGATCCAGTCGTCGGCCAGGTCCTGCAGCATGGGCCGCAGCCCCTTGAGCCAGGGATCACGCGCCAGGGCCGCGATCCGCTCCGGCGCGTCCGGCGCGGTCAGGTCCGCCCAGCCGACGACGCCGAGGGCTAGCGGCTCGGCGGCCGCCAAGCTTAGCAACCATTCGGTGTCGCGCGCGCTCGGTTGCGACTGGACGAGGACCACGCCGGATAATCCCGCATCGCCCGCCGCGCGCGCCAGGTCGCTCAGGTCGAAGTTCCGATGGATCGCCGTCAGGTCCGGCGTCGGCCACGCGTGGTCGTTCTCGCCGATCCGCCAGACGTGGCAGTGGGCGTCGATCAGCACGCGACGATGGCCTTGATGACTCCCGCCGACGGCTCCATCCAGCCCGGCAGGGCCTCGGAGAGATCCTTCAGCGCCGCCTTATGGGTGTTGAGCGCCGCCGTTGGCACCTGGCCGGCCTTGATGGCCGACAGCACGTGGTCGAAGTCCTCGATCGTGGCGTTGCGGCTGGCCAGCAGCGACATCTCGCGCTTGTGGAACTCGGGGTCCGAGAAGGTGATGTCGGCCGAGACGACCGAGATCAGCACATAGGTCCCGCCATGAGCGACATAGGCGAACCCCTGTTGCATGGCCGCTGGGCTGCCCGTGGCGTCGAACACCGCGTCGAAGAACACCCCCTCGGTCACGTCCGAAAGCGCGCGCGGCGTCTCGTCGGAGAGCGCGATGATGCGATCTGCGCCCAGGTGCTGGCGGCAGAACGCCAGCCGGTCGGCTCGTGGGTCCAGCACGGTCACCTCGGCGCCCGCCAGCTTGGCGAACAGGGTGGCGGCGATGCCGATCGGCCCGGCGCCGACGACCAGCACCGACTGTCCGGGCTCGATCCGGGCGCGGCGGACGGCGTGGGCGCCGATGGCCAGGAACTCGACCATGGCCGCCTCGTCCAGGCCGACGCCCTCGACCTTGCGCACGAAGCCGGCCGGCACGGCCAGGTACTCGCACAGCCCGCCATCTATGTGCACGCCCAGCACGCGGATGTTCATGCAGCAGTTGGGCTTGCCCTTGGCGCAGGCCCGGCACGTCCCGCACGACAGATAGGGCATGACATAGGCGTGGTCGCCCTCTTCCAGCCCACTGTCCTCGGGCGCCGAGACCACCTCGCCCGACAGTTCGTGCCCCATCACGCGCGGATAGCTGAGATAGGGCTGAGTGCCGCGATAGATGTGCATGTCGGTGCCGCAGATGCCGACCCGGCGAACGCGCAGCAGCACCTCGCCCGGACCGGGCTCGGGCGCGGGCCGGCGCTCGACCCGCAGGTCGCCTGGCGCGGCGCAGACCAGCACGTCCATCATCTTCAGTGCCCCCCGGCCAGCACCGCGTCGTGGGCGGTGACCTCGCGCCGCTTGGCGGTCAGGGCGAAGAGGCCGACCATGGCGAAGCAGGCGCACGGCACCAGGATGGCGAAGCGGATGGCGCTGGCGTCCGACACCGCGCCCATCACCGCCGTCAGGATCGCCCCGCCGATGATGCTCATGACCAGGAACGACGAGCCGGTCTTGGTCAGCGGACCCAGCCCCTTCAGCGAGCTGGCGAAGATGGTCGGGAACATGATGGACATGAAGAAGCTGGTCGCGGCCAGAGCCAGCAGGCCCAGATGTCCGCCCACCACGACAGCGACCAGGGTCAGGCCGACATTGGCCGTGGCGAACGCGGCCATCAGGCGCGAGGGATCGACGCGGCTCATCAGGGCGGTCCCGGCGAAGCGTCCGGCCATGAAGCCAACCAGCGACCACGACAGGTACGCGGCGGCGGTCTTCTCGCCCATGCCCGGGACCTGGTCCTGGGCGTAGCGGATCATGTAGCTCCACACCCCCACCTGGGCGCCGACATAGAAGAACTGGGCGGCCACGCCGAACAGGAAGCGCGGACGCGCGAACAGGCCCAGGATCGGCTTTTCGACGCGCTCCTGGTGCTGATCCTCGGCGGAAGGACGGCTGGCCTGGGGCGGGAACTTGGTGATCGCCACCAGCACCACCCACAGCAGCACCACGGCGGCGATGATCAGGTACGGCAGCTGGGTCGACTTGGCCTCGGCCGCCTGGAAGGCCGACAGCTGGGCCGGGGACATGGCCGCGAACTGCGCCTTCGTGGGCTCGACGCCCGACAGGATGAACTGGCGGCCGACGACCACGGCGGTGATCGCGCCCAGCGGGTTGAAGGCCTGGGCCAGGTTCAGCCGCTGCTCGGCCTTGGCCGGATCGCCCAGCACGGTGATCAGCGGATTGGCCGAGGTCTCAAGGAACGCCAGGCCCGAGGCGATGACGAACAGGGCCGAGAGGAAGAACTCGTAGCGGCGCAGCTCGGCCGCGGGCCAGAACAGCAGCGCCCCGACGGCGAACAGCGCCAGCCCCACGATCACCGCGGCCTTGTAGCCATAGCGACGCATCAGCAGGCCGGCCGGCAGAGCCAGGAAGAAGTAGCCCAGATAGAACGCCGACTGCACCAGGCCCGACTGCAGGTCGGTCAGGAAGAAGGCCTTCTTCAGGTGGGGGATCAGAACGTCGTTGAGGTTGTTGGCGACGCCCCAGAGAAAGAACAGGGCGACGATGAGCACCAGCGGCGCCCAGCCCGTACGCTGGCTCGAGCCTTGAGACATGGATGTTTCCTCCGGCGGCTCTCTGACGGAGCGCCTGAGGAATGGACATCATATATGAATTAGATCGTCAAATATGAAATCATGGGAGCGCCGCCGGCGACGGCGCTCCCGCAGGGCCTATTCGACCGCGACCACGACCACCGACTTGGACGGGACGTCCAAGGTCAGCTTGTCGCCCGCCAGCTTGGCGCCCTTGAACGCGACCGGGGCGACGGCCGGCTTGGCGCCGAAGGCGTTCATCGCGTCCATCTTGTCGGCGGTCAGCACCTGGCCCGACACGGCCTTGGCCTTCAGCGACCCCAGCGCGACCGACAGCTTCACGCCGTCGTCCGGCGACATGTTGGCCACGGCGATATAGGTCTTGCCGTCCTTGCCCTTGGCGGCCGAGGCGTTGAAGGCCGGGATCTTGGTTCCCGCCACGTCGATCTCGGGCGCGGTGACGTCCAGCGGAATGGCCGTCGAGTCCTGGAAGGGCACGTACATCTTGTAGGCGTAGTAGGTCGGCGTCAGGACGATCTTGTCGCCCTGGGTCAGGATCATCGCCTGCAGAACGTTGATGGTCTGGGCGATGTTCGTCATCTTCACCCGGTCAGTATAGCGGTGGAAGATGTTGAAATTGGCCGCCGCCACGACGCCGTCGCGCAGGGTGTTCAACTGGTAGAGGTGGCCCGGATTGGTGCCCGGCTCGACGTCGTACCAGGTGCCCCATTCATCGACATAAAGACCGATCCGCTTGGTCGGGTCGTTCTTATCCATGACCACGATGTGCTGCTTGATCAGGTCGTCCATGCGCAGCGTCTGGGCCATGGTCTTGCCCCAGGCGGCCTTGTCGAAGCCGGTGGCCGCGCCCTTCGTCTTCCAGTCGCCGGTCGGCAGCGTGTAGTAGTGCAGCGAGATGGCGTCCATGAACCGTCCGGCGTTCTTGGTCACCACGTCGGTCCAGTTGGTGTTGAACGCATTGGCGCCCGAGCCGACCCGGACCGCGGGGTTGTCGTCGTTCTTGTGGAAGAACGCCGAGAAGCGGCGGTATTCGTTGGCGTAGTACTCCGGCGTCATCTCGCCGCCGCAGCCCCAGCTCTCGTTGCCGATGCCGATGAACGGCACCTTGAACGGCTTGTCGCGGCCGTTGGCGCGGCGCTCCTGGGCCAAGGTGTCGTCGCCCGGCGAGGTCATGTACTCGATCCACTCGCGCATCTCGGTCGGATCGGACGAGCCGACATTGATCGAGACGTAGGGGTCGGCGCCGACCTGTTCGGCGAAGTCCATGAATTCGTGGGTGCCGAAGGCGTTGGTCTCGGGCGAGCCGCCCCACCAGTTGTTCTTGCGCGACGGGCGCTTGGCGCGCGGGCCGATGCCGTCGCGCCAGCGGTACTCGTCGGCGAAGCAGCCGCCCGGCCAGCGGATCACCGGGACGTGGATGTCCTTCAAGGCCGTGACCACGTCGGTGCGGATGCCGCGCACATTGGGGATCTTCGAGTCGGGCCCGACCCAGACGCCGTCATAGATGCCCGCGCCCAGATGTTCGGAGAACTGGCCGTAGATATAGCGGGAGATCGGGGTGCCGGGCTGGTCGGCCTTCAGCGTCGCCGTGGCGGCCAATTCAGCGGCCTGAACGCCTGCGGGGACGCTCGCCGCCGCCATCGCCAGGAGCGCGACCGCCGCGCCCAGGAACCTCTTCGCCATGCTCTTCTCCCTATCGATGGGAGCTGTACGCCGCTCCCTGGAAATCGTCGGCAGCTTGGTAGCAGGCTTATTTTTGTCCTACAATAACCGGCAACGTTTCTAGCGATGTCAGCTTGAAGCGTTAGCCATGGCTCGTGCGTTGACGACTTGTCGGCGACAATATACTCGGACAAAACATCCAGAGCGGCGAGCAGCCGCCGAAGTCCGCGTCGACGAAAGAGGAAACGATGCCCGCCATTCCCCAAAGCGCGCCGCCCGCGGCGCCCGCCGACGCCCCGCGACAGCGATACGGCTCGGCCCTGAGCCTGCTGGCCAGCCTGTTCTTCATGTGGGGCTTCATCACGGTCATCAACAACACGCTGTTGCCGCACCTGCGCAGCGTGTTCGTGCTGGACTACACCCGCACGACCCTGATCGAGTCGGTGTGGTTCATCGCCTATTTCGTGGCCTCGATCCCCTCGGCCAAGCTGATCGAGCGGATCGGCTACCAGAAGGCCATCGTCGTCGGCCTTCTGGGCATGGCGGTCGGCGCGGCGATGATGGTTCCCGCCGCGATCCTGACCTCCTACGCCCTGGTGCTGACTGCGCTGTTCGTGATCGCCAGCGGCATCACCCTGCTGCAGGTAGCGGCCAACCCCTATGTCGCCGTGATCGGCCCACCCGAGACCGGCTCGGCGCGCCTGAACCTGGTGCAGGCCTTCAATTCCCTGGGCACCACCCTGGCGCCGCTGTTCGCCGGCTACCTTATCCTGGGTCGCTCCAAGAGCGGAACGGCGGGAACCGACGTCGTGCTGACCCAGGCCGAGCGCTACGCCGACGCCCAGTCGGTGATCCTGCCCTATGTGATCGTCGCCATCGCCCTCGTTTTGCTGGCCCTGGTCATGGGCCGGGTGAAGCTGCCGGCCATCGGACAGGCCACCCAGCGCACCTCGCGCGAGGCCCGCAAGAGCCTGTCGCTGTGGTCGCACCGCAATCTGGTCTTCGGCGTGCCGGCCATCTTCATCTATCTGATCGCCGAGATCGGGGTGGCCAACCTGTTCATCAATTTCGTCTCGCAGCCGAACATCGCCGCCATCACACACGAGGAGGCCTCGCGCTACCTGGCCATCCTGTGGGGCGGCATGATGGTGGGCCGCTTCCTGGGCAGCGTGCTGATGCGCCGCTTCCCGGCCGAGCACGTGCTGGCCGCCTTCTCGATCGGCGCCTTCGCGGTGATGCTGATCACCACCTTCGCCCACGGCCCGGTGGCCATGTGGTCGCTGATCGCGGTCGGCTTCTTCCACTCGATCATGTTCCCGACCATCTTCACCCTGGGCATCAAGGGCCTGGGCCCGCTGACCGAGGAAGGCTCGGGCCTGTTGATCATGGCCATCGCCGGCGGGGCCCTGGTGATCGTGCAGGGCTGGCTGGCCGACACCTTCGGCCTGCAGTGGTCGTTCCTGCTGACGGCAGCCTGCGAGATCTATGTGCTCTTCTACGCGCTGTGGGGCTCGAAACCGACGAACGCCCTGCCCGACCAGCACGTCGAATAGGAACCGCGCCATGACCGGACCGTCGCGCCGCTCAGCGCTCAAGACCGGGGCCGCGCTCGGCGCGGCGGCCCTGGCCTCCCCCGCTTTCGCCCACGCGGTCAAGACCAAGCTGGAACCCTTCCCGCTATCGCAGGTGCGACTGAAGCCCTCGCGGTTCCTGACCGCCCAGCAGACCAATCAGCGCTACCTGCTGTCGCTGGAGCCCGACCGCCTGCTGCACAACTTCCGCGCTGGCGCGGGCCTCGAACCCAAGGGCGCGGTCTATGGCGGCTGGGAAGCGGCGGGCATCGCCGGCCACAGCCTGGGCCACTACCTGTCGGCGGTCTCGTTGATGTGGGCCCAGACCGGCGATCCGGCGTTCAAGCAACGCGCCGCCTACATCGTCGAGGAACTGGCCGCCTGCCAGGCCGCGAACGGCGACGGTTACGCGGGCGGCACGACGGTCGAGCGCGGCGGCAAGACCGTCGACGGCAAGGTCGTCTACGAGGAGATTCGCGCGGGCAGGATCGACACCTCGGGCGGCCTCAACGACGGCTGGGTGCCGATCTACACCTATCACAAGGTCCTGGCAGGGGCGCTGGACGCTCACCTCTACTGCGGCGATCCCAAGGCCCTGGCCGTCGCCATCGGTCTCGGCGACTACCTGGGCAAGATGTTCGAGGCGCTGGACGCCCAGCAGGTCCAGACCGTGCTGCGCGTCGAACACGGCGGCATCGTCGAGAGCTACGCCGAACTCCACGCCCGCACCGGCCAGCCACGCTGGCTGGACCTGGCGCGGCGCGTCCAGCACGACGACGTCATCGATCCCCTGGTCTCCGGTCGCGACGACCTGGCCGGCAAGCACGCCAACACCCAGATCCCCAAGCTGATCGGCGAAGCCCGGCTTTACGAGACCGGCGGCGACACGAACGCCGCCAAGGCCGCGATGTTCTTCTGGGAGACGGTCGTCCACGACCATTCCTACGTCATCGGCGGCAATTCCGAGTTCGAGCACTTCGGCAAGCCACGCCAGCTGTCGGCTCGCCTGGGCCAGCAGACCTGCGAGTGCTGCAACAGCTACAACATGCTGAAGCTGACCCGGCATCTGCACGCCTGGTCCGGCGAGAGCCGCTACTTCGACTTCCACGAACGCGCCCATCTGAACCACATCCTGTCGCAGCAGGATCCCGACACCGGGATGTTCACCTACTTCTCGCCCCTGGCCTCGGGCTATGCGCGGGGCCATTCGACGCCGACAGACTCGTTCTGGTGCTGCGTGGGTACGGGGATGGAGAACTACGCCAAGCTGGGCGACAGCATCTTCTGGCGCGACGGCGAGCGGGTGCGGGTCAATCTCTATTATCCGTCGACCCTGGACTGGACCGAGAAGGGCGCGAAGTTCGAGATCGACACCGATTTCCCCTACAGCGACCAGGTCACCCTGACGCTGAGCAAGGCTAGGTCGCCGACACCGGTCGCCCTGCGCGTTCCCGGCTGGTCCGGCAAGCCGTCGGTGAAGATCAACGGCCGCGTCCAGTCCGTAACCGCCAAGAACGGCTATATCGACCTCACCCTGCGCGCCGGCGACAAGGTGACCTTGACCCTGCCGATGTCGGTGCGGACCGAGAGCATGCCGGACGCCCCGGACCTGATCGCCTTCCTGAACGGCCCGCTGGTGCTGGCCGCCGACCTCGGCCCGGCCGACCCGCCCTGGGACGACTTCGATCCGGTGGTGATCGGCGACGCCTCGCTGAAACCAGGCGGCGCGCCGCAGCGGTTCAGCCTGGCCGACCACGGACGCCCGACCAACCTGGCCCTGCGGCCCTATTTCGAGCAGCACCACAATCGCACGGCGGTCTATTTCCGCCGCCTGACGCCGGCGCAATGGGCCGAGGCCGAGCCGCGCCTGACGGCCGAGGCCAAGGTTCGCGCCGACATCCGCGACCGCACCGTCGACATCCTCCGTTTCGGCGAGCAGCAGCCCGAGATCGACCACGCGCTGAAGGCCAGTCCCGGCACCCAGGACACCGGCAACCTGACGGTCCGCAGCCGCATACTGAACAAGGGTTCTATCGCGTTCCAGATGGCGACCGCGCCGGGACCGCTCGTCCTGCAAGTGAGCTATGACGGCTCGCCCAGGAACAAGGATTTCCGGATCCTGGTCGATGGCCAGGAGGTGGCGCGCGAGACCTTGCCCGGCGAGCGCGCCTCGACGCTGAACGTGAAGACCTATCCCCTGCCCCAAGCCCTGACCGACGGGAAAGACAAGGTGACGGTCAGCTTCGAGATGGCCGCCAACCAGTGGGCGGCGCTCTTCGAGGCCCGGGTGTTCAAGGCGGCGCGCTAGACGCGCCGCCCCTCCCCCTAGTGGTTGTCGCGCGGCAGGCCCTTGGTCTGGGCGATGCGCTGGTATTTGACGGCGGGTTCGAGAACCGCGCCGGTCTCCATCTGGCCGACGACGGCGCGCTGGAGTTCCTGCCAGGGCGTCTGGCTTTCGGGATAGGCAAAGCCGCCGGCGGCTTCCAGGGCCTTGCGGCGCTCGACGATCTCGCTGGGCGAGACCAGCACGTCGACGCGCGACTTGCGCAGGTCGAAGCGCACCTTGTCGCCGCTCTTGAGCAGGGCCAGGCCGCCGCCCGCGGCCGCTTCGGGCGAGGCGTTGAGGATCGACGGCGAGCCGGAGGTGCCCGACTGGCGCCCGTCGCCGATGCACGGCAGCTGATGGATCCCCTGCTTGATCAGGTAGTTGGGGGCCCGCATGTTCACCACCTCGGCCGCGCCCGGATAGCCGACCGGGCCGGCGCCGCGCATGAACAGGATCGAGTTGGACGTAATGCCCACCGACGGATCGTCGATGCGGTGGTGGTAGTCCTCGGGCCCGTCGAACACGATGGCGTCGCCCTCGAAGGCGTCCGGATCGTCGGGGTTAGACAGATAGCGGTCGCGGAACTCCTGGCTGATCACGCTGGTCTTCATGATCGCCGAGTTGAACAGGTTGCCGCGCATGACCACGAAGCCGGCCCGCTCGACCAGCGGTCGCAAGAACGGACGGATGACGTCCTCGTCCTCGATCTGGGCCCCGCGATACTGCTCGCCGATGGTCTGGCCCGAGACGGTCTTGACGTCCTCGTGGATCAGGTCCTGCTCGATCAGCTGGCCAAACACCGCCGGCACGCCGCCGGCGCGGTAGTAATCCTCGCCCAGATACTCGCCGGCCGGCTGCAGGTTGACCAGCAGCGGCACGTTCTCGCCCTTCTGCTGCCAATCGTCGATGGACAGCTCGACGCCGATGTGGCGGGCCAGGGCGTTCAGGTGGATCGGGGCGTTGGTCGAGCCGCCGATGGCCGAGTTGACGACGATGGCGTTGAGGAACGCCTCGCGGGTCAGGATGTCCGAGGGCTTGAGGTCCTCATGCACCATGTCGACGATGCGCAGGCCCGTGCGGTAGGCGTTCTCCTGGCGGTCGCGGTACGGCGCGGGGATCGCCGCCGAGCCGGGCAGCGACATGCCCAGCGCCTCGGTCAGCGAGTTCATGGTCGTGGCCGTGCCCATGGTGTTGCAGTAGCCGGTCGACGGGGCCGAACTGGCCACCAGCTTGATGAAGCCGGCGTTGTCGATCTCGCCGGCCGCCAGCAGTTCGCGGGCTTTCCAGACGATGGTGCCCGAGCCGGTGCGCTGGCCCTTGTGCCAGCCGTTCAGCATCGGGCCCACCGACAGGGCGATAGCCGGGATGTTCACGGTCGCCGCCGCCATCAGGCAGGCCGGCGTGGTCTTGTCGCAGCCGATGGTCAGCACCACGCCGTCCAGCGGATAGCCGTACAAGAGTTCGACCAGACCCAGGTACGACAGGTTGCGATCCAGACCCGCCGTCGGACGCTTGCCGGTCTCCTGGATCGGGTGGACCGGGAACTCCAGCACGATGCCGCCGGCGCTGCGGATGCCCTCGCGCACGCGCTCGGCCAGCACCAGGTGATGGCGGTTGCACGGCGACAGGTCCGAACCCGTCTGGGCGATGCCGATGATCGGCCGACCCGACTGCAGCTCCTCCAGCGTCAGGCCGAAGTTCAGATAGCGCTCCAGATAAAGCGCCGTCATATCGATGTTGTCCGGATTGTCGAACCAGGCGCGCGAACGCAGGGCGCGGGGCGAAACGGGAGGAACGCTCATGACAATCCTTGGCGACGACGGGAGGCGCGAGCGCCGACGAACCTCCAGGCCAGGCGCGGAATTGCGCGCTCGCCCGTTCGCGGCTTCGCTTAAATCTTATTTGTCTGACTATACCGCGCCGTAGGGAGCGTCAATCAGGACGGGCCGCATTGAGAGTGCGTCACAAAAGCCGAGACTTCTCTGCGCTCGCCCCTCGTCCGCCGGCAAACGATTGTCCGATGATTGCGCCTACCGCTCAGCGCGACGTTCCATCGCCGCGCGAGTGTCGTCGAGCGCCAGATTGACCAGCCGCTCCATGGCCTGTCGCGCCTGGTCGGCGCGGCCGGCGGCGATGGCGTCGAACACCTTCCAGTGGTCGGGCACGGGGTCGCGCGGCAGCTCGCGGTCGCGCTGCTTGAAGATCGTCGTCCAGCGCACGGCCGCGCCGATGCTGCTGCTCAACGTGAACAGCGGCGCGTTGCCGGTGGCCTCCAGCACGGTGTCATGGAAGTCGCGGTCGGCGGCCTGCCCGGCTTCGGTCGCCAGGGTCTCGTGCTGCATGGCCACCAGGGCCGCGCGCATGCGCTCCAGCTGGGCGTCGTTGCGGCGCTCGGCGGCCAGGGCCGCAGCGGCCGGCTCGACGATCATCCGCAGTTCGTAGAGCTCACGCAGGAACGCCTCGCTGGGTTCCGATTCGAAGAACCAGGCCAGGACTTCGGGATCCAGCAGACTCCAGCGCGTGCGCGGACTGACCCGGGTGCCGGTCTTCGGACGGCTCTCAACCAGCCCCTTGGCGGCCAGGATCCGGATGGCCTCGCGATAGGCGCTGCGCGAGACCTGAAGTTGCTCGCTGGCGTCGATCTCATTGTTCAGGACGTCGCCGGGCTGGTGCTGGCCCGAAACGATAGCAATCCCGAGCGCCCGCGCGATCGATCCGTGGATGCGGCCGGAAAAGCCCTCTTCGTGCGCGGTATCGGCGCCCCCGCCCGCTTCCTTGGCCCTCGACACGCGTCCTTCGCTCCCGCTGCAAATCCATCGAGGCGACGTCGAATGCCCCACCGGCGACTCTAGCGAGACCAATTGTCGGAGAACAAGCGAATTCGCCTGGGCGGCGGCGACGCTCAGGAACGCGACACCACCCTATAAGTACGATGAATTCGCGCGTCCGAAGCGGGAGAAAGACGCCTCATGCTCATCACGGCGCGATTTTCCGGGGCGGCTTGATCCTCGTCATTGCGAAACGCCGTTTGACAGGACGTCACTCCACGCTATTTGTCAGACTATTATAAAGCTTCAGAAGGTCGTCCGCCGTGGTGTTCCGGTTCGTGCAATTGAAGACCTCGGGCGGCGCCCGACAGCTGGCCGCGGTCGACGACTCGGGCCGCGCCCGCAAGGTCGAGGTCGCTGACACCCTCTACGACCTGGCCCAGGTGGCCCTGAAGGTGGACGCGACCCTGGCCGAGGCCGCCCAAGCCCGCCCGCTCGGCGAGGACATCGACATCGCCGCCGCCCTGTCCGAGGGCCGCGTGCTGGCCCCGATCGACCATCCCGATCCCGCCCACCTGCAGATGACCGGCACGGGCCTGACCCACCTCGGCTCGGCCGAGGGTCGCGACAAGATGCACAAGGCCGCCCAATCCGGCGAGCAGCTGACTGACTCGATGCGCATGTTCCTGATGGGCGTCGAGGGCGGCAAGCCCGCGCCGGGCCAGGAAGGCGTGCAGCCGGAATGGTTCTACAAGGGCGACGGCGGCCAGCTGGCCGCGCCCGGCCAGCCCCTCACCTCGCCCAGCTTCGCCAAGGACGGCGGCGAGGAGCCCGAGATCGCCGGCGTCTACCTGATTGGTCCCGACGGGACGCCGCACCGCCTGGGCTTCTGCCTGGCCAACGAGTTCTCGGACCACGTGATCGAGCGCGGCAACTATCTGTGGCTGGCCCATTCCAAGCTGCGCCAGGCGGCCCTGGGCCCCGAGCTGCTGACGGGCGAGCTGCCGGCCGACGTGCGCGGCGCCAGCCGGATCGTCCGCGATGGCGCCACCGTCTGGGAAAAGCCGTTCCTGTCGGGCGAGGCGAACATGTCCCACACCATCGCCAACCTCGAGCACCACCACTTCAAGTACGACATCTTCCGCCGCCCGGGCGACGTGCACGTCCACTTCTTCGGTACGGCCACCCTGTCGTTCTCTGAAGGCTTCCAGACCAAGGTCGGCGACGTGTTCGAGATTGAGGCCGCTCCGTTCCGCTATCCGGTGCGCAATCCGCTGGCCCAGGCGGCCGAACGCCCGGTCGCGGTGAAATCGCTGTGACGTCGATCCGTCTCGCCCTGGTCGGCTTGGGCAAGATCGCCCGCGACCAGCACCTGCCGTCTATCGCCGCCGATCCGCGCTTTACGCTGGTCGCCATCGTCAGCCGCAACGCCGAGCTGGACGGCGTGGCGCACTTCACCGCTCTCGCCGACCTCCTGGCCAGCGACGTGGCGGTGGACGCGGTGGCCCTGTGCACCCCGCCCCAGCCGCGCCACGCCCTGGCTCACCTGGCCCTGGCCGCCGGCAAGCACGTGATGCTGGAAAAGCCGCCCGGCGCGACGCTCAGCGAGGTCGAGGACCTTCGCCTGGCCGCCGCGGCCCGGAGCCTGACCCTGCAGACCACCTGGCACTCGCGCTACGCCGTCGGGGTCGAACCGGCCCGCGAATGGCTGGCCGAGCGCGCCATCAAGGCGGTGCGGATCAACTGGAAGGAAGACGTGCGCGTCTGGCACCCCGGCCAGGACTGGATCTGGGAAGCCGGCGGCCTGGGCGTCTTCGACCCGGCCATCAACGCCCTGTCGATCGTCACCCGCATCCTGCCGCGCCCCTTCTTCCTGTCGAAGGGCGTGCTGCACGTACCTGAGAACCGGCAGTCGCCGATCCAGGCCGAACTCGACTTCCGCGACGCGGCCGGCGCCCCGATCCGCGCCGAGCTCGACTTCCTGCAGACGGGCCCGCAGAGCTGGGACATCGAGGTCGACACCGACGACGGCCAACTGAAGCTGACCAACGGCGGCGCCAAGCTCTACATCGACGGCCAGCTGATCCAGGAAGGCCCCGACCGCGAATATCCAGGCCTCTACGACGCCTTCGCCAGGCTGATCGCCGACGGAGCCAGCGACGTCGACGTCAGCCCGCTGCGCCATGTGGCCGACGCGTTCCTGCTTAGCGAGCGGGTCGCGGCCCCGGCCTTCGTCGAATAGAACGACGGCCAGAAAGAACGACAAAGGGAGAGACACCATGAAGCTGCAAACCATCGCCCCCTACTCGCTTTTGGCGGGCGGCGCGCTCGCCCTGGTCGCCGCCGCATCGGCCAACGCGGCGGAACTGTCGCGCAAGCCGTTCGGGGCCATCGCATCCGGAGAGGCCGTCGAAGCCATCACCCTCACGAACGCCAAGGGCGTCAGCGCAACGATCATCACCTACGGCGCGACCTTGCAGTCGCTCATCGCGCCTGACCGCGCGGGCAAGAAGGCCGACATCGCCCTCGGCTACGCCGACGCCGCCACCTACGAAAAGAACGCGAGCTATTTCGGCGCCTCGGTCGGGCGTTTCGCCAACCGCATCGGCAAGGGCCGCTTCACGCTGGACGGCAAGACCTATCAACTGGCCCTGAACAATAACAAGGTCGCCGCCCTGCACGGCGGCGTGAAGGGCTTCGACAAGGTCGTCTGGAAGGTGCTGGACGCCAAGTCGGGCCCGACCGCGTCGGTGACCTTCGGCCATGTCAGCCCCGACGGCGACGAAGGCTATCCCGGAACCCTGACCGCCACGGCGACCTACGCCCTGGACGAGCAGAACAACCTGACGATCACCTACGGCGCGACGACCGACAAGCCGACCATCGTCAACATGACCAACCACGCCCTGTTCAACGTCGCCGGCGAAGGCGTCGCCGAGGGCGCGATGGGCAACGTCCTGACCCTTCCGGCCGACGGCTACACCCCGGTCGACGGTGAGCTGATCCCGACTGGGACCATCACGCCGGTGGCCGGCACGGCCTTCGACTTCCGCAAGCCCACGGCCGTCGGCGACCGCATCCGCGACGCCAGCGACCCGCAGCTGGTGGTCGGCCGCGGCTACGACCACAACTACGTCCTGAACGGCAAGGCCGGTGGCGCCCCGCGTCTGGCCGCGCGCCTGGCCGACCCGAAGAGCGGCCGCGTGCTGGAAATCCTGAGCGACCAGCCCGGCATCCAGTTCTACGCCGGCAACTTCATCGACGGCACGACCATCAGCAAGAGCGGCAAGATCTATCGCCAGGGCGACGGCATCGCGCTGGAGCCGCAGCACTTCCCCGACGCGCCGAACAAGCCGCAGTTCGCGCCGGTCCGCCTGGATCCGGGCCAGAAGTACAGCAATACGATGGTCTTCAGGCTGACCGTCGCGAAGTAGCCGCGCCTCCTTCGCGGGCAAGGCGCGCCGCGTTCGTTCGCAATCGCTACGAACTCCAGGAACCCCGGGTCAATCCGTTTGACCCGGGGTTCTTGCTGTCGCTTGCTGTCCTGGCTCTCGCGGGAGAGATCGGGCCCCGGCCCGACGCTGAAGGCGAAACCGCCCCGGAAACGCTCAAGCAAAAGGACCGCGCGGGCTTCTGAACGCTGGAAAGCAGGGCGCCAGACGCCCTCGCCGAAGGAGCAAGGCGCGCCCCGCCAACGCGATGGGGGCCGCTGAATCTCTCAGGCGCCAAGGACAGCGGGGGTGCGTAGGCGAGCCATACCGGCGCGCCCAGCTCCCGCGTGCTCATGCAAGACTGACCAAACTCGGCCCATCCCTCTCGACCAGAAAGCCGAGAACGCGATCGTCGATCAGACTTTCGCGAAATAAATGCTGCTTATGAGCATATCTATATTTCCATTGTTCATATATTGAACAAGTCTGCGCAGCATCTCGACTTAGTCATTATATCGTCACCGACTGAGAAATTCTGAATTTACCCGAACGGGACACATGGCGACGCTACCCCCAGTCAAAAAGTGATTGGGGATAATGATGACCTTTCGTAACCCGTCGCGCGGGGCTCACCGCCTGCGAGCGCTTCTTCTCACCGCTTCGATTCTGGGAGGCGCGACGCCCGTCCTGGCGCAGGAGGCCGACAAGGTTTCCGAGGTCGACACCGTCGTCGTGACCGGCAAGCGCCTGTCCGAAGCCAGCGTGGCGATCGGCACCGACCACGCCACCGCCACGGTCTCGATCACCCGCGAGGCGCTGCTGTCGGCTCCGGCGGGCATCACCGGCCTGAAGATGCTGGAGTCCCTCCCCGGCTTCAACGTCCAGGCCAACGACGCGCTGGGCATGTACGAGTTCGGCAACTCGGTCTCGGTCCGCGCCTTCAACTTCCAGCAGATCGGCTTCCTGCTAGACAACATCCCGATGGGCCGTAGCGACCAGTTCGGCGGCAGCCCGATCTATCGCTATGTCGACAACGAGAACCTGCTGCGCGTCACCGCATCGGCCGGCGCGGGCGACGTCGCCCTGCCCAGCTATGCCTCGTTGGGCCCGATCGTCGACTACTTCACCCAGGCCCCAGCCAAGGAGGCCGGCGGCGCGATCAGCGGCACCCTGGGCAGCGACAACCTGCGCCGCGGCTTCCTGCGCCTGGAGACAGGCGAGCACGGCGGCTTCTCGGGCTATGCCAGCGGCTCGTGGATCAAGGGCGACCTGTGGCGCGGCCCGGGCACGATCGACCGCAAGCACTTCGAGGGCAAGCTGAAGTACGCCCTGCCCAACGGCGGCGACATCAGCTTCCAGACCGTCCACAACGACTATTTCGACTATGACAGCCCGTCGATCACCCTGGCCCAGTACAATGGGACGGCTGGCGACGTGTTCGGGCGATCGGGCCGCTACTTCGCCTATCTGGGGATCGTGCCGACCCCGGGCGCGGCGGGCACCACCCAGAGCGCGACCAACCTGCCGGCGGTGGCGGGCGGCCCCACCTATTCCAACGCCAACTACGCCCAGTACTACAAGTTCGCGGTCAACAAGCGGAAGGACCACCTGTACGGCCTGACGCTGAACACGCCGATCACCGACAATTTCGATCTGACCACCACGGCCTATTACGAGGACAAGGGCGGCTACGGCGTCTCCCCCGAGGCCTACGCCACCTCGCTGGCCAGCTACAACGCTGAGGTCGGCAAGGTGGCGGGCATCGTCGCGCCCAAGGGCATCCAGTACGGGCTTTCCGGCATCGACGGCATCCGCAAGGGGATCACCGGCAAGGTCGCCTGGCATTTGGGCTTCAACAAGATCGAAGCCGGCCTCTGGCTGGAGAACGACGACTATCACCGCACCCAGAACCGCTACAACGTCGAGAACGGCAATCCCGACGGCGCGCCGCTGTTCAATGAGCGGGTTCACGCGCAGCGCGACTACAAGTCGTTGCGCGAGACCAAGCAGTTCTTCGTCAAGGACACCCTGACCCTGCTGGAAGCCAAGCTGAAGGTCGAGCTGGGCTTCAAGGCCACCGACATCGACTACAAGATCGCCGGCTATCGCAATCCGAACGACTATATCAACGGCCGCCACCCGATCCTGAAGGACAATTGGAAGGACAGCTTCCTGCCGCAGGTCGGCGCGGTCTACAGCCTGACAGGTCGTGACCAGGTCTTCGCCTCGTACTCCGAGAACATGGCCCTGCCGCGCGGCGCCGACGACATCTTCTCGGCCGCCAGCCCGACCGTCACTGGTCCCGAGCCCGAGACCTCCACGAACTGGGAGCTCGGCTACCGCGCCAACCACCGCACGTTCAACGCCTCGATCGTGGCCTATCAGACGGAGTTCAAGAACCGCCTGCAGTCGTTCGCATCCCTGGTTCCGGGCGGCGGCGGCGTGACCGAGACCTTCTACCAGAACGTCGGGGCGGTGAAGGCCAAGGGCGTCGAGTTCAGCGGCCAGTGGAAACCGGAAGTCTTCGACGGCAAGGCCTATTTCAACGCCAACGTCTCGTACAACGACGCCAAGTTCCAGGACGACGTGCTGAACTACCGCGCCAGCACCACGGCCGCGGCGACCACCCTGGCGATCGCCGGCAAGAAGGTGCCGGACTTCCCCGACTGGGTGTTCACGACCGGCGTCACGCTCGAGCCGTTCGACGGCCTGCTGGTCAATGTCTCGGCCCGCCATCTGGAGAGCCGCTTCACCAACTTCGTCAACAGCGAGAAGGTCGGCGGCTACACGATCGTCAACGCCTATATCGACATCGGCGACGGTTTCGCGGCCGGCCCGTTCAGCCAGGTCAAGGCCCGGGTCAATGTCGATAACATCTTCGACAAGGACTATCTGGGCACGATCAGCACGACGGTGAACACCGCTGCAAGCTTCCGTCCGGCCCCGCCCCGGACGATCCAGTTCACGATCTCGGCGGACTTCTAGAACGACAAAGCCGGTCGGTCCGGGAGGACCGACCGGCTCCTGCCTCGAACACGCCGGCGCGATGTTACTCGGCGGCCGCCAACGCCCCGGCGTAGCGGTTGACCGGGACATCCAGCCCCAAGCTCTCGCGGAAGGTCGAGCCTTCGTACTCGGTGCGGAACAGCCCCCGCGCCTGCAGGATCGGCACGACCAGCTCGACGAAGGCCTCCAGCTGGCCCGGCAGGCTCTCGAACAGCACGAAGCCGTCGGCGCCGCGTTCCTCGAACCATTGCTGCAGGCTGTCGGCGACCTGCTCGGGCGTTCCGACGAAGTGGCCGCGCGGCGTGGCGAAGCGCAGGGCCGCCTGGCGCAGGGTCAGGTTCTCGTCCTTCACCGCCGCGACGATGCGGTTGACCGCGCTCTGGTTGGAATTGGCTCCGAACGCGGCGGCTTCCAGCGGGAACGGGCCGTCGGGATCGTGCTGGCTGAAGTCGTACTCGTTGAACGGCCGAGCCAGCATCGACAGGGCGTTGTCCAGCGACACCAGCTCGGTGAGTTCCTTGTAGAGGGCTTCGGCCTCGTCGGGCGTACGGCCGACCACCGGCCGGGCGGCGGGCAGCACGTGCAGCTGGTCCGGGTCGCGGCCGTAGCTCGCGGCGCGGGCCTTGATGTCCTGGTAGTAGGCCTTGGCCGCGTCGATCTCCTCGTGCGAGACGAAGATCGCGTCGGCCCGGCGCGCGGCGAAGGCCTTGCCGTCCTCGGACGCCCCGGCCTGGAAGATCACCGGCTGCCCCTGCGGCGAGCGGCTGATATTAAGCGGCCCCTTCACCGAGAAGAACTCGCCCTTGTGGTTCAGGGTATGGAGCTTCGCCGGATCGAAGAACTGCCCGCCCTTCTTGTCGAAGGTCAGGGCGTCGTCCTCCCACGAGTCCCAAAGGCCCTGGACCACGTCCAGATACTCACCCGCCAGGCGGTAGCGGACGTCGTGGGCGTAGTGCTTGTCGCGGCTGTAGTTGGCGGCGCTGCCCTCCAGCCACGAGGTGACGACGTTCCAGCCGGCGCGGCCGCCGCTGATGTGATCCAGCGAGGCGAACTGGCGGGCGACGTTGAACGGCTCGCTGTAGCTGACCGTCAGGGTGGCCACGAGACCGATATTGTTCGTGGCGCCGGCCAGGGCCGACAGGATGGTCAGCGGCTCGAAGCGGTTCAGGTAGTGCGGGCTGGACTTCTCGGTGATGTAGACGCTGTCGGCCACGAACAGGAAGTCGAACTTGCCGGCCTCGGCCACCTGGGCCTGGCGCTTGTAGAACTGGAAGTTGGTGCTGGCGTTGGGCTGGGCGTCCGGGTGACGCCAATCGCCCCAGCCGGGGCCGACGCCGTGCAGGATGAAGCCGAGCTTCAGCTGACGCCCAAGGGTTTCGGGAGAAGACATTGAAAGCTCCGATCTATTCGGCGGGAACCAGGGTGATGTCGCGGACGGCCTCGCGGACGGGGTCGGCCTCGGTGCGGACCAGCCAGTCGGGGCTCACATCGACGAAGCGGACGACCCGCTCGTGGTCGATGACGACGACGGCGGGCTGGGGCAGTTCCCAGGTTCCCGTGCCGGTCGTCTCGCCGATGAAGGCGCCCTTGGCGCGTTGCGCGGCCTGGCTGGCCTCGTCGGCCGTGTAGAGGATGCCAAAGCGACGGCCGAGGCCGTTGTCCGGATCCGTGGCGACCTTGAACGACAGGCCATGGCGGGTCCGGATCTCGCCCAGGCGCTCTGGGACCTGCGGGCTGATGGCCACCAGGGTCGCGCCCAGGTCGCGCAACCCCGGCGCCAGCGCCTCCTCATAGTACGGCAAGGCGATGTTGCAGGCCGGGCAGCCGGCGAAGCGGAAGAACACCAGCACCGCCGGGCCGCGCTGGATCAACGCCTCCAGCGACAGTTCCCCGCCCTCCACGTCCAGCAACGTGAACGACTCCAGGCGCTCGCCGACCTTGACCCATCGCGACGGGTCGGCGGTCTCCACCAGCGTCCGTCGCTGGTCGATGTTGATCTTCAGCTGGGCCGGATCCCACGTGCGTTCGCGCTCGGCGTGCAGGTCGGCGAGGCGGTCCTTCAGGCTCTTGAGGCTCATGACGAGCGTCCTTCCTCGGGTCGAGCGGTCTTGGCGGCGGCGAGTTCAATCGCCTGCAGGCGGGCGCGCTCGAAGATCGCCCCCATCCGCCAGTGTTGGTTGGTGTGGGTGGCCGCGTGCTCGCCCCAGCCGTGGTCGCGACGGAACGCGCCCACCTGGCCCGATGCCAGGGCCTGCTCGGCCGTAATCCCGGCGATCCGCTCGACCTCGGGCCAGACGAAAAGGGCGTCGGTCGGGCAGTAGAGTTCGCACAGCAGGCAGGTCTGGCAGTCGGCCTGGGCGGCGATCACCGCCTTGCCGCCCTCGCCCAGCCGTAGGACGTCGCTGGGACAGGCGTCGACGCAGTCGCCACAGCCGCCGCAACGATCCTCGATGACGACCTCGATCATCAGGCGACCTCCGCCTGCGCGGCGATTGGCTCGAACCGCGTGAAGACCCGGTCCAGGCCCTGAGCGCGCTGGCGGCTGGAAAGGCGCGGATCAAGGCCGGGCGCGTCCTCCCGGCGATGCATGCCCCGGCTTTCGCGGCGCGCCAGGGCCGCGGCCTTGCTCCAGCGTCCTGCGGCGACCAGGGCGGCGGTCTCGCGCAGCCGCAGGCCCGCGCGGCCTTGGGCCCGGCCGTGATCGGCCAGCTCGCGCCAGATCCCGTCCAGGCGCGCCAGCGAGGCGGCCAGGGCGTCGCCTCGGCGGAAGATGTTCTTGTCGTAGGCGTTCAGTTCCTCGCGCACCGCCTGGACGGCGCCGGGGACGTCAAACGCCCCGGCGTTGCGGCGGGGCGTCAGGCCAGCCTGGCCGGTGGCGATCACCAGATCCGTCTCGCGCGCGCCGGTCGAACGCGCGCGCCGCGCCGCCGCCGCGCCGGCCCACTGTCCCGACGACAGCGCCCAGGACGAGTTAACCGCGCCGCCGCCCGAGATCGCGCCGGTGACCAGCTCGCGGCTGGCGTTGTCCCCGGCGACGTAGAGACCGGGCACGGCGGTCTGGCAGTCATCGTCGTCGACGCGCAGCCCACCGATACCCCGGATCGTGCCTTCGGCGTGCAGCGTCACTTCGAAGCGATCACGGTAGGTTTCGACGCCAAGCCTTTTGAACGGCAAGACGAAATTGGGCTGCACTTCAGGCATGATCGCCCGAATGTCCTCGGGGATCCGGTCCAGTCGGCAGAACAGCGGCCCCTTCAACAGGGCCCGCGCCAGAAGCGGCGTGACGTTCGGGCCGTTCGGGATGTCCAGCTCGTTGTCGTCGGCGTCGAACCAGCGGGCGAAGCTGTAGGCCATCGACCGGGCCATGTTCGTGCCGGCCACCGAGGCGGTGTAGTAGTTGGTGAACTCCATGCCCGAGAGATCGGCCCCGGCCTCGACGCCCATCAGCAGGCCGTCGCCCGTATTGGTCGCCGAACCCAGCAGGCGCGACGCGAAGGCGGTGCCGCCAGCGGCCAGCACGACCGCCCCCGCCCGGATCGTCCACGGCCGCTCGCCGCGCAGGGCGACGCCGGCCGCGCCGGCGATCGACCCGTCGCCGTGACGCAGCAGTTGCAGAGCCGGATGGTGGTCAAGGATCCGCGCGCCCGCCGCCAGGGCGTAGGCGCGCATGGCCCGCATGTATTCCGGCCCGCGCAACGCGCGGTACTGCGCCTCGCCCCGCTCGTCGGTCGAGAAGGCGTAGTGGTCGGCGAGGCCCGGCAGGCTGGTCCAGGTCAGGTCCAGGATCCGACGCATCCAGTCCGGGTCGCCCAGACCCAGCGAGCGCTGCAGCCGGTCGGCCACCGCCGCCTCGCGGCGTTCGGGCGGAACCCACCAGTGACCGGGACCGGCCGTGGCGGTGACGCCGCTGGTCCCGCAGCGACCCTTGTCGACCAGGACGACAGTCGCGCCTTCGCGAGCGGCCGCCACGGCCGCCCAGGCGCCGGCCAGGCCGCCGCCGATGACCAGCACGTCGGTCGCCAGGGTCAGCGGTTCGCTCACGCCAGCGCCCCGTTGAACGAGGCGTCGAAGGCGGCCGCCGGATCGCGGGTCGTGTTGACCGCGCCCGCCGCCCGGAAGCGATCGAGCACCGCCCTCGCCTCCTTCACGGAGTCCTCGCCCAGCGGCGCGGGCAGGATGCGGTACTGGCGGACCGTATAGAGAGCGACCTCCTCCGAAAGGCCCGTCTCCTTGGCCAGCACCTTGCCGAAGGCGTCCGGATTGTCCGCCGCCCAGCGCCGGGCCTTGGCCAGGCGGCGCAGGAAGTCTTCGATCTGCGGCCGCTTTTCGGCGATCGCCCTCTCGCTGGCGGCCTCGTAGCCGAAACCACCCAGCAGCCCCTCGCCGTCGACCAGGATCCTCGCCGCGTCGTGCAGGCGCGCCAGGGCCACGTAGGAGCCCCAGGTCACCCAGGCGTCGATCGAGCCGGCCGTGAAGGCGGCCTTGGCGTCGCCAGGGCTGAGATAGACGATCGAGGCGTCGGTGGGCTTGAGGCCCGCGTTCTCGAGCACCCTGAGCAGCAGGTAATGCCCGATCGAGCCGCGTCCCGTCGCGATCTTCTTGCCCTTCAGGTCGGCGGGCGAGGCGATCGGCGAATCCTTGCGCACCAGGATCACCGTCGACGAGCCGCCACTGCGGCCCGCCTGCACGGCCTTGATCCTGGCCCCGCCGGCATAGGCGAACAGGAACGGCGCATCGCCCGCCTCGCCCAGGTCCACGGCGCCCGCGCCCACGGCCTCCAGCAGCGGGGCGGCGGCGGGAAACTCGCTCCACTCGATCCTGTAGGGAACGCCCTCCAGCGCACCGGACGCGATCAGCACCGCCTTGGTGCCGCCGCGCTGGCTGCCGACCTTCAGGACCGGCTGGCCGCTCTCGGCTCCGGAGCAGGCGGCCAGACCGGAGACCGTGAGCCCGCCAAGGGCCAGATTGATCAGTAGCTGGCGTCGATCCATCGCGCCCTCCCTCAGAAGCTCTGGGTCAGGCGGGCGTAGTAGTAGCCGCCGGTGATGCCGAAGGGCGAGAAGATGCCGAACTGGCCCGTGCCCTGGTCGGCGTTGACGATCCCGATCTTGTCGGGGTGTTCGTCGAACAGGTTGTTGGCCCCGATGGCGATGTTGGTCGACGGCCGGACCTGCCAGGCGATGTCGAGGTCGGTGACCCATTTGGGGCTGAACGTGCGGTCCAGGCTCGCAGACGTCCCAGCCTCGGTGTAGCGGCCATAGCGGGTGTTGCGCAGGCTGGCGCTCCAGTCGCCGCGCGACCACTGGGCCCCGATGATGATCTTCTCGCGCGGCGTGCCGACGGTGAGGTCGGAGATCTTCTGTCGGTCGAACAGAACGAGGTTGGGGTTCACCGCCGTCAGCACGGCGGGCGTCGCTTTCAGCTTGGTGATCTTGGTCTTGTTGAAGGCGTAGGCGGCGTTGAGGTTCAATCGGCCCAGGCCGCCGAGGTCGAAGCCATACTCGCCGACGAAGTCGACGCCGGTGGTCCGGGTCGAGACGGCGTTGGTGTAGTAGGTCGCCGTCAGTCCCTGCGGGAAGCGCGCCAGCAGCGGCGCCAGGTCGGCCCGCGACGCCAGTTGGGCCACCGACAGGTCGAGATTGCTGGTGTCGACAATGCGATCGTCGATCTGGATCTCGTAAGCGTCCAGGGTCAAGCGCAGGCCCGCGACCGGCTCGGCCGTGACGCCGAAGCTGTAGTTTGTCGAGGTTTCCGGCTTAAGCGTTTCCGCGCCCAGGGCTTTCGCCTCGGCGCTGTCGGTGCGTAGGACCTTGGTCGGGAAGGTGAGGTATTCGCCGGGCGTGCAGGGCGCGCCGCGGAAGACGTTGTTCGGGGCCGCCGGGCACAGGCTGCCGTTGTTGGTCGAGGTGGCGAACAGGGTCTGGCCCAGCGACGGGGCGCGGAAGCCATTGCTGACCGTGGCCCGCACGGCGTAGCCCGGAAGGAACTCCCATCGCGTCGTCAGCTTGCCGCTGGCCGTGTCGCCCACACCCTTGCCGTACTTCTCGTAGCGACCGGCGATACCGACGTACCAGGTGTCGGTGATGTCCGTTCCGAGATCGACATAGGCCGCGCCGCTGTGGCGATGGATCGAGCCGGCGTCCTCCGGCGCGGTGCCGGCATAGGACGCCAAGCCCGGATTGGGCCGCAGTCCGGCGAACGGCTGGCCCGCCGGAATGACGTAGTCGCCGACGATGTAGGAGGCCTCGTCGCCCGCCTCGATCAGGAAGCGTTCGTAGCGATGCTCAAGTCCCCACGAGACTTGCAGCGGATTCTTCAGCCAGCCCGAGACCTCGCGGGTGACGTCGAAATTGTTCGTCCACTGCCGGAACTCGTGGGTCGACAGGTGGAAGTAGGTCGGGCTGGACGGACCCAGGGTGGCGTTCAGCGTGTTCTCGCCGTCCAGCTGGGCGTGATCCTGGGCCAGGGTCGTCGAGAGGTCCCAGGCCCAGCCGGCCGTCTCGCCGCGCGCGCCGAAACTGGTCTGGAAGTCCAGCTCGAAGATCCGGCGATAAGCATTGAACCCGTCGGGATAAACCTCGGGCAGCGAGTTGCGGTTCAGCGGCCGGCCGGCGGTGACCCCGGCCACCGGCGCGAGGTTGGGCAGGAAGCTGCCGGTGTTCTTCTTGGACGAGCGATGGCTCAGCGTGCCCGACGAATAGAGCTTCAGGTCATGCCAGGGCAGTTCTGCGTTGTAGGACGCGGCGAGAATGTCCTCCTCGCCCGGCCCGTAGCTCTGGCCCCAAGAGTAGCGATCGGCCGTGGCGTCGCGCGGATCGGGTGTGACGGTGGTGACGCCGCCGACAGTCGTCACGGTCGGCTGGTAGATGTACTGGGCGCGCGAGGGCGCGGCGCGGTTGGCCGCCTCGTTGTTCTTCCAGTTCAGCGCGAGGTACAGGAATCCGCCCTTGTCGCCCAGCGGCCGGCCCCAGTTGATCGTGGCGGCGCGGGTGTCGCCGTCGCCGACATAGTTCTGGCCGCCCGTGTAGCTGAACGAGCCGCCTTCGGAATCGTCCTTCAGGATGATGTTGACCACGCCGGCGATCGCGTCCGAGCCATACTGGGCCGAGGCCCCGTCGCGCAGCACCTCGATGCGCTCGATGGCCGAGGCCGGGATGAAGTCCAGGTCGACGGGCGCCCCGCCCCGGCCGACGCGGGCCAGGTTATTGATCAGCGAGGTGGTGTGACGGCGCTTGCCGTTGACCAGGAACAGGGCCTGGTCGCCGTTCAGACCGCGCAGAGTGATGGCCCGCACCGTCCACGAGGTGCCGCCGCCATTGATGCCCGGCAGGTTGAACGACGGGATCAGAGTGTTGAGCACCTCCTTGAGGCCGACCTTGCCGGTGGCCAGGAGTTGCTCGCCGCCGATCACGTCGACGGGCGCGGGGCTGTCGGCGACCGTGCGGCGGGCGCCGCGCACGCCGGTGACGATGACGCTGTCCACGGCCGTGGAGCCCTCGGCGTCGGCGACGGGCGCGGGCGTCGCATCGGCCGCACGGGCCACGCCGCCGCTCAGCGCCAGGATCGAGGCGCAGGTCAGCAAGGCGGTCTGGAAGGTCGGCTTGAAGGGACTCTGTCGGACAACCGTCCGCGCTCGCAGCAAGGTCAAAGGTCTACCCCCGCGCCCAATGCAGATGGGCGTCGTTTGATGGACTCGAATGTCGGAAGCCCCCGGCCCTGGGGCGGCTTGGATCGAACGGCGCGACCATGGCGGCGCGTTCGCCTCGCCGCGACCGAGTATTTCTCTGAACAAATTCAGAGTTTTATATATCGCGCCTCACAATAAGCGGCATTTGCGGAACACATATCCGCCAAGGCGGCTTGCAAGTTGGCGAGTGATCGTCGAGAAAATCCTATCAATTTCATAGAGTTTTCCATGCCCCCAAAGCCAGCGCCCGTCATCGCCGTCGTCGGCGCGGGGTTCAGCGGAGTCATGACGGCCCTCAACATCCTGCGCCGGTCGGCCCAGGCGAAGGTGATCCTGTTCGAGCGTCGCACGCCGGTCGGGCTCGGCGCGGCCTACGCCACCCACAATCCCGGCCACCGCCTGAACGTACGGGCGGGCAATATGAGCGCCTGGCCGGACGATCCCGGACACTTCGTGCGCTGGCTGAGCCGGGAGAAGTTCGGCCTGGGCCCGGCCGACTTCGCCACCCGCGCCGACTATGGGCGCTACATCCAGGGCCAGGTCGCCGAGATCGCCGAGGGCCCCGCCGGGGCCGGACGCCTGGTGGTCACGCCGGACGCGGTCGTCGGGCTGGAGCTGGGCGGCGACGGCTGGCGGCTGCAATGCGCCATGGGCCGCTCGGTCACCGCCCATGCCGTCGTGCTGGCGTTGGGCAATCCGCCGCCGGCCCGGCCGCCCGGGATCAGCGCCGCCTTCGCCGCGTCCGAAGCCTATGTCGCCGATCCCTGGCGCTGGAACGCGGCCGACCTGCCCCCGGGACCAGTGTTGCTGATCGGCACGGGCCTGACCATGGTCGACGTGGCCCTGTCGCTGAACGACGCCCAGCACGGCCGGCCGATGCTGGCCTTGTCGCGGCGCGGCCTGGCGCCGCTGGAACACGATGGCGCGCCGCCGCTGGTCCTGCCCGCGCCGCCGCCCGAGACCCTCTCCCCGCTGGAGGCGTTCGCCTGGCTACGGGCGGCGGCGGCGCGATACGGCTGGCGCACCGCCATCGACGCGACCCGCCCGGTGACCCAGGCGCTTTGGCGCAACTGGAGCGTGGCCGAGAAGCAGGCCTTCCTGCGCCATGCCCGCCCGTTCTGGGAGATCCATCGCCATCGCCTGGCGCCCCTCGTCGCCCGCCGCATCGGCGCCATGCGCGCCACGGGCCAGCTGACCCTGGCCGCGGGCAAGATCCGGAGCGTGGCGTTGCAACCCGACGGTTTCGCCCTCTGCCGGTGGCGCGGCCGTAATGAACAGGGCGGCTATGTCTTCCGCGCCGCCTCGGTGATCAACTGCACCGGCCCGACCAGCGACGTGCTGGCCTCGACCGATCCGCTGATTCAGGACCTGGTCCGCCGGGGTCTGGCCCGCCCCGATCCGCTGCGTCTGGGGTTCGATGTCGATGACGACAGCCGGGTGCGCGACGTGTCGGGCCAGGCCTCGCCGACCCTGCTGGCCGTCGGCCCGGCCTCGCGCGGCGCGTCGTGGGAGATCACCGCCGTGCCGGACATCCGCGGCCAGACGGTCAGGGTGGCGCAAGGCGTCTTGGCCGCCGTCGGCGCCTAGAGGTCCAGCGCCGCGGCGTGGATCAGCTGGGCCAGCTTGGCGATCGAGGCGTGAGGCGTGTCGTTGGTCCGCTGGACATAGGCCACGTCCGGCAGCGGCGGCAGGCGGTTGCTGGCCAGGGGCGCGCGGTCCGGCAGGAACAGCGACGTGCGGCAGGTCACCGCCAAGCCCGCCTGCACCGCCGCGCGCAGCGCCGATAGGCTGGGCGTCTCCAGCGCCACCCGAAACGGCCGCCCGTCACGCTCCAGCGCCGCCAGGGTGGCGTCGCGGAAGCGGCACGGCGATTCCAGGATGGCGATCGGCAGGACGTCGCTCTCGGCCAGCACCGTCTCGCCGTGCCAGACCATCGGCACCACGCGGGCGGCGCGGGGGTCATCCGCCGCGCCCATGCACAGCACCACGTCCAATCGGTCGGCCTCCAGCAGGCCCAGGAGCTCTGGCGACCCCGCCACCCGCACCTGCAGCTGGGTGTCGGGATTGAGCTGAGCGAACCGCGCCAGAACGCCCGAAAGCAGGGTCTCGGCGAAGTCCTGCACCACGCCGACCCGCGCCGGCCCGGCCAGGGCGTCGCCCGTCAGCGCCACCACCGCCCGGTCGTTCAGGGCCAGGATCTCCCGCGCCCGGGGCAGCAGGGTCTGGCCGGCGGGCGTCAGCACCAGCCGCCGCCCCTCCCGATGGAACAGCGGCGTCAGCACCGTCTCCTCCAGGCGCTTCATCTGCAGGCTCAGCGCCGACTGGGTGACGAACACCCGCTCGGTCGCGCGCAGCATCGAGCCGGAGTCGACGATCGCCACGAAGCTCCGCAGCAGTTCGGTCGGCAGGTTGGTCACCATCGGCGGCCTCTTGAGATTTGCTAATAAGCTATGTGAGGATAAGTCTATTGATCAAGTAGGAATTCAACGTCCTTCTCTGTGGACCCGCGGCGCTTGCGTCGCAACGGTTTCCGACGAGAGAGGACCGCAGTGTCTCTGGCGACGACCTACAGAATTTCTGAAGCTAGGCCGTGGCGGTGGCCCGATCTGGCCCGAGCCCGCTGGCTTTCTCCCGTCCTGTTGCTGGCTTTGTGGGAGCTGGGCGCGCGCGCCGGCGTGATCCCGCCGCGGGTGCTGGCCGCGCCGTCCACGGTGCTGGAGACCTTCTGGACCCTGACCGCCTCGGGCGAGCTGCCCAAGAACCTGCTGGTTTCGCTGGCCCGGGCCGGCGCGGGCTTGAGCATAGCCTTGGTCGTGGCGGTGACCCTGGGCCTGGTGTCTGGCCTGTCGCGCTGGGGCGAGACGCTGGTCGACCCGCTGATGCAGATCAAGCGGACCATCCCGGTGCTGGCCCTGACGCCGCTGTTCATCGTCTGGTTCGGCATCGGCGAGACGCCGAAGATCCTGCTGATCACCGTCTCGGCGACCTTCCCGCTGTATCTCAACCTGTTCGCCGGCATCCGGGGCGTCGACGTCCGCCTGGTCGAGGCCGCCCGCAGCTTCGGCCTCAAGGGCTGGAGCCTGGTGCGAGAGGTGATCCTGCCCGGCGCCCTCCCCTCGTTCTTCGTCGGCCTGCGCTACGCCCTGGGCGTCTCGGTGCTGGTGCTGGTGATCTCCGAACAGATCAACGCCCAGGCCGGCCTCGGCTACCTGGTCAACAACGCTCGCGACTTCATGCGGACCGACATCATCGTCGTCTGCCTGGTCGTCTACGCCCTGCTCGGCCTCGGCGCCGACGCTCTCGTCCGCACGCTGGAGCGCAAGGCGCTGGCGTGGCGCCCCAGCCTCGTGGAGCAATGACCATGGCCACCCCGCAACCGCGCCTGCGCCGCCCGGCCGTATCCCGCTCCGTCGAACAGGCCGCCGAGCCCGCCGTACAGCTCAGGAACTTCGTCCGCCGCTTCGGCGAAAACACCGTCATCGACGGCCTGGACCTGTCGATCGCGCCGGGCGAGTTCGTCGCCCTGCTGGGCGCCAGCGGCTCGGGCAAGACCACCCTGCTGCGCACCCTGGCCGGCCTCGACTCCGCCACGGGCCAGGACGTGAAGACGCCTGATGCTCGCGCGGTCGTGTTCCAGGACGCCCGGCTGCTGCCGTGGAAGAAGGTCTGGCGCAACGTCGCGCTGGGTCTTTCGGGCGCCGACGTCCGGATCCGCGCCGAGGCGGCGCTGAAGGAGGTGGGCCTGGGTCATCGCCTCGACGCCTGGCCCGGCACGCTCTCGGGCGGCGAGGCGCAGCGCACCGCCCTGGCCCGCGCCCTGGTCCGCGAACCCGGCCTGCTGCTGCTGGACGAGCCGTTCGCGGCGCTGGACGCCCTGACCCGCCTGAAGATGCACGAGCTGGTCCTGTCGCTGTGGCGCGAGCACGCTCCCGCCGTCCTGCTGGTCACCCACGACGTCGACGAGGCCATCGCCCTGGCCGACCGCGTGCTGGTGCTGGACAAGGGTCGCATCGCCGCCGAGGAGCGCATCGATCTGGAGCGCCCCCGCGCCCCGGACGCCCGCTTCCAGATCATCCGTCGCCGCCTGCTGGGCCACCTGGGCGTCGAGAGCGCCCCGGCGCACGGCGAAGGTCATCTGGTGGCCTTCCCGACCGGCGAGGTCGTGCTGTGAACGCGCCGGCGCATCGCTTTGAAGCACAGGCGAAATTACCCGACCTCGATACGATCCTGCCGGGCCTGACAGAAGCGTTCGCCGACACGGCCGCCCAGCATGATCGCGAGGCCAGCTTTCCGGCCGACAACTTCCGTCGCCTGCACGCGGCGAACCTGTTGGCCTTGACCGCACCCGCGCGCTTGGGCGGGCTGGAAGCCGACCTGCCGACGGCGCTGAAGGTGGTTTCCGCCGTGGCCCGGGGCGAACCGGCGACGGCGCTGGTCCTGGTCATGCAGTACCTGTTCCACGCCTCGGTCGAGGGCCGCTCGGGCTGGCCCGAGCACCTGAAGCAGCGGGTGATCGGCGAGGCGATCGAGCACGGCGCCCTGATCAACGCCCTGCGGGTCGAACCAGACCTCGGCACGCCCGCCCGTGGCGGCCTGCCGGCGACCATCGCCCGCCGCACGCCCGAAGGCTGGCGGATCAGCGGCCGAAAAATCTACTCGACGGGCTCGACCAACCTGACCTGGTTCGTGGTCTGGGCCCGCAGCGACGACGCCGAACCTCTGGTCGGCGGCTGGCTGGTCCGCGCCGACAGCCCGGGCGTGGTGATCGAAGAAACCTGGGATCACCTGGGCCTGCGCGCCAGCGCCAGCCACGACGTGGTGTTCGAGGACGTTCTGGTCCCGCTGGACCACGCCCTGGACCCGCAGCCCGTCGGCGCGCCGCCGCCCTATCCGGCCAGCTTCGCGGCCTGGTCGGCGGTGCTGACCTCGGCCATCTACGACGCCGTCGCCCGCGCTGCCCGAGACTGGCTGGTCGAGTTCCTGGCCAATCGCAAGCCGGCCAACCTGGGCGCGACGCTCTCGACCCTGCCCCGCTTCCAGGAAGCGGTCGGCGAGATCGACGGCCTGCTGCTGTCCAACCGCGTCCTGCTGGACACCGCCGCGCGCGGCGAGGTCGACGGCGTCGAGGCCAGCCTGGTCAAGCACCTGGTCACCGAGAACGCGATTACCGTCGTCGAGAAGGCCCTGAAGCTGACCGGCAATCCGGGCCTGACACGCCTCAATCCGCTGGAGCGCCACCACCGCGACGTCCTGTGCGGCCGCGTCCACACGCCCCAGGCCGATGTCGTGCTGACCAGCGCCGGCCGCGCGGCGTTCGCCTCCCCGGCTGCTTCGGGGGTCGCCAGATGAGCCGCATCGTCGTCGCCAGCCAACTGCCCGAGGTGTTCAACAGCGTCTTCGCCCAGCACGTCGCCGACGCCGACATCGTCGCCGTTCCGCCGGGTCTGACCACGCCCCTGCCGCCACGGGCCAAGGTGCTGGTCGCCGCGCCGTTCCGGAAAGCCGGCGGCGTCCTGCCCGACCGGCCGCCGCCCGGTTGGCCGTTCGACGTGCGCTGGGTGCAGCTGGTCTCGGTCGGCATCGACTTCTATCCGGACTGGCTGTTCGAGGGGCCCGTCGTCACCTCGGCGCGCGGCTCGTCGGCCGTCGCCCTGGCCGAGTTCGCCCTGGCCGCGATCCTGGCCGAGGCCAAGCGCTTGCCCGACATCTGGATCGACAGCGCTCACCGTTGGGCGCCGCAGCAGCTGAAGCTGGTCGCCGGCTCGACCCTGGGCCTGGTCGGCTTCGGTGCGATCGGCGAGGCCCTGGCCCCACGCGCCCAGGCGCTGGGGATCAACGTCCTGGCCGTCCGTCGCTCTGACGCCCCCATTCCCGTGCCGGGCGTCGAGCGGGTGGCAGACCTCAAGACCCTGTTCGAGCGCAGTGACCACGTGGTCCTCGCCGCGCCGGCGACGCCGCAGACCGAGCGGATCGTCAATCGCGACCTCTTGCTGCACGCCAAGCCTGGCCTGCACCTGATCAATATCGCTCGCGGCGCCCTGATCGACGACGAGGCGCTGCTGGCGGCGCTGGACGAGGGCCGGGTCGGCCGCGCCAGCCTGGACGTCACCTTCCCCGAGCCGTTGCCGGACGCCCATCCGTTCTATGGCCACCCCAAGGTGCGCCTGTCGCCGCACACCTCGGTGCACACGCCCGACACCCGCATCAACCTGGCGACCCAGTTCGCCGAGAACCTGGCCCGCTTCCGGTCCGGCGCGCCCCTGGCCGGCGTCGTCGACCTGTCGCGCGGCTACTGAAGGACCTCAACGGATGACCGCCATCCCCTCGGCGAAGGACTTCGCGTCCGCCGCGCCGCACCCCGCCAAGATCGAGACTATCCTGCCCGAATTCGGGACCCGCGAGATCCCGCGCCAGCCGACGGTCGAGGCCGAGCGCCTGTATCGCAAGCAGCGCCTGGCGGCCTCGTATCGTCTGTTCGGCCGCTACGGCTTCGACATGGGCGGCGCGGGCCACATCACCGCCCGCGATCCCGAGCTGACCGACCACTTCTGGGTCAATCCGTTCGGCGTCCATTTCAGCCGGATCAAGGTCTCGGACCTGATGCTGGTCAGCCATGACGGCGAGATCGTCCAGCCGCCGGCCAAGGTCCCGCCCCGCCTGAACCGCGCCGCCTTCGCCATCCACTCGCAGCTGCACGAGGCGCGCCCCGACGTGGTCGCGGCCGCCCATTCGCACTCCCTCTACGGCAAGGCCTGGTCGGCCCTGGGCCGCCTGCTGGATCCGCTGACCCAGGACTCGGCGGCCTTCTACGAGGATCACGCCCTGTTCGAGGAGTTCTCCGGCGTCGTGCTCGACACCAGCGAGGGCCAGAAGATCGCCAAGGCGCTGGGCCCCAAGAAGGCGGTGATCCTGCAGAACCACGGCATCCTGACCGTCGGCCAGTCGGTCGAGGCGGCGGTATGGCGCTATCTCGCGCTCGAGAACGCCTGCCAGACCCAGCTCCTGGCCGAGGCCGCTGGCCCGACCAAGCCGATGCCACCCGAGGTGGCCAAGCACACCGCCGGCCAGGTCGGCACGGAGACGGGCGGCGTCTGGGCCTTCCAGCCCTATTGGGACGTCGTCACCGAAGAAGAGCCGGACCTGTTCGACTGATGACCGACTTTTCCCTGTCCCGCCGGGGCCTGATGCTCGGGGGCCTGTCCATCGCCGGACTCGCCGCCTGCTCGCCCAAGACCCAGACGCCCTCCGGCGACCTGTCGGACCTGACCCTGCGGGTGGCGACCTATCGCGGCAATCCCGAGAGCTTCTTCGACAAGGCCGGGATCGCGCCACCGCCGTACAAGCTGGCCCGCACCCAGTTCGCCGGCGGCAACCTGATCGCCGAGGCGATCAACGCCAAGGCGCTGGATTTCGGCGGCATGAGCGAGATCCCACCGATCTTCGTCGCCGGCCATCCGGGCAACCTTGTCCGCATCGTCGGCGTGCTGCGCGGCGACGTGAACAACCAGGTCGTGCTCGTGCCCAAGGGGTCGCCCGTCCAGGACTTCGCCCAGCTGAAGGGCAAGCGCATCGGCTATGTGAAGGCCACGACCTCGCATTACATCCTGCTGCGCCTGCTGGAGAAAGCCGGCCTGGCCTGGGCCGACGTCACGCCCGTGGCGCTGTCGCCCCAGGACGGCCTGGCCGCCTTCCAAAGCGGATCGCTGGACGCCTGGATCATCTACGGCGTCATCGTCTACCAGGCCCGCGAGGCCGGGGCGCGAGTGCTGACCAACGCCCAGGGAATCCTCTCGGGCAACTACCTGATCACCGCCTCCCAGGACGCCCTGGACGACCCGACGCGGCTGCGGGCCATCGGCGACTACGTCCAGCGCTACAGCCAGGTGTTCGACTGGATCAACGCCGATGGCGCGCGCTGGGCCCAGGCCCGCACCGAGGCCACCGGCGTCAAGCAGGCCTATTACGAGCAGGAATTCCGCGAGCGCAGTTCCCCCTACATCCTGGAACCGATCAGCGACGCGGCGATCGCCTCGCAACAGGCGGTGGCGGACGCCTTCGCGGCGGCCAAGGTCATTCCCGGCAAGGTGGACGTCAAGCCTCTCTGGGACGGCCGGCTGACGCCATTTCTCAAGAAAACTTAGAATCACAAATAGATAAGTTCAGAATTCACGATATGAGCAAATCTATCCTGTTGTGAATTTTATATTCGTTGAGCACAGACCTCGCAGATGACAAATCCCTACGAAATAAATCGGGGATAAATAGAATGCCTAGACTATATCTGCGCGACCTGCTGCTCTTCAGCTCGGCCTTGGCGATCACCGGCGCGGCCCGAGCGGCCGAGACCGCGCCCGAGGCCAACGCCGACGGCGCCGCGCCCGCCGTCGAGCAGGTGATCGTCACCGCCGAACGTCGCGCCACCGACCTGCAGAAGACCGCCATCGCCATCTCGGCCTTCGGTCAGCAGGTCCTGGCCGACCGCAAGATCGACAACATCCGCGACCTGTCGGGCCAGATCCCGAACCTCTCGATCAGCCGGGTTACGATCAGCCACACCACCCAGACCTATGCCCTGCGCGGCGTCGGCGAGGCCGATCCGATCCAGGAGCCGGTGCTGGCCGTCTATGTCGACGACGTCTACATCCCACGCCAGATCGGCTCGATGGTCGAGTTCAACGACCTGGAACGGATCGAGGTGCTGCGCGGTCCCCAGGGCACGCTGTACGGCCGCAACTCCAGCGCCGGCGCCCTGCGGATCATCACTCGCGATCCGGGCCAGGCCCTGCGCGCCAAGGCGGAAGTCGGCCTGGGCAACTACGGCGCCGTCGACGTCCGCGCCCTGATCGAGGGCCCTCTGGTCGCCGACAAGCTGTCGGGCAGCCTGTCCTACATCCACCACAAGCGCGACGGGACCGCCTACGATCCGACGCTCGGCCATGACGTTAACCGCATCAATCTGGACGCCTTCCGCGCCAAGCTGCGCTGGACGCCGAGCGAGCCCGTGGATGTCTTGCTGACGGTCAACGCCCTGCGCGACCGCAGCGACACCCGCAGCTATATTCCGGTGAACCAGCCCGGCGGCGTGTTCCGCAAGGACCGCTCCTATTCGGAAGTCGAGCCGACCCAGGACCTGGACCAGATCAGCGGCTCGCTACGCGTCCAGTACGCGCTGTCCGAGCGCCTGAAGCTGAAGTCGATCACCGCCTATGGCGGCTTCAACCTCAACCCCGTCAACTACGACAACGACGGCGAAGCGGCGCTGATCCAGAAGAACCTGATCCACTACAACGATCAGTACGTCACCCAGGAAGTCCAGCTGAACGGCGACTTCGGCGACGTGACCTTCACCAGCGGCCTGTTCTATCTGCACGAGCGGTTCTTCGTGCAGCGCGACGGCTACAGCCGCCGCAACGCCCAGAACACCGACCCGACGGTCACGCCCGGCAACTACAATTTCGCCCGCGCCCACAACATCACCAACACCGACGCCTACGCCGTGTTCGGCGAGGCGACCTGGAAGGCGACCCCGCAACTCTCCCTGACCGGCGGCCTGCGCTGGACCAACGAGGAGAAGGCGTTCGTCTTCGACAACAAGGTGCTGAACCTGGCGGGCCAGGTGACAGGCCAATCGATCAAGGGCAGCGCAGACAAGACCTGGTCGGCGATCACGCCCAAGCTGTCGGCCCAGTACCAATGGACGCCCGACGTCCTGCAGTACGTCAGCTACTCCAAGGGCTTCAAGTCGGGCGGGTTCGACAACCGCGCCACGCGCCTGGACCTGGCGATCCTGCCCTTCGCGCCGGAGGACGTCACCACCTACGAGACCGGCCTGAAGACCCAGCTCCTGGACCAGCGCCTGCGCGCCAATCTCGCCGCCTTCTACAACGACTACCAGAACCTGCAGGTCTCGTTCTACGACCCGGCCTATGTCGGCAGTCGTCGCGGCAACGCCGGCAAGGCCCATACCTACGGCGTCGAACTGGAGACCGAGGCGCGGCCGACCGAGCGGCTCAGCGCCCAGTTCAACGTCGGCTGGCTGTACGCGATCTACGACGACTACAAGGGCGCCGGCGGCGCGGGCGTGAACGCTGACGGCAACCGGTTGCTGAACTCGCCGCGCTGGAGCCTGGCCGGCGGCGTGACCTACGATCTCCCGGTCGACATCCCGGGCGCGCTGCGCCTGGGCCTGAACGCCCAATGGCAGAGCGGGATCGTCACCAGCGCGACCCCCTCCGCCGGCGGTCAGAACAACATCCCCTCGCAAGGCTTCCTGAACGGGGTCGCGACCTGGACGACACCCGACCCGCGCTGGGCCGTCAGCCTGTCGGTCCGCAACATCCTCAATTCCCAGAAGCCGGTCAGCTCCACCTACACGCCGTCCACCGCGATCTACCTGCTGAACTACCCCGATCCCCGGACCGTCCTCGTCACCCTCAAATACGCGCTGTGACCCCATGAGCCAGCATCGCCCTCACCGTCTCTCCGACTTCGTCGCTGACCTCTCCCACCTGCTGGACCAGACCAGCGACGAGGCCGTGATCTTGCGGGAGGGCGGCGTCCTGCTGGCCGAACTGGTTACCAATGACGACTGGCTGCCCGAGGCGCAGAGCCAGCCGGATCCGATCCGCTACCAGCAGTACCTGCTGCACCGAGACCCGGCCGGCCGGTTCTCGGTGGTCAGCTTCGTCTGGGGTCCGGGCCAGTCCACGCCCGTGCACGATCACACCGTGTGGGGCCTGGTGGGCGTGCTGCGCGGGGCCGAGCTGTCGCAAGCCTATGAACGGCGCGGCGAAACCCTGGCGGCGGTCGGCGTGGCCCATCGCCTGGAGCCCGGCCAGATCGAGGCGGTCTCGCCAACGGTCGGCGACATCCACCGCGTCACCAACGCCTTCGACGACCGCACCTCGATCAGCATCCACGTCTACGGCGCCGACATCGGGACGGTGAAGCGCTCGACCTACGACGCCGAGGGCAAGGCCAAGACCTTCATCTCCGGCTACGCCGACGTCCCACCGCCCCTCCTGTTCGATCGCGCCAGCGCCCTGGCCTATGGAGCCGCCGAATGACCTTGTCCGTCGTCACCCCACAAGAGGTCCGCCGCGACCTGATCGCCCGGCGCGAGATCGCCCTGCTGGACCTGCGCGAGGAAGACCCATTTGCCAAAGCGCACCCCCTGTTCGCCTCCCAGTTGCCGCTCTCCCGGCTAGAGGTCGAGATCCTGGACCGCGTCCCGCGCCAGGACACCAAGATCGTCCTCTATGACGACGGCGAGGGCCTGGTCGCGCCCGCCGGCGAACGCCTGGTGACACTGGGCTACACCAACGTCCATGCGCTGGAGGGTGGTCTCGGCGGCTGGCGCGCGACTGGCTACGAGCTGTTCCAGGACGTCAATTCCTACAGCAAGGCGTTCGGCGAACTGGTCGAGGCGCGGCGGCACACCCCGTCTCTGCCCGCCCAGGAGGTCCAGGCGCGCATCGACGCCAAGGCCGACCAGGTGATCCTCGACGCCCGCCGGTTCGAGGAATATGCGGTGATGAGCATCCCCGGCGGCATCAGCACGCCGGGCGCCGAACTCGTCCTGCGGGCCCGCGAGCTGGCGCCCGATCCCGCGACCACCATCATCGTCAACTGCGCCGGCCGAACCCGCAGCCTGATCGGCGCCCAGTCGCTGGTGAACGCCGGCCTGCCCAACCCGGTCTTCGCGCTGCGCAATGGCACCATCGGCTGGACCCTGGCTCAGCAGACGCTGGAGCACGGCCAGTCGCGCAAGTTCCCGGAGGTGCGCGAGCAGACGCTGGAGGAGGCCCGCGCCCGCGCCCGCGACGTCGCCTATCGCGCCGGCGTCCGCCGCCTGGACACCCAGGGCCTGGCCGACCTGGCCAAGGACCAGGACCGCACCCTCTACCGCTTCGACGTCCGCACGCCCGAGGAGTACGCCGCCGGCCATCTGCCCGGCTTCCGCTCCGCGCCCGGCGGGCAGCTCGTGCAGGAGACCGACGTCTTCGCCCCCGTGCGCGGCGGCCGCATCGTCCTGGCCGACGACCTGGGTCCGCGCGCCGACATGACCGCCTCGTGGCTGGCCCAGTTGGGTTGGGAGGTGTTCGTGCTGGAGCCTTTCGCACCAAGTGGGGGCTTCGATACCGCGCTCGAGACCGGCGCCTGGACCGCGCGGCTCCCGGCCCTGCCCGGCGTCGAGACCCTGTCGCCGCGCGACCTGGCCCAGGCGATCGCCGACGAGGCCGTCGTGGTGGTCGACCTCGCCCCCAGCCCGCGCCACCGCAAGGCCCACGTGCCGGGCGCCTGGTTCGCCATCCGCGCCCAGCTGCCCGAGGCGCTGAAGCAGCTTCCTAAGGACAAGGCCATCGTCCTGACCTCGCCCGACGGTGCGCTGGCCGCCCTGGCGGCGGCGGAGCTGGAGGAAGTGACCGATCGTCCGATCCGGGTGCTAGCCGGCGGCACGGAGGGCTGGATCGCCGCCGGCCGCGCGGTCGAGGCCGGCCTGACCCGCGCCGCCAACGCCCCGACGGACGTCTACAAGCGCCCCTACGAGGGCACGGACAACGCCGCCGAGGCGATGCAGGCCTATCTAGACTGGGAGTTCGGCCTGGTCGATCAGCTGGCCCGCGACGGCACGCACGGCTTCTACGTGATCTGAGGCCAGGCGATGACTCTCCAGCTCTATTTCGCCCCCGGTTCTTCATCCCTCGCCCCTCTGGTGGCGCTGGAGGAGATCGACCTCCCGTACGGCGCCAACCGACTGGACCTAGCGGCCGGCGACCAGCGCAAGCCCGAGTACCTCAAGGTCAATCCGCGCGGCCGGGTGCCGACCCTGGTGGTCGACGGTCAGCCGGTGACCGAGGTCCTGGCCATCCTCACCTACCTGGCCCACCGCTATCCGCACAGCGAGCTCCTGCCGCTGGCCGATCCGCTTAAGCTGGCCAAGGCCTACGAGGTGATGAGCTGGTTCGCCAGCACCGTGCACGTCGCCTTCGCCCAGATCGCCCGCCCTGAGCGCTACGCCGATGACGAGGCGATCAAGGCGGCCCTGGCCACGCCCGGCGAGGCGCGCTTCGCCCGCACCCTGACCGACATCGAGCGCCTGGCCCAGGGCCCCGGCCCCTGGCTGCTGGGCGACGGCTTCAGCGCCGTCGACGCCTACGCCCTGGTGATCTGGCGCTGGGCCGAGCGCCGCCAGATCGACACTGGAAAATATCCCGCCTGGAGCGCCAAGGCCGCCCGCGCCTTCGCCCGCCCCTCCGTCGTCCGCGCTCTTCGCAAGGAGGCCGCGCCCGTCACCGCGTGAAGCGCCACGGCCTGATGAGCCGTCAGCATAAATCGCTTGAGAACTCCTCGCTCATCGCCGGGCGAGGCCGTCCCCTAGGATCAACCCGACAAGACTGGAGCCCGCCATGAGCGTCGAATTCATCGGTTTCATCGGCACGCAGCACGCGTCCGAGATCCATCCGCCGACCGGCCCGGCCATCGACGTCTCGTACGTCGAGAAGACCGCCCGCGTGCACGAGGAAGGCGGCTTCGACCGCGCCCTCGTGGCCTTCCACTCGACCGGCCCGGAAAGCCAACTGGTCGTGGCTCACGCCGCCTCGGTGACCAAGAAACTGAACTTCATGATCGCCCACCGTCCCGGCTTCACCCAGCCGACGCTGGCCGCGCGCCAGCTGGCGACGCTGGACCACTTCACCGGCGGCCGCGTCGCGGTGCACATCATCACCGGCGGCTCGGACGAGGAACTGGCCAAGGACGGCGACCACCTGACCAAGGACGAGCGCTACGCCCGCACCAGCGAGTACCTGGACATCGTCCGCGCCGAATGGACCGGCGACAAGCCGTTCGACTACGCGGGCAAGTACTACAAGGTCGACCAGGGCTTCGGCGCGGTGAAGCCGCTGCAGGCGCCCCACATCCCGATCTATTTCGGCGGCTCGTCCGACGCGGCCATCCCGGTGGCCGGCAAGCACGCGGACATCTATGCCCTGTGGGGCGAGACCCAGGCCCAGGTGCGCGAGACCATCGCCCGCGTCCGCGCGGCCGCCGCCAAACACGGCCGCCAAGTGCGGTTCTCGCTGTCGCTGCGCCCCGTGATCGCCGACACCGAGGAGGCCGCCTGGAAGCGCGCCGACGATATCGTCGCCCGCGCCAAGGCCCTGCGTGAAGCCGCGGGCCTGGCCACCACCGGCCACCGACCGCCCAACGCCGGCTCGCAGCGTCTGCTGGACGCCGCCGCCCAGGGCTCGCGCCTGGACAAGCGTCTGTGGACCGGCGTCGCCGCCGTCACCGGCGCCCAGGGCAACTCGACGGGCCTGGTGGGCACGCCCGAACAGGTCGCCGAGAGCCTGCTGGACTACTATGACCTGGGCGTCTCGACCTTCCTGATCCGGGGCTTCGACCCGGTGGAGGACGCGATCGCCTATGGCCGCGACCTGATCCCGCTGGTCCGTCCGCGGGTCGCCGAGCGTGACCTGCGCCTGGCCAAGGCCGCGAGCTGAGCTGATGGCTCCCTACGACGCCGCTCCGCCCTCGCCATCGATCTCGACATCTCCCGTCGATTTCAAGGAGGTGCTGGCGCACCTGGCGAGCGGCGTCGCCATCGTTTCCTGCTGGGACGGCGATACCCCGCGCGGCCTGCTGGTCAGTTCGATCACGGGCCTGTCGGTCGAGCCGCCCCGGTTCCTGTTCTGCGTGCGCAAGCAAGCCGGCTGTCACGACGCGCTGCTGACCCGCCCGCATTTGGGCGTCGCCCTTCTGGGTTCGGCCGACCAGGACGAGGCGCTGCGGTTCGCCAGCAGCCGCCGGGCGGCCGAACGCTTCACGCCCGAGCGCTGGCGTCGCGAACCGAGCGCGCCGATCTATCGGGGCGGGCTGGCCAGCGCCGTCTGCGCCGTCGAGCAGGTCGTCGACGCCGCCACCCACACGATCTTCATCGTCACGGCCGATGAGGTGGCGTTCGCGCCCGGTCCGGCGCTAGTGGCCTGGAACCGGGCGCTTTCCAGCCTGGGCTGAGCCTCAGGAGCAGGCCTCGCAAGCGACCTTCGGGGCCGCCGGCGTCGCACGCGCCGCTCGACGGCGCAGCGTGAGCACCAGACCAGCGGCCGCGACGGCCGCCACCGCCGCATAGGCCGGCGCGCTCAGCGGCCCCATCCGGTCCACCAGCACGCCGCCCAGCACCGCGCCTGCGGCGATGGCGACCTGGAAGGTCGAGGTCAGCAGGCCGCCGGCCAGCTCGGCCTGATCTGGGGCCGCCGAGGTCGCCCAGGACTGGAACCCGACCGGCAGCATGGCGAAGGCGAAACCCCACAAGGTCAGAGCGGCGGCTGTGATCAGCCCGAACCGCCCCAGCAGCACGATGGCCAAGGCCGCCACCGCGATCAGCGCCGCGCCGCTCAGAACCGACAGGCGCGGATCGCGTCCAACCAGGGCCGCGCCGGCCAGATTGCCGAAGAAACCCGCCACGCCGAACGCCAGCAGGGTCAGCGAAATGGCCTTCACGTCCAGATGGGCGATCTGCTCCAGCACCGGGCGCACATAGGTGAAGCCGGCGAAGTGGCCGGAGATGACCAGCAGCACGCCCAGCAACGCCGTCGCCACGGCGGGCCGGCGCCCGACCTCGACCAGACCCGCCAGGCGCGGAACCGAGGTCGGGGCCAGGCGCGGAAGGGTTAGGAGCTGCGTCAGCAGGGCCGCCGCGCCGACCACGCCGGCGATCACGAACGCCGCGCGCCAGCCCAGGGTGTCGCTGACATAGGCGCCGATCGGCGCGGCCGAGACGGTGGCCACCGACACGCCGGTAAAGATCAGCGACATCGCCCTGGGAATGCCGGAAGGCGGCACCAGCCGAATGGCCAGGGCGGCGGCCATCGACCAGAACCCACCCAGGCTGGCGCCCAGCAGCACGCGGGCGACCAACAGAGTCGGCAGATTGGCGGCGAAGATCGTCAGCAGATTGGACAGGCTCAGCAGCGCCATCAGGCCCCACATGACCAGGCGGCGGTCCAGACGTCCGGTCAGGACCGGGACCAGCGGGGCGGCGAAGGCTCCGACCACGGCGGTGGCGGTCACCGCCTGGCCGGCCGCGCCGACGCTGACGCCCAGGTCTCGCGCCAGGGGCGTCAGGACGCTGGCGGGCAGGAATTCAGAGGTCACCAGGGCGAAGACACCCAAGGTCAGGGCGCCGACCGCCGCCCACACGGCGGGACGTTCCGCCTCTGGATGGACCGCATCCACGGCATCTTCGGCTGGCGAGAAAGACATGAAACCCTCCGGGACTGAAGGGCTGATCCAACGGTCGGATCCTGGCCTCCATCCCGGCCGCCCTCGCCCCTCATCTAGGGTCGCGCGACGTCGATCGCCCGTCGGCTCCGGCGCAGATTTTCCGGGCGCGTCTCCAGAACTTTTCGCCGTGCCGGAAGACGCGAATCCGTTGCCGCGCAAGGCCCCGGCGACACGCGCCGCCGGGGCCCGCCCGATCAGTTCGAACGTTCGACCTGGGACACGTCACGCACCGCGCCGCGGGCGGCGTTGGTGGTCATGGCGGCGTAGGCGCGCAGAGCCGGGCTGACCTCGCGCTTGCGATCGGCGGGCTTCCAGGCGTCCTTGTCGCGCGCCAACTGGGCGGCGCGGCGCTGGGCCAGGACCTCGTCCGAGGCCTCAAGTGTGATGCCCCGGTTGGGGATGTCGATCAGGATGGAGTCGCCGGTCTCGACCAGGGCGATCAATCCGCCCTCGCCCGCTTCCGGCGAGACGTGGCCGATCGACAGCCCCGAGGTGCCGCCCGAGAATCGGCCGTCGGTGATCAGGGCGCAGGCCGCGCCCAGGCCCTTCGATTTCAGATAGGTGGTCGGGTACAGCATCTCCTGCATGCCCGGACCGCCCTTGGGACCTTCGTAGCGGATGACCACGACCTCGCCGGCCTTGACCTGGCCGCCGAGGATGCCGCTGACGGCGGTCTCCTGGCTCTCGAACACGCGCGCCGCGCCCTTGAAGGTCAGGATCGAGTCGTCGACCCCGGCGGTTTTCACGATGCAGCCTTCGGGCGCCAGGTTGCCGAACAGCACGGCCAGGCCGCCGTCCTGTGAGAAGGGATGCTCGACCGAGCGGATGACGCCCTTCTCGCGATCCAGGTCCAGGCTCTCCCAGCGGGCCGCCTGGCTGAAGGCGATCTGGGTCGGCTTGCCGCCCGGCGCGGCGCGGAAGAACTCATGGGCGGTGGCGCTGTTGGTGCGGCCGATGTCCCAGCGGGCGAGCGCCTCGGCCATGGTCGTGGCGTGGACGGTCGGCTGGGTGGCGTCGATCAAGCCGCCGCGCTCCAGCTCGCCCAGGATGGCCATGACCCCGCCGGCGCGGTGGACGTCCTCCATGTGCACGTCGGCCTTGGCCGGCGCCACCTTGGACAGGCACGGCACGCGGCGCGACAGGCGATCGATGTCGGCCATGCCGAAATCGACCCCGCCCTCGCTGGCGGCGGCCAGCAAGTGGAGCACAGTGTTGGTCGAGCCGCCCATGGCGATGTCCAGGCTCATGGCGTTCTCGAACGCCGCCCGCGTGGCGATGCCGCGCGGCAGGGCCGTGGGATCTTCCTGCTCGTACCAGCGCTGGCAGAGATCGACGATCAGGCGGCCGGCTTCCTTGAACAGGGCTTCCCGGTCGGCGTGGGTGGCCAGGACCGAGCCGTTGCCAGGCAGCGACAGACCCAGGGCCTCGGTCAGGCAGTTCATCGAGTTTGCCGTGAACATGCCCGAGCACGAGCCGCAGGTCGGGCACGCGGCCTTCTCGATCGCGGTCACTTCCTCGTCGGTGTACTTGTCGTCGGCGGCGACGACCATGGCGTCGACCAGGTCCAGCGCCCGGATCGCGCCCTTCACCTGCACCTTGCCGGCCTCCATCGGACCGCCCGAGACGAAGACCACCGGAATGTTCAGACGCATGGCGGCCATCAGCATGCCGGGCGTGATCTTGTCACAGTTCGAGATGCAGACGATGGCGTCGGCGCAGTGCGCGTTGACCATGTACTCGACGCTGTCGGCGATAAGCTCGCGACTGGGCAGCGAGTACAGCATGCCGCCGTGGCCCATGGCGATGCCGTCGTCCACGGCGATGGTGTTGAATTCCTTGGCCACGCCCCCGGCGGCCTCGATCTCGCGAGCGACCAGCTGGCCCAGGTCCTTCAGGTGCACGTGCCCCGGGACGAACTGGGTGAAGCTGTTGGCCACCGCGATGATCGGCTTGCCGAAGTCCTCGTCCTTCATGCCGGTGGCGCGCCAGAGGCCCCGAGCGCCAGCCATGTTGCGGCCGTGGGTGGAGGTGCGAGAGCGATAGGGAGGCATGGGAAATCTCAATGTCGGCGGTGTGGTCTTTTACGGCCATTCAATCCGTCCGCAAAATATATTAGTAAGAGCGCACTAAGTCGTGCGAGATATCAAATGGACGTTCGGCAACTCCGCCATTTCGCCGCCGTGGCCGAAACCCTGCATTTCGGTCGCGCCGCGGAACGGTTGCACATGACCCAGCCGCCGCTGAGCCAGTCGATCATGAGCTTGGAACGTGTGCTGGGCGCCCCGCTGTTCGCCCGCACCAAGCGCAACGTGCGGCTGACGCCGCTGGGCGAGCAGTGGCTGCCGCACGTGCTGGAGGTCCTGTCCAGCCTCGACGACCTGCCCACCCTCGCGCGCGGCATCCGCGACGGCCAGACCGGACGGCTGTCGCTGTCGTTCGTCAGCACGGCCGACTACAGCGTCCTGCCGTCCCTGGTGCGGCGGTATTCCCAGGCTTTCCCCAATGTCGAGATCCAGCTGGTCGAAGCCACCAGCGACGTGCAGCTGCCCGCGCTGGTGAACGGCGAGCGGCACGCGGGCATCATCATCCCGTCGGCCGAACAGCCGCTGCCACTGTCGTTGAGCTATCGCCGGCTGCTGCGCGAACCTCTAGTGGCCGCTGTTCCAAGCGCCTGGATCGACTCCGGACGCATCGGCGACGCCGAGGCGCTGTCCCCCGATGAGGTGCTGGCCTCGCCGCTGATCCTGTTCCCCAGACAGGTCGCCCCGGCCTTCCACGACCTGGTCACCGGCTATTTCACCGCCCTGGGCGGACGGGCGCGGATCGTCCAGGAGGCCATCCAGATGCAGACGATCATCAGCCTGGTGTCGAGCGGCCTGGGGATCGCCCTGGTGCCGGCGTCCCTGCGCAACCTGGCTCGGACCGGCGTCCGCTACGTTCCGCTGGCGGGCCAGGCGCCCGAGCTGGAGACGGGGCTGGCCTGGCGCGGCGACGACATCGCCCCGCCGCTGGTCAACTTCCTGCGACTGCTCGACTAGCGCGTCGCCCAGGCTCGGCCGACTTCGGAGAGCGGCACGCAACCGTGGTACGCGCCGGGAACGGGATCATACCGCAAGGCCATGGTCGCGCCGGCTTCGGAGGTGAAGTAGCCCACCGTCACCATGTCCTCCAGCGCCGTGAAGAAGTGGGACTGGTTCTGGCCTCGCGCGACACCAGCCTGTTGGTCATAGGTCGTCAGCAGCGCGACCTGATGCTCGGGAGCCAGCGCGACGAAGGCGTCGCCATGCGCCGCGCGGGCGTCGGCGTCCATGCGCGCCAGCCCGCCCAGCAGCTGTTCCACCTGACTCTTCTCGTAGTAGTCGCCGACCGCGCGGTCGATGAACTGCGGCACGCCGGCCGCGCGCGCGCCGGGGGAGTCCGTCGCCGGGATGATCAGCTCGGCGACCACGTCCAGCAGCCGGGCCTGGTCCTGCGTCAGGGCGGTAGGGGTCCAGGTCAGGGCCGGGGCGGGCGCGGCGGCGGCCAGGGCGCGCTCGGCCCAGCCGGAAGCTCCAACCCCGACCGCCAGGGCCAAGCCACGGATTGCATCGCGTCGGTTCAGCATCACAGGTCTCCCCGCTTGCGAGCCTTGACCGCATGGTCGGCGGCCCGCGCCGTCAGCGCCATGTAGGTCAGGGACGGGTTCACGCACGAGGCCGAGGTCATGGCCGCGCCATCGGTGACATAGACGTTCTTGCACTCGTGGACCTGGTTGTGGGCGTTCAGCACCGAGGTCTTGGGATCGCGCCCCATGCGGGCGGTGCCCATCTCGTGGATGCCCAGGCCTGGCGCGTAACCGCCATCCTTGCCCTGGACGTTCTTGAAGCCCGCCGCCTCCAGCATCTCGGCCGCCGCATTCTGCATGTCGCGGCGCATGGCGATCTCGTTCTCGCGGATGGTGACGTTGAATGTCAGGGTCGGCAGGCCGAACGCGTCCTTCACGTCTCGGTTCAGGGTGACGCGGTTGTCCTCGTAGGGAAGGATCTCGCCGAAACCGCCCAGCCCCATGGTCCAAGGACCAGGCTGGCTGAGCGCGGCCTTGCGGCTCGCGCCGAAACCCTTGGCGCCTTGGGCGCGATTGCCCAGATCCCGGTCCCAGCCCGCCCGATAGGCGCCGCCCTGGTAGCCGAAGCCGCGCAGATAGTCGCTGCGCTTGGTGGCCGCGTCGCCCAGGTTGCGGAAGCGCGGCACGTAGATGCCGTTCGGCCGCCGCCCCGAATAATACATGTCGGCGAACTCGGGCGCCTCGCCGGTCGCGCCCACGCCCAGATGGTGGTCCATGACATTGCGGCCCAGCTGGTCGCTGGCGTTGCCGAAACCATTGGGAAACCGCGAACTCGTCGAGTTCATCATGATCCAGGTCGAGTTGAAGGCCGAGGCGCACAGGAACACGACGTCGGCGTAGAACTCCTCGTCCTTCTTCGTCTCGGCGTCCAGGATGCGCACGCCGGTCGCCTTGCCCGCCTTCTCGTCATAGATCAGCTCGGTGACGATCGAGTTGGGCCGGATCACCATGTTGCCGGTGCGTTCCGCCGCCACCAGCCCACCGGAATTTGAGCTGTAGTAGCCGCCGAACGGGCAGCCGCGGATGCACATGTTGCGGAACTGGCACTTGGTGCGACCCAGGCTCAGCTGCTCCTCGGTCGGCTCGGTCAGGTGCGCCGCCCGGCCGATCGAGACCCGGCGCTCGGGAAAGCGCGCCTCGGACTTGGCCTTGAAGGCCTTCTCTACGCAGTTCATTTCCATCGGCGGCTGGTAGTGGCCGTCGGGGAAGTGGGCCAGGCCCTCGCGCTGGCCTGACACGCCGATGAAGCGCTCGACGTGCTCGTACCAGGGAGCCAGGTCCTCGTAGCGGATCGGCCAGTCGACCCCGATCCCCTCGCGGCCGTTGGCCTCGAAGTCGATCGGGCTGTGACGATAGCTCTGGCGCCCCCAGGTCAGCGAGCGGCCGCCGACGTGATAGCCCCGGATCCAGTCGAAGCGGCTTTCCTCGGAATACGGGTTCTCGTCGTCGCGGACGAAGAAGTGCTGGGTGTATTCCGTCATCGTGTAGTTGGTGCGGCGCTGCACCGGATAGTGCGCGGCCAGCTCGGCCTGCGGCAGCTGTCCCTGCGGGTACTTTGTCTGCCAGGGATCGAGGACGGCGGTCGGATAGTCCTCGAGGTGACGGACCATGCGCCCCCGCTCCAGGACCAGAACCTTGAGGCCCTTCTGGGTCAGCTCCTTGGCGGCTATGCCGCCGGTAATACCGCTACCCACCACGATGGCGTCGTACGTGTTCTTTCGACGCGCGCGGCCGTTCAGATTGGCCATGTTCGCTCCCTTGCGCGGACGCTCGATGGACCACGCCGGAAGCTTTAAGCAACGCGACGCCCCGACCTCGGCGACCCCTTCATTCTTGCCTGGAGGCTTCCATGAAATGGGTTACATTGCAAGAAAGCTCGGCATTTCACGTCAAAATCGTCGTGTCACAGGGAGGAACAAGGACACCATGAGCAGACCAACCGTTCGGACTCGCCGCCTCGCCGCCGGATTGCTGCTGGGCGGCCTGGCGTTTTGCGCGAGCGTCGCCGCCAGCGCCCAGGAGCCCAAGGCCGGGCCGTGGCGCCCCCTGTTCGACGGCAAGACCCTGAACGGCTGGACGCCGAAGGTCGCCAAGCATCCCGCCGGCGAGAACTATCGCGACACCTTCGTGGTCGACCATGGCGCGATCCGGGTGTCCTACGCCGGCTACGACAAGCTGGACGGCCAGTTCGGACACCTGTTCTACAAGACCCCGTTCAAGGCCTATCGCCTGCGCCTGACCTACCGCTTCCTCACCGAAGGCGGCCTGCCGGACACGCCGGCCTGGGCGCGCAGCAACAGCGGGATCATGTTTCTCAGCCAGAGCCCGGAAAGCATGACGGTCGACCAGCCCTTCCCGGTCTCGGTCGAGTTCCAGCTGCTCGGCAAGGATGGCGACGCGCCCCGTCCCACCGGCGCGGTCTGTACGCCGGGGATCACCATCACCATCGACGGCGCCAAGGTCAAAGAGCACTGCACGGTCCCCGCCAACGCCCCGACCATCCCGAACGGGACCTGGGTCCAGGCCGAACTCGACGTCCTGCCGAACGGCGAGATCACCCAGAAGATCAACGGCGTGGCGGTCCACCACTATGCGGACGCCACCCTGGATCCCGACGACACCGTCGCGGGCGGCGCCAAGCCCTACATCCTGGCGCGCGGTGCCCAGCCGGTGACCGAGGGCTACATCGCCCTGCAGAGCGAGGGCCACCCGATCGAGTTCAAGGACATCCAGATCCAGGAGCTGACGGCGCGCTAGAGCCCTTTCCGACCTGATCGAAACGATCAGTCGGATAAAAAGGGCTCTAAATCAAAAACTTGGAGCATTTCACCGATCCATCCGGATCGGGAAATGCTCTAGGCGCCGTCAGAGCTTCCAAGGGCTATTTCTTCAGCGAGCCCAGATACTGGATCACGGCGGCGCGGTCGTCGGCGTTCGGCGCGCCCAGCAGCATCTTGGTCCCCGGCACAGTCTTGCCTGGGGCCTTGATAAAGGCGTCCAGCTGGTCAGGCGTCCAGGTGATGCCCGAGGCCTTCATCGCGGCGCTGTAGGCGAAGCCGGGCGCGGTCCCGGCCTTGCGACCGACGACCCCGGCCAGCGGCGGGCCCATCTTGCCCGGCTGGGGCTGCAACGAATGGCAGACCGTGCAGCGCTGCTCGAACACCTGCTGCCCCGAGGGCGCGGCGACGGCGCTGGTCGCCATGGCGGCCGGGATTGCCCCGGCCACGATGGCGGCGAGCGTAAGCTGGAACTTCATCGAGGGTGCTCTCCGTCAGAAAGGGCGGTGGCCTACAGGCCCAGTAGCCGGCGATTGCGGCCGGCGTCGGACCCGCTGCCGGCGAAATCGTCGAACGCCTTGTCCGTGACCCGGATGATGTGGTCGCGAATGAACGGCGCGCCTTCGCGGGCGCCCTGCTCGGGATGCTTGAGGGCGCACTCCCATTCCAGCACCGCCCAGCCGTCATAGTCGTACTGGGCCAGCTTGGAGAAGATCGCCTTGAAGTCCACCTGGCCATCGCCCAGCGAACGGAAACGCCCCGGCCGATCGACCCAGCCCTGATAGCCGCCATAGACGCCCGACTGAGCCGTCGGCCGGAACTCGGCGTCCTTGACGTGGAAGGCCTTGATCCGCTCGTGATAGCGATCGATGTAGGCCAGATAGTCCAGCTGCTGCAGCACGAAGTGGCTGGGGTCGTAGAGGATGTTGGCGCGCGGGTGGCCGCCCACCTCGTCCAGGAACCGCTCGAACGTCGCGCCGTCGTGCAGGTCCTCGCCCGGATGGATCTCGTAGGCGACGTCGACGCCTTCGTTGTCGAAGACATCCAGGATCGGCTTCCAGCGGCGGCCCAATTCGGCGAAGGCTTCCTCGACCAGGCCCGCGGGCCGCTGCGGCCAAGGATAGAAGTACGGCCAGGCCAGCGCGCCCGAGAAGGTGGCGTGGGCCTTCAGCCCCAGGCGCCGGCTGGCGACGGCGGCGGCCTTGACCTGTCCCACGGCCCATTCCTGGCGTTCCTTGGGCTTGCCGCGCAGCTCCGGCGGGGCGAAGCCGTCGAACAGCTCGTCATAGGCCGGATGCACCGCGACCAGTTGGCCCTGCAGGTGGGTCGACAGCTCGGTAATCCGCAGGCCATGTCCGGCCAGCAGGCCGGCGATGTCGTCGCAATAGGTCTGGCTTTCCGCCGCCAGCGCCAGGTCGAAGAACGAGTCCGCGCCGCCGGTCGGCATCTGCACGCCGACATAGCCGAGCTCCGCGACCCACTTGGCCATAGTCTCCAGCTTGTCGAACGGCGGCTCGCTGCCGATGAACTGGGCCAGAAAGATGGCCGGCCCCTTGAGCGTCTTCATCGCCCTGCTCCTTCAAGCGTGACCCAGCCCGCGTCGTCCCGGCTGGCCGCCACGGCGCGCTCGACGAAGGCCATGCCGCGCACGCCCTCCGCGATGTCGGGCACGAACCCGCCGCCCTGGCCGCTCGCGATGGCGTCGGCGAAGTCGCGATAGATGTTGGCGAAGGCCTCGATGAAGCCTTCCGGATGTCCCGTCGGCAGCCGCGTCACAGCGCGGGCGGCCGCGCCCAGATAGCCCGAGCCGGCATGCAGCACCTGGCTGGGGCCGTCCAGCCAGTCCAGGGTCAGCAAGTTGGGATCCTCGTGCGACCAGGTCAGGCCGCCCTTCTCGCCATAGACGCTGAGGGTCAGGCCGTTGCGCGCGCCGGCCGAGACCTGCGAGGCGATCAGCACGCCCCGCGCGCCGCCCTCGAACCGCAGCAGCACATTGCAGTCGTCGTCCAGGCCTCGCCCGGGCACGATGGTCGAGACGTCGGCGCACAGGCGCTCGACGCGAACGCCGGTCACGAACTCGGCGATGTTGAAGGCGTGCACGCCGATGTCGCCGATGCAGCCGCCGACGCCCGACTGGGCGGGATCGGCTCGCCAACTGGCCTGCTTGTTGTCGCCGTCGCGCTCCAGCGGCTTCGACAGCCAGCCCTGCGAATACTCGACGACCACCTTGCGCACGGCGCCCAGATCGCCGCGCGCCACGATCTCGCGCGCCTCGCGGACCATCGGATAGCCGGTGTAGGTGTAGGTCAGGCCATAGAGCTTGCCCGAGGCGGCGACCACCTCGGCCAGCTCCCGCGCCTGGGCCAGGTTCAGGGTCGCGGGCTTGTCGCTGATCACATGCAGGCCGCCCCGCAGCGCGGCGGCCGAAACGTCGAAATGCAGGTGGTTGGGCGTGACGACCGAGACCAGGTCGACACCATCGCCCCGCGCCCGTTCGGCCGCGATCATCGCGTGATGATCCGGATAGACCCGGTCAGGCGCGACGCCCCAGTCGGCGGCCGCCTTGGCGTTCTTGGCCGGGTCGCGGCTGAATACCCCGGCAACGAGTCGGATGCGGCCGTCCAGCTCGGCGGCCATGCGGTGCACGGGCCCGATGAACGAGCCCGGTCCGCCGCCGACCATGGCCAGTCGCAGGCTCATCAGGCGACCACCTTGGCCAGGTAGTCGTAGCTGATCTTGGCCGACTCCAGCCGGGCGTGGGCGAACGGCGGCTCCTGCTCGTAGTAGAAACCCCGGACCCCGGTGCCATAGGCGGCAGGCAGCAGCCTCTTCCAGTCGATCATGCCGCCGCCGACCTCGGTCGGATCCTGCTGCAGGACGAAATTGGCCTTGGTGGTCGGCTTGATGTCCTTGACGTGCATCTGGGTGAAGCGGCCCGGATAGGCCTTCAGCAGGGCGAACGGGTCCTGGCCCGCGGCCGTGACCCAGCCGGCGTCCATCTCGAAGGTGACCAGGTTCGGATCCGTGCCCTTCAGCAGGATCTCCATGCCATTCGTGTCACCCAGCGGCGCGAACTCGAAATTGTGGTTGTGGTAGCCGCTGACGATGCCGGCCTTCTTCAGCACGGCGGCCTTCTCGTTCAGGAAGTCGGCGTTCCACTTCCAGTCGTCGGCGGTCATCTGGGCGCCGGCCTGGCGCAGATCCGCGCCGGTGAAGCGGTCCGGGATGTAGAGGATCGGCATGATCGCCGACTTCACCCCGATCACGTGCAGCTCGTCGGCCAGCTTGGCCAGATCGCCGCTGAAGCCGTTCGGACCCTTGGGCGAGATGTGGGCGCTGGGGGCGACCAGTCCGGCCTTGTCGAAGGCGGCGCGCAGCTCGGCCGGGGTGCGGCCGAGATAGCCGGCCAGTTCCACCGACTTGAAGCCGATCTTGGCCACCGTGGCGAGCTGGGCGTCCAGCTCCTTCGCCAGGTCCGGACCCAGACTGTAGAGCTGGATGCCGACGGGCAGCTTGTGGCGCTGGAAGAACGGCGTCTCGGCCGCAGCGGCCGCGCCGGCGAAGGCCGCGCCAAGGGTGGCCGCGCCGGCGGCCAGCAGTCCGCGCCGCGAAAGGGCGGCGGCTCGGGTTTCGTAAGCGGTTGAGCGCACGAGGCTTTCCTTTTGCATGGGACTAGACTTGAGCCGGGCTGGCGGTGGCGGGAACGTCATCGGTCTCGGCGACCGGACCACGCGACGGCGGACGGAAGAATAGGGCCAGCAGGACCACGGCCGCCAAGGCCATGCCGGTCGGGACGAGGAACAGACTGGTGTAGTCCACCGTCCCGCCAGCGCTGAGACGGCTGATCAGCGACGGGAAGAGGAAGCTGGCGACCACGTTGCCGACGCCCAGGATCAACAGGTTGAACAGACCCTGGGCGCTGGAGCGGACGTCCTTGGGGAACACCGCGTCGACGAAGATGTACACGGTGGCGAAGAAGAACGCGTAGCAGATCCCGTGCAGCAACTGCACGGCCACGATCACCGGGATGCTGTCGGCGAAGAAGGCGAAGACCGCAAAGCGCGCGGCGTGGCCCAGCACGCCGATGATCATCGTGATCTTCCAGCCCAGCCTGACCAGCACGCGACCCAGGAAGAACATGGTGAGGATCTCGGCCACCTGGCCCAGGCTCAGCACCACCATGCTGAGGTTGCCGGCGATCCCAACGCGATTAGTCAGGAAGGCGTCGGCCATGACGAAGTAGCCGTTATGGATCACGGAATCGATGAAGGTGACCAGGAACAGCACCAGCACGAATGGCGCGGCCAGCAGCTTGAAGGCGCGCCGCCAGGCCAGGTTGTCGATCCCCGGCGCGTCCTTGCGGGCCGGCGTATGCGGCAGGGTCAGCGAATAGGCGGCGAAGACGAACGACAGGATCGCCGCGACCAGGAAGATCCACCGCACCTGTTCGGCCGAGGAATGGGCGCCCAGCAGGAAGACGAAGGGCCAGCTGACCAGCACCCAGCCGACCGTGCCGCCCATGCGCACCGCGCCGAAGTCGGCGGCCGGATCGCGCAGATTGGCGAAGGCGATCGAGTTGGTCACCGACAGGGTCGGCACATAGACCAGGCTGAAGATCAGGTAGCAGGCGAAGAAGGGCCAGAAACTGGTCGCGAACGCGGTCCCGACCAGGGCCAGGCCGCCGATCAGGTGGCTGACCGCCAGGAAGCGCTCGGCCGAGAAGTTGCGGTCCGCGAACTGATTGGAGAAGAAGATGCCGACCAGGGCGGCCACGCCCCACGAGCTGCCGACCAGCGATTGCTGCCACGGCGCGAAGCCCAGCATGCCCATGTAGGGAAAGATCTTCGGCGCCCAGGCGCCCCAGATCGCCAGTTGCAGCACCATCATCAGGAAGAGCCGGAAGCTCGTCTTCATGGTTCTGGCCCTCCCCGACCAGCTTGGGCGGCCGTTTCGGCCCATTTGGGCCGCCTCCGCTCCGATGTAATCGAAATCATCGATAACAGGGGTCCGCTAAACCGGCAACCAGCTAAAGGCCGATCCGGACGCGACAGCTGCGCCTTGCCAAGGGCCCGCCCAGTCGCCAGTGTCCCGCCGATGGCGACCATTCAAGATGTTGCGCGCGACGCGGGCGTCTCCACGGCGACGGTTTCACGGGTGTTCAGCGCGCCCGAACTGGTGCTGGAGACGACCCGCACCAAGGTGATGGAGGCGGTCGCGCGCCTCGGCTACGAGCCGAACTTCGCGGCAAAGAGCCTGCGCACCCTGCGCACCGAGAAGATCCTGGTCACCGTGCCGGACATCTCCAACCCGTTCTTCTCGCAGGTGATCCGGGGCGTCGAGGAAGCCGCCCTGGCCGCGGGCTACTCGGTGCTGCTGGGTGACACCCGCCACGAGGAGGCGCGCGAGGAGCAATACGCGGCCATGTTCCGCCGCAAGGAAGCCGACGGCCTGATCTTCCTGGGCCATCGCCTGCCCGACGTCCTGGCCGAGATGGTCGCGGCCAAGGGCCCCAAGACGCCAATCGTCAACGGCTGCGAGTTCCGGCCAGGCCTGGCGGTCTCCAGCGCCCACATCGACAACGAACGCGCCGCCGCCGAGGTCATGGAGCACCTCTACGGCCTGGGCCACACCCGGATCGGCGTTGTGACGGGCCCGCTGGCCAGCCCGATCAGCAGCGACCGCCTGACCGGCGTGCTGGCGGCGGCCCAGCGCCACGGACGCGCCAGCGCCCTGCGCATGGCCATCGGCGACTTCTCGATCGAGTCCGGCATGCGTCAGGCCGGCGAACTGCTGGACGAGCCGGGCCGGCCCACGGCGATCTTCTGCTTCAGCGACGAGATGGCCATGGGCGCGCTGGAGGCGATCCGCCAACGCGGCCTCACCTGCCCGACCGACGTCTCACTGGTCGGCTTCGACGACATCCGCTTCGCCCGGTACTTGCACCCCCAGCTGACCACGGTCAGCCAGCCGAAGGAGCAGATCGGCCACGAGGTCGTGCGCCTGCTGCTCGACATCCTGGCCAACCGGGCCACGAGTTTGCAGAACGTCACCCTGCCCCACCAGTTGGTGGTGCGCGAGAGCACGGCGCCGCCGGCGGCCTAGGGCCGCGGCGCCAGCTCGCGCACCCAGATGTTGCGGAAACTGATCGGCGCGCTGGGATCGCCGTGCGCTTGCAGCTTGATCGGCGCGGGCCCGTGGGCCTTGTAGGTCGGCTTGCCGATATAGACCGTCTCGCCGGCCAGGACGGCGTTGTCCTGCACCAAGACGCCATTGTGGATCACCGTCACGGTGGCGGGCTTGGCCAGCGCCCCGTCCGCGCCGAACACCGGCGCGCGCCAGATGATGTCGTAGGTCTGCCACTGGCCCGGCGCGCGGCTGGCGTTGGCCAACGGCGGATGCTGCTTGTAGACGCTGCCCGCCTGGCCGTTCACGTAGGTCGCGTTCTCGTAGCTGTCGAGGATCTGCACCTCGTAGCCCTGGTCGCGCGGCCCCGTCGACGCCAGGAAGACCCCGCTGTTGCCCCGCGCCTGGCCCGCCCCGGCGATGTCCGCCGGGATGCGCCATTCCAGATGCAGCTGGTAGTCGCGGAAGCTTCGCTTGGTCTCGATGTTCCCCCGCGCCTTGTTCACGATGATCACGCCGTCGGCGACCGTCCAGCCGGCCGGCGACTTGTCTTGGGACGCGACCCACTGGTCCAGGCCGCGCCCGTCGAACAGCACCACCGCGTCCGACGGCGCGCCGCCGGCGTCCTTGGCCGGGGCGACCTTGGGCGGCGTCGGCGTCCAGACCTCAGTGTCTTCTGGCTTGGTCTGGGCCAGGGCTGCGGCCCCGGCCAGGACGGCGAAGCCCAGAGTCGTGGCGATGAGGTTCTTCGTCTTCATGGCTCTTCTTGCTCCTCCCTGAGCGGCGCTTCGTCAGACCGACGCCGAGAACCGATAGGCGCCCGATCCCACGATCATTTCCAGACCCTGCTTCACGCTTCGCGCCGCGATGACCCCTTGGCTTTTCGCCGCCGGCCGTCCCGCCTCCAGCGCCTTGTCCGGACGGCTGGTCGGCAACAGCACCGTGGCCCGCGCGCCCGCCGGCACATCGACGTCCAGCGCGATCACACCGCCCTCGCGTCGCCAGGCGCTCTTCACTTCGCCTAGGGTCGAGCGATAGGTCGCGGACGCTCCGTTGACGGTTCCGACCGGCTTCGGCGCCACGGTGATCACCCGGTTTGGCTCCGCGGCGAAGTCGACGGTGACACCGGCCAGGGCCCCGAACAACCAGCCTTCGCCGTGGCCCAGCATGAAGTGGTTCAGCGACTTGGTCGGATCGGCGTTCCAAGCCTCGGCCAGGGCGGTGGCGCCGCGCGCCAGCTGGTAGCCGTAGCTGGGGCGGTCCTTCACCGACATCATGTCGAAGAGCACGTCGTCGCGACCGTGCTCGGTCAGGGCCCGCACAACATAGTGGAAGCCGACGTCGCCTGCGGTGACGCCGTCGTTGCTGGCCCGCACGGCCCGCACCAGGGCGTCCAGCACCTGGCCCTCGCGCCCCGGGGGAACCATGCCCAAGGCCAGCGGCATGGCCGTGGCGGTCTGGCTGCCGCGATCATAAGTCCCGGCGGTCGGATCGAAGAAGCGCCGGTTGAAGGCCGCCTTGACCGCTTCGGCCCGACGGCGCGCCTCGAGGGCCTCGTCCGCCGGCCGCCCCAGCACGCGCGCGACCCGCCCCAGGGCGTCCAGCGCCTGGTAGTAGGTCGCCGTGCCCGTCAGCGCCCGGCTGGTCAGCTGCGAGGCGCCCAGCTTGCCCGGCCCCACGTCGTACCAGTCGCCCAGGCCGAAATCGACAATGTGCCCGTCGGCGCGCGAGGCCAGGTAGTCGACGTAGCGCCACATGGCCGGATAGCCGTCCGCCATCGCCTTGGGATCACCGTAGGCCCGGTAAGCCGCCCAGGGGCTCAGCACCACCGCCGCGCCCCACTCGGGCGAGTTGCGCGCGTCCTGATCGCGACCGTCGGGCTCCAGGAAGGCGACATATTCGGGCGCGATGCCCGGAACCATGCCGTCGGTCTGCTGAGTGTCGACGATGTCGCCGATCATCTTCTCGTACAGCGTCGCGGCGTCGCGATTGTAGAGGATGGTCGCCGCGTTCAGGTGGGTCTGCTCCAGCCAGCCCAGCTTCTCGCGATGGGGACAGTCGGTCAGGACGCTGAAGGCGTTGCTGACCACCGCCCGCTCGATCAGGCCATGAATGCGGACGAAAAGGGGATCGTCGCAGTCGAAGATTCCGACCTGAGGCAGGTCCGCATGCAGGAACTCGCCGGTCAGCGACACGACCTCCGGAACGCCCACGCCGACCCGTCCCGCCGGCGCCGCGCCTTCGACCTGCAGGTAGCGGAAGCCATGGTAGTTGAAGCGGGGCGTGAAGCGCTCATCGCCCTGGCCGGCCAGGGTGAAGTTGTAGAGCACCCAGCGGTCGGGACCTGCGTTGAAGCTGCGCTGCCAGGCCAGGCCGTCCTCGCCCAGCACCTCGGCGGGCGTCAGCGTCACCTTGGCGCCGGCTGGCCCGCGCACCACCAAATCCGGACGCCCGGAGAAGTTCTCACCCAGATCGTAGACAAAGACGCCCGGCTTGGGCTCGGTGATCGCCACGGGCTGGAAGCGGCGATGAGCGACGATCGGCGGAACACCCTGGGCTTTCAGCCGCGCCTTCTGCGGCGGAGCCGCCAGCGCCGGTCGCCAGCCGGCCTCGTCGGCGCCCGCCAGGTTCCAGCCGACCCGCTCGCGCCGCGCGTCGACGTCCTCGCCGCCGAACATCGAAGCGAAGACGATCGGCCCCTCCGTGACCTGCCAGTCGGCGTCGCTGACGACGTGTTTCACATGGCCGTCGGTGTAGTACAGGCTCAGTTGCAGCAGCAGCTTGGGGCGGCCGTAGCTGTCGACGAACTTGGACTTGCGGCCAGGGATTTTCTCGACGTCGTACATACCGCCGCCCAGCATCACGCCCAGCATGTTGGCGCCCGGCCGCAGCAGGTCGCCGACCTCGTAGGTCGTGTACAGCGCCGTGCGGTCGTAGGCCGTCCAGCCCGGATTGAACACGCTTTCGGTCACGGGCTTGCCGTTCACCGTCAGCTCGAAATGACCCAGGCCGCTGACCGAGACCACCGCCCGCGCGGGCAGTCCCTGGAGATCGAAGCGCTTGCGCAGCAGGGGCAAGGCCGTGTCCGCAGGATCGGCCAGGGTCTTGTCCACGCCCCGCACATGGTTCCCGCGCACCTTCTCGGGCCGCGCCATGATCCAGCGCGCACGCCATTCGGAGGCGTCGAGGATGCCGGTGACGAAGCGGGCCGCCGGACTCCAGCGCCGGGCGCCGTCCGCGTCAACGATCTCGACCGCCCACCAGTACGGCGTGTGGAACATCAGGATCAGGTCCTTGTCCGGCGCCAGCGTCAGGCGCCCCCCTTTCCGAGGTCCGCTATCCCAGACATCGCCCTGCCGAGCGGCCAGGCGTTCCGGCGAACTGGCGACGATGACCCGCGCGCCGGCGGCCGAAACGCCCCGCCGCGTTTTGTCCACACCCAGCAGCCAGCGGAAACGCGGACGACGCGTGTCGATCCCAACGGGCTGGGTCAGCCATTCGACGCGCAGGTCGGCGGCCGCCAGGCCGGTGTCTCGAGCCATCGCCCCGCCGGCCGCCAGACCCGCGCCGGCCGCGCCCAAGGCCAATCCCACGACGGTCCTGCGGTTCAACCTGGCCATGCCTCTTCCCTCGTGACGCTTACTTCGGACCTAGGCGGCCATGCGCGTTACCGATACCAGAGGGCTTCGCCGCTCAGTGCAAGTCGCTTTGCGTAAGGAACAAGGAGGACCCATGGCCGCCCTGTCACCCCTTCGTCGTTCGGGATCCATGCTCGCCCTTGTCGGCGCCTGCCTGCTCTCCGCGCCTGCCACGGCCGCTCCCCAGGCGATCCTCAAGGTCGAGCCGGTCTATGTGAACGCTCCCTACCCGCAGTCTCACGCCTCGACCATCGTTGAGACCACGGCCGGCACCCTGGCGGCGGCCTGGTTCGGCGGCACGCACGAGCGCAATCCCGACGTCGGCATCTGGTTCGCCCGCCGCCTCGGCGGACAGTGGCAGGAAGCCCGTGAACTCGCCAATGGCGTCCAGGCGGATGGGCCGCGCCTGCCGACCTGGAACCCCGTGCTGTTCCAGGCGCCGAAGGGCGACCTCTTCCTGTTCTACAAGGTCGGTCCCAGCCCCCAGGCCTGGTGGGGCATGGTCATCACCTCCAGCGACGACGGCCGCACCTGGAGCAAGCCCCGCCGCCTGCCGGACGGCATCCTGGGACCGATCAAGAACAAGCCCGTGGTCCTGCCCGACGGCGCCTGGCTCTCGCCGGTCAGTTCGGAGCAGTCCGAAGGCGTGACCCAGGCCGACGGCGGCGGCTGGAGCCTCTATTTCGAGCGCAGCGAAGATGGTGGTGACACCTGGACGAAGACCGCCCCGGTCGCCTCGCCGCTGAAGATCGACGCGATCCAGCCCAGCATCCTCTTCCATCCCGGCGGCGCGCTCGAGGCCGTAGCCCGCACCCGCCAGGGCGCGCTGGCCCAGACCTGGTCGAAGGACGGCGGCAGGACCTGGAGCCCGCTCTCGACGATCGACCTGCCCAATCCGAACTCCGGCACGGACGCCGTGACCTTGGCCGACGGCCGCCAACTGATGGTCTACAACCACGCGGGCCAGCGCCCCGAGACGCCGGGCAAAGGTCCCCGCTATCCGCTGAATCTCGCGATCTCGAACGACGGCGTCAGTTGGCGCGAGGTGCTGACGCTGGAAAGCCAACCGGTTCCGGATGGCTACGCCTATCCGGCCATCATCCAGACCCGCGACGGCAAGGTGCACGTCACCTACACGGTCAATCGGCGGGGCATCCGCCACGTCGAGGTTGATCCGGCCGCCCTGAAGTAGGCGTCAGGGGCGCGGCGCCCTCTCGTCGGCGTTGGCGCTGTTGATCAGGAAGATCGCCAGCACGGTCGCCGCCTGCGCCAGATCATCGGGCGACAGACGCTCCAGGGTGTCGAGGTTCGTGTGGTGCGCCCGGCCGTCGTAGTCGAGCGGGTCCTGCAGGAACGAAATGCCTGGCAGGCCGATCTCGGTGAAGGTCGACTGGTCGGCGGGCCAATGTGGCCCATCGTAGACCGCCAGCACGCCCAGGTCCTTCAGCGGCGCGATCCAGCCGCGATAGAGCGCGGCCAACATCGGGTCGCCGCCAGTGAAGACACCCCGGATACGCCCCGAGCCGCCGTCCAGGTTGAAGGCGACGGAGAAGTCCTCGTACTCCGGTCCCTTGACCAGCGGACCGATCTTGGTCCGGCGCCCCTCGACCGGCAAGGCCAGTTGCTCTGGCGTGGTCGAGCGCGGGACATGGCCCAGGCGACGGCGCGCATAGGCCTCAGAGCCGTACAGGCCCTGCTCTTCCCCGCCATAGAGCGCCACGCGGATCGTGCGGCCGGGCTTCAGGCCCAGGGCGCGCAGGATACGGACGGCTTCCAGAGTGGCGGCCACGCCCGCGCCGTTGTCGGCCGCGCCGGCGCCGGCCGCCCAGCTGTCCAGATGCGCGCCGGCCAACACGATCTGGGACTTCAGCGCCGCATCCGTCCCGGGCAGTTCGGCGACCACATTGTAGCCCGGCTCGGCAGGGTCGCCCTCCTCGGTGACGATCTCGAGCTCCAGGCGCACCGGGACGCCACTCGCCACCATACGCCAGCAGCGGGCATAGCCATCGGTCGCGAGGTGCAGCACGGGGAATACCGGACGTTCGGCCGTCAGCCAGGGTCGGCCGCCCAGGTCCGAGCCGTCGACCACCATGACGTCGGGCTCGCCGCCGCCTCCGTCGAGAACCACCGCCGCCACGCGCTCGGCCGCCAGGAAAGCGTTACGCCGGGCCTTGAACAGCCCTTCCCGCCCCTGACGCACGCGGCGTTCCGTGACCGTGCGGTAGTAGGCGCGCACGGCCTCGGCGGCGTCGCCCTTCAGGACCTGCTCGTCGGTGTAGCGAACGATCGCGGGGTCGGCAGCCGACAGGGTCTTCGGCGGCCCCAGCAGCACGATCTTGCCGCCTAGACGCCCCTTGGCGGCCCGCAGGTCCTCGTCGGTGTCCAGGCGCACGGCGATCGCCTCCGCCTCTATCGCCCCTCTCGTCGCCACAGACCAGGGCGAGGCCACGGCGGTGAAGGCGGCGTCGCTGGGCGCGATCATTCGAGCCCAGGCGCGAACCTGTCGCCACGACAGGCCAAACGGTCCGATCGGCTCCAGGCGAGGATCGCTCAGCCCCATCTCGCGCATCCGCGCCAGCGTCCAGTCGTAGGCCCGGCGCATGTTCGGCGAGCCCATCAGGCGGGCGCCGACGCCGTCGACCAGACCGGTCGCATAGGTCATGGCCTGGCCGTGTTTCAGTCCTTCGTCGCGGATCGCCTGGTAGAGGGCGAGGTCCGGCGTCTGGGCGGCGCGCGCGGAGGCCGGACGGGCGAAGGCCAGCGCGCCCAGGCCGACCAGCGCCTGCCGTCGCGCCAGCTTCATTTCGCCGCCACCCGGATCACGCCGACATCGCCCTCGATGTCGATCTTCGTACCGAACTGGACCGAGGCGGCCTGGATGCGTTTGAGAATCCGCTGGGCTTCGTCGTGCGACGGCGACCGGGGCGTGCCGATCAGGCGATCATCCTCGAGGTTTTGGACGAACGGATGGATGCGGATCACCGCGACGCGGCCATTCTGGTACTCGCTGACCGCCACGGCCCCGTCGTACCAAGCTTCTGGCAGGGTGAAGCCGCGGAACTGCCGGTTCTTGTCACCGACCTGGAACATCAGGCTGCCCATGCCGTAGAAGATCGGCCGCCCGTTGTAGATCTCGACGCCCAGCAGGGCATGCGGGCCGTGGCGCACGATCGCGTCGGCGCCGGCGTCGATCAGTTCGTGGAACAGCGGCGCCATGTAGTCGGCCGGACGAACATCCTCGGGATCCGACGACGCCGTCTCGTGGGCGTGGATCGAAAACACGACGAGATCGGCCCTGCTCCGGGCCTCCTTGACGCTGGCCAGGGCGGCGGCGCGGTCGTCGGCGTTGACATCGTAGCTGAGCCCCGAGCGGTCCTCGACGCGGAAGGTCGTGCGACCGATGGTCAGCTCCTCGCCCGTCTTGGCGGCGGTGAAGACCTCGGGATTCTTGGCGGCGTCCGGCGTTTCCGAGCGGGCGGCGATCCCGCGCAGCGTCCGCATCTGGTCGGCCGTGACGAGCTGCAGCTCGCGTGAGCGCAACGGCGCCAGACCCGGACGGGCGCGGAAGCCTCGGGCTGGATTGGCGTCGGCGGCCAGCGAGAGGTCGGTATAGGTGCCAGCGAACGACACCAGGGCGACCACGCCCTTGGGCGTCATCGCATAGGCCGGCCTGCGCGCCGCCGTCAGGCTGTCGCCCGTGCCGGCATGAACCACGCCGGCGGCGTCCAGCGACCTATGGGTCTCCAGCATGCCGTCGACGCCGAAGTCCGTGGCGTGGTTGTTGGCCATCGACATGATCTTGAAGCCCATGGCCTTCAGATCGAAGGCCACGGCCGCGTCGTTGATCGGCGTGCCCCCGCCGTTTTGGGCCGCCGGATAGCCGGGGAACTTGTCGAGGTCGAAGATCGCGCCTTCCTGGTTGCCAAAGGCGGCGTCGGCGCCCGACAACAGCTTCTGGATCCGCAGGGTTCCGGGATCGCCGTAACCCGTGATCGGCTTCTCGGGCCCGATCAGGTCACCCGTCACCGCCAGCGAGAAGCCGTTCTTCACGGTCGCCGGCGCCTGTGCGTGAGCGGTTCCACCCAAGGCGGCGACCAGGATCGCGGCGGTCAGTAGACGCATTTCAGGCTCTCCGTCCCCAGCTTACGCGCCCACTGATAGACCGCGACCGCCTCGCCGCGCGGCAGATAGGTCAGCGGGAAGGTCTTGCCGTCGCGCGTCACTTTCAGGGTCAGGGTCGCCGAAGGGTCCCCTTGCACGCCGTCCATGGCGACGGCGTAGGTGACGACGTCACCGTCCTTCAGTCCGGCCTTGGCGGCTTCCGAACCGGGGATAAGGCCCCGGATCGTCTTGGTGGTCCCCACCAGCGACCTGGGCTCGAAGCCCAGCTCAAAACGGCGGACCTTGGCTGTCGTCCGCGTGAAGCACGGTCCGAAGTCGTCGGGCTCGGGCAGCATCAGGGCGCCAGCCAGCATCGACTGGTGCAGCTTGCGACCGTCTTCGCCGAGTTCCTTCACGACCAGGTCGATCCAAGCCCCATCGTCCGTGGTCTGGCCGGCGGCGTAGCGGCGGTTCATCTCCAGCACGAGGTCATCGACCGAGCGCTTGCCGCCCGTCGCGCGGCGAATGCGGCCGTCCAGAACCGCGAAATAGAGCCCGCCCCGGTCGTAGGGCAGCACGCGGATGCGGGTGTCCTCCCAGAAGCGCGGCGCGATCTCCTGGTCGGGCGTGTCGTTCAGCGGATTGGCGTAATACCGTCGCGCGGTGTCGTTGAGGTCTTCCAGGAATTCCTCGGGCGACAGCAGCCCCGCGCGGAACGGCAGCAGACCCTGGTAGTGGACCGCCACGCCCTCGCCGTACCATTGGCCGGCATTGGAGTCGGTCCAGGTGTGGACCATCTCGTGAGACAGCGTGCCCTTCAGGCTGTCGCCCTGGGTGTCGGCGCCATAGGTGGTCAGGAACGAGCGCGTCAGAGCCGTGCCGCCACCGGCGTTGATCGGGTTGTAGCGCAGGAACACCCGGTACGGCGGGACGCCCTTGTCCCGGAAGAAGCCGCTCATCCAGCCGTGCAGCCGGTTGGTCCAGGCCATCAGCGGCGCGGGATCGAACGGCGGCGTTCCCAGCCAGGCCGACGAGAAGCCGGCCTCGGACACCACGGTCGGTTCGCGCTTCATCGGCCCGGCCATGAACACGGTCGAGGCCAGTTGATCGACGGGACCGTCGGGCAAGGCGACATCGCCCTCCCCGAAGCTGGAAGTCGCCGTCGAACCCTTGGGCAGTGCGCCCAGATCCCAGCGCAGAGTGATCTTCCGCGCGATCTTCTCCTCCGGCAGCAGGACGAAGGTGTTGCCCACGCCCGAGACACCGCCGCCCTCGGTGCGCAGGGCGTAGGGCGGACCCGAGCCGCGCTTGGGCGGCGTGTTGTCGACAGGCGCGACGTAGCGCACGACGACCGACCCGCGCGTGGCCCGGCCGGCTAGCCAGTGGCGCGACCAGACCAGCCCCTGGGCCGGATCGTCCCGCACCGTCAGAGGGACGTCTCCGTCAGCGTCGGTCGCCTTCAGACCGGTCAGGGTCTCGGCGATCGTGGCCGTATTGGCGATGACGATGGGTAGGCTCAGCAGCGGCGCGCCGGCGGTGGCGGGCAGCGCCGAGAACCGCATCTCGATCTCCACCGTCCCCGCGCCCTTGGCGTCGTCCATGGCGCTGGGCTTCAGCAGGACCGCCAGCGACGGATCGGCTTGGGCGCTCGCGCTCCAGGCGGTCAGAACCAGGGCGGCGGTCACGCCGCTGAGACGGTGGATAAGGGTCATGGCGCCTGCTCGTGAAGATAGGCCGCGGCCGCCAGGTCCTGCACGGCGTGACCGATGGACTTGTAGACGGTGATGTCCGAGTCCGACTGGCGCCCCGGACGGGTTCCGGCCAAAACCTCGCCGATCTCGGCCTGGATGCAGTCGTCGGTGACCAGTCCGGCGGCGACCGCGCGCAGGAACTCGCCCGCGCCGTTGCGAGCCGACTCCCGGCTCTCGACGAAATAGCGGCCGACCGAGACGACAGCGGCCTCGGCCTCGGCCGCCGAAGCGACGCTGGCGCCGACGAGGTTCACATGGGTCCCGGGCGTCAGCCAGTCGGCGAACAGGATCGGCTCGACCGCGCCCGTGACCGTACAGACGATCTGGGCGTCCGCGACCGCCGCGCGAGGATCGGCGACAGCGATCATCGCCAGGCCGGTCTTCTCGGCCATCGCCGCGCAAAACGCCTGGGCCCGTTCGATCGAGCGGCCCCAGACCCTGACCTCGCGCAATGGCCGCACGCGCGCCAGGGCCTCGATATGGGCGCTGGCCTGATGGCCATAGCCCATGACCGTCAACCGCTCGGCGTTCGGAACCGCCAGGGCGTCGGTCGCCACGGCCGTGCCGGCGGCGGTGCGGATCAGGGTGATCGCGCCGGCGTCGGCGACGCATACCGCCTGGCCGCTCTCGGCGTCGAACAGCACCACCACGCCCAGGTGCGCGGTGCGCCCGGGACGGTCGGGCTCGGCGAAGACGCTGACCAGCTTGGCCCCGAAATAGCCGTCCGAGAGCAGCGCGCCCGGCATTTGGCCGAACAGCCGGCCCGCGCCGATCGGAATGATCGAGCGGGGCAGTTGCCGGGTCTCCCCCGCAGACAGGGCGATCATCGCCCGCCGCACCGCCGTCCGGCAGCCCTCGATGTCGAGACCTCGCAGAACAGCGGCTTCGTCGAGGAGCTTCATGCCTAGAAGCTGCGGGACACGGAAACGCCCACGGTGCGTGGCTGCAGGAAGATGGCCTGCGGCGAACTGGTGCCGCCCCGCGTGGTCGCTTCGACGACGCCGCGCTTGTCGCCGACGTTCTTCAGGTAGGCGGTCAGGCGCCAGTCGTCGCTGTAGACGCCCGCGCGCAGATCGACGGTCGTGTACGAGGGCAGCTTCACCCGCGCGCCATAGGCCGTGTTGCCGGTGGTGGTCGGCAGGACGTTGGCGAATTCGGCGTAGCGCTCGCCTACATAGGCCAGGCTGGCGCCGGCGAAGGCCGAAAAGCCATGGCCGATCGACCAGTCGTACTCGGTCGACAGGCTAGCCGAGAGCTTTGCCGAACCCGGCAGGCGATCCCCCTTCGCACCGTAGATCGGCGAGGCGCCGGCGGGCGAACGCAGGGCGTCGGTCAGCTTAGCGTCAAGATAGGTCATCGCCCCGTCGATCGAGAAGCCGCGGACCGGCGACCAGCGCCCCGAAAGCTCGACGCCCCGGCTGCGGGCGGTCGAACCGTTCGTATAGTAGGTGAACTGCGAGACGACGTCAGTGGTCAGCAGTTGGATGTCGTCCCAGTCGATCTGGAACAGGGCCGCCTCGTAGGTGGCGTTCAGGCCTGGCAGCACGCCCTTCAGGCCCGCCTCGTAGCTCACCACGCTGTCGGACTTGAACGACAGCGGGATGCCCGTAACGCCCGAGCTGTTGGGACCGCCCGGACGATAGCCGGTGGCGATCCGCAGATAGGCCATGGTGTCCGGCGAGATCTTGTAGCGGGGCGTGAACAGCCAGGTGAAGGCGTCATCCGAGGACTTCGAGGTCGGCTCCGACGAGCTGGGGCCGAAGAAGCGCTGGGCCGGCGTGGCGACCGTCGTCGTCGAGCCGCTGTCCTGATCGTTGGACGAATAGCGCGCGCCCACTTGCACGTCGAACTTCGGGGTAAAGTGATAGGTCGCGTCGGCGAACACCGACTTTTCCTCGAACTTGGCCGGCGCGGCCGAGGTGTAGGCCGTGGTGCTGGTCCCGCCTACGGAATGGACGACCAGGACCTGATCCACCGCGATCTTCTCGTGGGTGTAGAAGCCGCCGACCAGCCACTCCAGCGGCCCGTCCGACTTCGAGGCCAGGCGGATTTCCTGGCTGAATTTCTCGGTCTCGTCGGCGTTGATCAGCGAGACGCTGCCCCCGGCGGCCGAAAAGGCCGACAGCAGGAAGCGGAAGGTGTTGGTCTGGTCGAGATCCGAGGCCGACTTCACGCGATCGAAGGCGCTGATCGAGGTCAGGTCGGCGAAGCCCAGGTCCAGGTTGGCGCGGCCCTGATAGAGCGTGAAGCTGACGTCACGCTTGGTCGGCGCCAGGTTCAGCGTCAGGTCGCCGAAATACGGCTGGAAGGTCGGCGTCCCGGCAAAGGCGCCTGTGCCGCAGGACGGACAGACGCGGACCTGCGGGCTGCCGAAGAAGTGGGCGCGCTGGCGCACGGCCGACAGGTCCAGCGAGAACGCTTCGGTCGGCTTGATCAGCAGCGCGGCGCGACCGCCCTTCACGCGGTTCTTGTTGACGTCGACGCCCTGGGCCGTCGCGTTGATGTTGTCGAGATAGGCCGGATCGCGGCGGGTGAAGGCGCTCACGCGCAGCGCCACCTTGTCCTCCACGATCGGCACGTTGACCGCGCCGCGCAGTGAATAGCCCAGGCCGCCGCCGGCGATGTTGTTGGCGCCGGCCTCGACGCGGCCGCTGAACTGGGAAGCGTCGGGGCCGACCGTCACGTACTTCACCAGACCGCCCAGGCTGGAAGCGCCGTACAGCGTGCCCTGAGGGCCGCGCAGGACCTCGACCCGCTGCAGGTCGGACGGATCGATGTCGATCAGCGGCGACTGGGCCGAGGCCGCGCCCGAGGTCAGCGGCACGTCATCGAGGACGAAGGCGACCGTGGCGGCCGTGCCGCCGCCGGTGGTGACGCCACGGATGGCCACGCCGTTGGCGCGTTGCTCGGTGCCGCCGCCGCTCAGCGACACGCCCGGCACGCGGTTATAGAAATCGCGCAGCTGCACCAGGTTCTGCTGCACCAAGCTGTCGCCGGTCACCGTCGCCACCGACACCGGCACATCCAGCGAACGCTCGGACTTCTTCTGGGCGGTCACGACGATCTCGCTCATCGTCGTCCCATCATTCGCGGCCTCCTGGGCCTGGACCACCGAAGCGGCCAACAGGCACGCGCCACCCGAACCCGCCAGCAGCAGAAGCTTCAAACCGTTGCGCATCGCAATCCCCCTAGACGTGGAGAATGGCGCGAGCGCCGCCTCCCCGAGATCAATGTTCGCCAGGAGCTTTGCAACAGAACGAAGACGCATTCAACATTTTGTTGATCTACAAAACAAAGCTTTGACCCCGATCATTTTTCGCTGTGAATCCGGTCACTAGCGGCCAAAATCGGAGCATACCGTCAACGATCGACCGGGATCGCCGATCGTGTTAACCCCAAGCCAAGGTTTAAATATCAACGTTTCGTTGAAGGGTCGCGCCAGCCGGCCCGACCAGATGCTCGCATGAAGGATCCAGCTCCAGTGCACGACGAACAGGCCCTGCTGGGCGTCCTCCAAGGCGTGGCCAAGGCGCTGGAATGCGCCGTGAACCAGCACACCGAGGTGGTGGTCCATAATCTGCGGCAACCGGAGGCCTCGATCATCGAGATCATCAACGGCCATGTCAGCGGCCGCCACGTGGGCTCGGCGATTATCGCCGGCCCCGCCGAGGACAAGGCCTTCGACACCCTCGTGGCCAGCAAGGCCGCCGCCCATCCCAACGAGGTGCGCGTCGTCGCCAACTACACGTCCAAGGCCAGCGACGGCCGGTCGCTCCGCTCGTCCTCGGTCGTCATGTTCGACGCCGACGGCGTGCCGGCGGCCGCGCTGTGCGTGAACGTCGACATGGGCGCGATCGAGCGCCTTCAACGCGACATCCAGGGCGCGCTGATCCCGACCGTGCTGCCGCCCCTGCCCGCCCCGCGCGCCGAGACCAATATCGAGGACCTGATCGAGGAGATCATCGTCTCGGCCCTCGACGGCGCCGGCGTCCCGGTCGAACGGATGTCCAAGGCCGAGAAGAAGACCGCCGTCTCGATCATGCACGAGCGCGGCCTGTTCGTGATCCGAGGCTCGGTCGAACGGGTGGCCGCGCGCCTGGGGGTCACCAAGTTCACCATCTACAACTATCTGGACGAGATCGGCGCCAAACGGTCCTGACGCCGAGCATTGACTGGGGCCGACGGGCATGGCTCGTTCGCGCCCATGGCGACCATGATCCTGAGCGTTATCGGAAGCGACCGGCCGGGCCTGACCCAGGCCTTGGCGCGCGCGGTGCTGTCGGCCGGCGGCAACTGGCTGGAGAGCCATCTCAGCCGGCTGGGCGGCCTCTATGTCGGATCCGTCCTCGTCGAACTGGAGACCGACGACGTCGAGCGCCTGCGCGCGGCCGTCGCCGAGGTAGACGCCCAGGGACTGGAGGTGCGGATCGCGCCCACGGTCGAGACGGCGGATGCCACAGGCGACACCGTGCGCCTGAGTCTGGTCGGCCAGGACCGCCCCGGCATCGTCCATCAGGTGACGGGAACCCTCAGCGGTCTCGAGGCCAATATCGAGGCTTTCGACACCCGCATCAGCGTAGAACCCCATTCCGGCGCTCCGCTCTTCCACATGGACGCGATTCTGCGTCTACCGGCCCACCTCAAGGCCGAGGACGTCCAGGCGGCGCTGGAGGCGATCTCGGCCGAGATCATGGTCGACATCTCCCTCAGCCCGGCGGGCTAGCTACTTCGCGCCGGTCGGCCCCTCGTCGGCGAACCACTGCTTCGGCAGCGGCCGCTTGACCGGCCAGACCTCGTCCAGCGTCGCGGCCTCGTAGAGCCGGCCGTTCTTCATCACCTGGCCCAGCTTCTCGACATTGGCGATGTCGGCCAGCGGATCGGCGTCGAAGATCAGCAGGTCGGCGAACTTGCCGGGCTCCAGGCTGCCTATGTCGTGGGTCCGGCCGATGGCCTCGGCCGAGCCCATGGTCGCCGCGCGGATCGTCTCCAGCGGCGTCGCGCCGCCCGAGGCGAACAGCTGCATCTCCCAGGCGAAGCCCAGGCCCTGGACCTCGCTGTGGCTGCCCAGACCCACGACGCCGCCGGCGCGCTGGATGGCCAGGGCGTCCCTGGCGAAGCTGGCGTAGGACATGTTCTCCGGCGGCGTCCAATGACGGTCGCCCAGCTTGGCCCCCATGATCCCCGGCGGCATGAAGCGCTTCAAGCGCGGCTCGTCCTGCGGCCGGCGGGTGATGATCAGGTCGAACAGCGGCGGCTCGCCGCCATAGAGTACGTTCAGGGTTGGCACCAGGCTGGTGCGCGACTGGGCGAACAGTTGCACGACGTCCTCGCGCAGCGGCGACACCGGCAGGGCGTGCTCATTGCCCGAGAAACCGTCCAGGGCGTGGGTCAGATTGAGGTTCAGGTCGGATGCGCCCTCGGTGGTCGGCATCATGCCCAGGGCCTTGGCGGCCTCGACCATGTACTGCCGCTGGGCGCGGTCGCCGACCATGTACGACTTGATGTTCCGCGTCCGGTAGTCGTCCCGGTACCGGCGCAGCACGTCCTCGGCCTCGGCCTGAGAGTCGATGCGGCTGGCGGTGAACACCCCTGGCCCGGTCGAGTAGAGGCGCGGCGCCAGGGTCAGACCGGCGTCGGCCATGTCCTGGTAGACGAACTGGTCGTTGGTGAAGGTCTGCGGATCCAGGCTGCTGGTCACGCCATACGAAAGGCTGACCAGGAATGACCAGGGCTGCGGATCCTGGATCTGACGGCGAATGTCGAACCAGTGGGCGTGGGCGTCGATGAAGCCGGGGGTGATCACCTTGCCGGAAACATTACGGACCACCGCCCCCTTGGGCAATGGCGCCGATCCCGCCTTGCCGACCGAGACGATGCGATTGCCCGAGACGACCACGTCGGCGTTCGGGATCACCTCGTCGCCGCGCATGGTGACGACCGTGGCCCCGCGCAGCACGATCGCGCCTTGGGGCGTGTCGCGCGGAACCTCGACCGGCGCGCTGACCGCCACGGCCTTGGCCTCGCTGGCGCCTGGCGAGGCGCGATCGACATCGGCCAGGGCGATCTTCCGCAGGGTCGCGCCAACTGACCAGACGATGGACTTGCCACCATCAGCCCAGTCGAAGAAATCCGCGCCGATCCGGGTCAGCTTCACGACGCCTGAGGTCGCCGTCTCGAGATTGACCTCGGGCGTCTTGCCGTCGGCCGCGGTCGGGACATCGACCAGATAGAGCTCCGACGCCGTGCGGACGATGGCCTTGTCGCCGGCGGGGTTGAGCTTGATCTCCTCGGCCGGGACCTGGGCGCCGACATATTGCGACCAGGCGCGGGTCTTACCGACGAACTCGACCTTCGGCTTCTCGCCGTCGTCCACGGCGACCGACTGGACGCCAGCGCCTGAATAGAACCGCACGCGCCTGGGATCGGCGCCGAAGGCCAGCAGGCGGGCGGCCGAGGTGTGGGTCACCAGTTGCTGCGCCCCACCGGCGGCCTGTAGCTTCACGATGTCGGTCGGCCACTCCGGCGAGGCTTCGCTGGCGCGACGCAGTCGGTCGTATTGGCTGGACTTCAGGGCCACGACCGCCGCACCATCCGGCGAGAAGGTCGGCTCGGTGTAGAAGGCGCCGTCATCGGTCAGGCGCGCGGCCTTGCCGCCCGTCGCCGGAACCCGCCAGATCGCCCCGCCCTCGCGGGGATCCCAGGTGACGAAGACAAGCGCCTTGCCGTCCGGCGACCAGCGCGGCTGGAACGCCTTGTCCGGCGCGCCCTTCACCTTCGTCGGCTTGCTTCCCGGCTTCAGGTCCTGGACGTAAAGGCCGCCCAGGGCCGTGAAGGCGAAGCGCTTGCCGTCCGGCGAGACGCTGGGAGCCTGGATCAGGCGGGCGCGGACCGGACCGATCTCCTCGACCTGGCTGACGCGGGTCAGGGGTCCGAGGTCGACCTTGGCGTGGACCGTGAACGGGATCGGCGTCGCCGCGCCGGTGGCCACATCGATGCGCCGCAGCTTGCCCTCGACGCTGGCGATCAGCGCCTTGTCGTCGGCGGTGAAGGAAAAGCGCGGCGTCAAGCCGGCATAGTAGCCTTGCTCCTGGCCGTCATGATCAATCGGAAAGGCCAGCCAGCGGTCGGCGCCGGTCGCCAGCTCGCGCAGGCGCAGGCCGGTCTGGTTCTTCCAGCGGCTGGCATAGGCGATGAAGCGACCGTCGTGCGACAGGGCCGGGCTCATCGCCCCGCCCTGCCCCTGGATGATCACGTCCTCGGCGTCGGTCTTGAGGTCGCGGCGGGCGATCGACCAGTTCGGCGGGGCCTTCTCGGTCCAGGTGTGACCGGTCTTGCGGGCGTAGTAGGCGTAGCGGCCATCGCCCGAGATCGCCGCGCCCATGGCGTTGATGCGGTTGTCCCAGTCCTCGCCGTTCGGCTGGGCCTTCACGATGACCTTGCCCTCGCCGCCCTCCCCGTTTTGGGCCAGCGGGAAACGCCACAACTCGAAGGCCAGCACCGGGTGCTTCATGCGCGAGACGTAGACGCCCGAGCCGTCCGGGGCCCAGGCGGGCGTGGCGAAGACGGTGAGCCTGTCCTCGCGACTGATCTGGCGCGGATGGCCGCCGTCGGCGTCGGCGATCCACAGGTTGGTGACGCCCGAACGGTCGCTGACGAAGGCGATCGACTTGCCATCGGGCGAATAGACGGGTGCGGTCTCGAAGGCCTGGCCGGTCAGCACCGACCGCGCCTGCCCGCCCAGGACGTCGACCGCGTAGATGTCGCCCAGGAGGTTGAAGAGGATCGTCTTGCCATCGGGCGAGACGTCCGGCTGCATCCAGGTCGCCTCGCTCAGCGACAGATCCAGCGTGCGCGCCGGCGCCAGGCTGAGCCCGGGCGCCGGCGTCGCCGCCGACGACTGGGACGCCATCCCCGTTGCAGCGAGCACGGCCGTCGTCAGAAGGAGGGCGCGGCGAACCGCTTTCGAAGCTTGAAGGGTTCGCCGCATGGTACTCGCTACTCGGTCGTTAGAAGGTCACGTCCACGCGCACGCCCGCCGTCCGCGGCCGCACGATCGAATAGGCCGGAGCGGCTTGGTCCGTGAACGGCGCGTTGAGAATGCCGTATTCGTTGGTGAAGTTGTTGACGAAGCCCAGCACCCGGATCTTGTCGGTCGGGGCGATCGAGGCCCGCAGGTCGAAGATGTTGAAGTTACCGCGCGTGTTCGGATTGCCGAACGCCACCGGCGCCTTCGAGAGGTAGCGGTGGGCGACCTCGAAGGTGGGCTGCAGCGAGACCTCGGGGAACTCGAACGACAGGGTGTTCGAGGTCGACCACTTGGACGAGCCCGGCAGGGTCGTGCCTGCCGCGTAGCCGCCGCCGACCGCGAAGCTGTCGGGCAGCATCGTCGTCAGCTTGGCTTCCTGATAGGTGGTGCTGTTGCTGAAGGCGATGTGCTGGCTGACCTTGAACTGGCCGGCGAACTCGACGCCGTCGACCTTGGCCGAGCCGGCGTTGGTCACGTACGAATAGTAGTACGGCGCGGCGGTGAACAGGCGGGCCTGGATGTCCTTCCACTTCAGATGGAAGACCGAGATGTCCAGGGACAGGCGGTTCTCCAGCAAGGTGGTCTTCAGGCCGGCCTCGTAGTTGTCGACCGTGTCGCTGCCGTAGCTGGTCGGGATGCCCGCCAGGATCGCCGCGTTCGGGTTCGGGCCGCCCACGCGGAAGCCGCGCGAATAGGTGGCGTAGGCCATGACGCCCTTCTGCGGACGGAAGGCCAGGGTGACCTTGGGCGTGAAGCCGTCTTCCTTCTGCGAAGTGCCGAAGCTCGAGGCGGTCGGCGAGTAGCTGCCCGCGCCCAGGCTGCCGGCGGCGTTGGTGATCGTGGCCGTGTTCTTGGTGTCGTAGTAACGGCCGCCCACGGTGATCTCCCACTGCGGCGTGAACTTGTAGGACACCTCGCCGAAGATCCCGAAGTCCTTGTTCAGGGTGTCGGAGATGTAGCCGTAGATCGCGTCGTTCGGGGCCAGGACCGAACCGCTGTAGCCGCCGAAGTCGCCGGGGTGGGCGTTGATGTAGGCGGCCGCGCCGGGCTGGTAGATGCGGTCGGCGCTGGACTTCTTGGCGCGCATGTAGCTGGCGCCGATCAGCCACTTCAGGCGGTCGTCCTCCTTGGAAGCCAGGCGGCCTTCGAAGGTGTCGATGTCGGCCTTGGCCGCGCCAGTGCTGTAGGCCGAACCCGAGCCCGTCGTGACGCCGGTCACGTAGGCGTACGGATAGGAATAGGTCGTGGTGTTGGTCTTGTGGTTGGTCGAACCCAACAGGGTCAGGTCGGCGAAGCCGACGTCCTGGTCCAGGCGCAGGCTGTTGAGCCAGAAGTCGGTCTCCTGCGGCTCGGCGCGCGCGGTGTTCCGGACGTAGTCGTGCGACAGGTAGGTCTGGTCGTCCAGCAGGCTGTCCTGATAGGCCGACAGGAAGGTCAGCTTGGTCCCTTCGGCCGGGGTGAACACCAGCGAGCCGCGCAGGCCGCGAGTGCGGAAATCGTTGACCCCGTCCTCCTTGGTGCCCGGGTTGTCCAGGAAGCCGGCGTCGAAGCGCTGCAGACCCGTCAGGCGCACGCCCAGCTTGTCCTCGACGATGGGGATGTTGACCATCGCCTTGATGGCGTAGTTGGCCTGGCCGGCGTTCTTGGTCGTCCCCAGCAGGCCCGAGGCCGCCGCCTGGTACTGGCTGGTGTTGGCCGTCTTGGCCACGTAGTTCACCAGGCCGCCCAGGGTCGAGGAGCCGAACAGCGTGCCTTGCGGGCCGCGTAGCACTTCCACGCGGTCGAGGTCGAAGGTGTCGACATCGGGGATGCCGATCGGGAAGCCCGGCTCCACCACCACCACTTCGTTCAGGTAGTAGCCCGTCGTGGTCTGGCCCTGCTCGTGATAGGTCGTCGCCGAGATGCCGCGCACCACCACCTCGGAGATGCCCGGCTGGTAGTCGTTGAAGGTCACGCCCGGCAGGCGGACGATGTAGTCGGCCAGGCTGTTGGCGTTGATCTTCTGCAGGTCGGCGCCGCTGACCGCGCTGATCGGGATGGCGACGTCGCGCACGCTCTCGTTCCGCTTGGTCGCCGTCACGATCAGGGCGTCCAGCTCGGTCACCGGTGCGGCGGCGGTCTGGGCGCTGGCGCTTGTCGCGACGCCCAGCGACAGGCCGGCGGCGATCGCGCAGGCCGACAACGACGCCGCGCCCATAAGAGTGGTCTTACGCATATCTCGATCCCCTTAGTTTCGGGACGCCGGCGAGATGACCGACGCCCTCTGTGTTTGAAAACCCCTCGCCCCGCGGTGCTCGACGGCCGGCTCGCCTGTTCGCGACGCTCGGCCGTTGCTCACGGCGCCCGCGAGACTGAGGCTTGTCCTTTCATGGCGGAGCAAAAACATCCAAAAATGGGAGGCCGAGGGGACCAAGCCCATCAATGCTGGACCCGTGGGCAGAGACGGATTGGATGTTCCTGCCCCTGAGCGAAGCGCTCAGGCTGGCCCGACTGACAGACACGACGAGGGGTCCATGATCGATCGACGCAGCCTTCTCAGCGCGGGCGCCAGCCTGGCGGCCCTTCTGCCGCTGCGCGCGCTCGCCGCCGAACGCGGCCTGGACGTGGCCTTGACCAATGCGCGGGTGTGGACGCCCGGCGGCGGCGTCCGGCTGTCTGCGGTCGGCATCGTCGGCGAGCGGATCGCGGCCGTCGGGACCGACCAGGTCAAGGCCCTGGCCACCTCGGCGACCAAGGTGGTCGACCTGAAGGGCGCGTTCCTGATGCCAGCCTTCACCGACAACCACACCCATTTCCTGATCGGCTCGACGACCCTGTCGCAGGCCGACCTGCTCAGCGCCACCGACCGCGCCGACTTCGCCGCCCGCATCGGAGCGGTGGCCAAGGCCCGGCCGGGCAAGTGGATTCTGGGCGGCTCGTGGGACGAGCAGCGCCTGGGCGGCGCCTTGCCGACTCACGAGTGGATCGACGCCGTCACGCCCGACACGCCCGTCGCTGTGCCGCGCACCGACCTTCACCTCTATCTGCTCAACAAGGTGGCGATGAAGCTGGCGGGCATCACCCGCGATACGCCCGATCCGCCGGGCGGCGTCATCGTCCGCGACGCCAATGGCGAGCCGACGGGCGTGGTCAAGGACAACGCCAAGGCGCTGGTCGAGCGCGTGATCCCTGCCCTCAGCGACGCCGACACGGACGCGATCATGCGCCAGGGCATCGCCCACGCGCTCAGCAAGGGCGTGGCCCAGATCCACAATCCCGAGATCAGCTGGAGCACCTACGAGTCGCTGCGCCGCCTGCGGGCCAAGGGCGAGACCGACACGCGTTTCTACGCCTTCGTGCCGCTGGTCGACTGGGAGAAGATGGCCGCCATCGTCGCCCAGGAAGGTCGCGGCGACGACTGGCTGCGCTGGGGCGCGCTGAAGGGCCTAGCCGACGGCTCGCTGGGCTCGCGCACGGCGGTGTTTCACGACCATTACGACGACGCGCCCGACCAGTCGGGCGTGCGCGTGACCACCCTGGCCAACCTGCGTGAATGGATCACGGCCGCTGACAAGATCGGCCTGCACGTGACCACCCACGCCATCGGCGACCAGGCCAACGACGACATTCTGGACATCTATGCCGAGGTCGAGAAGACCAACGGCGTCAAGGATCGCCGCTTCCGCATCGAACACGCCCAGCATCTGAGCCAGGCGGCCATCCCGCGCTTCGCCAAGCAGAAGGTGATCGCCTCGGTCCAGCCCTACCACGCCATCGACGACGGTCGCTGGGCCGTCAAGCGCATCGGGGCCGAGCGCCTGAAGGGCACCTACGCCTTCAAGTCGCTGATGGACGCCGGGGCCACCGTGACCTTCGGGTCGGACTGGCCGGTCGCGCCGCTGGATCCGTTGACCGGCCTCTACGGCGCGGTGACCCGCCGGACGATCGACGGAGCCAATCCGAACGGCTGGCTGCCCGAACAGAAGGTCAGCATGGAGCAGGCTCTGACCGCCTACACGATCAACAACGCCTTCGCCGGCTTCATGGACGACCGCACCGGCAAGATCGCGCCTGGCTACTACGCCGACCTGACGGTGCTGGACGCGGACCTGACCACGATCGACCCGCTGAAGATCCCGGACGTGAAGGTCTTGCACACCTTCGTGGGCGGCAAGGCGCGATACTCGGCCTAGATCCCAGCGGCCTTGGCGAGGGTGCGCAGCGCCTTGCGGGCTTCGTCCTCGCGCAGGCTGGCGAAGCCGATGCGCAGGCCCCGGCCCGCGTCCTCGCGGGTCGCGAACGAGCGCGACGACGCCAGACGCACGCCCAGGTCCGGCGCGTTGGCCTCGATCCGGTCAAGGTCGCCCTCGTCCGGGAAGGTCAGCCAGAAGGCCAGCCCGCCATCGGGGGTCTTGAACCGGATGCGGTCGCCGAACGCCTCGCTAACCGCCTCGGCGAAGGCCAGGCGCCGGGCGGCATAGACCTGTGTGGCCTTGCGGGCGTGGCGGCGCAGCTCGCCGCTCTCGATCAGCTCTGCGGCGGCGTCCTCGGTCAGGGCGTTGCCCATGCCGTCGGTCAGCGAGACCGTATGAGCCACCGCGTCGATGAAGGCCTTGGGCGCGGCGATGTAGCCGATCCGCAGGGCCGGCAGCAGCAGCTTCGACAGCGAGCCGGCATAGATCACGTACGACGGCGCGTAGCTGGCGATTGGCAACAGCGGCTGCGACTCGAAGTGGAACTCGTGGTCGTAGTCGTCCTCGATGATCGCGAAGTTGAACTGCCGGGCCAGCAGCAGCAGGCGCAGCCGGCGCTCGGGCCGCAGGGCCACGGTAGTCGGAAACTGGTGGTGCGGGGTCAGGAAGATGGCCTTCACGCCGCCGTCTCGACACCTGCGCTCGACGTCCTCGACATCGACGCCCTGGTCATCCAGCCCGACCGCCTCGACCTTGGCCCCGCAGGCCCGGAAGGCCGCCACGGCCGGCTCATAGGTCAGGCTTTCGACGAGGACCGTGTCGCCGGGGGAGATCAGGGTGCGGGCCGCCAGGAAGATGGCGTTCTGGCTGCCGCGCGTGATGCAGATGTTCTCGGGGCCCACCGCCAGGCCACGCTCGGTGCGCAACATGGCGGCGATCCCATCTCGCAGCGCCGCCGATCCGCGCGGATCGCCATAGAGCATGCGGTTGTGCCGCGCGGCGCGCTGGATCGCCGAACGGTAGGCCCGGCCCAGCACCTCCTCGGGGAACAACCGGCCGTCGGGCGAGCCCTCGTCCAGGCGCGTGCGGGTGTCACTGGGCAAGGCCAGGGGCCGGACCGGCGGCGCGTGGAAAGCGTAGGCCGGCGCCTTGGCGTCGACGCTCTTCACCGCCAGCTCAGGCCGGACGGGCCGCGCCGGGGCTGACTTGGGCAGGACGTCCGAGACCATGGTCCCGCGCGTGCCGTGAGAGGTCAGCCAGCCCTGAGCGATCAGGTCCTCGTAAGCCAGGACCACGGTCTTGCGGTTGACCCCCAGCATGGTCGCCAGGCCCCGGCTGCTGGGCAGGTAGGCCCCCGAGGTCAGTCGCCCCCGCTCGATCTCGTGAATCAGGCCGTGGACGATCTGGAGGTAGAGCGGCGTCGGCTTCGAAGCATCGATCACCTCGCCTAGCGCCATGTTCCACGGACGCGCCATTGGCCCCCTCCACTCATTACTAGTCTTCTTCTTATGGGTCCAACATGCGCCCATGCCAGCGCCACGGCAATCGTCGCGCTGGACCCGTGACGGTCTCAGTCTTGGTGCTTGTTCGGCGCCAGGCGCTTTCCGATTGTGCCCAGGAAAGCAGCGTCGCCCGCGGTCGACGCGACGCCGAGAGAACAGCGCATGTCCGAGTCGACGCCGTCCGACGCCCCCTCCCCCGATCCCTTCCGAGGCGGCCCGGACGACGTGATCGCGCTGATCAACGAGTTTCCCCTCGCCTGGGTCACGCCCCGAAACGACCAGGCGGCGCGGGTCGCCACCCTGCTGCCCCTACTGGCCAACACCGACGCCGAAGGCGGCGTCGTCTCGCTGCTGGGCCACATGGCCAGGCGCAATCCGCTTTACGCCGCGCTGGAGGCCACGCCCTCGGCGACCATCCTGTTCACCGGCCCGCAGGCCTATGTCTCGCCGGCCCTGGTCTCGACGCCGACCTGGGCGCCGACCTGGAACTACGCCCAGGCGCGCATCGAGGCCGAGATCCGCTTCCGCCCCGACCTCGGCCACGAAGCGCTGGAGCGCCTGACGCGCTTCATGGACCGGGAAGATCGAACCGGCCGGGCCCCGCGCGATGTCGGTCCCCGCTACGACGCCATGGAGCGGGCGATCATCGCCTTCGAGGCGCGCGTCACCCACATCAGCGCCAAGTTCAAGCTGGGCCAGGACGAGACCGATCTGTCCCTGCGGGAAATCCTGGCCGCTCACCCGGATCCGGCGCTGACCCGCTGGATGCGCCGAATGAACGCCGGACGCGGCGTCTAGCCGCGCAAGACCGTCCAAGGTCTGACGTCTGTCAAAAACGATCGTCTCGGAACCTTTGCCATAGGGCGGCGTTTGTGCCCCACGCGCTGGAGCGCGTACGGGGGTATCGTGTATTCGCTGTTGATTTCCATGACGCCAGGTCCCGGCGTGATACGCGCGTGGTCGACCAGGCCGGATCGTCGCCGCCGACCGCCGGCGTCGCTACACGAACCGCCAGCCATCCGATAGACATCCGTCCCATCGCACCGCCTACTCCAGCGTTTTCGTTTTCGAGTTCCTCATGTCGTTGAACAAACCTCACCGCGCGTCGCCTTCACGCTCGAGGGTCGAGCTCTGGACGGCGCTGGGGCTGGGGCTGGTCCTGGCTTTCTTCGTGGTCAGCGGCGTGATCGCCTATCGCAACGTCCAGACCCTGCGCGTGAACAGCCAGAGGATCTGGCACACGCACGACGTACTGATCTCCATCGACGAACTGCTGTCGACGATGCAGGACGCCGAGACCGGGCAGCGCGGCTATCTGCTGACGGGCAACGACAAGTACCTGGAGCCCTATCAGGTCGCTGTCACCGACGTCGCCACCAAGGTCGAGGCGCTCGGCGCGCTCACGCGCGACAATTCCGTCCAGCAGGACAATCTCGGCCTGCTGAAACGTCACATCACCGCCAAGCTGGCCGAGCTTGACCAAACCGTCACCCTACGCCGCAACAACAACGCCCAGGCGGCGCTGGCCATCGTCGCCGCCGACCGCGGCAAGATTGAGATGGACGCCGTCCGACGCCAGCTGGCCGTCATGCAGCAGGAAGAAAACCGTCTGCGCGACATCCGCCTGGCGGAAATGGATGGAGCCTATCAAACGGCCCTGTTCAGCGGCGTGCTCTCGGGCCTGCTGGGCGCCGGGCTTACGGTCCTGGTCTTCCATCTTGTCCGCCGCGCCGCACGCGCGCACGTCCGGGGCGAATGGCTGCAAGCGGGCCAGGTCGGCCTGGCCTCCGCGATGATGGGCGACCAATCCGTAGAAGGCCTGGGCGACAGCATCCTGACCTTCCTGGCGCAATACCTCGGCTTCCAGGCGGGCGCGCTGTTCAAGGGCGAAGGCGGCCGCTTCAACCGCGTGGCGGCCCTGGGCGTACCGCCCGACGCCAGCACCCCAACCCGGTTCAATCTCAAGGAAGGCTTGCTAGGCAAGGTGGCCGCCGAGGGCGAGGCGACGATTATCCATGATGTTCCCGAAGGCTACATGACCATCGGTTCGGCCCTGGGCCAGGACAAGCCCCGCCATCTGGTGCTCGTGCCCACCCATGCCGACGGCGCCGTCAACGCGGTCATCGAGCTGGGCTTCCTGCACGATGTCGACGATCGGGTTCTAGACCTGTTGACCAACGCGGCGGAGTCGATCGGCATGGCCCTGCGCTCGGCCCGCTATCGCTCGCTGCTGCAGGACGCTCTGGAAGAAACTCAGCGTCAATCCGAGGAACTGCAGGTCCAGAGCGAGGAACTGCGGGTCTCCAACGAGGAACTGGAGGAACAGGGCCGCGCGCTGAAGGAGTCGCAGGTCCGCCTGGAACAGCAGCAGGCCGAACTGGAGCAGACCAACAGTCAGCTTGAGGAACAGGCCCAGATACTGGAGGCCCAGCGCGACGATCTGGAACGCACCAGCGCCGCCGTCTCGCTGAAGGCCCGCGAACTGGAGCAAGCCAGCCAGTACAAGTCGGACTTCCTGGCCAACATGTCTCACGAGCTGCGGACGCCGCTGAACTCGCTGTTGATCCTGTCCAAGCTGCTCAGCGACAATCCCGACGGCAACCTGTCGGCCGAGCAGGTCAAGTTCGCCCAGACCATCGAGTCTTCGGGCAACGACCTCCTGACCCTGATCAACGACATCCTCGATCTGTCGAAGATCGAGGCCGGACATATCGAGGTGCGTCCGGAAAACCTGGCGCTGCAGCGCCTGACCGGCGATCTGAACCAGATGTTTCAACCCGTCGCCAACGCCCGCAAGCTGGACTTCGAGATCCACGTCGCCAAGGCCTGCCCGAAGGTGATCGAGACGGACCGCCAGCGCCTGGAGCAGATTCTCAAGAACCTGCTGTCCAACGCCTTCAAGTTCACCGAAACCGGCGGCGTGCGGCTGGACATCCGTCCCGCCAGCGACGGTCGCCTCGCCTTCGCGGTCAAGGACACCGGCATCGGCGTGCCGCCCGAGCAGCAGGAAAGCATCTTCGAGGCCTTCCGTCAGGCCGACGGCACCATCAGCCGCAGGTACGGCGGCACGGGCCTTGGTCTGTCGATCTCCCGCGAGTTGGCGCGACTGCTGGGCGGCGCGATCACGCTGGAGAGCCGACCGGGCGAAGGCAGCACCTTCACGGTCACCGTCCCCCTCGCCTACGACCCCGCCCGGGTAGCGCCGCGCGAGCAGCCCTCGCGCAGCGAGCCCGCCGCGCCGCCCCCCCAGCCCCGCGCGCCTCGGTCCGCGCCGCTTCCCAAAACGGTCGAGGACGATCGCGAGCAACTGGCCGACGCGCGCCGTCTGCTGCTGGTCGTCGAAGACGACGACAAGTTCGCCGGCATCGTTCGCGACCTCTCGCGCGAGATGGGTTTCCAGTGCCTGGTGGCCTCCACCGCCGAGGAAGCCCTGAAGCTGACTCGACAGTTCAAGCCCAGCGCCGTGGTTCTGGACGTGGGGCTGCCGGATGAGTCGGGCCTGATGGTCCTGGATCGTCTCAAGCGCGACGACACCACCCGCCACATCCCGATCCACGTCGTGTCGGCCGCCGACCACAGCCAGACCGCCCTGTCGCTGGGCGCGATCGGCTACCTCGTCAAACCCGTCAAGCGCGACGAGCTGGCCGGGGTGCTCAAGACCCTGGAGTCGAAGCTCGAAAGCACGGTTCGGCGGATCCTGATCGTCGAGGACGATCCGGTGCAGCGCGAGGCGGTCGGCAAGCTGCTGTCGTCCGGCGACGTCGAGACGGTGGGAGTCGGCACGGCGGCCGAATGCCTGGAGCAGTTGCGGCGCCAGACCTTCGACTGCATGGTGCTGGACCTCTCCCTGCCGGACGCCTCGGGCTATTCCCTGCTGGAGACCCTCAGCCAGGACGGCGACCACGCCTTCCCGCCGGTCATCGTCTATACGGGCCACGACCTGTCGGCCGACGACGAGCAGCGCCTGCGCCGCTATTCCAGCTCGATCATCATCAAGGGCGCCAAGTCGCCCGAGCGCCTGCTCGATGAGGTCTCGCTGTTCCTGCACCAGGTGGTGTCGGAGCTGCCGCCTGAACAGCAGAAGATGATCCAGAAGGCCCGCAACCGCGACGCGGTGCTGGAAGGCCGCCGCGTGCTGATCGTCGAGGACGATATCCGCAACGTCTATTCGCTGACCAACGTGCTGGAGCCGCGCGGCGCCATCGTCGAGATCGCCCGCAACGGCCAGGAGGCCATCGAGGCCCTGGACCGTTCCGCCGAGGATCCCGCCCGCGCCATCGACCTGGTGCTGATGGACGTGATGATGCCGGTGATGGACGGCCTGACCGCCGCTCGACAGATCCGCGGCGACGGACGGTGGGAAAAACTGCCGATCCTGATGCTGACCGCCAAGGCCATGCCCGACGACCAGGAGCGCTGCATCGCCGCCGGCGCCAACGACTACATGGCCAAGCCCATCGATGTGGACAAGCTGCTCTCGCTGGTCCGGGTCTGGATGCCCCGGTGAGCGATACCGTGACCGCCATGACCGAGGACCTTGAGATCGAGCTTCTGCTGGAGGCCCTCCACCAGCGCTATCACTATGACTTCCGCCACTATGCCCGGGCGTCGATCAAGCGCCGCCTGATCCACGCGCGCGGCCAGCTGGGTTTTCCGACCATCTCGGCGATCCAGGATCGGGTGCTGCACGACCCGTCGATGCTGCCCCGCCTGCTCGACTATCTGACGGTGCAGGTCAGCGACATGTTCCGCGACCCGTCCTACTTCAAGGCGCTGCGCGAGAAGGTTCTGCCGCATCTTCGGACCTATCCGTCGCTGAAGGTCTGGATCGCCGGCTGCAGCGCCGGCGAGGAGGTCTATTCGCTGGCGATCCTGTTTCGCGAGGAAGGCCTCTACGACCGCACGATCTTCTACGCGACCGACATCAATCCCGAAGCCCTGGCCGCGGCCGAGACGGGCGTCTTCCCGCTCGACCGCATCCGCAAGTTCACCGAGAACCACCGCAAGTCCGGCGGCAAGTCCTCGCTGTCGGACTACTACACAGCCGCCTACGGGCGCGCGGCGTTCGACAAGAGCCTGCGTAGCCGCGTCGTGTTCTCCGATCACAGCCTGGTCACCGACGCGGTCTTCGCCGAAATGCACCTGATCTCGTGTCGCAACGTGATGATCTATTTCGATCGCCCGCTGCAGGACCGCGCCATCGGCCTGTTCCGGGAGTCCCTGACCCGCAACGGCTTCCTCGGCCTGGGCTCGAAGGAGAGCCTGCGCTTCTCCGCCCACGCCCCGGCCTTCTCCGAGTTCGTGGCGGGCGAGAAGATCTACCAGAGGCGCGAGCGATGACCGAGACGCCCATCAAGGCCGTCGCGATCGGGGCTTCGGCCGGCGCCGTCCAGGCGCTGCTGGCCATACTGCCCGCCCTGCCGGCGCGCTTCTCCCTCCCCATCCTGGTGGTCGTGCACGTGCCGCCGGATCGCGACAACGCGCTGGCGCCGCTGCTGCAGTCCAAGTGCCGGATCGCCGTGAAGGAGGCCGAGGACAAGGAGCCCATCGAGGGCGGCGCGATCTATCTGGCGCCCTCGGACTATCACCTGCTAGTCGAGACACAACGCACCCTGGCCCTGTCCACCGACGAGTTGGTCAACTATTCGCGCCCGTCGATCGACGCGCTTTTCGAAAGCGCGGCCGACGCCTATGGCCCCGAGCTGGTCGGCGTCATTCTGACCGGGGCCAATCACGACGGCGCGGCGGGTCTCAAGGCCGTGAAGGACGCCGGCGGCGTGGCGATCGTCGAGGATCCGACCGGGGCCTATGCGACCGCCATGCCCCTGGCCGCCCTCGAGGCCTGCCCATCCGCGATCACCATGAACATCGATGCGATCGCATCGTACCTGTCGAGTCTGGGGCCCGCATGATGATGGCCGATAAACCGATCAACTTCCTCCTGGTCGACGACCTCGAAGAGAACCTGCTGGCGCTGGAGGCCCTGCTGCAACGCGAGGGCCTGACCTGCCTGAAGGCCCGCTCGGGCGAGGAGGCGCTGGAACTGCTTCTTGCGCATGAAGTCGCCCTGGCGCTGCTGGACGTGCAGATGCCCGGCATGGACGGCTTCGAGCTGGCTGAGTTCATGCGCGGCAGCGAACGCGCCCGCCACATCCCGATCATCTTCGTCACCGCCGGCACGACCGACCTGCAACGCCGCTTCCGGGGTTACGAGGCCGGCGCGGTCGACTTCATCCAGAAGCCCATCGAGCCGACGGTCCTGCGCAGCAAGGCCAATGTCTTCTTCGACCTGCATCGGCAGCGCCAGCAGATCCAGGCCCAACGCGACGAGCTGGAGGCCGCGGCCCAGGCCCTGCGGCGGGCGGACCGGCACAAGGACAGCTTCCTGGCGGTGCTGGCGCACGAGCTGCGCAATCCCGTCGCCGCCCTCAGCGGCGGCCTGCACCTGCTGAACAAGGACATCTCGCCCGAGCGCAGCCAGGACATCCGCGTGCGCATGGATCGCATGCTGACCCATCTCTCGCACCTGGTCGACGACCTGCTGGACGTCTCGCGCGTCAGCCAGGGCAAGATCTCGCTGAAGAAGGAGCGGATCGAACTGGGCGAGATCCTCCGCTCGGCGATCGAGGCCAGCCAGCACAATCTGGACGCCGCGGGCCACCGGTTCGTCTTCGAACCGCCCAGACAGGCGATCTGGCTGGACGCCGATCACACCCGACTGGCGCAGGTGGTAGCCAACCTGCTGAACAACGCCGCCAAATATACCCCGCCCGGCGGCGCAGTGACCCTGTCGGCGCGCGCCCATGACGGCGTGGCCGAGATCAGGGTGACGGACACCGGGATCGGCATCCCGCCGGAGATGCAGTCGCGGATCTTCGAGATCTTCGCCCAGGTCGAGGATCACCTGGCCAAGGCCCAAGGCGGCCTCGGCATCGGGTTGGCGCTAGTCAAGCAACTGGTCGCGCTGCACGGCGGGGCGATCACCGTCGAAAGCGGCGGCGAGAACATGGGCAGCACCTTCACCGTCCGGATCCCGGTCGTCGCTGAAGAGTAGCCGCCCTAGGTCATCACTCGAGGATCTTGGCCCACTCGGCCGGGGTCAATTCAGGCCCGGCGTAGGCGGTCGCGAAATAGGTCTTCAGATCACCCGAGAACGGCCAGTCCGATCCGGCGACGAAGTGGTCCGGACCGATCCGCCGGATCAGGCCGGCCGTTCGGGCGCGATCCTCGGGTGTCGCCCTGTCGGTAAAGACCTGGGCCAGGTCGAAACGCAGGTTGCGGCCCAGGCGCGGATCGCGCCGCAGGGCGTCGGCGAAGGCGCCCAGAGCGTCCAGGGTGACCGCGTCGATCCCGCCCCAACCCGCGGCATGGGCGATGACCACCGGCTGGTCGCCAGCGGCCGGCAGCACCTGGTCCAGGAACACCCGCACGTCCCGCGCGCCATAATCGGCCGCGCCGGTGCGCATGTGGATCATGATCGTCCAGCCGTTGGCCGACGCGGCGCGGAAGACCGCCGCCAGCTTGGCGACCTCCTCCGGATCACGCAGGTCGACCCCGGAATTGGTCAGATGCAGCTTCAGGCCGGTCACCGCGCGGTCGCCCTTCCAGCGGGCGATCTCCGCCAGGGCGTCGGGCGCCGTCGGATTGACGCTGACGAAGGCGGCGAAGCGGTCGGGACGGCTTCGCGCAAGACCGACGGTGAACTCGTTGGCCTGACGCACGACGTTCGCGGCGTCCGGCAGCGGCGCCGCCAGCGGGCTCTCGGCCAGATAGGCCGTCGACATCAGCCAGCCCTGCCTGATACCCGCCCCATCCATCGCCTTCAGAGCATCGGCGGCGGTCAGCGGCGCGACGAAGCGCTGGTCACACGGGTTCTTGCGCATCGGGCTGGCGCAATAGGCCGGCAGGATCTCGAGGATCGCCGGTGAATGGACATGCATGTGATGGTCTATCGCCGGCTGGGCCCAGGCCCGGCCGGCCGAAAGCAGCAAAGCCACGGCCGCCGCCCAGCGCAAGGAGATCGACACGATCCTGTATCCTTACAAGGAAAAGGACGCGGTCCCTAAGGTCCGCGCCCTCGCCGCCCCTACTGACCCAGCAGGGTCTTTCGCCAGAACATGATGCTGGTCCAGAAGTAGTAGTCCTCGTTCTCCTTCTTGCGGAAAACGTGGCCGTCGTTCTTGGCCAGCACGTGCCAGGCCTCGCCGCCCTTGGCGCGGACAGCCTTGATCATCTGGTCGGCCTCGGTGGCCGGCACGCGCGGGTCGGCGCCGCCGGTGGCCACCAGCAGCGGGATGGTGATCTTGTCGACGCTGGTCAGCGGCGAGATCTTCATCAGCTGCTCACGCTGCTTGGGGTCGCGCTCGTCGCCGTATTCCACCCGGCGCAGGTCGCGACGGTAGGACTGGGTGTTCTCCAGGAACGTGACGAAGTTGGAGATCGCGACGTAGCAGTTCGCGCCCTTCAGGCGGGGGCTGTAGTGCGTGGCCGAGGCGTAGCACATGTAGCCGCCGTACGAGACGCCGTTCACCGCGAAGCGGCTGGCGTCCAGGGCCGGATCCTTCTCCAGCGTGTTGAGGAAGGCGCCGATGTCCTTGACCGAGTCCTCGCGCTTGAACGGTCCGTTGTCGAGATTCACGAACCGCGCGCCGTAGCCCGAGGAGCCCCGCACGTTCGGGAAGAACAGCGCGATGCCCAGCTCGTTGAGCAGGTAGTTGTTCCCGCCCAGGAAGTCCGGACGCGTCTGGCCCTCCGGACCGCCGTGAATGTCGACGATCAGCGGACGCTTGCCGGGGAACTTGGCCACGTCGGGCTGGTAGAGGAAGCCCGACACCTTCTCGCCGTCGAAGCTGGCGACCTCGACCAGCTTGGGCTCGACGTTCAGGCTGGGATCCAGGCCACCCGTCTCGCTGTGGGTCCACTGGGTGACGGCCAGGGTCTTGGGATCGATCGAGAAGGCGTCGCCCGGCACCTTGGCGCTGGCCATGCTGAGCCCGATCTCGCCCCAGGGCGCGATGTCGATGGCCGAGCCGATGCTGTAGGGGATCACGCCCGCCGGCAGGCCGGTGACGGGGCGAACGGCGCCGGTGGCGACGTCCAGGACCCGTACGCGCGACACGCCCGCCTCGTTGATCGCGTAGACCACGAACGAACCGTCGGGCGAGACGGCGAAGTCGCTGACGTCCCAGCGCGGTTCCTTGGACACCGGGACGAAGCCGCCCTTGGCGTCCAGCTTGCCCAGGCGCAGGAAGTCCGAGCCCTTGTTCGAAGTCAGCCAGACCGCGCCGTCCTGTCCGTACTTGGGATCGACGTACGAGGCCTTGGCCTTCGGATCGGTCAGGGCCTTCAGCTTGCCGGTGGCCAGGTCCAGTTCGTAGACCACCGCGTCGTTGATCGACATGCGGTTCAAGACCAGCGCCTTGGAGCCGTCGGCCGAGAAGTCGGCGATGTTCCAGCCGCCGCCGGACACCTGGGCGACCAGGCGATCGGTCTTCGGATCCTTGGGATCGACGACGTATAGGTCCATGTCCGCGCCGTTACGGCGCGACGAGGCGTAGCCGACCAACTTGCCGTCGTGCGACCAGGCGCCGAACCAGTTGCGGCTCTTGCCGTCGGTGATCAGGCGCGGGCGACCCGCTTCCAGCACGTAGAGCTGGTAGAACTCGTCGCCGCCCTTATCCTTCTGGACCACCAGCGTGTCGCCCTTGGGCGACAGGGCCGCGGCCAGGATCGGCTCGTTCTCGAAGCTGATCTGCCGGCGGTCGCCCTCGGGCTTGGCCACGACGTGGACCTGGTCAGAGCCGCCGAAGCGGGTCTTGACCAGCATCGAGTGGTCGGCCGCGTTCCAGCCCAGGAAGTTGGCGTGGCGGGCCTGCAGGTAGGGCGCGGTCGCCGCGACCAGATCCTGCGGAATGGCCGGCGCGCCATCGACGACGATGGCGGCGGGCGGGGTGATGGTCTGGGCCGCCAGCGGGGTCGCGACGACGGCCGCGCTGGCCGCGAGGGCCAGCGCCAGGGAATGGCGAGAGATCATGGAGGGGACATCCATAAGGAGGGTGCGCCGCCGGCAGGGGGAAGCGAGGGGGTACGCAGCCGGCGGCGCTGTGTCGGGCGAGGCTTAGAAACGCATCCGCGCGCCGACGGTCACATAACGGCCGATGACGTCGTAGTACGGCGAGTACAGCGAGCCGATCGGCGGGTCCTTGTCGAAGAGATTGGTCGCATTGGCGTACAGTTCGATCTCGTGGCCGCGGATTTCCGGCAGCCGCGCCTGAACGCCCAGGTCGACATAGGTGTAGGCCTTGATGTGGCCGTTCACGAGATCGACGGTGTTGTTGTAGTTGCCCGGCGAGATGTATCGGGCCCGGACGTTGGCGCTGAACACCTCACCGGCCCAGTCGAGCGCGGCGGTCATGCGGGTCTTGGGCGTGCCCAGACCGAACGAGTAGCCTTGCGATTTCACGTACTCGATCTTGCTGACCCCGTCGTTGGTGGTCAGGCTGTTGACCCAGGTCATCAGCCAGCGGGCGCGGATGCGGCCCGGCGCGTCGGGGATCAGGCGATCCAGGTTGGTCGCGTACGAGATCTCTGCGTCGACGCCGTCGGTCTTGTAGTTGGCCAGGTTGACGTAGGTCGAGACGATCCGGGTGATCGTGCCGCTGCTGTCACGCGTGACCCGCGAGCACATGTCCGTGTTGCCGTTGGCGCAGCGCGTGACGATGTCCTGCGCCGAGACCGTGGTGATCACGTTGTTGATGTCGATGTCGAAGTAGTCGACCGAGATGTTGAAGCCCGGCAGCGACGGCGGCGAATAGACGAAGCCGGTCGTGAAGGTCTTGGCCGTCTCGGGCGTCAGGTTCGCGTTGCCACCGCCGTTGGTCAGCACATAGACGCTGGAATTGGTCTGCGGGTCGACGATCGTGTTGTAGCCGGTCGTGCTGGTGGTGAAGAGCTCGGTCAGGTTGGCCGAGCGGATGTCGCGCGACTTGGTGATCCGCCCCCGGAAGCCCGGGAAGAACTCGTTGGTGGCGCCCAGCTTCCACGACCAGATCGAGCCGGTGGTGTTGTAGTCGGAGACCCGCGCGGCGGCGTTGACTTCCAGCTTGTTGAAGACCGGGATGTCGCGGACGACGGGCACCAGCACTTCGGCGAAGGCTTCCTTGACGCTGTAGCTGCCGGCCATGGCCGAGAAGCTGAAGCTGGTGAAGGCCTTGGCCGTATCCAGCGCGCCGACGGTGCGATCGACCGACTCCTTGCGGGCCTCGGCGCCGACGGCGATCGAGACCGGGCCGGCCGGCAGGCTGAAGGGCTCGCCGCGCAGGCTGAAGCCGCCGACGTCCAGCTTGCTGGTTTCGCGCATGCTCGGCGTGCCGGTCACGTAGTCCAGAGCCGCCTTGGAAGGCGCGCCCTGGCCGAACAGGTTGATGGGTACGCAGTTGGTCGTCGGGTCGCTCAGGGCGATGCGGCAGACCGCCTGGCCCGTGGTCGGACTGATCACCGAGTCGACGGCGTTGGCGTAGTTCTGGGTCAGGAAGAACCCAGGTGTGTCGATGTTGTTCTCGTTCTCGCCGTGGCTGTAGTAAGCGCTCCAGCGCCAGCCATCGCCGAACGAGCCATCCAGGGCAAGCGTACCCTGGGTGGAGACGCGCTCGAAGTCGATCGTCGGATAGGCCTCGGTATTGAAGCGCCCCATCGTGAACGAGGTCTGGCCGGCGGCGGCCAGGGCCGTCTTCACCGCCGTCGGCAGGAAGGCGTTGTCCGACTTGATCGTCAGGTTGCCGCGGTTGTGGTCGCCGAACCAGATGTAGTTGTTCCACATCCGCGAGCGACGCAGCTCGGCCGTCATCTTGATCTTGTCGGTCAGGTCGTAGGTGACGCTGGCCATGGTGGCGTAGCGCTTCTGCGGCGTGACCAGGGGTGACAGGTCGTCGTTCGACGGGCCTTCGCCGCCCACCGAGTTGGTGCCGATCACCGTACCGGCGTCGAAGGTGCGCAGGGTGCCGTCAGGATTGAAGGCCTGCCCCTTAAGCACGCCCGACATGATCAGGCCGCCATAGGCTGCGTTCGAGAAACCGACGTCGGGGGCCAGGACGAAGCGGCCAGCGCCGTTCGACACCGTGGCCCAGCGGCCGATGTTCGGGCGGCTGTTCTTCGGGATCACGCCATCGTTGTCGAGATATTCGCCGCCGATCACGAAGTGGCCGCGGCCATCGGCGAAGCTCTTGCCCGCCGCCGCCTCGACGCGGATCTGCTTGGCGTCTTCGTAGGAGGACTCGCCCGCCTCGACGCCCATCTTCAGGCCGGTGAAGTTGCGGTCGATGCTGATGTTGACCACGCCGGCGACAGCGCCGGAGCCCCAGGCGGCCGAGGCGCCGCCGGTCACCACGTCGACACCCTTGGTCAGGATGCTCGGGATCAGGTTCAGGTCGTTGTCGCCCGAGAAGCGACGGCCATCCAGCAGCACCAGGGTGCGGCTGATGCCAAGGCCGCGCAGGTCGACCGGCGCGTTGCCCGCGCCCGTGTTGGTGCCGGTGGTCTGGGCCGAGGTCGTGGCGCGGAATTGCGGCAGGTCGTTCAGAGCCGCGGCGATATTCGGACGGGCGCCGACGCTCAGGTCCTGAGCGGTGACGCGCACCGTCGGGGTTGGAGCCTCGAAACCGGCGCGGTCGATGCGCGAGGCGGTGACGATGATTTCGCCAACGCTGGTGGCGTCATCGGCCTTGGACGCGTCTTGAGCGAACGCCGCGCCGTGCATGACCAGCACGGCGGGCACGAGGCTGCAGCTCAGCAGCAGGCTTCGGCGGGTTTGGCGTGAAAAAGTCAAACGAGATCCCCTCTGTTACAGCGGTCGACAGTCGCCCTCTCCCGCGCCGCCATTGCCTGGCGGCGTTCGGCGCGCGTCATCGGGAAGACAAGCTTCCGGCGACTCCGCTCAGGCGGTTCCTCTGCCCCCGCTGTCCCTTGGCCTGAGAGATTCAGGCGCGGTCGCGCCCTTGCTCCTTCGGCGAGGCCGCTCAATGATGGAGCGATCCTGCTTTCCAGCGTCCTCGTGTTCTGCGGTCCTTGGTGCCTGAGCGTTTCCGGGGCGGTTGCGCCTTCGGCGTCGGGCCGAAACCCGATCTCTTCCGCGAGAACCAGACCAATACGAACGCTTCGCCCGACCCCGTCAAAGCAGCGAAAATAGGTACAAAATTCCCGCGGAGCTAACCCAACGGAAAATTTGTCACCCGAACTCAACTGAAGGCGGCGACATGCGCCCGCGCGATCTTCGACCATTCGCGGCGCGTGACAGGTCGGTGACAGCTTGGCGCTCGCCGTTGGCTCCCCGGAAAAGGCGCAGAAGCGTCACCGCATCGCGACAATGATCAATATTTGATCATGATACGCACAAATATAGAGCACATATCAGCGTTCGGCGGTCGCGCCCCGCCAGCGGGCCAGGAGTTCGGCGCGGCGGCCCTGATCGAAATTGGCCAACAAAGCCGGGCCGACGCGGATGGGGCGACCGCCCGGCGGCGAGGCGCCGCCCAGTCCCGGGCGGATCGGCGTCAGCCGGGCCTCGAGCAGGCGACGCTGCCCAGCTTCCGACATCAGATAGTCCAGGAACACCCGCGCCGCGCCGGGATGCCGGGCCGCGCGGGTGATGAAGGCCACCCTGGAAATCGACAGATGGTAGTCTTCCGGAACGATGTAGCCGATGTCGGGGCTGCGGTTCCTCGCGTACCAGTCGGCGTAGGATCCGTTCATGTCGTAGGCCAGCAGGTGCTCGCCGGACGCAACGCGATCCAGCATGGGCCTGCCGGGCACATAGGTTCGAGGGCCCGTGGCGGCGATGGCGTCGTAGAGGGCCCAGGCGTCGGGATAGAACTGGGTGTTGCTCGACAGATAGAGGAACCCCATGCCGCTGCGCTCGGGATCATACATCGCCACCTTGCCGCGCCAGCGCTCGGGATCGGCGCGCAACGCGGCCAGCAGGGCGGCGTGGCTTCGCGGCGCCTCGCGATCCTCTAGCAGCCGCCTGTTGTAGACGAAGACGATCGGCTCGCTGGTCATGCCGAAGCCCTGGTCGCGCCACCGCGCCCAGGCGGGCAGGTTCCCGGCCTCGGGACTGCGATAGGTCTGGGCGTAGCCATCGTTGATGAGCTTGACCTGAGCGTCCATGGCGGAGGTCCAGACGACATCGGCGACCGGCTTGCCGCTGCTAGCCTCTTCGATCACCCGCATCTGCATGTCGCGCGCGGTCAGAACGACGAACCGAAGCTTCACCTTCGGAAAGCGGCGCTCGAAATCCTCGACCAATCGCTGATGGACGTCGTTGTTGATATAGACGACGACCTCGCCCTCGCGCTCGGCCGCGCGGACGTCCGCCGCCCGCGTCGCCTGCCCCGGCGAGCCGGGCGCGCATCCCGCCAGCGAGATCAGGACAGCCGCGCCCAGCCCGGCGGCGACGCCCCGTCTCTTGACCTCCCGTGGCAATCGGCGTCGGATGGCGCTCTCTCCTGACGTGTTCGGTCCCTACATCCCCGATGAAGATACTCGTTGTCGAGGATGATCCGCCTCTTCGCCGTTCGCTGACCGCGACGCTGGAGAGCGAGGGACACGAAGCCGTCTGCGCCGAGACCGGCGAGGCCGCCCTGGCCCTGGCGCAGGCGGCCGGAGCCGACTTCGACGCCGTGATCCTGGACATCGGCCTGCCTGACATCGACGGTTTCGAGATCCTGGGCCAGTTGCGGCGCGCGGGCGTTCCCACGCCGATCGTCATGCTGACCGCGCGCGATGCCGTGCGCGACCGCATCGCGGGCCTGGACATGGGCGCCGACGACTACGTGCTCAAACCCTTCGACCCGTTCGAGCTGGTCGCGCGCGTCCGGGCCGTGGCCCGGCGCAAGAGCGGCTATGCGGCGCGGACCGTCCATGTCGGCGCCCTGGCCTGCGACTGGGAAGCCGGCGCCGCCTGGATCGGCGAGCGGCGGCTGGACCTGCGACCCCGCGAATGGGCGACCCTGAAGGCGCTGGCCGCGCGGCCCGGCCGGGTCGTCGAGCGCGCCCGACTGGCGGCCGAGGTGTTTCCCGACGAGCAGGATCCTTCGCCCAACGCCCTCGACATCCATGTCGGCCGCTTGCGGCGCAAGCTGCAACCGGACGGCCCTCGCCTGAGCACGCTGCGGGGCGTGGGCTACCGGCTCGATCCGTGAGGTCCAGACGCTTGAACCGGGGCCGTCCCAGCCTGGTCGGTCGCCTACTGGTGGCCCAGGTCGCGCCCCTGGCCCTGCTGGGCGCGGCCCTGGCCCTGGCCGGCGCCCTGGCCGCCAACGCGGTGGTGGAGAAATCGTCGGATCGCCTGCTGGCCGGATCGGTCGCCTCGATCGTCGCCCAGATCGACGTGCGCGACGGCCAGGCCAAGGTCGCTCTGCCACCCTGGTCCCTGGGCCTACTGGACAGTCCCGAGCGCGACGCGGTGTTCTACGCCGTGCGCCAGGGCCCACGGCTGGTCACCGGCTATGACGACCTGCCGCGCCCGCCCGCGCCCGCGCCCAACGAGACCAATTTCAGCTACGCCAAGATGCGCGGCTACAGCGTGCGGATCGCCCAGTCGACGGTGATGGTCCCGGGGGTCCGCGAACCGGTCGTGGTGGCGGTGGCCCAGAGCCTGGACTCCCGCCAGGCCAGCGTACGCGAACTTCTGTTCAATCTGATCGGCCTGCCGGTGCTGCTGGCCGCCGTCGCCGCCGCCCTGGTCGTGCCCGCCGTTCGCTGGGGCCTGGCGCCGCTGCGCCGCCTGACCTCCGACCTAACCACGCGCGCCCAGGCGCCGCGTCCGGACCTGGCGCCGGTCGATGCCGCCGACGCGCCGGCCGAGCTCTCACCCGTCGTCGGCGCGTTCAACCACCTGATGAGCAGCCTGGAACGCTTCACACGGGCGCTGGAACGCTTCTCCGCCGACGCCTCGCATCAGCTGCGCACGCCGCTGTCGGTGATCGTCGCCAACCTGGCCCTGCTGGAGCGCTCGGCGACCACGCCGCGCGACAAGGCCCTGCTGAGCGACTCCCGCGAGGCGGCGGCCAACCTGCGCCAGGTGCTGTCGCAGTTCCTGGCCCTGGCTCGCTCCGAGGCCGCGGCGGCCGAGGGCGAGGCGGACCTCGCCGCCCTGCTGACCACGATCCAGCTGGAGGTCGCTCGCGCCTTTCCGTCGGTCGAGCTGCTGACCCGGCTCCCAGCGGACCTGCCGATCGCCAGGGGCAATCCGGTGCTGATCGGCGAACTGCTGCGTAATCTCGTCTTCAACGCCTGCGCCTATGGCGGCGGCCAGGTTCGCATCGTCGCGGTCGGCGGCGAGACGGTCAGAGTCGTGATCTGGGATCATGGTCCCGGCGTCGACGAGGCCGAGTTGGAGCGCCTGTTCGCCCCCTTCAGCCGAGGCGTCGCGAGCCAGGCGTCGACCGGCGCAGGCCTGGGCCTGGCGATCGTCCAAGCCATCGCCCAGCGCCTGGACATCGGCGTCGCGTTGCGTCTGCGGCGACCGCGACCGGGGCTCGTCTCGGACCTGCGCTTCCCCCGAAGCGCCTGAACGGCGCCTACCGGTTCACCGCCTGCCGGCCGAAGGTCTCGTAGTCCGGCAGCGGAATGGCCTGGCCGCGCGGGTACCAATAGGCCGCATGGCAGGCCTCGCAGGCCGCGTCGATATGCTCGCCGGCCGCGAGGATCGCGGCCGTGTCGCGCGCCTTGATCGCCACCAGCGTCTCGCGCGCGGCGTCGTTCAGGCGCCCGGCCGCCGAGGCGAACGCAGCGGGGTTGGCCGTGATGTCGGCGGCGATCTGGGCCGGCGTGCGGGTGCCCGGCACATCGGCGTCGGCCAAGGGACTGTGCGCGGCGCCGCCGACGGCCCGGGTGCTCGCCAGCGTCCGCGAGGCGTGGAACAGAGTCTGGGCCCGCGCCTCCAGCGCCTTCCACTCGGTGTCGGTCGTCGGCGCGTGGTCCACCGCGCCCTTGTCGGATACCACGGTCCCGACCGCTTCCCAGATCGCATCGGCCGAAGGATCGATAGCCTCGGCCATTAGCGCCTGGATCGTCGGCCCAGGGTTGGTTTGAGGCTTGGGACCGCAGGCCGCCAGACCCACGCAGACGGCCATGACCACGGCCCAGGGCATCCTGTTCGACATCGCGCGACTCCCCTCGGAGACGGCGCGCCCAAGGCGCCCCACTCCGGAACGGCGCAGGTTTAGGGGCGCGCCCTCAAGCGCGCCCCACATGTCTGTTCATATCGATATGAGCGATCGACATAAGGCGTCGCCGCCCCGGCGCCCCGACCAACCATCGAGCATCTGGCTCACCAGGCGCCGCTTGGTCGCGCTCGCGATGCCCGAAACGGTCGGCTTTCCCTTGCCGGAGAAGGATCTGTTGTAGGTTCGAGAATCTAGCGGTACCGCAACGCACGCTCGGAATTCAGATTGATGATGTCGTCCCGTCTCGCATTCCTGTTTTCCGGCGCATCCGCCACATGAAGGCCTCGACGCTTCGCGCCTGGTCGTGGGTCCACAAGTGGTCGAGCCTGATCTCCACCGTGTTCCTGCTGATGCTCTGCGTCACCGGCTTGCCGCTGGTGTTCACCCACGAGATCGAGCATCTGGCGATGCGCCAGGCCTGGGCGCCGGCCCATCCGAACGGCTCCAGGCTGGACCTCGACCAGGTGCTGTCGGTCGCTCTCGCGCGCAAGCCGGGCGAGGTCGCGGCCTTCATGAGCTTCGACGAGGACAGGCCGGTCGTGAACGTGACCAGCGTGACGCCAGGCGGCAAGGCCGGCGTCTACAGCTTCCAGCCGATCGACCAGACCAGCGGCGATCCCGCCCCATCCGTCGCCGGCCACCCGGTGATGGAGTTTCTGCTCAAGCTGCACACCGACATGTTCCTGGGCCTGCCCGGCATGCTGTTCCTGGGCGCGATGGGCCTGCTGCTGATCGCCGCCCTGGTCTCGGGCGTCGTGCTCTACGCCCCGTTCATGCGCCGGTTGCCGTTCGGCACTGTGCGGGCCAGCAAGCAGGCGCGCACCCGCTGGCTGGACTATCACAACCTGCTGGGCGCGGTGACCTTGGCCTGGCTGCTGGTGGTCGGCGCCACGGGCGTCGTCAACACCCTGGCCACGCCGATCCTGGCCTATTGGAAGGACACGGCGCTGAAGGAGCTGACACGCGCCTACGACACGCCCGCGCCCGCCGCCCATCGCAGCTCCCTGCAGGCCGCCGTCGACCGGGCCCGAACCGCCCTGCCCGGCATGCAACTGCAGTTCGTGGCCTTCCCGGGCTCGGCCTACTCGACCGACCACCACTATGCGGTCTTCTTCCACGGCGACACGCCGCTGACGGCGCACCTGACAACTCCGGCCTTGATTGACGCCCGCACCGGCCAGCTCGCGGCGGTCGCGCCCACGCCCTGGTACGTGAAGACCCTGTCTCTGTCGCAGCCGCTGCACTTCGGCGACTATGGCGGCCTGGCGCTGAAGATCCTGTGGGCGCTGCTGGACCTCGCCACGATCGTCGTCCTGGGATCGGGCCTCTACCTGTGGCTTGCCAAGCGAAAGCCCGCCCGATGAGGAAGACCGCTCAGCAGTTCACGCTCTGGCAGGTGTTCCGCGCACCGATCCTCATCGCCGTACTCAGCCTGTTCGGCCTGATCGCCGCCCTCTTGGGCGACGGGGCCTGGGACGTCGTCGGCGAGCTCGCCCTGGCGTCCTCGGTGGCGGCGACGCTCTGGGCGCTCGCGACCCGGCGGCGATAACCACGCCTTAAGTCCGCTTTCGCGCCACGGCCGCCTTCAAAGCGGGCGCCGCCTCACGCCGCCTCTCCTGTCGCCCGCCGACGGCTTGCGCTCGCGCCCCTTGCATTGAGATAGTTTTTATTATCGTAATGCGACCAACCGGTCGAAGTGCTGGATTTCAGGGAGCGTGAGATGAAGGCGGTTCTGTTCATGGGGTGCGCCATGCTGGCGCTGTCGTCGGGTGTCGCGGTCGCCCAGACGGCGTCGACGCCGGCCCAGGACGACACGGCGATCGCCGAGATCGTCGTCACCGCCCAGAAGCGCGCGGAGAACCTGCAGGACGTTCCGGTCTCGGTCACCGCCCTCACCGCCGACACCCTGGCCTCGCGCGGCGTCACCAACGTCATGGGCCTGAACAACATGGCTCCCGGCATGCGGATCAGCGCCAACGACGCGGCCGCCAATCCCAAGATCTACATTCGCGGCGTGGGCCTCAGCGACTTCAACCCCAACGCCTCCAGCGGCGTCGGCGTCTATGTCGACGGCGTCTATATCGGCTCGCCCCTGGCCCAGATGGCCGGCTTCTTCGACCTGGCCCAGGTCGAGGTGCTGCGCGGCCCGCAAGGCACGCTCTACGGCCGCAATACCAATGGCGGCGCGATCAACATCACCACCAAGCGGCCGACCCAGACCTTCACCGCCGACGCCTCGGTGGAATACGCGACCTTCAACGCCGTCACCGCCGAGGCGGCGGTCGGCGGCCCGATCATCGCCGACAAGCTGGCCTTCCGCGCCGCTGGCCAGTGGGTCAAGGACGACGGCTACACCTACAACCGCGTGACCGGAAACGACGTCAACGCCGCCGACCATTGGGCCGGCCGGCTGTCGCTGCTGTACACGCCGACCGACGACTTCGAGCTGCTGGCCCAGGTCAATCGCTATGTGAACCGGGGCGACGCCATCGCTCCGCAACACCGCGCCCTGTTTCCCGCCACCGCCGCCGCGACGGGCTCGGACGGTCTGTGCGCCCCGAGCGCCTATGGCGGCGGCGCCTGCACCGACCTGCTGGGCTACGCCGACACCGACAACAACAGCCGGGCGATCGACGCCAACCTGGAAGGCAAGGACAAGGTCGACCTGTTCGGCGCCTCGGCCCAGGCGACCTGGACGTTCAAGGGCATGCAGCTGGTCTCGGTCACCGCCTGGCAGTGGGCCCATCGCAACGACGTCGAGAACACCGACGGCAGCCCGGCCCAGATGCTGGAGATCAACTACCGCTCCCGCCAGCAGCAGTTCACCCAGGAGTTGCGCCTGCAGTCCGACAATCCGGCCGGTCGGCTGAACTGGGTGGTCGGCGGCTACTTCATGGACGAGACGGTCCAGGACAACACCCGTCAGGACACCCTGCGCGACCTGCGCCCGCTGTTCGTCACGCCTGACAATCCCACAGGCCTTAGCCCCGAGAACAGCGTCGCGGTGTTCGGCTGGCCCTACACCCAGAAGACCAAGGGCTACGCCGTCTTCGGCCAGGCCGACTACAAGCTGACCGACAAGCTGACCGGGACTGTCGGCCTGCGCTGGTCGGCCGACGACAAGCACATGAACTACCAGAGCCAGATCGAGGACGGCCTGATCGTCCTGCTGACCTCGGACCAGAAGAAGACCTTCTCGGCGTTCTCGGGTCGCCTTGGCCTGCGCTACGAGGTGACGCCGGACGCCAGCGTCTACGCCACCTACAATCGTGGCTATAAGAGCGGCGGCTTCTTCGGGGGCCTGGCCACCACGCCCGAGGAAGTCGAGCCCTACGACAACGAGACGCTCGACGCCTACGAGGTGGGCGTGAAGTCCGAGTTCCTGGACCGGCGCGTGCGCCTGAACGTGTCGGGCTTCTACTACGACTACAAGAACCAGCAGGTCTTCGCACAAGCGCTGCGCAACGGGCTGACCGTGCTGGTGCTGGACAACGCCGCCAACTCCAAGGTCTACGGCGGCGAGGCAGAGATCACCGCGCGGCCGATCCAGCCCCTGACCCTGACGGCGGGCGTCTCGCTGCTGCACGCCAAGTTCGGCGAGTATTTCAGCGAGGGCCAGGATTTCACCGGCAATCGCCTGCCGCAGTCGCCGAAAGTAACGTTCAACACCGCCGCCACCTGGGTGGCCCCGCTGGCCAACGGATCGTCGATCGTCGCCAACGCCGACGCCAACTATTCGTCCAAGGTCTATTTCGACAATTCCAACGCCGAGCGCCTGTCTCAGGACTCGGTGTGGATCGTCGGCGCCCAGGTCAGCTGGCGCTCGCCCGACCAGAAGATCGAGGCCGGGGCCTTCGCCCGCAACCTGTTCGACAAGACTTATGTCGTGTCGATCTCCAACATCGACAGCCTGGGCGAGGACCTGCTCAGCATGAACCGCCCGCGCAGCCTGGGCGTCTTCCTGCGGTATCATTACTAGGGGGTGATGGGGCGGCGGACCCGTACGCGGTTTGCCGCCTCGTCCGGCGCGGGCAATCTTGCTATCAGGACATCCATGGCAAGAAGCACCGCCGCCAAGATGACCGTCGCCAAGACCCCCGTCGCCAAGACCGGAGCGCTCTCGCTCGACACCAAGTCGCGCCCCTCGCGGCGACGCGGCAAGAACACGTTCGAGGTCATCCTGACCACGGCCGGCGAGCTGCTGGCCGAGGTCGGCTTCGAGCGCCTGACGACCAACCTGGTCTGCGAGCGCGCCGGCCTGACGCCGCCGGCGCTCTACCGCTACTTTCCCAACAAGTACGCGCTGCTGAAGGAACTGGCGCAACGCCTGATGGAGGCTCAGGACAAGGCGGTCCTGGCCTGGCTCGAGGCCGGAGGCACAAACTCGTCCTCGATCGAAGAGTCGGTGGCCAAGAACCGCGACCTGCAGAAGCGGATCAACGCCATCACCCGCGCATTCCCCGGCGGCGACTGGATCCTGCGCGCGCTGAGGGCCCTCCCCGTGTTGCAGGAGGTTCAGACGGCCTCGCGCGACATGGTCGCCCAGACGCTGTTCGACATGCTGAAGGCGGCCAATCCAGGTGTCGCCGAGGATCGCCTGCGCACGGCCACGCGCCTGACGACCCAGATGATGTACGCCGCCACCGAAATGGTCCTGGAAGAGCCGGACCAGGACGAGGACCAGATCAATGAGGAGATCTGCTGGATGGTGGCCCTGTACTACCAGCACCTCACGGCGTCCGGCGGCGCATCCCGAGCAGGCTGATCAGCGCCAGGGCCAGCGCCAGGCAGACGCCGGACAAGGCCAGGGCGCGCCGCACCGGCCCATCCCCCACGACCAGCGAAGCCGCCAATGGCCCAGCGCTGCTGCCCAGCAGCTGGGCCGCGCCCAGTTGCATCGACGCGCGACGGGTAGGGTCGATGCGGATCAGCAGCAGGGTCTGGAACGGCAGGGCGAACAGCCACAGGAAGCCGAACGCGGCGACGCAGGCGATGAACAGGCCGCGTGCCGGACCGCTCCACAACGTCGCCAGGATCACGGCGTTGATCGCCCCGACGCCCAGCAGCATCCGCGTCGGCGGCACCCGGTCGCCCACGAAGGTGGCGGCCGCGCCGCCCAGAACCTGCAGGCCCAACGCCAGGGCGACGGCCAGCCCCGCCTCGCGCGGCGACAGGCCCGCCTGGGCGGCCAAGGGCTCCAGATAGACCCACAGGGCGACGATGAAAGCCATGTAGAGGAAGACCGCCGTCAGCCCGCTCATCGACCGGGCGTCCAGCCGGCCGCCATCCTCGGACCTGGGCAGCGGCGCCAGGCTGTCGGGCCCCATCAGGGCGGCCACGGCGGCCAGCACCGAGATCACCGCCAGGCACGCCAGGGCGCCGTTGACGCCCCAAGGCTCCATCACGGTGGCGGGCAGAGCCGCCGCCAGCACCAGTTGGGCGAAGGTCTGGACGGTGACGAAGACGCCGGAGGCCCGCTCCGGCCGCGATGACCGCGCTATGACTCCGATCGCCAGCCACAGCATGACCCCGGCGCAGGCCCCGGCGGCGGCGCGGGTGACGATCACGCCGACACCGCTGGTCAGGGTCGTGGCCAGCATGGCGGCCGCGTGCAGCAGGCAGGCCAGGCCGATCTTCATCCGGATGCGGGTGGGCTTGAGTACGGCCGCCGCGATGCCGCAGGCGACACCCAGGGCCATCAGCTCGACCGTCGCGGCCAGGCCGATCTGGGCCGTGCTGAGCCGCCCTTCCCGCTCCATCGCGCCCAGGATCACCGGCTGCAGTCCGGCGATCAACAAGGCCACCACGCCAATGGCCTGGCCGACGGCGGCCGCCTCGCGGGGCGGCGAGGTCACGGCGACGGTCGTTTCCGGGGGAGGCGCGACGTCCACGACGGCTTCGGAAACGCTCATCGACCCTGCCCGTAGGATTTGAAGCGCTGGAGGATGAGGTTCATCTCCTCGTCCGCCAGCAGGGTGGGACCGCCGATCGCCAGCGTTCCCCAGTAGACCGCCGCCTGCTCCTCGATCTCCTCGGCGATGGCCAGGGCGAAGTCCAGGCTGGGGGCGACGACGATCTGGCCGTGATTGGCCATCAGGGCGGCGTAGCGGCCGTCCAGCGTTTCGACGACGATCCGGGCCAACTCGCTGGAGCCAAAGGTGGCGTAGGGCGCGACCGGCACGCTGGTCCCGCCGCTGACGGCGACCATGTAGTGGACCGCCGGGATCGGCTTGTTGGCGCAGGCCAGGATGGTGGCGTGACGCGAGTGACAATGAACGACCGCCCCGACGTCGGGCCGGCGCTCCAGCAGCCCCTGGTGCATCCGCCATTCGCTGGACGGCTTCAGGGCGCCGGGGTCGGTCGAGCCGTCGGGCTGGACCAGCACCATGTGCTCAGCGGTCAGGCGTGAAGCCGGCACGCCGCTGGGCGTCACCAGCATCGCCTCGCCACAGCGCGCCGAGACATTGCCCGAGGTGCCGCGATTGAGGCCCTTGTCGTCCATGGCCTGCATCACCTCGGCCATGCGCTGGCGCAGCGCGCCCTCGTCCATCGCCGAGGCCATCAGGCGGCCTCGCTCAAGGTCATCTGGCGCATGGCGGCCTCGGTGGCCTCGAAGCTCTCCAGCTTGCCCAGGGTCGCCAGGCCCTGCGCCACCAGCGCCGCCGTGGCGGTGGCGAAGCGCGCGGCGTCCAGCGGGGCCCACCCGCGATCCAACGCGGCGATGAAGCCGGCGCAGTAGGAGTCGCCGCAACTGGTCGTGTCCACGGGCTTGATGAGATAGGCCGGCAAGGTCGTCCGGACCCCATCCAGCACGACCACCGAACCCCGCCCGCCGTTCTTGATCAGGCAGTTCCGCGCCCCCAGGCCCAGGAACACCTCGGCGGCGGCGAACAGGTCGTCCTGGCCCGTCAGCAGCACCGCCTCGGCCGCGCTCGGCAGGAAATAGTCCACGTAAGGCAACAGCCGTTTCAGCTCGTCCAGGGCCGAGGCCTGGGGCGAGATCAGGTCGCAGGTCACGATCACGCCCGCCTCGTGCGCCGCCTTGACGAGGTCCGCCCCCGCTCCGCCATCCAGCCGAGGCCCGCCGATCCCGGCGTAGTGCAGGAAGCGCGAGGACGTCGCCGCCTCCAGCGCCGCCGGCGTCGCCGCCGCCAGCATGCCCGCGCCCAGGGCGTGGAAGTTGGGTCGCCGTCCCGCCGAGTCCACCGCCAGCACGGTGGTCGAGCTGGGCAGGCCCGGCAGGGTCTCGAGCGCCGTGAGATCCACCCCGGCCTCCTCCAGCGCCATGCGGATGAAGCGACCGATCAGGTCATCGCCCACCGCCGAGGCCAGCTTGACCGGCATGCCCAGCTTGGCGGCGATTAGGGCGGCCCCCGCCGCCGTGCCGGCCGGCGCGCAGGCGATCCCCTCGATCAGGATCGTCCCCTCCCCCTCCGGCAGCGCGTCGATCGCGCGCGCCACTATGTCCAGCGTCGTCAGTCCTATGCACGCCAAGCCGGTCTTCATGCCGCTTCTCCCCGATACATTGACAGCCACTATGCCTCAGCCATTATGATAGTCAAAACTATCTTATTGCCGGAGCGCCTCATGACCTGGACCAACAGCAAGGACACCGCGCTGCGCGAGCGCGCCATGGCCGTGATCCCCAATGGCATGTACGGCCACCAGTCGGTCATGCTGCTGCCCGACGACTATCCGCAGTTCTTCGACCGGGCGGAAGGCGCTTATCTGTGGGACGTCGACGGCAATCGCTATGTCGACTTCATGTGCGGCTATGGCCCCAACCTGTTCGGCTACGGGCACGCCGCGATCGACGCGGCCTATGTCGATCAGATGAAGCGCGGCGACACCATGACGGGCCCTGGCCAGGCCATGGTCGAACTGGCCGAGGCCCTGACCGCCCAGGTCAGCCACGCCGACTGGGCGATGTTCTGCAAGAACGGCACCGACGCCACGACCATGGCGATGATGATCGCCCGCAACTTCACCCAGAAGAAGACCATCGTCCTGGCCAAGGGCGCCTATCACGGCGCCCAGCCCTGGTGCACGCCGCTGAAGAACGGCACGACGCCCGCCGATCGCGCCAACCAGGTGTTCTACGAGTACAACGACGTCGAGAGCCTCGAGGCCGCTGTGCGCGAGGCCGGCTCTGATCTGGCGGCGATCTTCGCCTCGCCGATCAAGCACGACACCTTCGTCGACCAGGAACTGCCCGATCCGGAATACGCCCGCCGCGCTCGCGAGCTGTGCGACGAGCATGGCGCCCTGCTGATCGTCGACGACGTCCGCGCCGGCTTCCGCCTGGCGCGTGACTGCAGCTGGTCGCTGGTGAACGTGAAGCCGGACCTGTCGACCTGGGGCAAGGCGATCGCCAACGGCCATCCGATCTCGGCCCTACTGGGCGCCGACATCGCCCGCTTCGCCGCCGCCACCATCTACGCCACCGGCTCGTTCTGGTTCTCGGCCGCGCCGATGGCCGCCTCGCTGGCGACGCTGAAGCTGATCCGCGAGACCGACTATCTGGAGCGCACCATCGCGCTGGGGGAACGCCTGCGCGCCGGCCTCGACGACGTCGCCGGCCGCCACGGCTTTGGCCTGCGCCAGACCGGCCCGGCCCAACTGCCGCTGATCATGGTCGACGACGACCCCACCGGGGCCAAGGGCTACTTCTGGAACAACGCCCTGCTCAAGCGCGGCGTCTATTTCCACCCCTGGCACAACATGTTCATGACCACGGCCATGACCGACGCCGACATCGACCATGCGGTCGAGGCCGCCGACGACAGCTTCAAGCTCCTGAAGGCCGCCGGTCCCCTGGAGCCGGTGGCCAAGCTGGAGTTCCTGCACTCGGTGGCTGGCTGACGCCCCGCGTCAGCCCACCGCCGCCCGCGCTTTGTCCAGTCGGCCCATGGCGTAGAAGATCAGCAGACTGGTCACCACCAACACGGCGGCCAGGGCTAGCATCGGCGCCAGGTTGCTGCCCGTGGCGTCGCGGACCAGCGGCACCAGGTTCTGGGCGATGAAGCCGCCCAGATTGCCGATGGCGTTGATCGCCGCGATGCCGGCCGCCGCCCGAGGCCCGCTGAGGAAGCTGGGCGGCAGGCTCCAGAACACCGGTTGGGCGGCGAAGATGGCCGGCGCGGCGATGCACAGCATGGCGAACTTCAGCGCCGCGCCGGGCACCACCACGCTGAGCACCAAGGCCAGCGCGCCCAGCAGGCACGGTCCGGCGATGTGCCAGGCGCTGGCGCCGTGGCGGGCGGCATGGCGCGGCACGAACCACAGCGCCACCGCGACCATGATCCAGGGAATGATGTTGATCAGTCCGTTGACGGTGTTGGACACGCCGAACGACTTGACGATCGTCGGCAGCCAGTAGCTGAGGCCGTAGGCGCCCAGCGGCATGCCGATATAGAGCCCCGCCAGCAGCAGCACGCGAGGGTCGAAGATCGCCTTCCACGCGCCGCGATGATCGTCGACCGCGCCGCCGCGCTCCTTGGTGAGGACGTCGGCCAGCCAGGCCTTCTCGGCATCCGGCAGCCACCGGGCCCGGGCAGGACCGTTGGGCAGCCGCCACAGAACGTACGGGGCCAGCAGCACGGCCGGCGCGCCGGTGACCAGGAACACCCACTGCCAGCCGGCGAGGTTCATCAGACCATCCAGATCCAGCAGCAGTCCGCCCACGGCCGCGCCGACCGCGTTGGCGACGGCGCTGGCGATCATGAACAGGCCCACCATCCGCGCGCGGTGCGCCTGCGGATACCAGAGGGTCAGGACGTACAGCACGCCCGGGAAGAACCCCGCCTCGGTGACGCCCAGCAGGAAACGCAGGATGTAGAACATCGTCGGGTTCTGGGTGAAGCCCAGCGCCAGCGTGACCAGTCCCCAGGTGAACATGATCCGCGCGAACCAGACGCGCGCGCCCACCCGGGCCAGGATCAGGTTCGACGGTGCCTCGAACAGGAAGTAGCCGATAAAGAACAGCGACGCGCCCAGGCCGTAGGCCGCCTCGCTGAGACCCAGCGCCTGGACCATCTCCAGCTTGGCGTACGAGACGTTCTGCCGGTCGATATAGGCGATCAGGTACATCAGGCAGAACAGCGGCATCAGCCGCCGCGTCACCCGCCCGACCGTGGCGCGTTCCATGTCGAGGGATGGATCAGGCATGCGATGACCTCTTGTCGACTTTCGCGCTCGTAGTCGGCGTGACGTGTTGGGGCGGCGCGGTGGACTGCCGCTCGATCAGGGCGTGGTCGAGAACGTAGTCCGCGAAGGTGTCGGCGGACGGCTCGGCCGAGCGCAGCGCGCGCAGCAGCCGGTCCAGCGCCACGGCCGCCATCTGGCGGACCGGCTGGCGGATGGTGGTCAGCGGCGGCCACAGCGTGGTGGCCACGGTGGTGTCGTCAAAGCCGACCACGGTGAGGTCGCCCGGCACGTCCAGGTGCCGACGGTGCGCCACCGACACGGCCGCGGCGGCCATGTCGTCGTTGCTGGCGAAGATCGCGGTGGGCGGCGGGTCGGCGTCGAGCAGCTGTTCGGCCGCGCTCAGACCCGAGGCATAGGTGAAGGCCCCCTGGGCCACGACCAGCTCGCCCCCCTCGACCTGCGCGATCGCCGCGCGAACGCCTTCGAGGCGCACGGCGCTAGCGGTCTGGTCGGGATTGCCGGTGATGAAGCCGATCCGCCTATGACCCAGATCCAGAAGATGCCGGGCCATGGCCTGGCTGGCCTGACGGTCGTCGATGCGGACGTTGATGGCGTCGCTCGGCGGATCTCCGGCGGCGACCACCGCGACGGGCAGGTTGGCGGCGCGCAGGATGTCCCTGGCCGCGGCGGACTCGCCCAAGGGCGGCGCCAGGACCACGCCATGGACGCCAGTCCCCAACAGTTCCTGCAGCTGCCGCGTCGACGGCGCGTGTCCGTCCTCGCCCCGCACCAGGATCAGCCGCGCGCCGGCGCTGGTCGCCTCCTCGAACACGCCGATCAGGAAGTCGCTCATGAAGGCGGCGCTGGGATTGGAATAGACCACCCCGATCCGCAGTTCACCGGCCATGACCAGGTTGCGGGCCGTCTGATTGGGCTCGAAGTTCAGCGCGCGGATCGCGGCCAGGACCGCCGCCCGCGTCTCCTCCCGGACCTTGTCGCCGTCGTTGATCACGCGCGACACCGTCATGCGCGAGACGCCGGCCAGTTGCGCGACGTCGGCCATGGTGGCGCCTCGGGCGCGGTCCCGCCTACTCAATGGGCGCCCCTCTCGCGTCCGCCAACGTCATTCAAGCCGAGTCTCCCGGAAGGCCGTTCGGACGACAAGCGCCGAAGCGGCGCGGAAGCTGTAGCACAGGCCCGACGGACGGGCCCGCGATCGAAGAAAGACGCCCGGGCCACGAACCAGCGCTTGGCCGATCCGGACCCGGGCGAGGCCGCCCAGGGGGAGGTGGAGACGGGCGGCCCGGGACTTGAGAGCCTCAGGCGCTAGAAGCTGTAGCGCAGGCCGACGTGGTAGAACCGACCAAGCAGGTCGTAGAGCGCCGGGTTGGCGTCCAGGCCCGTATTGGTCTGCGGCGACGGGGTCGGATCGCGGTTCAGCAGGTTGTCGATCTTGCCGTAGATCTGCAGGCCGTCGCCGAACTTGTACGACGCGCTGACGTCGACATAGGTCGCGCCGCTCATGTGGTTGTAGTCGATGGTCGGCCGGCTGCCGGTCGAGACAGGGCAACTGCCGGGTTTGCACTCGACATACTCGGTGGTGGTGCCGCCGAACCGGCCATCGCTGAACCAGCGCTCCTGAACGCTGAAGGCGAAGCGGTCGGTGTCCCAGGACTGGATGGCCAGGACCTTCCAATCCGGCGTGGCGCCGGAGTTCTGGCCAGCCGAATCGACGGCGACCGCGCCAGGGATGCCAGGATTGGTGACGAACTTGTGGACGTTGGTGGCCATGCCACGGACCGTGAAGCGGCCCGGGACGCTGGGCAGTTCAAACCGGTAGCTGCTCTCGATGTCGAAGCCACTGGTCTTGATCGACGCCAGGTTGAACGTCTGGGAATTGACGAAGGCCGACGGCGGATTGAGGTTGAAGGCGCCGCAGAACTGGGTGAGGCCCGCATAGCAGAAGTTGACGATCTGCTGAGCGCCCAGGCTGGAGATGCCGCCGTTGAGGACGATATTGTACCAGTCGACCGAAATGCTGAAACCCGGCAGCCATTGCGGGTTCGAGAGCACGGCGCCGATTGTCACGTTCTTGGCGATTTCCGGCTTCAGATTCGGGTTCCCCACCACATTCTGCAGAACCGTCAGCGAGCCGCTGCCGGGTTGGCCTGGCGGGGGCGTGGGGGTCGAGGGAACGGTGAAGTTCGGGAGCGTCGTCGTCACCGGGGCGGCGAAGAGTTCCGACAGGTTCGGCGCGCGGACGTCACGCGAGGTGACGGCCCGCAGGCGGACGCCATCGATCGGCGTGTCCCAGGTCGCGCCGACCTTCCAGGTATAGACAGTGCCGGATGTGCTGTAGTCGGTCCAGCGACCGGCCATGTTGAGGTTGGCCCTACCCGCCGCGTCGGAATTGATGAGCGGCAGGTTCACTTCGGCATAGGCTTCCTTCACCGAGTACTTGCCGGCGCCGGAGTGGTAGTTGCCCGCGAACCAGTTGGCGCCCGCCGCATTCAGGATCGGATCGGCGGGGTAGTCGGACGTGTTCGGCGAGTCCGTATTGCCATCGCCGTAGGGATCGCCTTGGACGTGGTACTGCTCCTTGCGCCACTCGCCGCCGAACGCCAGGGAGACCGGACCAGCCCACAGCGAGAGGGGCTCGCCGCTGAAGTTGATGCTGGCGACGTCCTGCTTCTGCACCGAGTGCTGGTAAGGACCGTTCTTGGGCGTGATGTAGGCCAGGGCCGCTTCGCTGGGCGCCTTGCCACCGAAGATGTTGATCGGCACGCAGCCGTTGGCGCGAGCGATCGGGTCCGCGCAGACGATCTGCCCGTTCACCGTCGTCGCCTGGACCGCCGCCCGATAGCGCGGCGTGAGCAGGATGTCGCGAACGTGGATGTTCGTCGTGTTCTGGCCATGGGTGTAGTAGGCGTCGTAACGCCATTCCTTGCCCAAGGCGTTGAACTTGCCGTCGGCGCCGATCACGCCGCGATACTGGGTGCGCGTCGGATGCACCGAGATGTTGCGCGGCAGCAGCGCGTTGCTGGTGCCGTAGGTGAAGGTCGTGATGCCGTTGGCGGCGCAGGCCGCGACGATGGAGGCCGGCAGATACGGGTTCGAGCACGACATCGTCAGGCCCGTCGTGGCGGCGCCCGGATTCGGCTGGTTGCTGCTCTCCACGCGGGCGGCGTTGAAGGTGGCGTAGATCTCGTTGTTGGCGTCGAGATCGAAGCCCACGCGCGTGTAGGTGTTCATGCGCTTGATGCGCGACTGCAGCGAGGTGCCGACGCCGACGTTGCCCGACAGGTCGCCGCCGACGCAGAAGCCGCCGTTCGTGTAGCAGCCGACGACCTGGCCGACGGTCGGACCGGTCGAGGCCTTGGTCGGCACGCCGTTCGAGCCATACTGGAACTGGAACGGGTTGCCGGCCTGGTCGAAGGCCGTGCCTTGCAGCGGGCCCGAGCTGATCAGGCCGTACTTGGTGTACTGGTAGGCTTGAGCGTGCTCGCGATAGAGATATTGCGGCGAACCGTCGTTGGTGATCCCGCGATTGACCAGGGTGGCCGTGGTGTACCAGTCACGGCTGCCCGGCGCGTCCTCACCGAAGCCGCCCGCTGGGACGCCCTCTTCCCAGTCGTATTCACCGCTGACCTGCACGTGCAGGCGGTCGTCCATGAAGTTCTTGCCCGCCGCGACTTGAGCCAGCCACTGGTGGTTGTCGCCGTAGGTCGTGACGCCCGTCATGACGTTGGCCTTGAGGCCCACGAACTTCTTGTTGGTGATGAAGTTGACGACGCCGCCGACCGCGTCGGAGCCGTACGAGGCCGAGGCGCCGCCGGTCACCACGTCGACCCGTTCGACCAGAAGCTGGGGGAACAGGCTGATATCGGGAACGCCCGTGACGTTGGCGGGCACGACGCGCTGGCCGTCCAGCAGGGTCAGGGTGCGGATGGTGCCCAGGCCCCGCAGCGAGAAGGAGCTGAGGCCCTGCTGGCCGCTCGAGGTGCTGAAGGTGCCGGTGGTGGCGCCGCTCGACCCCTGCAGCGACGGCAGCTGGGTGATGGCGGTGAAGATGTTCGGCTGGGCCGCGCGCTCCAGCTCGGCAGTGCCCAGGACCTGGGTCGGCGTCGGCGCGGTGAAGCCTTCGGACCGGATCCGCGTGCCGGTGACCACGATCTCGGTCACGACGCTATCGTCCGGCGCACTCTGCGCCGCCTGCGCATGGGCCGATCCGGCGGCCAAGATCATCGCGACCGCGCTGGTCGCCAGCAAGGCGTTCGAAAAGGACGCCGCCCCTCGCGTGCTACCGACAGCACTCATCCTACAACCCTCCCAATTTTCTTTGAGACCATCTTCGATGGCTTGGGAGGAACTTGTCAGACGTTGGGACCGCTAACTATACGACCATGGTCGTAGGCCCATGCGACCTTATTTCCCATTGCGGGACTACTTGGTCCGCACGGCGTAAAGTGCGTGGTGCGTCAGGACGAACAAGGTCCGCTTGTCTGGGCCACCGAACACCAACTGCAAGGGCCGCTCGGGTACGTCCAGACGCCCCAGTTCTCGCCCATCCGGCGCGTAAACGAACACCTGTCCGTTGGCGACGTAGATGCGCCCTTCGCCGTCAGAGGCGACGCTCTCGCCGCCTCGGTCCGCGAACGGCTTCAGGTCCGTGAGCGCCCCGTGCTGTCCGACGAGGCCGCTATAGGTCTTGTTCTCTGAGCTGTTGGCGACGAACACGCGCTGGCCAGGCTTGGCCGTGGTGAAGCCGTAGGTGTCGAGCGAGTCCGAGAAGCGCAGACCCCGGTGATCGGGCGGTCCCTGCTGGAAGACCCGATAGGCCGGCAGGACCAGGCTGCCGTCGGGCGAGACGTATTCCTTCGGCTTGGCCAGGGCCATGTCGCGCGCGAACATCTCGGCCAGGGTCGTGAACTGATAGGTGTCGAGGTCGAGCTGGTCCTTGAACTCACCGTTGTTCCACCAGTTGACCGGCAGCACCGTCGCCGCGCCGGGATGGTCGGCGGTCGGCGTCGCCGCGATCACCTGGACCTCGGTGTCGGGACTGCCCGGCTTGAAGCTGTAGACCGAACCGTCGCGGCCGTCCGACGACAGCACCAGCAGGTTCCCGGAGGCGTCGACAGCCAGATTGATGGGGTCCAGCGTGTTGTCGCGCACGATTGACAGCTTGCGCGCCTCCGACCAGCTGTAGATGCGCTGGTGGCGGCGGTCGGCGAAATAGAGCGTGCCGGCCGCGTCCACGGCTCCGCCGCCCAGCGAATAGAAGTCGCCAGCCAGCTTCTCCACCCTGGCCCCGGCGGGGAAGACCGAGGGCGTGACCGGCGGCGGCGCGGCGGGCAGGTCCAGCACCGCGAACTGACGCTCGCGCACCTCCAGGCCGCTGGTCACGTCCTGAATCGCGTTCTCGTACGGATACTTGGTCAGGCGCAGGAAGGTCGCGCAGCCGTTCTCGTCGCAGGTCGAGAAGCCGCTCTCGCCGTTGACCGCCACGTTGCGGAAGCGGATGTCATGCGAGTTGTAGACCTTGACTGCGGCCGGCGCCGGACGGCGCGTCCGGGTGACGCGATAGCCGTGATAGTTGGCCACCAGGATGTCGTGCGAGTCGCGGATCTCCAGCGAAACCGTCTCCTCACCCTCGCCCGCCTCCTCCTCGGTCTGTGGGGCCAGGAACTCCCAGTTGGCGACGCGGTTGAGGCTGATTTCCGAGCGCAGGTGATGCTCGACCGAGGCCTGGTAGACGTGGCCGGGCGTCTTGGTGTCGGAGACGTAGATGCCCGAATAGGCGTAGGTGCTGGGGCTCCAGAGGTTCGAGAACGTACCGCCCCCGCCGTTGGTCACCCACAGGCTGGGATATTGCCCGCCCCAGCGCTTGGCCGGATCGGCGTCGGCCGACGCGTTGGCGTTGTAGGGGCTGAAGCGCGTCCCATCATACAGGTTGGTGCCGTGACCGCCCTGGAACTTGACGTCGCTGACCAGCGAGTTCGCGCCCGCCGTCCAGAGCAGGGCAGTGGCGCGGGGATTCTGACCATCGGTATAGAGGCCAAGACCCGAGACGATGGCGTCGCCGCCGTCCGCCGACCGCACCAGCGCCTTGGGCGCGCCAACGCCCTGGTAGGCGGGGGTGCGATCAGGCAGCACGATCTGGGTGAGACTGGGGTGCAGGCCGATCAGCACGCTGTCGGGCCGCAGCTTCAAGGTGTCGGTGACCCGGTAGAAGCCAGTCGGGAAGTAGACCACGCGATGGGTGTCGATCGCCTTCTGGATGGCGGCGGTGTCGTCGGTGACGTTATCGCCCTTGGCCCCGAGCGCGCGCACGTTCGTCCACTCGGACGTCGGCGGCAGGGCCCGGATCGCCGGATCGCGCGCCTTCGGTAGAGCCGCGAGAGCCTCGGCCTTCACGGTCGTCTTGTACTCGCCCATCTGGCCCAGTCCTGGCAGGGTCAGGCCGTGGTTGAAGGCGGCGACCTGGTAGGTCCTGCCTTGACCGGGCGTGGTCTTGCCGCTGTCGCGGAAGCGGGCGAACACCGGGGTGTTGGCGGCGAGCGCGTTCTCGAAACCGATCTGGGTGTAGACGTTACGCTCGTTGGAGATGACCACGCCGGCCTTCGAGACGTTCTCGAAGCGGACGTCCTTGCCCCACAGCCAGTCGCCGTAGCCTCGGTCGATGTCGATTCCGATCGGCGTGTCGCGCAGCGTGACATTGACCAGGGTCAGACCCGCCTCATGCTCGCGGATCGCCGCGTCGCGCTGGCCCTCGAAAGTCGAATCCAGCAGCACGAAGCCCCAGGCCGGCGACGGCTTCTCGGTCAGGATGCCGTAGCGCCCGCCCTTGAAGTGCAGGTCCTCGGCCTCGTTGCCGATCTGGTAGAGGCCCGCCAGGCCCGAACCGATGTCGAACGTCATGTGACTGAGGAACGCATGCTGGGCGGCATGGAAACGGATCGCCGTCGCCGCCGGATTGCCGCGACCGATCCTGAAGTCGATGTTGCTCATCGCGGTGTAGAAGGTGCCGGAATTGGCGTCCGGGATGTCCTTGTTGAACGGCACGCTGCCTGGCGGCGGGAACGCCACGCGGCGGGCCGGATCTGGCTTGGCCCCGGCGACGATCACCATGTTGGCCAGGCCCTTCTGGAAACCCGGCGTGGCGTCGCCCAGCACGATCTCGGGGCGCGTGGCCCCGACGCCGAACACCCGCACGCCCGGCCACAGGAAGAGGGTCTTGCTGATCCGGTAACGACCGGAAGGCAGGAAGACGAGACCGCCGCCAGGCTTGGCGGCCGCGGCGTCGATCGCGGCCTGGAGCGCGGCGCTGTCGTCGGCGCGGCCGTCGCCCTTGGCCTTCACCACAACCGCGGCGGGATCGTCGGGCGCGGTGGCGAAGACCGAGACCGAAGCCCAGACAGGCCCACTCGCCGCCAGGGCCAACGCGATCGACGCCGCGCTCACAGCGCCAAGCCAGGTCTTCATGCCGAACTCCCCTACCCGCGACGGGATCTCGATCCCCGTCGCGCACAAACGCAAGTCTCAGTCCCGTCGCCCTCGCCTCAGGGCGTCACCGCGTAGAGCGAATGATGGGTCAGGACGAACAGGGTCTTGCCGCCCTCGCCGCCGAAGATCAGTTGCAGCGGCCGCTCCGGCACGTCGATGCGACCGACCTGACGCCCGTCGGGCGCGTACCGGAAGATCTGGCCGTTGGCGACGAACACATTGCCCTGGCCATCGACCGCGACGCTTTCCCCGCCCCGATTGGCGAAGACCTTCAGGTCGGTGAGCGTCCCGCCGGAGCCGACCCGGCCGCTGTAGGTCTTGTTCTCCGAGCCGTTGGTGACAAACACCCGCTCGCCGACCGCGCCGCCGATCAGGCCGTGGGCCTGCAGGCTGTCGGCCCAGCGCCAGCCGACGTGGTCCGGCGGCCCCTGCTGCCATACCCGGAAGGCGGGAAGCGACACGCTGCCGTCGGGTGACACATATTCCTGGGCCTTGGGCGCGCCGACGTCGCGGGCGAACATCTCGGCCAGGGTGGTGAACTCGCCCTTCGCCGGGTCGTACTGATCCTTGAACTCGCCGTTGTTCCACCAGTTGACCGGCAGCAATGTCTTGGTCCCGGCGCGCGGCGCGGCGGCCGTCGGCGCGATCATGGTCAGCGCGTCCTTCGGACCGTTCGGGTCGATCGAGTAGACGCTGGCCTGTGGTCCGTAGGACGAGACCACCAGCAGATTGCCCGAACGGTCGACCGCCAGGTTGGTCGGGTCCAGAGAGCTGTCGCGGACGATCTCCAGGCCCTTGGCCTGGGTCCAGCGATAAATTCGCTGGAAGCGTTTCTCGACGAAGTACAGCGCGCCGTCCGCGCCCGTCGTCGCTCCGGAGATCGACCAGAAGCCTGTCTCCAGCTTCTTCACCCTGGGATCGACCGGAGCCGGCGCCGGCTGGTCGCCCTTGACGTCCAGCACCGCGAACTCGCGCTCGCGCACCTCCAGCTTGGAGGTCTTGTCCTGGATGGCGTTCTCGAAGGGATACTTGCTGGCCCGCAGATAGGTGCCGCAGCCGATCTTGTCGCACAGGGCGACGCCGCTCTCGGCGTTGATGTGGACGTTGCGGAAGCGGATGTCGGACGAGTTGAGCAGCTTCACCGCCGTCTCGGCCGGATGATACGACCGCGTGACCCGATAGCCGTGATAGTTGGCGAACAGGATGTTCTTCGAGTTGCGCACCTCCAGCGACACCGCGTCGGGGCCGTCGCCGACCTCCTGCTCGGTCTGCGGGGCCAGGAACTCCCAGTTCTCGACATTGTCGAGCACGAACTCGTTGCGCACGTGGTGCTCGACCGAGACCTCGTAGATGTGACCTGGCGTCTTGGTGTCGCTGATGTAGAAACCCGCCGAGGCGAAGGTGTTGGGGCTCCAGACGTTCTCGAACGTCCCGCCGCCGCCATCGGTGACCCAGATGCTGGGGTACTGCGCGTCCCAGCGGCCATCAGCCACCGGATCGCCGCTGCGGGCCTGGGCCGCGCCCAGGGGCTTGCCGTCCGAGGTCGGCGTGCCGCCGCCGCCCATGATCTTGACGTCGGTGACCAGAGACTTTTCGCCCGACCGCCACAGCAGGGCTGAGGCGCGCGGGTTCACGCGCCCGGTGAAGAGGCCGATCCCGGACAGGATGTTGTCGCCGCCGCGCGGAGTCTCCAGGATCGGCTTCACCGTCCCGACCCCGACGTGGCCGGGATTGTTGTCGGGAATGACCAGTTGCGCCTGCGCCGGATGCAGGCCGATCAGCACCGTGTCGGGACGCAGTTTCAGCGTGTCGGAGACCATGTAGAAGCCGGTCGGCAGATACAGCACCCGATGGGTGTCGATCGCCTTCTGCAGCGCGGCGGTGTCGTCGGCCGTCCCATCGCCCTTGGCCCCCAGCGTCTTGACATTGGTCCACTCGCTCATCGGCGGCAGGGACCTTAGCGCTGGCGTCGTGGCCGTCGGCAGGGCCTTCAGCGGCGTGATGTCGGAAAGGGTCTTATATTCCCCCATCTGGCCCAGACCCGGCAGCGTCAGGCCGTAGGTGAACGAAGCCACGCGATAGGCCTTGCCCTTACCCGGCACGGTCTTGCCGCTGTCGCGGAAGCGGGCGAACACCGGCGTGTTGGACGCCACGGCGTTGTCGAAGCCGACCTGGGTGAAGACGCTGTCCTCGGCCGAGATGACGACGCCCGCCTTGGAGACGTTCTCGAAGCGGACGTTCTTGCCCCACAGGCTGTCGCTGTAGCCCCGGTCGATCTCGATCCCGACCGGCGTGTTCTTGATCGCCACATTGACCAGGGTCAGGTCGACCTCATGCTCGCGGATCGCCGCGTCGCGCTGGCCGTCGAAGGTGGAGTCGATCAGGGTGAACTGCCAGGCGGGCGACGTCTTCTCGGTGACGATGCCGTAGCGGCCGCCGTGGAAGTGGACGTCCTCCATGACATTGCCGGCCTGGTAGACGCCGGCGAAGCCAGACCCCAGGCGGAAATCCATATGCCTAAGGAAGGCGTGCTGGGCCATCCGGAACCGGACTCCCGCCGCCGCCGGATTGCCGTCGCCGATCTCGATGTCGACATTGCTCATCGACGAATAGAAGGTGCCGGAATTGGCGTCGCGGACCTTGGCCGTGGCGGGTCGCACGGTCGGGACCGGCACGGGAATGTCGCCGACCTGATACTGGTCGCCGCCCGTGAACACGATCATCGTACCCACGCCCTCCTGGAAGCCGGGCGTGTTGGCGCCCAGCACGAAGACCGGCCGGGTCTTGCCAACGCCGAAGACGCGCACGCCCGGCGGCACCAGGATGCTGCGGCTGATGCGGTAGCGGCCCGACGGCAGGAAGACCAGGCCGTGACCGGTCTTGTCCCGCGCGGCGTCGATGGCCCTCTGGACCGCGTCGGTGTCGTCGGCGCGGCCGTCGCCCACCGCCTTCACCGTGATCGCGCGAGGATCGTCGGGTGTCATCGGCAGGGCCGAAACGGAGGGGACCGCCGCCATGGCGGGACTCGAAGCCGCCCACATCCCCGACAAGACCGCCGACAACAGGATCGCTCGCATGCCGCTCCCCAAATCTACTTTGGCGGCAGACTAGAGGGCGAGGCGCCCGTCACCATCCTCGACCATGGTCGTAGTTACAGCTCCGCCGACGCGCCGGTAGAAACCCAACCCAACCCTGGCGCGTCGCTTCGATGCGCCTGCCCGTCCGCCAGCTTCGGGGGCGCCGCTTGCCGCCATCATCCAGCCTCGCAAGACCCGCCGGCCTCGCCGTGATCGCCATGGGCGTGAGCGGAAGCGGAAAGTCGACGCTGGGCGCGCTGCTGGCCCAAAGGCTGGACTGCCCGTTCCTGGAGGGCGACGACTTCCACGACGCTCGCGCGATCGCCAAGATGCGCGCCGGACAACCGTTGGACGACGAAGACCGCTGGCCGTGGCTGGATCGGCTCGGCGCGGCCATCGGCGACACCCTCGCCTCGGGCGGCGCGGTCGTGGCGGCCTGTTCGGCGCTGCGACGCCGCTACCGCGAACGCCTGCGCGAGGCCATCCCGGTCCCCACGCGCTTCGTGCTGCTGGACGCCAGCCACGACGAGCTCCTCCGGCGGCTCAGCCAGCGCTCGGGCCACTATATGCCCGCCAGCCTGCTGGACAGCCAACTGGCCACCCTGGAGCGTCCGGGCGCCGATGAGACGGTCTTCACGCTCGACGCCGCCGAGCCGCCAGAACGCCTGTGCGACATCGCCCACGCCTGGCTCCAGACGCCCAGAACCGCCGCAGACCTAGGGCATCAGCCGCTTTCGTCCGCATGACAGGTGCCAGCGCATGGCCAGCGCTGCGCCGTCGCCGTCCTGCGCCCGGATCGCTTCCACGATCATCTCGTGCTCGCGCATCATCGCCTCGATCGCTTCCGGCGGACGAGACCGCGAAATGTCGACCCCCGCGCGCATGATCTTGTCGACATCCGCCTCCAGCGCCTCGAACGCGACGAGGAAGGCGGGGTTGGCCGTGGCCAGCACGATCTGGCGATGCAGCTCCATGTCCTCGGCGTGGGCGGGCGCGCTGGACAGCAGCGCCGCGCGCAATCGCGAAAGCGCCTCCTCGATGCTGGTCATCTCCTCGGTCGACCGTCGCATCGCGGCCAGGCGCGCGGCCTCGGCCTCCAGCACGAACCGCACTTCGTAGCTGCCCATGGTCGACGGCAGCTCGGACAACGGCATGTAGGCGCCCAGCTTGTCGGACGGACGGTTCTTCACGTACGAACCGGCCCCGCGCCGGGCCTCGGTGATGCTGTCGGCGGCCAGGCGAACCAGCGCCTCGCGCACCACGGTGCGCGACATGCCGAAGATCTCCGCCAGGCGCGACTCGGACGGCAAACGATCGCCGACTTCCAGCCCGTCTTTGTTGATCATCTCGACGATGCCCGTATAGGCCCGGTCCGCCAGTCGGCCTTCGCTCATCGATCGATCTCCCGTTCGGCTGACGCCACCTTCGGGCCATTCGCGGCTGACTGAAAGCACCCGCGCCCCGGCCGACGGCCAGGCGGCCGCGACGACCTGATCCAAGACGCCCCAACACGCCAAACCTGTATGACAGATTTGGCGATTGCAACGCTATCGTTACAATGTTCGCGCTCACATTTCTAAAATATCTTGAATCTGTCCGACAGATAGCGCTACCATCCTTGCACGCGACCCGGATCGCCCGACTCAAGATCGGCGACAAACAGACGGGCGCCGCTCCGCCACGACGGATGCGCAGGGATGAGACAGGGGATCAGGCATGACCACGACGGAAGTCCGCGTTACCGACCAGGATCTGCAGGCCGCGCTTGGCGGACTCACGCCAACCCAGATGAAGGTGCTCGAGGGCGTCAATCTGGGTCTGCTCAACAAGCAGATCGCCTTCGATCTCGGCATCGCCGAGGCCACGGTCAAGGCGCACATGACCGCGCTGATGCGCAAACTCAACGTCCATAACCGCACCCAGGCCGCGATCGCCGCCCAATCCCTGGTCCAGGGCCTTCGGTCCGCGGCGCGCTAGCAAGACGCCGCGCCTCGTCGGCGCGGCGTCGCATGAACCGGCCTACAGGCGATAAACGCGCGCGGCGTTGTCGTGCAGGAAGCCGCGCCGCTCCTCCGGGCTCAGGAAGTCAGCCGCCTCGCGGGCCATCCGCGTCTTCTCGACGTAGCTCCAAAGCATGCTCTGCCCGATGTCGGAGCCCCACATCAGCCGCTCGGGGCCGAAGCTGTCGACCATGCGCCGCACGATGCGCGCGGCCCGCACATCCGCGGCCACGCAGCGCTCGAAATTGATCTCGGTGATCTTGAAATAGACGTTCGGGACGTCCTCGAAGATCCGGATCGTGCGGTCTATGCCGAAGTCCGGCGCCGGCGGCATGACCACCGCCTCCCCCGCCTCCTGCGCCAGCTTGACCTCGTATTGGGTCATGCCGAAGGGCATGGCGCCGTGGTCCAGCAGGATCGGCAGGTCGGGGAACTGCTTGGCGATGATCTTTACCAGCGGCAGCAGGTACGGCAGCTGGTTCATGAACATGATCATGGTCATCGGCGTGCCGAGATCGGCGCACGCCTTCCAGACCTCCATCGCGGCCGGCGAGCTCATCCAGGCGGTGTCCAACAGCCAGGGCCGGGCGTTGGCCATGCGGAAGCCCCGGCAGTGATGGTCACGCACCATCTCCCGGTAGAGCGCCGGGGTCGCCGGATCCTGGGTGTCGAGAATCACCACGGGGTGCAGCCGCCCGGGATGCTCGTGCGCGGCGTCGAGGATGTAGCTGTTGTCATAGCCGTAGACATGGCCGCGCTGGACCAGGCAGGCGCGCTCCACCCGGTGTTCGTCCATCATGCCGATCAGGGCGTCGACCGTGACGCTGTAGGCCGGACGGTCGGGAACGGGCAGATCGGGCGTGAACGGCCGGGCCTTGTAGCGCTCCCAATCATCGGCGATCAGGTGGGCGTGGGTGTCGAAAAGCATGTCCATGTCGTGAACTAGGCCTGACCGTCAAAAGCCTTGCGCGCGGCGAGCGCGCCCTGACGCAGCAGGCCCTGGTCGGACGAGACCAGGAAGCCGGTGACCCCCGCCTCGCCCAGCCGCGCCACATCGGGGTCGCCGCCCGAGCCCACATGGGCGATCAAGGGAATGCCGTGCCGCCGCGCCGCCTCGGTGATCCGCGCCACCATGGCCGTGATCATCGGGTCGCCGACATGGGGCGCCCCCAGTCGGGCCGAGAGATCGCCGCGTCCGATGAAGGCCGCCGTCAGTCCCTCGACCGTGAAGATCTCGTCCAGCTGATCAACGGCTTCGGGGTCCTCAATCATGGCGATGATCGCGGTCGAGGCGTCGGCGTTGGCCATGTGGTCGGCGAAGCCGCGCGCGCCGTATTCCCCCGCTCGAGGCGAGTTGGAGAAGCCCCGCGCACCGCCATGGTAACGGCAGGCCGAGACGATCTCGCGCAGCCTGGCGGCGCTGGTCACGTGCGGGGTCAGCACGCCGGCGGCGCCGCAGTCCAACGCTTGCAGCAGATTGGATTCGTCGCTGGACGCCACCCGCACCACGCTGGGAATGCCGGCCGCGCGGGCGGCCAGCATCATCAGGTCGATGTCGCCGGTCGAGAACGGCGCGTGTTCGGCGTCGACGACCACGAAATCGAAGCCGGCGCCGCCCAGGATCTCGGTCGCATGGCCGGTGGCGGTCTTCAGGAACGTGCCGAGCAACCGCTCGCGACCTTCGAGACGCTGGCGGAACCGACGCTGGACTTCACTGTGCGCGTGCATCACGCCTCCGCCGGCGCGGGATAGTCGGCCGCGTTCAGCACCCACCCGGCCATGTCCGAGAAATCCTTGCGCGGCGGCGAGAAGATGTCGACCAGCAGGTTGCCCATGCCCGGCGCGACCGAGGCCGAGGTGTGGATCGCCTTGGCCGGGATCACCGCCACCGACGGGGCCGGACAGGTCACGTGCTCGTCGTCGCGCCAATCGGACAGCTTGGCGGTCCAGGGCCAGCGCAGGTGGTGGACGAAGCTGCCGCCCATGGCCAGCGAGCACTGCTCGAAGTCGTCATGGAAGTGCGGCGACAGCTTGTTGGGATCACGCGGCCCGGCCGGCTCGAACACGTTGACCATGAAGGTCGTGCAACGCCAGATCCGGCCGAACCGTCCCTCCTGGGCCGGCACGTTCAGCGCGTACTTGCGGATCCTGAAGCCGCCGGGCGGGTCGGGCCAGCGAACCAGCGGCGGAATGTGGGGCGCGCCGTTGGCGTAGGTCTCGGCGTTCGAGCACAGCGCCGCCAGATCCTCGGAAGCGCTGGTGAACAACCGCACGACCTCGCCGCCTTCGGGCAGCTCGATCCGACTGTCGCCGGGCGGGATGAAGGCGATGTGCTCGCCGCCCACCGCGATCGTCTCGCCTCCGGCGGTGACCAGGGCCCGAGGACCAGGCGACTCGAGCAGCAGGACATACTCATCGACCTGCCCTTGACGGTTCAGCACCGCGCCGGGCTTGGCCAGGGTGTAGGCGACGACGAAGTTCGCCCCGCGCGTCAGCCACGTGCGGCCGGTGTCGTCGTCGATCTGCGGCGGGCTGTCGCCGAACAGCGCATAGGACGAGGCCCCGAACCCGTCGGTGACGGCGGGCGTGGCGGCGGCCTTGGCGGTCGCCAGCCGCGAACGGGGGTCGGCGTCGGCGTACATCGTGGACATGGTCGGCCTCTCTTCTTGGGCGGCTCAGAGCTTGGGATTGGTGATCGGGGTGTCGCCCTCGAACCAGTGCTCGAACCGGCGATAGGTGCAAAGCCAGCGGTCACCGACGCGCTGGTACTTATCGGTGGCCATCGAGATCGAGATCGGCGGCGCGCTGGGCAGGATCTTCTCGCCGTTGGCGGCGTAGAGGAAGAGGTAGCAGCTGCTTTCGGCGGTATCCTCGCCGGTAAACCAGGCGCGGAAGTTGGTGAAGCTGTGCACGGCCAGGCGCGGTCCCTGGGCGATGCGCCAATCGTAGAACGCCTGGATCTTGGCCTTGCCCTCGTACGAGGCCTTCTGGCCATGGAACACCGCGTCGTCGGTGTAGTAGGCGTGGGCCTCGCGACCGCCGTTGGTGTCGATTTCGTGCCAGTAGTCAGCGAGCTGCTGCTGCAGTTCGAAGGTCAGTTCCGCAAGCTTGGGATCGTACATTCAAGGGTCCTCGATAGGGGTTCAGCCGACGTTATTGGCCGCGCCGACCGCGTCTTGCTCGACAGGGCGCAGAGGCTTGCCTTCCGCTTCGGACGTGGTTTCGGTCGGATCGTCGTCGAGACTGTGCAGCGCCCGGCCGGCGGTCTCGGGCAACAGCAGGGTGGTGAGGAACGAGCAGGCCATGGCGAAGATCGCCAGCACGGCCATCGCCACGCTCAACGGCAGGGTCTTGGCCAGGATGGCGACGCCGGTGATCAACAGGGCGCTGCCGCCGCGCCCCAGGTTGTAGGCGAAGGCCTGGCCGGTGGCCCGCACCTCGGTCGGGAAGAGCTCGGTGAAATAGGGGCCGAACGAGGCGTAGATGCCGAACTGGAAGAAGCCGTAGACGAAACCTGCCGGGATCAGGAAGGTCGCCGAGTCCCCCACCGGCGCGAACAGGTAGATCGCCGCCGACAGGATGAAGCCCGCCCCGAACAGCCGGAACGCGCCGCGCCGGCCGACCTGGTCGGAGATGTAGGCGTTGACCAGGAAACCGAAGAAACCGCCGGCGCTGTTGAGCATCACGCAGGTCCCCGCCAGGGAGACGCTCATGTGGCGCTCCAGGGTCAGGAAGCTGGTCAGGTAGGCGCTGATGGCGAAGGCCGCGCCCTGCGTGCCCAGCGACAACAGCGAGGCCAGGACTGTGGTGCGAAGAACCCGCCGGCCGAAGATGTCGGCGATCATCGGCCGCCGGCCCGTTTCCGCCGCGCGCTGCTGGGCGGCGCGATAGATCTCGGCGTCGTCCGACCCCCGGCGAACAAAGAACACCAGGATGGCGGGCAACAGGCCGATCCAGAACACCGCGCGCCAGCCAATGTCGGCCGGGAACATCGCCGCGAACGGTCCGGCCAGCAGGGCCGCGACGCCCGAACCAATCGCCGCGCCGCTGTGCACGACGCCCAGAGCCTTGCCCCGGTGCTTGGGCGCGATCATCTCGCCCAGCAGGACGGCTCCCACCGCCCATTCGGCCCCGAAACCGATCCCCTGCAGGATCCGCGCTGCGAACAGCTGCTCGTAGTTCTGGGCGAAGCCCGAGACGAACGAGAACACCGAGAACCACAGGATCGTCAGCTGCAGGATCCGCGCCCGGCCAAAGCGGTCGCTAAGCCAGCCCCCCAGCCAGCCGCCTACGGCGGCGGCGATGTAGTTGGCGCTGGCGATGTAGCCGGCTTCGGCTAGGGTCATGCCGAAAGCCGCGACCAGGACCGGGATCATGTACTGGAAGACCAGCCCGTCGGCGCTGTCCATCGCCCAGCCGGCGCCGCACGTCCAGAAGACGCGGCGTGTCTTGCGGTCGGCCTCTCGGTACCAGCCCATCATCGGCGTTTCATCCTCTCCGCGCGGGCGCTCCCGCGTCTCTCGTTAGGTGGCCGCGAGGCCGGAAATCGCGCGCCAGGTCCAGCCTGACGGTATCTGATCAGCCTATTCCGCGACCGCCGGGCGGCTTGTCCCGGTCGGCTTTGGAAGTTGCCGTCTCAAGCGAAGTAGAAGCGCAAGGCCGTGTCCGACAAAGCCCTGCGCGCCGCCGGATCCGGCGCCCAACTCGCCAGCTGCGCAAGAGCCCGGTCGTAGGTCATGCAACCCTCGTAACCGACGAACGGCGCGTCGCTGCCCCACAGCAGTCGCTCGGGCCCGACCCGGGCCATCAGCTCTGCGGCGGCGGCCTCGGCGATCGCTTCGGCGCGCGGCAGGTCGGGGTCGCGCCAGGCGTCCGGTCCGCCGAGGCGGAAGCCGGCGGCCAGCTTGATCCAGGCCCGACCGCGCTGCGCGGCGTCGATCGCCGCCTGGAAGCCTGGACAGGCGATCCCCTTGGCGGGCTCCGGATGGGCGAAGTGATCCAGCACCAACTTGACGCCCGAAGCCTCCAGCGCCGCCAGGGTCGGCTGTATCCGTTCCCCCTCGATGGCGACATGGACATGCCAGTCGAGGTCGCGCACCCGGCGCAGCAGCAGACGATGGGCCCCGTCTGTGAAGTCCGGGAGAACCGCCCGGCGGACCAGCTGGAAACGGATCCCGACCACGCCATCATCGCGCATGCGGCGCAGGACGTGGGGATCCGTATCCGGCGCGACGATCGCGGTCGCCCGCAGACGCGGGCTCAGCTTGGCGGCGGCGATGGTGTACTCGTTGTAGGTCCCCGAGATGCTCAGGCCCGACAGCACGCCGAAATGGATCCCTTGGCGATCCAGCTCGGCCAGGTAGTCCTGGGGCGTGTAGTCGTAGGCCGGCGCGTTCCAGGCGTCCGCGACCAGCGGCAGGTCTCGGGTGAAGACATGCGCGTGGCAGTCGACGATCGGCGCGTCGCCCGGAATGGAAGCGTCCGTCGCCACGGTCAGCGCGCGCCGGCGACTTCGATGTTGGCGGCGGCGACATAGGACGCCGCGTCCGACACCAGGAACATCACGACGGCCGCGACCTCTTCCGGCGTCCCCTCGCGCTTCATCGGCAGGGAGTCGCGGATGGCGTCGAGACGGCCCGGCGCGTGAATCTCGGTGGCGATAGGACCGGGCGAGACGCAGTTGACGCGGATCCCCTCGCCCGCGACCTCCTTGGCCAGGCCGAGGTTCAAGCTGTCGACGCCGCCCTTGGAAGCCGCGTACCACAGGTGCTGGTTGGGCGAGCCCAGGCTCGCGGCGCGCGAGGACAGCAGGACGATCGAGCCGCCCTGCCCGCCCAGCCGCGTCGACATGCGCTTGACGGCCTCGCGGCAGCTGATCAGAGCGCCGGTCAAGTTGACGGCGATGACGCGCTCCAGGGTCTCGTCCGTCTGGTCGGCCAGCAGCCCCACGCCCCCGGTGACACCGCCGTTGTAGACCAGGGCCGCCAGCGTCCCGTGCTGATCCGCGGCCTCGAACATCCGCGCCACGTCAGCCGGAACGCCGGTGTCGGCCTGCACCGCCTCGGCCCGGCCGCCCGACGCTCGAATGGCGTCGACCACGGCGCGCGCGCGTTCGACTTGGCCGACATAGGTCAGCAGCACGAAATAGCCTTCCGCCGCCGCCGATCGCGCGATCGCCTCGCCGATCCCCCGGCTGCCGCCCGTCACCAGGAAGACGCCCTTGTCCGTCATGATCTTTCGCTTCCTTCCCGTATTCGTTGGCTTCTTGGGCTTCGACTTCAGAAGCCGACGGCGTCGCCGCCCTTGAGGTCCAGCATCTGGCGCGCCTCGTCAGGCTTGGCGACGTCGAGCCCTAGGGCCTCGATGATCCCTCGGATCTTGCTCACCTGCTCGGCGTTGGATTTCGCCAGCTCGCCACGGCCGATGTAGAGGCTGTCCTCCAGCCCCACCCGGACATTGCCGCCCAGCAGCGCGCTCTGGGTGCAGAAGGGCATCTGATGGCGGCCCGCGGCGAAGGCAGAGAAGACGTAGTCGTCGCCGAACAGGCTGTCGGCGACGGTGACCATGTGAGCCAGGTTGCGCACGTCCGGTCCGATGCCGCCCAGGATGCCGAACACGCCCTGGATCAGGAATGGCGGCTTGATCAGGCCCCGCTCGGCGAAGTGCGCCAAGGTGTAGAGATGGCCGATGTCGTAGCACTCGAATTCGAAGCGCGTGCCGAGCCCCTGCCCGATCTCGCGCATGATGCGCTCGATATAGACGTTGTCGTTGTACATGATCCGGCCGCGCGAGGTTTCGACGTACTCGCGCTCCCAATCGTGCCGCCAGGTCTCAACCCGCGCGCCGGCGCCGCTGAAGTCGAAGATCAGCGGGCCCATGTTCAGCGAGCAGACCTCCGGCTTGAAAGCGAAGGCCGCCTCCAGCCGGGCATCCAGAGACATGGTCGAGCTGCCGCCGGTTGAGATGTTGATCACCGCGTCGGTGGCCTGCTTGATCCGCGGCAGGAAGGCGCCGAAGTGTTCGGCCGAGGGGCTCGGTCGCCCGTCGATGGGATCGCGAGCATGGAGATGCAGGATCGAGGCTCCGGCGGCGGCCGCTTCGATGGCGGCCTCGGCGATCTCGTCCGGTGTGATCGGCAGGTGCGGCGACATCGATGGCGTATGGATCGAGCCCGTCGGCGCGCAGGTGATGATGATCTTCTTGGATTGACGCATCGTTGGTCCTCCCGACCTAGAGGCCAGCCTGGCACAGGTACTTGTAGTTCAGGTACTCGGAGAGCCCGTGATGCGAGCCCTCTCGTCCGACCCCCGAGGACTTGACCCCGCCGAACGGCGCTGCGGCCGTCGAGATCAGGCCCGTGTTAATCCCGACCATGCCCGTCTCCAGGTCGCGCCCCGCCTGGGCGATGGTGTCCGGACGCGACGAGCAGACATAGGCCGCCAGGCCGAACGGCGTGTCGTTGGCGCGAGCGATCGCCTGGTCGTAGGTCTTGAACGGGATCACCCCGGCCAGCGGGCCGAAGGTCTCCTCACGGGTCAGCAGGGCGTCGCTGGCGACGTCGGCCACCAGGGTCGGCGGCGACAGCAGCGAGCCGTCGCCGCGGCCGCCATGGACCAGACGGCCGCCGCCGGCCAGGGCCTCGTCCAGATGACGCTCGACCTTCTCGACCGCCCGGCCGCTGATCAGCGGCCCGATGTCGGTGGCTGGATCCAGGCCATCGCCGACCTTCAGCGCGCCGATCCGCGCCTGGAAGGCCGCCAGGAAGGCCTCATAGACGCCGCGTTGGACGTAGATCCGGTTGGCGGCGATGCAGCTCTGCCCGCCGTTGCGGAACTTGGCGACCATCGCGGTCTCGACGGCGGTGTCGAGATCGGCGTCGTCGAAGATGAGCAGCGGCGCGTTGCCGCCCAACTCCAGCGACAAACGTTTGATGGTCGGCGCCGAGGCAGCCATCAGCTTGGCCCCGACCCCGGTCGATCCCGTAAAGGTGATCTTCCGAACTGCGCTGGAGGCGGTGACGATGTCGCCGAACAGGGCCGGTGTGCTGACCAGCACGCTCAGCACGCCAGGCGGAATACCCGCTTCCTCGGCCAGCGCGGCCAGGGCCAGGGCGGTCAGCGGCGTCTCGCTGGCCGGCTTGCAGACCATGACGCAGCCCGCCGCCAGGGCCGGGGCGATCTTGCGCGTCAGCATGGCCATCGGAAAGTTCCACGGCGTGATCGCCGCGCAGACCCCGATGGGCTCGCGCTCGACCAAGAGCCGTCGCCCGGGCGCGTTCGGCGGGATGATCTCGCCCAGGACGCCTGCCGCCATCTCGGCATAGATCTCGATAAAGCCGGCGCCGTAGGCGACCTCGGCGCGCGCTTCCTTGAGCGGCTTGCCATTCTCCAAGGTGATCAGGCGCGCCAGATCTTCCTTGTCGCGCTCGATCAGCTCCAGCCAGCGGCGCAGCAGCGCGCCCCGCTCCCGATGCGGGGTCCGTGACCATCGGGGAAACGCCGCTTCGGCCGCCGCGATCGCCGCCTGGATCTCGCCTTCGCCGACCAGGGCCACCTGGGCCAGGGTCTCACCCGAGAACGGATCCGTCACGGCGATGGTCTCGCCCGAAGCGGCGTCGCGCCAGGCGCCGGCGTAGTAGGCCTGCGAGCGCAGCAGGTCCGGGCGCGCGAGCGTGGTTCGGCGGGCTTCCGTCGTGGTCACCATCAACCTCATGTCTGAATGTTGCATCAGGCCGCCCGGGCAGCTTGTCGCGTTCGGGTCCCGAAGGCTCCGCCCTCCTGCTCCAGCTTCAGCCGGCGGTATTCGCGCGGCGGGAGGCCGAATCGGTCTCGGAAGGTGCGCGTGAAATGCGGGGCGCTGTTGAAGCCCCAGCCGAAGGCGATCTCGGTCATCGAGTGACCGCGCCAGGCGGGATCGGCGATCTGCCGGGCGCACTGCTCCAGCCGCCGGCGCAATATATAGGCCGACACCGTCTCGTTCTCGCTGGCGAAGATCATCCGCAGGTAGCGCGTCGACAGCTTCGTGCCGGCGGCCACCGAGCACGGCGTCAGCTCGGGGTCGCGCAGGTGCTGCTCGATGAAGAGCTTCACCGTCGCGCAGCGGCCGCTGACGACCGACGAACGCGAGCTGGGCGCGTCGAAGGCCAGGGCGTAGGCCGTCGCGACGATGTCCAGCAGATGCCGCGCGACACGATCCCGATAGTTCAGCGACAGCCCGGCCTCGAGGTGACCGAACAGGTTCAGGGCCATGGCCGTCGCCGTCGCCGTCAAGCCCTCGCTGGTCCGCAAGGCGCGACCGCAGAAGCATTCTGGCGATGGCAGGTGTTCCTTCAGGACCGAAGCCTCGACCTTGAGAAACAGCGTCTCGACGTCGTCGAGAAAGCGGATCTTGATAGGCGCGGCGCTGTCGCACAGCACGAAGTCGCCCTCGGCCAGGGTCGAGACCTTGCCGTAGTGGCTGACCTCGGCCTCGCCGCGCACCTGCAGCATCAAGAGATAGGTCGGCCTGCCCTTATGGGCGGCGATCCGCGAGGCGCCACGCTCGATCGTCGTCCGCCCGCAGGTCAGCCGCGCCATGCGCAGCGGCCCCAGGTCGCTGCTGGCCAGCTCCGCCATGAAGGCGTCTGGCTTGGCGGGGATGAAATCCATCGCTTCGATCTGGCTGGCGAACAGGCCCGCCCATCCACCAGGAGCCGACCGGCCCGTCAGATCGCTTGAATTGAAGACGTTCAACGCAGCGCCTCCCCTAACTGGGAGCGTACCCTCCCTGAGCAATTTCCTATATCATATAGGAAATATGGAAAGCAGTATTTTCCGGATCAGGCGCAAGCGCGGTTTTCCTGCCGCTACAGGCATGTCGACGCACGCCGCGCGGGCGCTCCAGCCCAGGCGACGTCTTGGGATGGAGATCGATTTCGGATGTTCTTGTCGCGGAGCTATTCGCCCGCGAACGGCACCACGCGGGCGTACGAGCGCTGGATATGCTCGCGCATAGCCTTCTCGGCGGCGTCAGGATCGCGCGACGTCAGGGCCGCGATCAGGTCCGCGTGCTCGTTGACCGCCTCGGTCGTCACCTCGCTATGGAAGCGCAGGCGGAAGATGTGCAGGTGCGAGTGCAGACGCGACAGCGTCTCGCGGATGATCGGATTGCCGCTGCCCGCCGCGATCAGGTCGTGCAGCTCGGAATCCTGGTCGGCGAACTTGTCGTAGGACTGGCGCGACTCGCCCGGCGTCATGGCGTCGGCCAGGGCGACCAGTTCGGCCATCGCCGTGTCGTCCATCTGCTCGGCGGCGCGGCGCGCGGCGAACGGCTCGATCAGCAGACGGGCTTCATACAGCTGATCCAGTTGCCGGCGGTTCAGCTGGGGCGCGCTGCAATAGCCGGCGAAGTGGCGCTTGGTGACCAGGCCGATCGCTTCCAGCATGCTCAGCGCTTCACGGATCGGGGTCTGGGACACGCCCAGGCGGCGCGCCAGATCATCGATCGAGATTCGCGTGTCCGGCGGAATGGCCAGCGACATGATGTCGGCGCGGATGACCTCGAAGACCTCCTCGACATAGCCGGGCGAGCGCTTGATCCGCCCCTGCCCCGCCTCGGCTCGATCACGGGCGTCGCCGTCGGGCGCCACGCTGACGTGATCTTCGCGGACGGGAGAACGGCGAGCCACGGGGGCCTCCTGATAGTTCGCTGGTTCGGACTCGCCGTCGCCAAGGCGCCGGTTCGTCCGCTGTATAATGCCTGTAACGTCCTCGCGAGAGAACAGCCGCTCCTTCTAGACCGCTTCGCGACCTGGACCTTGCCTTTAGCGGCGCCATTCTTTTCGCGCGACGACATCCGCGCCCGCGAGCCGGCCACAGCGCCGGTGCAAGTCGGGGTGCCTCTACGAGCAAGTGCCCCTCCTCCGCCAGCCCTAGTCCTCTTGCAGGCGATAGAAGGAAAAGGCCGATGGAGTCGGGCGAGCAAAGGCTCATCAGCATGGTCAACGCGGGAACGCTCACGTTCGGACCGGGGGCCTTGCAGCGATGCGCCTTCGACCTCGTCTCCCGTCGCGCCACATCGGTCTTCATCGCCACCACCGAGCCCACGCTGTTCCTGTGCCGGCCGTTGGTCGAGACCCTGGAAGCGGCGGGCGTCCGCGCCACCCTCTGGCATGACCTGGTGGGCGAACCGACTCTCAAGGAATTCGAGGCGGCCCTAGCGGCCGCTCGCGCCTGCGAGGCCGACGCCGTCGTCGGACTGGGCGGCGGCAGCGCGATGGACGTCGCCAAGCTGGTCGCCGCTCTCTACGACGGCCGGCAGGGCATCATGGAGGTGCTGGGCACCGACCTGGTGGCCTGTCGCGACCTCTGGCTGGCCTGTGTCCCGACCACCGCCGGCACGGGCAGCGAGGTCACACCGATCGCCATCCTCGGCGACGAGGACGAGGATCTGAAGAAGGGCGTCGTCAGCCCGCACCTAGTGCCCGACGCGGCCTATCTGGATCCGGCCCTCACGGTGACCATGCCGCCCTCGGTGACCGCCGCGACGGGCCTGGACGCCCTGACCCACTGCATCGAGGCCTACGCCAATCGGTTCGCTCATCCGCTGATCGACGTCTACGCCCTGGGCGGCATCCGCCTGATCGCCGACAACATCGAGCGCGCCTGCAAGCATGGCGACGACCTGAAGGCCCGGTCGGCGATGATGATCGCCAGCTACTATGGCGGCCTGTGCCTGGGTCCGGTGAACACCGCGGCCGTGCACGCCCTGGCCTACCCGCTGGGCGGCGAGTTCCACATCGCCCACGGCGTGGCCAACGCCCTGCTGCTGCCGCACGTGCTGCGCCTGAACATCGAGGCCTCTCCCGAGCGCTATGCCGACATCGCCCAGGCCCTGGGCGTGGCGCCCAGCGGCGATCCGATGGCCGACGCCCTGGCCGGCGTCGAGCGGGTCATCGCCCTGGCCGACGCCTGCGGGATCAAGCGCCGCCTGTCGGACTTCGGCATCGAGCGGCAGGCCATCCCCCGCATGGCCACGGCGGCGATGAAGGTCACGCGCCTCCTGGAGCGTAATCCCCGCGTCCTGACCGAAGCCGACGCGCGCGCGATCTACGAAGCAGCCTGGTAGGCTCTCTTCCGCGCATTGTTGCAACGCCCGCCCCTCGGGGTGGGCGTTTTGCTTTGCGCCCTCTCGGCGCCGCGATGCTTCCGACACAAAAAATCCCGATGCGGGTCCCGCAGGACCCCGCATCGGGATGGAAGGAAGATCGGCGCCGCCCGAGGAGGAAGGAAAAGCGGCGCCGTCTGCGGTCGGGCTTCGCGCCTACCAGGCGGCCCGGACCCCTACTCGGAAGGCGCGGCCCACCGTGTCGTACTGCAGCGGGTTACCAAACAGGCGCAGCTCGGGCGGCTGGGACTTGTCGAACACGTTGGTGATCCCGCCATAGAGCTCGGTCTTGCTGCTGCCGAACAGCGCCGGCAGTTGCGCCGAGCCGGACAGGTCCAGATAGAACCGCGAGCTGACCCGATTGGTGGTGATGCTGGTGGCGAGGTTGACGTTGTAGCCCTCATCCTCGGGCCCGACCTTGGTCGGATCCAGGATGCTCTTGGGAATGTAGCGCGCGTGCGCGGCCAGGCCCCAATTCGGGCGCGTGTACGAGACCACGCCGTCGATCTTGTACTTCGGCACGCCCGCGATACCGGCCAGCGAGCCGGCGTTGCCGGTGACGCCGTTCATGCGGGTGACCAGGCCCGTGCCGCCGATCGACTTCAGGTCCTTCACGTAGTTGGCGTTGAGCTGGAAGGTCATCACGCCGTCCCAGACGTCCGGGATCGTATAGTCCGACTGGAACTCGTAGCCCTCGGCGTGCAGCTCGGCGACGTTCTGGAAGTTGGACAGCACCGACACCACGGGGCTGGCCTTGGCCGCGCCGCTGAAGGTGATCAGGTTGCACAGCAGGTTCTTGGTGGCGCAGGCCGACAGAATGTTCGGCGCCGAGACCGAGTCGATCGCGTTGCGCACCGTGATGTCGTACCAGTCCACCGAGGCGTGGAAGCCGGACAGGAAGTTCGGCTTCAGCACCACGCCGGCCGTGGTGGTCTTGGCCCGCTCCAGCTCGAGGTTCGGATTGCCGCCTGCCAGAGCGCCGATCAGATGGTTGCTCCCGCTGAACGGATCGTTGAGCGGCAGGAAGGTCTGCACGGTGTTGGGGTTGGACTCCGCCGCCGACGGCGCGCGGATGTCGGCCGAGCGCGTCACGCGCACCAGGATCTGGTCGTCAGGCTGGTACTCCAGGCCGACCTTCCAGGGCTTGGCGTTGCCGAACTTGCTGTAGTGCGTGGCGCGGCCGGTCAGGTCGACCGACAGGGTCTTGGCCAGCGGCAGATCGGCCAGCAGCGGAATGTTGGCCTCGACATAGCCTTCGGTGACCTTGCTCAGAATCTGCGGCAGGGCCGTGACCTGGGGCGCGGCGAACTGGCCGGCCTTGGTCAGCGGGTCCACGTCGCCAGAGACCTCGTCACGACGGAACTCGCCGCCGAACGCCACCTGGACCGGACCAGCCGGCAGATTGAACAGCGAACCGCGCACGTTCAGCATCACGTCGTGCTGGGTGATCTTGCGGGTCTGCCACTCGTCCTTGAAGTACTTGGCCTTGGCTTCGGGACTGAGGTTCGCGCCGAACAGGTCAACGGGTAGGCAGCCGTCGTTGGGATTGGCCACGGACGAGGCGCAGATCACCGGCGCGCCCCAGGGCGTGCGGTAGGTGGTCCCCGTGTAACCGGCCGGCGGCGTGATGGCGTTGGTCGCCTGGGTATCGAACGAGGCCAGGCGCGTGTTCTTGACGATCGTATCGCTGTCGGTCTGGCCGTACTCATAGCTGGCGTCCCAGCGCCAGTCCTTGAAGAGCTCCCCCTTCAGGCCGGTGACGAAACGGTAGATGTCGTTGGTGCTGGAAGCCACCACCGTGTCTCCGCCTTGGGCGACGGCGGTGTTGACGTTGATCGCCGTGATGTTCGGATTGGCCGTCAGGATCTGGGCCCGCACCGTGGGCGAGATGAACGCGTTGTTGATGTCGATGCCGGCCGAGCCGCCGGCCGGGGCCTGCAGCAGCACCGAGGTGCGCACCGGGCCGCCCTTGGTGCGGCTGAAGATGAACTCGCCGAACGCCTGGGTCTTGGGCGTCAGATCATAGTCGACATGGACCATGCCCGAGGCGTGCGAGGTCGGCGTGACCAGCGGCGGGTTGCCCCAGCCCCAGTTGTTGCTGGCGGCCGGGTCGCCGCCCTGCATGAAGGTGCCGGAAAGGTAGTCGCCGAACTTGAACGGTACGAGGGCGTCGCCGGCGGTGTTGAACTGCAAGCCGCGCAAGGCGGCGGGCAGCGCCGTGGCGCCGGTGTTGTTGACCTGCTGGCCCAGGGTCGTCTTGACCCCACCGACCGTCTGAACGGCGCTCATCAGCACGCCGGTCGGGGCGTAGGCGAAGTAGACGTTGTCCAGCACCAGGGTGGCCGGCAGGCCATTGGTGCTGACGCCGCCGATATAGCCCGGGTTGGGCACGAAGTTCGTCCGCCTGGCGCACCAGTCGCGCTCGAAACAGTTGCCGACGCCCTTGTCCTGCCGGTATTCGACGCCGCCGATGATGTGGCCGCGATCGCCGGCGAAACCACGTCCGCCCGATGCCGAGAAGAAGTAGTTCTTGCCGTCGCCGCGCTCGCTGACACCGGCGCTGGCGTCCATCTTGAAGCCATTGAACTTGGTGTCGAGGATCAGGTTGACCACGCCGGCCACCGCGTCGGCCCCATAGGCCGCCGAAGCGCCGCCGGTAACGACTTCCGAGCGCTTGACCAGGGCGTTGGGCACGCTGTTCAGGTCGACACCGCCGGAGTCGAGGCTGGGCACGAAGCGGCGGCCGTCGACCAGCACCAGGGTGCGGCTGGTGCCCAGCCCCCGCAGGTCGGGCGTGTTGCCGCCGATCGCGCCGTTGACCCGGAACAGGATCGTCGACGCCGACGCCGTGGCCCGGAACGATGGGATCTGGTTCAAGGCGGTGGCCACGTCCGGGATCGCCAGCTGCTGCATGCGCTCGGCGCCGACCACGTTCACGGGCGTGGGCGAATTGTAGGTCGTGCGCACCCGCGAACCAGTGACCACCACCTCCTCGACCGCGACCGGTTCGGATGCCCGCGCATCAGAACCGCCTGGGCTGGGCGGGGTGGTTTGCGCCGCCACGGCGCTAGCCGTCATCAGGGCGAACAAAGACGTCGAAACGAGACTCGCAATCCTTAGCAACTTCCCCTCCCTTATTATGTCTAGGGGTAGGGTTACGCATGGATACTCGCCAGCACTTGCTCGCAGCGGCACGACCTTTTCCGCCGCGCGGCCCTCAGGAAGCCGCCAGCGCCGCGTAGTTCCCACGGGTGGAGACGCAGGTCGCGCCGCCGTCGACGGGGATCACCGCGCCGGTGATGAAACTGCCTGCCGGCGAGGCCAGCAGCAGGGCCAGCCCCTTGATCTCCTCCGCCGCGGCCACCCGCCCCAGCGGGACCATGTCGGCGAACAACTTTTGCAATTCAGGCCGCTGCTTCAGCCGTCCGTCACCGATGTTGGTGAGGAAGGGCCCCGGCGCGATCGCGTTGACCCGCACATTGAACGGCGCGAGCTCGACCGCCGCCTGCCGCGCCACATTGATCACCGCCGCCTTGGCCGCGACATAGCCATAGCCGCACATCGGCTCGGCCTGGAGACCGGCGATCGAGGCGGTGATGACGATGCTTCCGGACCGGGCGCGCTTCATGTGCGGCGCGGCGAAACGCAGGGCCAGCACCGTGGCGGTCAGGTTGATGTCGACGGCGCGCTGATAGACCGCCAAGTCGAACTGGTCGATGGCCCCATCCTGCGAGACCAGCGTGCCAAGACCGCCGCTCACCCCGGCGTTGGCGAACAGTTAGTCTAGCCGTTCATGGCGCTCGGCGGCTCCGTCGATGGCCACTCGCAGGGCCTCGGCGTCCGCGACATCGACCACGACGCCCTCGACCGCGCAGCCCTCGGCCCGTAGCCGCGACACGTGTTCGTCGAGCGTCGCGGGATTGAGGTCCGCCAGGACCACGATCGCGCCGTTCCGCGCCATGACCTCCGCGTAGGCCAGACCGAGACCCGAGGCCGCCCCGGTGACGACGGCGACATGGCCCTCGATGTTGAAGAGGTCGGCCTGCTGCATCTTTGTCCCCGCGAGTTTCCGGATCGACGCGGTCGGAGGTCATCCGTCTCCGGCGTTTCGCCGACCAAGACATGAGTCAGTTTCAGGCGCTTGCTCGAGACGGAAGCGCGACGCCGAGGCGAGGGACTTGAAGGCCAGCATCGTCCGATCGCGCGCTTGCTGACCGTCTTGTCAGGCAGCCGTCAGCCTACCGACCGCGTGGTCTTGGTAGACCGTGGCCAACCTCCCCTCCGCAACGACGGAATTTCAGATGATCTCGCTTGTGCGGACGGCCTTGGCGCGTCCCTACACCTTCGTCGTGATGGCCGCGATGATCCTGATCGTCGGCGTCCTGGCGATCCTGCGCACGCCGACCGACATCTTCCCGAACATCCGCGTTCCCGTCGTCGCGGTCGCCTGGACCTATAACGGCCTGTCGCCGTCCGACATGTCGGGCCGCATCCTGACGCCCTACCAGCGAGCCCTGACCACCACGGTCAACGACATCGACCACATCGAGGCGACCTCGCTGCAGGGCATCGGGGTGGTGAAGATCTACTTCCAGCCCGGCGCCGACGTGCGCCTGGCCAACGCCCAGATCACCGCCATCTCCCAGACCCTGCTGCGCCAGCTGCCGCCCAGCACCACCCCGCCGCTGGTCCTCAACTACAACGCCTCGACCGTGCCGATCGTGCAGCTGGCCCTCTCGGGCCAGGGGATGAGCGAGCAGCAGCTCTACGACCTCGGCCAGAACTTCATCCGCACGCGCCTGGTCACCGTCCCCGGCGCGGCCCTGCCCTTCCCGTTCGGCGGCAAGACCCGCCAGATCCAGGTCGACATCGATCCCCAAGCCCTGCTGTCCAAAGGCCTGTCGGCCACCGACGTCGGGGCGGCCATCGCGGCCCAGACCCAGATCACCCCGGCCGGCTTCGTCAAGATCGGCGAGTTCCAGTACGCGCTGCGCCTGAACAACGCCCCTGGCTCGGTCGACGAGCTGAACGCCTTGCCGATCAAGACCGTCAACGGCGCGACCATCCGCATCGGCGACGTCGCCCACGTGCGCGACGGCTCGGCCCCGCAGCAGAACGTCGTCCACGTCGACGGTCAGCGCTCGGTGCTGATGACGGTGCTGAAGTCGGGCGCGACCTCGACCATCGCCATCGTCGACGGGGTCAAGGCCGCCCTGCCGGAACTGAAGGCCCAACTGCCGCCGGAACTGAGCATCACGCCGCTGAACGACCAGTCGACCTTCGTGAAGGCCGCCGTCGAGGGCGTGGTCCACGAGGGCGCGCTGGCCGCCGTGCTGACCTCGCTGATGATCCTGCTGTTCCTGGGTTCGTGGCGCTCGACCGTGATCATCGCCGTCTCGATCCCGCTGGCCGTGCTGGCGGCGATCGCGGCCCTGTCGGCGTTCGGCCAGACCCTGAACGTCATGACCCTGGGCGGCCTGGCCCTGGCTGTCGGCATCCTGGTCGACGACGCCACGGTCACCATCGAGAACATCAACTGGCACCTGGAGCACGGGAAGGACGTCAAGACGGCGATCCTGGACGGCGCGGCCCAGATCGTGACCCCGGCCTTCGTCAGCCTGCTGTGCATCTGCATCGTCTTCGTGCCGATGTTCTTCCTGCCGGGCGTCTCGGGCTTCCTGTTCGTGCCCATGGCCCTGTCGGTGGTGTTCGCGATGGTCGCCTCGTTCCTGCTGTCGCGGACCCTGGTCCCAACCATGGCGGCCTATCTCCTGAAGCCGCATGTCCCGCATGACGAAACGGCGCCGTCGGCCAACCGGCTGGTTCGCTTCCAGCGCGAGTTCGAGCGCGGCTTCTCCAAGGTGCGCGACGCCTATTCGGGCCTTCTGGGCGTGGCCCTGGGGGCGCGCGGCGTCTTCGTCGCCGGCTTCCTCGGCTTCGCCCTGCTGAGCCTCGGCCTCGTCCCGTTCCTGGGCCGCAACTTCTTCCCGGCGGTGGATTCGGGCTCGATCGCCATGCACGTGCGCGCCCCGACGGGCATGCGGATCGAGGAGTCGGCGGCGCTGTTCGACCGCATCCAGCGCCAGGTCCGCGCGATCATCCCCGCCGGTGAGGTCGACACCATCGTCGACAACATCGGCCTCTCCACCAGCGGCATCAACGTCGCCTACAACGCCTCGGGCACCATCGGCCCGCAGGACGGCGACATCCTGATCAGCCTGAAGAAGGGCCACAAGCCCACCGATGGCTATGTCCGCGCCCTGCGCGAGGAACTGCCCAAGGCGTTCCCCAACGCGACCTTCTCGTTCCTGCCCGCCGACGTCACCAGCCAGATCCTGAACTTCGGCAGCCCCGCCCCGATCGACATCCAGGTGGCCGGCGGCGACATGGCGGCCAACCAGGCCTACGCCCAGAAGATCCTGCGGGCGATCCGCGGCGTCGACGGCGTGGCCGACGTCCGCATCCAGCAGCCGGTCGCCTCGCCCGAACTGCGCTTCGACGCCGACCGCACCCGCATCCACGCCCTGGGCCTGGACGAGCGCGACGTCACCGCCAGCCTGGCCGGCGCCGTGGCCGGCAGCGCCCAGGCCGCGCCGGTGTTCTGGCTGAACCCGACCAACGGCGTCTCGTACCCGGTGGTGGCCCAGACGCCGGAATACATGCTGGACAGTCTCGACAAGCTGCGCGCGATCCCGGTCAGCGGCGCCCGCGTCCCCGAACAGGCGCCGCAGGTGCTGGGCGGCCTGGGCGACCTGCGCCGCGGATCCACCGCCGCCGTGGTCTCGCAGTACAACATCCAGCCGATGATCAACGTCTTCGCCGCCACCCAGGGCCGCGACCTGGGCGGTGTGGCCGCCGACATCCAGAAGATCCTGGAGAAGCTGGAAAAGGAAAAGCCCGCCAAGGTCCGCGTCACCCTGCGCGGCCAGTACCAGACCATGAACACCGCCTTCTCGGGCATGGGCTGGGGCCTGCTGGGCGCGGTGGTGATGATCTACCTGCTGATCGTGATCAACTTCCAGTCCTGGCTGGACCCGTTCGTGATCATCTCGGCCCTGCCCGCCGCCCTGGCCGGCATCGCCTGGATGCTATTCGCCACCGGGACGCCGCTGTCGGTGCCGGCCCTGACCGGTGCGATCATGTGCATGGGCGTGGCGACCGCGAACTCGATCCTGGTGGTCAGCTTCGCCCGCGAGCGACTCGAGGCCACCGGCGACGCCGTCCAGGCCGCGTTCGAGGCCGGGGTCACCCGCTTCCGCCCGGTGCTGATGACGGCCCTGGCCATGATCATCGGCATGGCGCCGATGGCCCTGGCCCTGGGCGAAGGCGCCGAACAGAACGCTCCGCTGGGCCGCGCGGTGATCGGAGGCTTGATCTTCGCCACCTGCGCTTCGCTGCTGTTCGTCCCGACCATCTTCTCCATCGTTCACGGCCGCCGCCCCCACGCGAAAGCCGCCTCCCCCGAAGGCGCCACCCATGCTTGACACCTTGCCCAAGACCAGTCCGCAGCGTCTGCGGCGCCTCGCCCTGATCGGCGCGGCCGGCTTCGTCCTGATCCTGGCCGCCGGGACGGCCTCGCGGCTGATGGCCGGCCAGGACCTGAAGAAGACCAGCCAGGCCAGCGCGGTGACGACGGTCAACGTCGTCCAGCCTGGCGGCGGCGAGGACGCGGCCCTGGTGCTGCCCGGCCGCCTGCAGCCCTGGGCCGAGGCCCCGGTGTTCGCCCGCACCGACGGCTATCTGCGTCGCTGGTACGTCGACATCGGCCAGCCGGTGAAGGCCGGCCAGGTGCTCGCCGAGATCGACGCGCCGGAAGTCGACCAGCAGCTGGTGGCCGCCCGCGCGGCCCTGGCCACGGCCTCGGCCCAGCGCGACCTGGCCGCCACCAGCGCCGCGCGCTGGAAGCGGCTGGTCGGCGAGAACGCGGTCTCCCAGCAGGAGGCCGACGAGCGCCAAGGCGACCTGGCCGCCCGCGAGGCGATGCGCAACGAGGCCCTGGCCAATGTCCGCCGGCTGGAATCCTTGACCGCCTTCAAGCGGATCGTCGCTCCGTTCGACGGGGTGGTGACCAGCCGCGACACCGACCAGGGCGACCTGATCAGCGCCGGCGGCGGACGGCCCTCGCCGCTGTTCACGGTCTCCGACACGCGGCGCCTGCGGCTCTATGTCAGCGTGCCGCAAAGCCTGGCCGGTCAGATCCGGCCGGGCATGACCGCGACGTTCACGACGCCCGAACTGCCCGACCAGACCTTCCCGGCGCGCCTGGCCCGCTCGGCCGACGCCGTGGACGCCCAGTCGGGCGCCATGCTGGTCCAGCTGGAGGTCGACAATATCGGCGGCCAGCTCAAGCCCGGGGCCTATGCCCAGGTCAGCCTGAACCTGAAGGGCGCGACGGGCGCTGGAACGGCCGCCGTGCGCGTGCCGGCCAACGCCCTGCTGTTCCGCAAGGAAGGCACGGCCGTCGCCGTGGTCGACCGCGACAACACCGTGCGCGTGCGCCCCGTGCGCATCGCCCGCGACTACGGCGCCGACCTGGAGCTGGCCGGCGGCGTCGCCGCCTCGGACTGGATCGTGAGCAGTCCGCCCGACGCCATCGCCAACGGCGACAAGGTCAATCCGGTCCGCCCGAAGGGAGGCGCCGGTGCGCGCGGCTAGTTTCTCTCCCGCGTTCCTGATCCTGGCGCTGGCCGGCTGCTCGACGGCCCCGGCCTATGCCCCGCCGACGCCCGCGACGCCGGCCGCCTTCCGGGACATCGGCCCCTGGACCCCGGCCGCCGCCGAGGTCGCGCCCGCCGGCGCCTGGTGGGCGACGTTCCAGGATCCGGTGCTAGACGGGCTGGAGCGCAGGCTCGACGCCGGCAGCGCCGACCTCGCCGCCGCCGCCGCCCGCTACGACCAGGCCCGCGCCCTGTCGCGCCAAGCCGCCAGCGACCTGTGGCCCAGCCTGGGAGTCGACGCCAGCGTCGAGCGCCAGCGCACCCCGGCCAATGGCCGCTTCGACACCACGACCGTGACCGCCGCCGCGGCCTACGAGCTGGACCTGTGGGGCCGGGTGCGCAACCTGGCCGCCGCCGGGCGCGCCGACGCCCAGGCCAGCGCCGCCGACCTGGCGGGCGTGCGCCTCAGTATTCAAGCCCAGCTGGCGGATACGTATTTCAGCCTGCGCGGGGCCGACGCCCAGATCGCGGTGCTGGCCTCGACGGTCGAGGCCTATCGCCAGGCCCTGGACCTGACCAGCCGTCGCCAGTCCGGCGGCGCGGCCAGCGCCCTGGACACCGGCCGGGCCCAGACCCAGCTGGCCGCGACCCAGGCCCAGTACGAGCAGGCGGTCGCCGACCGCGCCCTCCTGGAGCACGCCATCGCGGTCCTGGTCGGCGAGCCGGCCTCGACCTTCGCCCTGGCCGCCGCGCCCGGCCTGCGGGACGCCCCGGCCACGCCGGTCGGCGCCCCCTCCATCCTGCTGCAGCGCCGGCCCGACATCGCCGCCGCCGAGCGTCGGATGGCGGCGGCCAACGCCCGCGTGGGCGTGGCCCGCGCCGCCTGGTTCCCGAGCGTGACCCTGGCCGCGACTGGCGGCTACCAGTCCTCGGGCGGCGAGCTGCTGACCGCCGCCAACCACATCTGGGCCCTCGGCCCGCTGTCGGCCGCCCTGCCGCTGTTTGACGGCGGCGCGCGCAAGGCCGAGGTCGCCCGCAGCCGGGCGGTGTTCGACGAGACGGCGGCCGGCTATCGCCAGACCGTGCTCGACGCCTTCCGCCAGGTCGAGGACCAGATGGTGCTGGCCAACCGCCTGGCCGCCGCCCAGGACCGCCAGGACGAGGCCGTGGCCGCCGCCGCGCGCACCAGCGCCCTGGCGACCACCCGCTATCGCGAGGGCGCGGCCAGCTATCTGGACGTCGTCACGGCCCAGACCGCCGAGCTGGAGGCGCGACGCGGCGCGCTGGACCTGCGCACCCGCCGCCTGTCGGCCAGCGTCGACCTGATCCGGGCGCTGGGCGGCGGCTGGAGCGCGCCACCGGCGGCTTAGGCCGCCTCGGTCACCGTCGACTCCGCGCGCGGCGGAGTCGACGTCGTGCGCTCGGCCCGGTCGTCGGGCATGATCCCCTCGGGGCGCGGCAGCAGGAAGCCGATCAGCACCTCGCCGCCCTCGCAGCGGGCGAAGACCGAACCGCCGTGCATGGCGACGATGGCCTTGACCACCGCCAGGCCCAGGCCGTGGATCTCGCCGCTGTGCTCGCGGGCCCGGTCCAGGCGGTAGAAGCGGTCGAACAGCCGCGCCAGGTGCGCCTCGGGGATCGGGCCGCCGCGATTGCGCACCGACAGGCAGACCCCCTTGTCCTGAGTCTCGATGGTCACCCGCACGGTCTTGCAGTCGACGCCGTGGCGGATGGCGTTGTCGAGCAGGTTGGTCACCGCCCGACCCAGCAGCGAGGCGTCGGCGACCACGATGGCGTCGCCCCGCACCTCCAGCTTCACCTCGGCGTCCTCGAACAACACATCCAGGAAATCGGCGGTCTTATGGCTCAGGGCCGCCAGCGACAGCGGCGCCAGATTGGCCGCCAGGGCGCCCTGGTCGGCGCGGGCCATGAACAGCATGTCGTTGATGATCGTGCGCAGCCGCTCCAGTTCCTCGAGATTGGAGTGGAGCACGTCCTCCAGCTCGTCGGCGGGACGCGGCCGCGACAGCGCCACCTGGGTCTGGCCGATCAGGTTGCCCAGCGGCGTGCGCAGCTCGTGCGCCACGTCGGCGTTGAAGGCGGCCAGACGCTCATAGGCGCCCTGCAGGCGGTCGAGGGCGCCGTTGAAGGCCGTCATCAGCCCGACCAGTTCGGCCGGCAGGTCCCGGGTCGGCATGCGCAGGCTGAGGTCGGCGGGATTCAGCGCGCCGGCCCGATGCGACAGGCGGTCGACCGGCGCCAGGCCCCGGCGGGCGATCCACCAGCCCAGCAGGCTGACCAGGGCGATGGTCAAGATCGAGACGGCCAGCACCCCGACGCCCAGGACATAGCGCGAGGCGTCGAACGGCGCGGTGTCGGCGGCGATCACCAGCCGCACGTCGGGGCGGCGTCCGTAGGCCGGAACATGGCGGGCCAGGGTCATGAACCGCTTGCCGTCGGCGTGAATGACGCCGAAGCCGTCACGCGCCGGCTCTAGCGCCTTGCCCGGCATGAACCGGAAGCGCGGGTCGGCGCTCTCGATCCGGTAGCGAATGCTGCCGTCGGCCGGGGTGAACGACTTCAGCTTGTCGGTCATCAAGGGCCAACGGGTCGGATCCTCCAGGCGGTGGATCATCGCCTCGATGATCTCCGAACGCGCGCTGAGCTCCTCGGCCTGGTGGCGCTTCAGCTCCAGGCTCTGGAAACCGAAGATCGCCACCCCCGCCAGGACCGAAACCAGGCTGGTGGCGATCGCGAACATCAGGGCCAGACGGCCGGCGATGGAGGTCGGGGTCACGGTCATGGCGCTCCCTCCGGTCGATGCTCCAGGACATAGCCCATGCCGCGCACGGTGTGCAGGAGCTTGGTCTCGAACATGCCGTCGATCTTGGCCCGCAGCCGCTTGATGGCGACCTCGACCACATTGGTATTGGTGTCGAAATTGATGTCCCAGACCAGCTCGGTGATGATCGTCTTCGAGACGATCTGCGACTGGCGCCGGCCCAGGACCGCCAGCAGGGCGAACTCCTTGGCCGTCAGGTTCAGCCGCCTGCCCGCCCGGGTCGCGCGGCGGGCCAGCAGGTCCAGGTGCAGGTCGCCCACCGTGATGGTCGTCGACTCGCTGCGCCCGCGCCGGGTGATCGCCTGCAGCCGGGCCAGCAGCTCCAGGAACGAGAACGGCTTGACCAGATAGTCGTCCGCGCCCGCGCCCAGTCCCCTCAGGCGATCATCGACGCTGTCGCGGGCGGTCAACATGATCACCGGCGTCTGGCGGCTCTGGCGCAGGCGCTCCAACACCTCGATCCCGTCCAGCCCCGGCAGCATGCCGTCCAGCACGATAGCGTCGTAGTCGAGGGTCTGGGCCAGGTGCAGGCCATCCTCGCCGTTGGCTACGAAGTCGACCGCGTAGCCCTGCTCCGTCAGCCCCTTGCGCAGGTAGGCGACGGTCTTGGGCTCGTCCTCCACGATCAGGATCTTCATGGCCAGGCATTCCACGGGCGGCAAGCCGGGACGCGACGGGCGTTCCGGGCCGACAGGATAGGATGTCCTCGCTCCAACCGCCATGCTGGGGGGATCGCCGAGCGGCGGAACGAGGACGTCTTCGATCCTGGCTGGACCCCTGGGTCGGCACGCTGACAGCCGGATGACATTTCTGACCCGAACCCGGGCGGTCGCCCGGGGCCCGTCCGAGCAATCCAGAGATGGATGTGAGCTCGACAACCGCACCGACGAACCCGCCGGTTCGCTCGCCCAAGGTCAAGCTCGTTCAGGCGCGCTTCATGTTGGAAAGGAAATGCTTCGGTCCACGCGGACCACGAGCCCCCTGATCGGCTCGGGGACGTCCGCACCTTGCCTGACGGCGATGAGGACCGAGCAATGGCGGACGGCCATTTCCAAGACGTCGAACTTCTGCGGCGCGAACTGGCGATCCTGATCCTGGAATGGGCCGGGAAGGCGGTGAAGGACGACCCGGACGGACCCATGTCGACCGCCCTTACGCGCGCGGTCGGGGACGCCGCCCGCGGCGCCGTCGCCGAACAGCATCAGGTCCTCGCCACAGAGGCCGCGGACCAGATCGCCGAGGCGCTCGAACGTCGTGACCGGGCTGGAGGGCTTGTTGTCTGGCGCATGCGGCCTTGGGGCCTGGGCGTCGTCGGCCTCGTCGCCATGGCGCTGCTTGTCGTGGCCTTCATGCTTGGCCTGCAGACCGGCCGGCGGGAGGATGCCCTGCCCCCCGCGCCCGCCGCCACGGCGGCGACAGCCCCCATCGCGCCCCTCGCCCCGAGCGCCGAGCCGCCGACCCCGACCTCCTCCACGCCGCGCGCACAGGCGTCGACGCCTGTGCCGACCGTCCGCGCCGAGCGGTCCACGCGAAGCGCCGCGCCCCCTTCGCGGCCCAGTCCGCGCGAACTGGGCCGTCCGGCGCCCGCCAACGACAGCGCCGCCCGCTCGACCCAGCCCGTAGGCGCGACCGCGACGCCGCCCGCCGCCACGCCGGGGACGACGCCATGACCGTCCTGGTTCCGACCGCCGTCATCGGCCCGAAGGCCCAGGGCCGCAACTACGGCCTGCGCCGCTACGCCGGTCCACGCCTGACGTCGGAGAGTCAGGCGCGCCTCGCCGACTTCGCCCTTTCGCTGGCCGGATGGGCCATGCTGCGACGTCCCTGCTTCACGGCCATGCTGCCGCTGGCCGCCGATGGCTCGTCCTTCGCCGTGGTGCGAGCCCGCCACATGGGCGAAGGCGAGCTTGGTCCGGTGGCCGTCGCGCACCTGATTGTCGCCGACTCCGCCCTGCTCGAAGCCCTGGACTGGGCGTCGCCTCGCCTGCTGAGCCTGCTGCCCGAGCCGGAGGACGCGACCTTCGGCTCGTCGCTCCTACCGGTGTCGCCGGCCGACCTGGCGAGATCCGCCCCCCCGCCCATGGCCAATCCCCGGGTTGGCTGGAGCGACATCGCCATCGACGTCGGCGACGAGGATCCGGAGGTCGTGCTGCGCGCCCTGGTCGAGGGCGTCGATCCGCCCGCCCAGCGGGCGAGCCTCATGGGCTGGGCCAGCACCAGCCTGATCGCGCCGGCCGGCGCCCTGGACCCAGCCCGGACGTTCAAGCTCGTCACTCACGCCTCGGCCGAAAGCCCGGCCGCCTTTCAAGCGAGCCACGAACTGGCGTCACTGCAGGCCGCCGCCGAAACGCCGCTGGCCTGGAAGGCGTGGCTGAAGCTCGCCGCCATCGCCGAGCGGGAGCCCGCCGCCAACGCCCTGCGCTCGGCCCAATGGTCCCAGGACAAGGCCCGCCTGCCCGCGGGCGACGTGATGTTCGAAGAGATCGCCAGCGCCTGCGCGAGCCTGAAGCCCACGGCGATGGTCGAGCTGCTTCGCGCGGTGATGCGCCACGCCGAGGGCGCCGACCCGGTCAGCCAGGCCTTGCGCGACGGCGTGTCCGAGACCTTCGACGCCCTGGTGGCCGTCGCCGACGCGCAAGGCGCGGCCTTCTACGTGCGCGGGCTCACCGATGGCGTGTCCCCCGTCGCCCTGCGCGGGCTCGACGCCGTGGTGGCCAAGCCCGAGGTCGCCGCTTGGCTGGGCGACATCGTCCATCGCCTCGATCTCGCCAAGGTGGCTCGGGCGTGGGCGGCCAGCCTCGCCATGGACCCGGCCTTCGCCGACACCCTCGCCGCGGCCGGCCCCGCCTTTCTGGACGCAGTGCTCGACGTCGCCCTCGCCGATCTTGGCGATGAAGACGCTCGGCGGCTCGTCGGAACGCTGCTGCGCCTGCAATGCCTGCGTCCCATCCAGGAGGGCGCTCGAATTCGCGTCGTCCTCGCGGCTTTGCTGGCCGCCCCACCAGGCGACGCCGACGCCGCCCTCGCCGACCGCACGGTCCTGGCGGCCGCCAGGACCTTCGCTCCCGAACTGTCCGCCATCCTGACGGTTCGGGCCGTTCCGGCCGGCCTGCGCCACGCCCGTCGCCCGGTCGAGCTCACCCGCGCCGCCTGGGCCCTGGTGGCCGCCGAGAAGGACGGGAGGACGGCGCGATGATCTACTGCGAGATCTGCACCAACACGTTCTCCGGCGAGGATTTCGTCGACTGCCCCCACTGCGCCCTCGCCGAGGGACGAGCGGCGACGTCGGCCGTCAGCGCGCTCGATGCGCCCGCCGCCGGAACGACCATGGGCGAGGTGATCGACAATTTGCGCCGCCTGACGCCGCCCGAGACCCCGGCCGAACCGCCGGCGATCCCGACCACCGCGCCGCAGCCGCCCGAGGGCATGAGCGAGGGCCTTCGCGCACTCGTCGAACAGAAGGTCGATCAGGCGGCGGCCGCCGCCGCTGAACCGACGACCTTCGCGTCGACCGGGACCGAGCCCGCCGCCATCGCGCCCATTATCGGCCAGGGCGGCCGCGAACTTGACGTCGAAACCCTGCGCCGTATCCGGGAATCCGGCGTGTTCACCGTGGTGCTGCTCGGCTTCCCGACCGCAGGCAAGACCTGGTTTCTCAATCGCTTGAAGTACGAACTGCAGGAGGGTGACGCCTACGCCTGCTATCCACGCCGCGCCCCGCCCGGCGACGTGGAGAACACCACGCTCTTCACGGCCCACCGCTTCCGCAAGGGCGAGAACGACTTCTACGTCATCGACATCCCTGGCGAGCGCTTCCTGCGCGCCGTGGAGGGCTCGTTCCTCGGCGAGGCCAACACGCTGATGCGGCACGTGATCCATACCGGCCAGGCCTTCCTCACCCTGCTGCCGGCCGACGAGACCCTGCTTTCGGAACTGGCCCACGACGTCCTATGGAGACGCTCGGCCGCTGGCGAGACGGCGCCTGTCGACTTGGCGAGCCTGCCGCCAGCCCAGGCGCTGATCGACCGCGTCGACCTGCTGAAGCGCCAGATCTCGCAAGCGCGCAAATCGGCGGATGGCGGAGACGGCAAAGCCCAGACCAAGCTCAAGACCCTCGTCCGAGAGCGCAAGCGGCTGTTGGAGGGCGGCGTCGAGCAGGCGCTGCATCGCCTGGCCTCCAAGCACGAGGAGCTGGGCGAATACATCAGCGGCGTGGGCCTGATGGCCCAGCTGATGGTGGTGATGGACGAGCGCGGCGGCCCCGACCTCGACCCGTCGATCGACGCCTACGCGGTTTTCGACCGGAGTCGCGACGCCGAGCGCAAGAAGCCGACCAAGCCGATGTTCATCGTCCTCTCCAAGAGCGACGACCTCACCCACCGTTCGGACGCGGTGCAGCTGCCCATACGCCGTTTGCTGCAGGGTCATCCGCAGGCGGCTCACCTACTGCGCATCCTCCGGCGCGAACCACGCAAGGCCGACGCCTTCGCGATGCTCAACACCCTGCGCCCCGGGGTCGCCCGCCAGATCGACGAATGGTTCGCCCTGGCCAGCTTCCAGTTCGCCACCGCCTTCGAGGGGGTGGCGCGGGGCTCGACGACCATCAACTACCGGCTCAGTCACGTTGGGGTCACCGAACTGATCCGCGCTCTGCTGCGCCTCAAGGAACATACCGAGAAGCGCCGCGCCTGGGACGGCGTGGCGAGCCTGTTCCGGCGCCGGCCGCCGGCCGAGACGCCTGTCGCGGAGTCCGCGCCATGAGTCGGAACGGCGGCGCCGGGGTGTTGATCGCCAGGGGCCTCGCGGCCTCGCTGGGTGTGATCGTGCTCGCCTGGGCTTTCGGCCTGACGCCGGGCCTTGGAACGGCGACGGTCGGCGCGGCGCCGACCCGTGGCGGAGGGGCGTGGATCGAGCGCCTGGGCCTCTCGCAGCTGGAGCCGTGGTCGTCGCCAACCCCCGCCTTCGTCGAGCGCCTCGCGGCCCTGGGCGACACGCCGCAGGGCGCGACGCTGAAGCGCGAGGTCTGCCAGGGGAGCGGCATGGACGCCGACCCGGCCTTTCGCGAGGCGCGGCGGGCGCTCGTGCGCAACGACCCCGCCCTCTGCGGCGCGCCGATCGAGCGCGTGGCCTCGGTGTCACCGGTGATCGTGGTCCTGGGCCCGCGCCTCGGCTGGCCATCCCTGGTCACCCTGTCGATCGCGGCGATCGGCTTGGCGCTGTCGCAGCTCGTGGCCTTGAAGCGCGCGCATGACCGCTGGCGGCTGCTCGGTCGATCCACCTTCGGGGCGGCGCGGAGGGCGGGCACCGGATGAGCAGCGCTTTGCTGGGTTTGGTTTGCCTGGCGCTCGGATTGGCGTTCTGGCGTGTGGCGACGGACAGCGCCGGAGCACGGCGCAAGCCCTCTGCGACGCGGGTCGCGGCCCTGGCCGTCGGCGTCGCGGCCCCAACCGTCCTGGTCGTGGGATGCCTGCTGACGGCCGCCGTCCAGGGCCGCACCGGCGATCTTCGCCTGTCGCTGTCGCGGCTGACGGCCGAGGTTCGCCAGTTCCCCCTCAGCCTGGGGGGCGACGCCGCCCGCGACGACCTCGTCGCGACGCGTTTGCCCGCTGGCTTCGCCACGGTGCAGCCAGACCTTTCGCGCGACGCCGACGCCCCGCCCCTGGCTCTCATCGTCGCGGGCTCCGACGCTGCGCCGCCGCAAGCCGTGGTCGGCCTGCGCCAGGGACGACGGCTCTCCTGGCCCTCCGCCCTCACCTTCGCCGAAGGCGACGCCGTGTGCGTCCAGGCCCCATGCGAGCGCGAGGGCGCCGCCTGGGCGGTGCTACACGGGCGGGCCTTCGCGCCGGCGGACTGGCGTGACGGCGCGGTCGTCGCGAAGTCCGGAGCGATCACCGGTCCGCCCATGCCTGAGCGCAAGACCCTCCTGGCGTTCAGCGGCGTCAACGATTGGACCCCGGCCCAGGCGATCCATCCCCTGCGCGACTTCTTCCCCCGGCCTGGCGCTGGCGGAGCCCGCGGCGTGCTGACCGACTGCGACCGCTGGCTTTGCGTCGGCAAGGGCGCGACCCGCGCGCCCGCTCGCAGTTTCCTGTTCCAGCAAGGGGGTTTTGGCGGCTCGGCCTGGTCGATCATTCTCGCCGACCCCGGCGCGCGCATCGCGCGAAACGGTCGGGTCGTTCCCTACGCTCCGCCGCCCGCCATTCCGCTCGGAACCGGAATCCAGGCGGAGATCTTCGAGCCGCGCTTCGTCGACGGCGTGCTTGATGGGCCGGACGCGCGCCGCGGTCGCCTGCAGCTGAGGCGCAGCCTGACCCTGGCCGAGCGCGACGGCCAGGCCGAGGTCGCCTTCGCCACGCCACCCACCGAGATCGCCGGGCGTTGCGAGCGCTCCGGACCGGCGCGTCGCCTTACGCTCGAGGCCACCGTGGTTGGCGGGCTCACCGCCGACGCCCTGCGCACAGCGCCAGCCTTGCCGCAAGGACCGACCTGCGAGCGCTTCACCCGGGCCAGGCTGGACGCCCCCGCCACCGTCCCCGCCCTGCGGACGGCTCACCTGACGCTGGACCGGCTGACGACGCCCTGGCCGGCGCTCTTGATCGTCCTGGCCTGGACCGCCAGCCTTCTCCTGGCTTGCCAAGGCCTCTTCCACCGTCGCCCGGCCCTCTGGACGATCTTCGGCCTGCTGCAATTGCTGCTGGCCCTGCGCCTGCTCATAGGCCTCGCCGCGGCGGAGGCGGACCCGACGCTCGACTGGCGGGAAATCCTCGGCGACTCCGCGCTCGCCTATGTCACCGTTCCCGCCGCCCTGCTGGCCTGGGCCAGGGCCGACGAGCCCCGCAAGCCGGGTGATCTGGCGCTCGATCTGGCTCCGCCTTTGACCGCCGTCGCCGGGCTGGCCTGGACCCATCATATTAGTGTTCTCGGCCTGCTTCTGATCGCCGCCTGGGGCCTCGCCACGTTCTGGCGGGCCGCCGCCGCGCCTCCGGCCAAGGGCGCGCGCGCCTCGCGCCTTTCAGGTATCGCGGACCGCTGGCGACGCGCCGGCCCGACCTCCCGCTCCGCCTGGTCCTCCGGCGTCGTCCTGCTCGTCATCGTGCTCGCCGTGCGCCTGGCCCTCGGCGCGATCGGCTGGAAGGAACGCGTCGACTTCGGGGTCACCGTGCTGGCGATCAGCGTCGCCTACACGCCCTTGATCCTGCTCGGCTTCGGTCGCCTGCTGGCGGCTCCCGAGGCCTGGTCGGCTGGATGGGGGCGGCCGATCCTGTTCTGGGCGCTGCTCGCCGTGGCGACCTTGGCCGTCCCGTTCACGGTGCGCGACAGCGGCTACGCGCTGATGTTCCTGCCGATCGCCGGGGTCGCCACCGCCCTGGCCTGGCGCGGCTTCGTCGCGCGCCTACCGTGGACGGCGCCGACCGCCGCCGCGATGGCGGTCCTGCTCGTCCTGCCCGCCCTGGGCGCCGTCGGCGCCGCCCAATCCAATCGCCTTGGCCAGACCACGCAGATGCATGGAAGCCTTAGCGACCAGGAAGCCCTGGCGACGCTGGATCGTCAGGCGAAGACGAGCCAGAACCTGCTCCGCCTCTACCTGATCGCCGCCCCCGAAGCCCTCGGAGCCGACGTTTCGACCGAGGCCGAAGCCCTCAAGATCTGGTCGGCCCAGCTTTCGGACTACACCGGCTCCCTGTTCGGACGCGGTTATCTGTCGCCGGCCAACCTGACCGCTCTCAAGCCCGTCCAGGCCACCGACAACCTGACCGCTGTCCACCTGATGTCCCCGTTCGGCCGCCTGGCGACCGGCCTGTTCCTGGCCGTGCTGGCCGGCGCGCCCATCGCCGTCTGGACCGTCACGCGCGCCGCCGCCCTGGACGCGCGGCGCGTCACCGGCCTGCTAGCCCTGTGGTGTCTGTTCGGCGCGGCCGCCTACATGACCCTGGCCAATCTGCAGCTGGTCCCCTTCACCGGCCGCAACGTCTATCTCCTGGCGCCGACCTCCGGCAGCGACCTGCTGGAAGGCGCGATCCTCATCGCCCTTGCCGTCTGGGGACTGGCTGAGCGACCTTCGGAGGCAAGGCGATGACCCGCCGTCCGAAAACCGGGCCGCGCTGGATCCGCGCCCTGGCCGTCGCCGCGCCGCTGACCGCGATCGTCGCCCTCGTCGCGGCGGCGCCCGCCCTGCTGGCCGCCCTCGGCCGGCCGCCGGGGCAAGGTCTCGCCAACGGCTATGACCGCCTGGTCGACGCCATCGCCCAGCGACAATGGCTGTCGGTGCGCTACGACGCCGACGGCGAGCCGCGGATCGCCTTGCGCGACGGTCCCGTTGGCGCCGATCCGCGCCTGCGCGCCTTCGTCAACGCCTCCTATCTGCGCGCCGACCTGCAGGACCCGACGGTCTGGCGTCTCAGTGACGATGGTCAATGGATCGAAGGCATCGATCCCTACGCCCACCACATCGACCGTCCATTCACCGGCGGCGGCGCCTGGGCCGGACCAATTCTGTTTCGAGGCGGCGCTTCGCCGGGTCTGAGGCTGCAGCCGCTGGGCGACCCGCCGCCAGCTCCGATCCGCCTGGAACCCCAGGGCGCGCCCGCCGCCGCGTGCGACATCCTGATGCCGACGCGCCGGGCCGCCGCGCCGGAGCCGCGCCGCGCCCTCTCCATCTGCCTGAAGGACGGCGAAGCCCCACCGCACGCCGTCGGCTCGGTGATCCTGGTCGGCGACCAGGCCATCGTGCGCGTGCAGACCCCGTCCCTCCTGGACATCCGGGTCGGCGGCCAGGACGTGCGCCCGCGCGCCGACGGCGAGGTGACCCTTACCCCCTTGCCGCCCGGCGAGACCCTCACCCTGCGAACCGGCCAATCGGTGCTGCGCCTACGCCTCGACGGCGGCGCCGCCGACATCGCCCACACCCAGCCCACGGGCGCGCGGACCTACTTTCCCGCCCTGCAGCCCCTGGCCCAGCCGATCGAGCGCGCCATGGCCGGCCGGCCGCCGACGCCTCTGCGCCTGTCGCTCGACGCGCGTCTGCAGCAAGTCGCCCAGGACGCCTTGGCGAGCGGCGCCGCGATCGTGCGCGCCAGCGCGGCGCCTGGGACCAAGACCGAAGCCGGCGACGCCTTCAAGGCCGCGGTGACGGTCATGGACACCACCAGCGGCGAGGTTCTGGCCGTCGCGTCCTGGCCACTGGCCGAAGCCGAACTGACCCCCGCCCAGCGCCGCACGCGTCGTGGTCAGAACCTGATCTCGCAGAACCACAACTTCGAGCGCCTGCCTGTCGGCTCCATGGTCAAGGGGCCGTTCTCGCTGGCGATCCTCGACGCGGATCCGGGCCTGGCGACCCTGAAGATCCAGGGCGGCGCCACCGGCCGCATCCGCACCGTGCTCGGCATGGACCTCGGCAAGGGCGGGTTCGACAACCACGGCCTGGGCATGACCGATTTCCCGACCTTCCTGGAGCATTCCAACAACCGCTACGCCCTGGCGCTGATGATGCTGGCCTATCGCGACCCGGCCGCGCCCCTGGGGTCGACACGCGCCCAGCCGCCGCCGGTCGAGGCCTGGTCCCTGGAGGGCCGTGATCGCACCGACACGCCGCCTCTGCCGGTGTTCGGCGAGGCGACCGCGCCAGGGCCGTTCGGTTGGGTTTTGCAGCCGCCGCCCGGACGCGGTCCGGCCTGGGCCGATCGCCTGGCCAGGCTGTTCGAACTCGACGCCGGCCAGGGGGGCGGCTGCCGCTACGACGTCGCCGTCTGGCGCGGCCTGACCGGCGCGACGCCACCCTGCGCCTCGCCCCTGGCGGGGGCGTCGCCCGAGCGCGAGCGGTTGGGTTTCGACGCCATCGCCTCGTTCCGCAATGACTATCTGATGGCCGTTCTTGGCGGCAGCCGCTCGACCTGGAGCGCCATCAAGATGGCCGAGGTCTATTCGCGGATCGTCACCGGCCGCCAGGTGCGCGCCCGCTTCACCCCGAGCTCCGCAGGTCCGCCGCCCCCCATGTTGCGGATGCGCGATCCGCAAGTTCGCGCGACGGTGCTCGACGGCCTCTCCCGCGTCGTCAGGAGCGGCACCGCCGGCTGGCTCGGCCGAGAATTCGCCAGCATGGGCTACGACTCGGACGTCACGCTGCTGGGCAAGACCGGCACCATGAAGGTGGCCGGCGAGATTCCGACCGAGCCGGGCGCGGCCTTGCTGCGGCAACTGGCTCACGGCGATTGCGGACTGCGCTGGGACGCCAAGGCCGGCGTGCTGAAGTTCGGCTTGGCCGCGCCGCGCGACCAGGTCGAAGCGACGCGCCAGATCCTGAGCCTCAAAGAGACCCGTTGCCGGGTTCGTGTCAGTGGCCGGCGCGACCTGGCGCGGCAGGCGGCCGAGGAGATGCAGCGCTTCGCGTGCGGCTATCGCAATTGTCAGCCGACCGATTTCACGCCGCTGCCCGACGGTCGGGTAATCGAGCTGCCGATCCGCGCGGTCGAGCCGCCTCTGCTCGACGGTCACGCCATCGCCGTCGCCGCCGTGCGTCAGGCGGGCGGGCAGCCGGTGCGGGGGCTGACCATCGTGGTCAATCTTCAGGACAAACGCCAAGCCGAGACCCCCGCGCTAGCGGTCGCCGCCGCCATCCTGCGCTCGCCCGCCGCCCATGCCTGGATCGCGGGAGGCCAGCCATGAAGCGTTACGCGCCGTCCTTCGCCATCGCCGCCCCCGCCGTACTCTGGCTCGCCGCGATCGCACTGGGCGCCTGGATGGGCAGGCCCTCGCCCGCGCCCAGCGTCGAGTCCAGGGCTCCCCGCTGGCTCACCGTCGCTGTCGTGGGCGACAGCCCCGCCGCTCGCGACTGGCCGCATTTCTTCGCCTGTTCCGGCCTCGCCGCCGACCCGCCCCTGATGCGCGCCACCCTCGCCCTCAACGGAGGCGGGGCTGAAAGCGTTTGGCGTCGAGATGGTTCGGCCACGCCGATCCGCGTCGCGCTCGTGCCGATCGACACCCCCTCGCCGCCCGAGGCCGATCGGATCATCGAGGCGGCGTCGCGGGCCATGGCCGACTGCGGAGCCGCTCCATGACGTTCCTCCCGGCCGAGTCGCCGCTGCGCCTGAAATTCGACGGCTTTCGCAAGCCCCTGCGGCTGCGGGCGCTGCACTGCCAAGGCGCCCTGGAGACGTTCGCCGTCGAGGGCGAGCCGTTGCACGCGGTGCGTTTCTTCCCGGCCGGCGCGGTGCGCGAAGTCGGCGGACGCCTGACGGCGATCCCCGAGGCGAGCATCGCCTACGCAACGGCGGCGGACGCGTTCGAGGCCCTCGGTCGGCGGCTCCAGGCAGTAGCGCCGAGCGCGGCCCAGGGTGTAGAGGCCGTCGCCCGGACGCCGAGCGGGATCTTCTGGCTGCAAGCGCCGGCGGGCCTCACGCTCGAGGCGTGGCTGGCCGATCATCCCGCCGCCGTCGCCGAGCCCGTTGTCGCCGCCTTCGCTCGTCGCCTAGCCGGGGCGCTGGGCGAACTACACGCGGCCGGCATCGTTCACGGGGACCTGTCGCCACGCGCCGTGCTGATCGATGGCGGTGAGGTGCGGCTGACGGGGTTCATGGTCGATCGCCGTCCCTTCTTCCGGGCGCTGCGCAGCCAGGAAGGCCTGGTCGAGCCTGGCTACGCGCCGCCGGAAGCCCATGACGGCGCCCTGCGTCACGCCATCGGCCCAAGCGCCGACCTCTACGCCGCCAGCGCCCTGCTCCAGCGCCTGCTGACCGGCCGCGCGCCGCCGGCCGCCAATCTCGCCGCCCGTGTCGCCGGCGACAATGTCTGGCCGAACGACATTCCCGTGTCCGCCGCCCTGCGCGCCGGGATCGACGCCGGCCTCGCGCCGGCCGTGGAGGCGCGACCGGCAAGCGCCGCGGCTTGGCTGGCCGGGTTGAATCTTCGAGCCGAGCCCGGAACGACCGTCTGGTTCGATGAACCCACGCCAGCGCCGGAAGCCGAACCGCTCGACGTGCCGCCCATGCCGGCTGTCGCCCCGCCGCCTCCGGCGATCGCGGCGGACGCCGAGGCGCCGTTGACGCTGGGCCGCGCGGCGCCATCCCCAAGGAAGCTCGGCTGGTGGGCGGCCGCCGGCGGCCTCGCGGCCCTGGCCGCCGTCGCCCTGGTCACGCCCAAGCTCCTCTCGCGACCGCCGGCGCCGCCTCGCACCAATGCGCCCGAGACCCCGGCAGCGCCGGCCGGCTGCCGATGGCTCGCGGCCGCCGACGGCTGGCGACTACGTTGCGCGGACGCGCCGGCCCAGGGCCTGCGACTGCCGGAAAGGTTCAACGCCCAGACCACGGCCCGCGCAGCGGCCGGCGAGCCGGCCGCGATGGAACGACTGGGCGCCTTCTATCGCCTGCGAGCTGGCGAGACGGCCAACCCGGATCGTGGCGCCTATGCCTACCAAGCCCTGGACTGGCTGCAGCGCGCCGCCGAAGCCGACGACGACGGTCGCCCCGACACGGCCCGGGCTCGGGACGACGCGGCGCTCGCCCTCGGCCAGATGCTGGCCCATGGCGAGGGGGGACGCGCGCCGAACCCCGCCGCCGCCGAGCCGCGCCTGCGCCAGGCCGCCGCGGGCAGCCGCGCCGACGCTGTACTAGCCCTCGGCCAGCTTCTGGAAGCGCAGGCCGGCGACGACGCCGATCGGCTGGCCGAGGCGCGCGGTCTCTACGCCCGCGTGGCCCAGCTCGGGGATGGCTCGGCCCTGCAGCGTGAAGCCGAACGCGGCCTCGCCCGCGTCGACGCGGCCGCCAAGCCGCCCCCCGTCGAACCCGAGATCCCGCAGAAACCCCAGATCGAAAAGCCCGCCCCAAAGCCGGTGGAAACGAGGCCGGCGGAGAAGCCCCCGCTCAAGAAGAAACCCGCTTCCAAGGCGAAGGCGCCGCCCGCCAAGACGCCACCGCCCAAGCCCTCGCCGCCCATTGGCCGCGCGCCCCTAAAGCCCGCGCCCGCTCCAGCGCCCCGTCCCGCCGCGACCACGCCCACGCGGCCCCCGGCGCCGCGCCCGGCCCTGCGCACCTGGACGGCCTCGACCTTCATCAAGGTCGATCCGGCGACGGACTTCTCTTCGGCCGTGGAACTGGCCGGCCGGGCCGCCTGCGACAGCGAAGGCGGCCAGGTCCTGTCGGTCCGTCCCGGCGACACCCTTTGCCCCAATGGCGTCAACTACTGCCAGGTGCGCGCCGTCGCCACCTGCCAAGGAACCAGACCATGACCCACACGACGCGATCCTTCGTGGCGGCGGCGGCCGCCGTGCTCCTGGCGGGGACGACCCAGGCTCATGCCCAAAGCGCGTTCCGGGGCGACTGCGACCAGGCGCAGAAGTTCGCCGACTCCATCGCCTTCAAGGCCTCGTATCGCGGGGTGCAGCGGATGACGCCCCAGGCCGCCGATCCTTGCGGGCGAGACGTGGTCGCGGTCTATGACCTGAAGCGGCGCAACGAATCCAACGCCAACTACGACCTGATCGGACGCTACTACTACCTGTGGCCCAACAACGCGGCGTGCCGCGAAGAGGTGCATGACCGCCTCGCCGGCGTCGCCCGGATCACCCAGGAGGTCCGGCGCAATGGCCTCCTTTGCGAGGTGCTGCTGCACTTGGACTTCGACGTGGCGGACGACGAGAAGTATGGCCCTAACCGGTTCGCCAAGCTGATCACCCTGGTCGGCGCGGACACCTCTCGTTTCGCCGCCACCGTGCAAGGCGAAGCCGGCGGCACGGTCTTCTACGAAGCGCCCGCCCGCACCGTCGATCGCGCCGCCGGCCCCGCCGACGCGAACGGCGACATCGTCACCGATCGCAGCGAAGCGCCGCCGCCGGTCACGGCAAGACCCTATGAGCTCAACCGCCGCCAGTTCTTCGACCGGCGCATCGGGCGCTTCTACTTCTACGATCCGGTGCGCGACGCCTATTTCTGGGAGGACGGCGAGCCTCGCAGCTAGACCTCGGCGCCACGACGATGGTCGCTAGAGGCTTAGGGCGCAGCGCCCTCAGCGACAGCTCCGCCAGGCGCCGCGTCCTGAGCCGCCTGCATGCGGTCACCTTCGCGAACGCTCCACGCCACAGCCGTTCAGACGGCTTTTGGGCGAGATATATCCTTACAGTTCAAAATCTTAACGCAAAAATCACGGAAGACCGTTGGCGCACCATGTTGCACCCGAGTGGAAATTACAGGGAGGTCGTCGCCATCCCAAGGTCAAGGCGCGGTCCAAATGGGTGTCGAGGTTAGCTTGCCAGAAGCCGCACCGTCCGGTCGCTCTTCGGGAACAAGCTCGGCCCAGCTCCGAGCAGGTATGCTCGCTATAAATGCCGGCGGAGATCGCAATGGCGTCGAACCTCTGGCGACGACCAAAGTGTGAAATTGCACATCGAACGCCCGACGTCGGAGTCTGAAAAGCGCCATGAACGGACGTTGGGCCAGTTCCAGGAACCGGACGTTCAGCATCAAGCCGCGCGAGGGGTAACGACCCGTTGCTGACTTTGGAGACACAGGAAGCTGAGGTCGCGCCCGCAACAGCACCGGAATGCTTCAGAAGTGATCGGCAACGACCACTCGACCACTGACTCCCGGACAACGGTTGTGGAGCGCCGAAAGCATCGCGTGTTCTGCGACCTCAACGTCGGCATCATAGGTCTCTTCGGGAAGCTCCAGCAGGAGCGCATCATGCATGGGCAGCATCACAACCTGCGCTCCGAGTTGCTCAGTCAATCGAAGGACCGCCTCCTTGAAAATCAGCGAGGCTGTTCCTTGCACTGCTTGGCTGACGGCCCAGCGCCGCTCGTCGTGCCGCAGTTCACCGTTGCTCGTGCGGTATCGGCGATTTCCCAGCGCCGTCTCCACGTGGCCTGATTGCTGAAGTGCGTCTTCCATCGCCTTGCGGAAGCGCATCAAGCCTGGGAACTCCGAAACGAACGCCTGAAAGGCGGCTAGAGTCTCCGCCCGCGCCCCACCGCCGAGGATGTCTACAATCCTGTCAGGCGACATCCCATAGCTGAACGACAGGAACATTCGCTTGGCGACATCTCTCCGATCAGCAGTGTTGAATAGAGCGATGGCGAGTTCGCGGTAAATGTCGCCGGCGTTGTATCTCTCCAGAAACTGCCGATCCGCTGCGAGGGATCCAAGGATACCAGGCTCAAACTGCGCGAAATCGAGATAGGCCAAGCGTTTCCCAGGCCCGGCGGTGAGAACGTCCCGATAACTGCGGCGCATCTGCTGAAGGGCGGGGTTTGAGACGAGGATCCGTCCTGTCACCGTTCCCATGATCTGGAACTCTGGCCGAACTACACCTGCAGCGTCTCCTCGCAATCTAGCCAAGGCACGGAGATCGCGGGTCGCCCGTACCAAGGTGACAAGCTGGGCTGCGAAAGTGGAATATGTCGCCGCCAAGCGAACGTATTCTTCGAAGTTTGCCGCAGAGACGTGCGGAGTAAGATGGGCTGCATCGGTCCGCTCCAGCCAAGGCCCCACGTTGCGGAAGGTCAGTCCAGACGGGCTGACGCCCAAAGTCTCGGCGATGCGATTGTAGGCGGTGTATTTTTCGCGGTCAGCGACCGAGATCAGGGTATCGATTTTCGCTAGGTCCACGCTGATCCCGGCGCTCTGGCGACCGTAAAAAACCTGCGCTACCGGACGTTCAACGCCATCAAAGCGCTGCAGCTCTCCGCAATCGTCCAGCTCGTCGAGAGCCGCGTGCCATGCTGCTCTAAGCACGGCGAGCACCTGTTCAGCGACTGCGAAACGCTCTGCTTCGCCGGGCCATTCCGTCTCAGAAACAAACATCTTTTGAAACGACGCGGTGGCTGCCTCGGACGGCTCCCCTGAGGCAGTCTGCTTCAACATGCGCCATGGATCAGCAGCTTTGGCTCCCCCGTCGTTCTTGGCCTTACCGCGCAGAAGGCGGAGCGCTTCGCCGAGATCGATGAGGTCCGGAGGTGGAGCGACCCCCAGCGAACGGAGTTCAGTAATCAAGCGGGCAGCTTCTACAGTCACTATCGGGACTGCAGTTTCAGCTACCTCAGCCGCTGCGACCCGGCGGGACTGGCCCGCCGCCTCGGACAGGAAGAATTCGGCCCGCTCCAAGCCGAACGGGTCAGGGAGGTATGCGAGAACAGCGGCATCACGCATAATCCCGCTCCGCATCGATTATCTGACTGATGGAGGTAGACTCCAACGGCGAGAAATAAATTCGCTCACGCCGGTTGAGTGCCCGGTAGACACCATGCAGGTCGGCGCGAACATGCGGTGCGACATGGTCCCGAATAGCCGGAGCGAATGGCACTCCCTGCAAAGCGACTAGAGCCGCTCGCTGCCCAAGGAAAGATCGGAGGCTTCCGAACCTCGCCGCCACGTGTTCACGGTCTTCATCGGCACCAAGGCAGCCGAGGTAGAGGGTTGCTCCTGCTCGGCTCGCGCCATCGTCCTTCTCTGCGATAACTGTCCTTGCCCTCGCGATCAGATCCGGTCTGGCGAAGCCGCGCTGTCCCATCAGCTTCCAAAGGCGATAGTTCTGCCAGCCGTATAGTGAGCGATGGTCATCCAAGAGGTAGTGCGCGACCCCATCCTGCTCAGCCTGGCCCAACGGAACCGCGCGCAGATAGCGCACAAACTGATCGGTTGCAGCCGGATGGTCCGCCAGTCTCTCGATCACCAGCCGGGTCACTGGCTCGAAGTAGGCTGAGGGAACCGCAAACTCCGAACAGGTCGCAAGCATGACCATTCGATTCATGCAGTATCGAAACTCCCGAGTATCGATCCGCTCCCCATCGCCCTCCCGGAGAGCTCGTTCAGTGAGTTGCCTGAGGAGCGGAAACGACCTTGCGACCACCTGTCTCGAGCGAGTCGCCCACAGGGCGTCCAAATGCGAGATGTCGGGACTCCCGGCATCAAGACAATCGTTCACCGCTTCAACGTTTTCTACAGCGCAGATCGTTGTCTTTTGGAGTTCACGGCAAGGCCGCGGTCTCTCAACTCGACGATCAGGTCCTTCAGGGCGCGTCGGGCTGCGTAGACATCCGGGCAAATGATCTTGATGTCGTCCATGTATCGGAAATACCGATACCCTTTTCCCCGCATCGCAAGGTCGATGGGCAGCATGTAGACATTCGCCAAGAATGAAGAGGCGTCACGGTTTTGAGGCAACCCTCTTCCGATCTCGAACGTCCAGTCTTGCAGGAGCTGAAACAACAACGTCACTTCGCTTCGAAGTTGCGCCTTTTCCGCAGGACTGCAGTTCGCCTGTGTAATGAGATCTGAAAGCAGGTCGCGGAGCTTCACCAAATCGATGTTATCGAAATAGTTGGTCAGGTCTGTCGATAGGAGCTGCTCCCCGGGCTGCAAGTCTGCGCGGACCGAGCCGACAAAGTCCTGCCAAGCCGCGATGCTTCTCCGGAAGAAGTAACGCTCATCTCGTCGATGAGGGTCGCGTCGGTGGCTATAAATGACTGGCGGGATCAGTGGGTCGATATGGACCGAAATCGACGACGCCAACGCATGATAGACAACCCGGTCGCAGATGCTCGTTTCTAGGCCGTAGCGAACCGTGAAGTTTGGTTTGGGGATGTTGAACACGTCGCGTGACGTGGGGACGTAGCGGCCATGATTGGCGGTGAAGTTCTGCTCTATGCGACTGCGCGGATCGCCAGATCGCATCAGGTCTTCATAGCCCAAGGCGTCCGGGAACCAGTCGTCGCGCATGTCCTGCCGGAGTTGCCGCAGCAGGATCGCCTCGTCGAACGAAATGGTTCCTAAGCTGATCGTCAAAGCGCCTCCCCCTACACCACAGATACCAGCGGGAACGCGTGACGTTCAAGCGCGACCGGTCTCCTCAACGAGGGCGGGGGTGCAGGCGGGCGCGCCGCCCGACGATCAGCGGAAGACCTGCATGAGCAGGTCGCGAAGTTTGGCGCCGAACGTCTCATCGTCGACGGTCTTGCCGAGCGTCGCATGCACAACCTCCTGCAGGAAACGCATCAACATCAACTCAAGCTCGGAGCTGTGCTCTTCGTTGGCCTGAAGCTGTATGGTGGCGTCAGGCCGCACGTACATGACAATCGGCGTTTCCTCGTCGCCTTCAGGTTCGATCCTGGCCGTGCCCACCGCCTTATCCTTCAGCCCCTCGGCGAAAAACTTGGACACGTGCTCGGACTCGTTGGTCTGGGCGAAAATCATCACGTCGATGGCCGCGCCTTCGGCAGGGCCGTCTGCGAAGAGAATATCGGCCAGCTCGTCGCCGAAGGCGTCCAGGAAGGACCCGATGCAGAGGGCCACAAAGATGGATTCGGCGCGTTTTCCCTCGTCCCGGATGGTGAAGAGAACCCGTTCGTCCTTTCCCAGATGGATGACCTGGATGAAGTCATCGTTTGGCCGATGACGAATGATCAGCCGATCGAAGTCGCTGATACACAGCGACGCCAGGGTCAGGAGGTCCTGCGTTGAAAACTGCCGATGGCGACTAAAGCCGAGGACCGCCAGCAACAACAACGAGCCCAGCGCCGGCCTTGTTGTCAGGTTGCGCATCTGGGAAGCCGCAAGCAGGCAGCGTGTGAAATTGGCGAACCACCAATCGTCGACGCCGAGGTCGAAATTCCTGACCAGGACGCCCAATACATGGGGTGCGACCGCGCGAGGGCAGTGTTCGAGCGCGACCTTGAGCGCCTCGACCCACACCCCGCTCCTTCCCAGCGCCTTCGCGTCAAGCGCGGTTCCAAATGCGCGCGCCATGATCTGCGGGGCGCTCTCCACATCCTTCAACACCGCCGCCAAGAAACGCAGCAACCGCGAGGCCTCGTCCTGGTCGTCGGCCTTTAGGTAGGAAGCCACGGCGTCGGCATAGTCGTCGATCGCTTCGGGCATGCGGTCTTGCCAGCGTCGGGCGTCGCCGCGCTCTTCGAGGGCAAAACCATATTCGGACCAGGCGAAGCTGTCGGCGAACAAACCCGCGGCGTGGATGGCGTATTGCTCGGCGCGCTCGGCATGGGCTCGTCTTTCGGCACCGCTGGAGGCTTCGGCCGCCTCGTTCTCGGTCAACGCCAGGAGTCGGGAGCTGCGACCCTCGATATCAATGCGCCCGATCTTCTGACCGTTTTGGCCGGAAAGCTTATAGGCCTTGATTGCTTCGTCGATCCGGCCGCCCTCGCGCAGGACGTTGCCCAGGATGGTCTGGTTGATGGCGACGAGATATTGGTCACCCAGGGACTCGCCAATTGCCACGGCCTCGTTGGCCATCGCTTCGGCCTCGGCGAAACGCTTCTCGCGCCGCAACTTGGGAACCAGGAGGTTGCACAACCAGGCGCGATAGCGCGGCGAGTTCTGCTCGCCGCCGAGCGTGGCGCGCAGACGTTCGGATTCGGCCGCTCCGTCCGGCGAGATGGAGAGCGCGCCAATGAGATTGCGCGTGGCGGTATCGATGCCGTAGGCGTCCTTGAGATCGATGAAGATCTCGCGGGCGGACCGGAAGGCTGGCGCGGCGGCGTCGACCTCGTTGGCGCTGAGAAGCGCCACGCCCTCCTCGATGAGGAGACGACCATGGTCATCGAGCCGCCCCTCGTCCTTGGCCGCTTGGCCCAGTTGGCGAATGCGGGCCAAGTTCGCCACGGTCGGTGTGCGGCGCAAGGCGATCGAAGCCTGCAGCACGTCGATCGTCCGCTCCGCTTCCGCATCGCCGATCGTCTGAGCGATGGAGGAGGCTTCCTCGAGCAAGACGGGAACCTCGGCGGGACGGCCTTGATGGGCCTTGGCGTCGGCCAGCGACAGTAACACCGAGATCAACGGACCATGTTCGGCCCGGTCTCGGTAGTAGGTCGCCAGGAACTCCAAGGCGTCTACGAGGTGACGGGTTGAACCGGTGAAGGCCGCCTCCCGCACGGTGCGGTTGGCCAGTCGCTCGGCAAGCTGGGGATCATCGTCGCGTCGGAGCGCGAAGGCCGCCCAGGCGCGCCCCGTTCGGGCAAGCTGCTTGGCCAAACGATCCAAGAGCAGCGCGCGCAGTTGGGGGTGATCGCCGAGCCGCGCGACGAGGCCCTCGCGATAATGCTCGTGGACGAAGCCAAAGCCCGCGGGCGTTTCGATCAGGACATCGGCCATCGGTTCGAGCTTGTCGACGATGGCGGTGGCCGCGCCGACCGGGCCGCCGACCAGTGCGGCAAGGTCCGAGAGCGCCAGTGGCGTGGGCGACAGCGCCATATAGCCAAGCAGCTCGCGGGCCCCCGCGTCGAGCACGTCGAAACTCTGGATAGGCGAAGAGCCACCGGCCGCCCTGCGCACTGCGATGGGCAGATCGCCGGGCTTGGCCGGAACGGTCGATCCGGCGATAGCCTCCAGCGCCGCTAGTTCATCAGGCGTAAAGGCGCTGACCTCGACGCGCTCGCCGGGGAGGTGGGCGGCGACGTCGCGGGCCACGATAACGACCGAGCCCGTGCCGCTCGTCGCCAAGCACTCGCTCAGCACCGACCACACCGCCTCCACGTCGTCGGGATCATCCAGGACGATCGGCCAGCGGGTGGCCGACGCCCATCGCGAAAACAGCAGCGCACGGGCGTCGTCGAAAACCGGCGCGGCAAGTTCGGCGCCGTCGGCCACGCCCAAGGCGCGAACCATCTCGACCAAGGTCGCCCGGGGATCCAGGCCCCGCGCGTTGACGTAGGGCGCAGACCGTTCGGCGGCCCATTCGGCCGCCAGCGCGGTCTTGCCGGCCCCGGCCACGCCGTTGACCCAGACGATCCGCCCCAAGGCCGCCGCCTTGGTCAGGTGTTCCAGGAGCCCGGTCCGACGAATACGGAACGGGCTGCCGCGGAAGATGCGCTCCAGCAAGGCGCTCGCCGAACCGACGGACGAGTCCGCGCTCTGGAACTGCGCGACCTGGCGCGAGACGAGCGCTGTGATGTCGTCGCGAATACGCGCTTCGAGATCTTCCCCCTCTTCGTAGAAGTAGAGGGTGTTGGGGCCGGACATGATCTCGTCCAGCATCGACGCCAGCCGCGGGTTGCGGTCTACAGGCGGCTTGAGGACGTAGACCAGCAAATCCTTTTCGAGCCGCACGGCTTCGCGGTACTCGTCCTCGAGCCCGGAGATCATCATGCCCTTGGCTTCGTCGATCCAACCATAGGCGTTTCGGTAGATGGCCACGACGATGTGGGCACCCTGAAGCTTGCGCAGGTAGAAGGCGCGGGGTGCCTCGGCTCGAGCGCCCTCCCGCTCGAACTGTACGGCCGTGAAGTTGAGGCCTAGGATCGCACGACGCGCGGCTTCGCGCTCAGCGGCGCATTCGGCGATCGTCGAGCTGATGAAGACCTGGAGCCGGTCCGACAGGGCCATGGTCGCGGTGTGTTCAGCCATGGCCAAGCTCGCGCAACTGTGCATTCAGGTCGGCCAGATTTCCGGAAACCTTGGCGTCTTTGTCGAGCCTGCGGACCAGAAAAGCCGCATCGAGCTTAGCTTGCTCAAGGACCGCCTCGAGTTCGATCGTTTCCGGCTTGAAGGACGTGGACGCCGGCTCGACAATCACCGATCTGATCTTATCCAGCATCGCCAGCCGCTTGGCCTTTCCGTTGGGTTGATAGGCCAAAAAATCCGGGACGCGCAGATTGCACACGGCCTGCTCGGCTTGCCAGGGCGTACAGCCCGCCGCCTTGGCCCTATCGAGCAAGGCCTTGCCGTCCTGGCGATGGCGCAGCACGTGCAGGGTCTTGGGCAAGGCGGCCTTCAGGCGACGCTCGCGTTGCCGCGCCAGGGCCTGGGGCGAGTGGTCGGAGTCGGGAAAGCGTTTGGTTAGTTCCGGCGGCGGCTCATGGCGGCCCCTCACCGCCGAGAAGGCCGGCCGATCCTCCGCCCGCGCATAGATGTTCAAGCCCGGCAGCATGATTGCGTTGGCGTGGTCGGGGCGAAAGCCGATCGTGCTGATGGGCGCGCCCGGTCGAGAGGGGGGCTGTTGCGCCACCGTCAGCACGATCGGCGCGATCGGCTCGTTGGCGTATTGCGCCAACTGCTGCAGGAAGGGGTGGCGGGTGTCCAAGGTCTTCATGACACTCGTGGTCATCAGCATCGGCTGGAGCACGGTGTCCAGGCCCGTCAGGCGCAGACGTAGCAGATCGGGCTGCTGGGACAGCGCGATCGCGTAGCCGGGATCGTCGAGCAAGATTTCCAGCTGCAGCGCGTTGGGCCCGACCGCGTCGCTCCACTCGCGGATCAGTGCCATGGCCGACTTCATGCCCGCCAGATTGGTTCCCACCAAGCTGAGGAAAGGCGGCCCGTCGGGCGACATGAGTCCATAGGCGCATCCGCTAAACCCGCCCGCGCTAAGGCGCCGGATGAGTTCGAGATTGGCGGCGGCCATCTCCGTGCGCGGCCAGCCCCAATCGTAGCCGCCCGCATCGGTCAGCAGCGAGGCGTCCGCCCTGGCCTCGCCGGCGGGCCCCTTGGCCTTGGCGCGCTTCTGGTGCTGCGTCTTTTTTCCCATGATGCAACCCATGCTTACAGCGTCGCACCGCCGCAAGCCAACGCTCAAGCTTTCATTCCGGGTACGCCAAACACGGTCGCTCTCGCCCGGATTGGACCATCAGCTCGGGCGAAGACTGGTTCGCGCGCAAGCCGACCATCAGCAGCCCTTCTCAAGGTCTGAGAAGAGTCAGACCTGCGCCTTGATCGCTAGCGCTGAGCACGGTGCCAGTCAGCGGACCTTCCGAACTTCGCCTTAGAGTCATGAACGGACGTTGGCTGTCGAGTCACCCCCGTTTGGCTCGATTGGACCGATTTGACGCTTTGGGACATTAAAGCGAACAATTTGGGACATTTTTCGGGAGCGCCTCAGGGATCGCCGCGATGACGAAATCTCGCGTCAAAACTGGCCGCTCAGCCTTAGGCCCGATCGTGGTGTCGCTTATCCGTGAGCTTCTTCCGAAGGGGTCATGCTCCACGGAAGCCCTCGCGGCTCGCCTATCAATAGATCGGCGGACGCTGCATCGGAGGCTGATGAGCGAGGGCGGCAGCTATTTCGCCTTGCTCACGCAGGTGCGGCGGGAGTTGCTTGTTCAGCAAGGTGTTGGAGCGAAGGCGAGCGCCGGCGAGCTGGCGCGCGAGCTTGGATTTTCCGGCCCTTCGGCGCTTGGCCGGTGGCGAAAGGCCGTCGAGGGACAAGCTTGGAAGGCGCTCTCGCTCGGCTCGGGCCGGACCTACTGGAGAGATGGCGACAGGTACCGCTTTTTGGTCGCGTTGGAGGTCCCGAAGCGGTCCACGGCGAGCCCAACGCGACGAACTCGGTGAGGAGGAACCGCCCTCTTCTTCCGTCCCAAAAGTCGCTTTTGCGGGTGGGTAAATCCTTCAGGACTGGGTCATAAGCACCTTATCACCCTGCTGGACTCGAACCAAAATATCGCTAACGAAAACAGATACTTATGAAGGAACCGATGGGCGGAAAAGTCGCTTCAATTGAAACCAGAGTACTTCAAGTTGTTGATTTTAAAAAGAAAATAGTTCTCGGGAAATGTTGGCGCGCCCTGCAGGATTCGAACCTGCGACCGCTCGCTTAGAAGGCGAGTGCTCTATCCAGCTGAGCTAAGGGCGCGCGCTGGCCGGCCTGGTCCGCGGCGGCCCTAGTGGGTCCAGGGCTGCTTGCGGTTGGCGGCGAAGTTGTCGGCGTAGGCCTTGATGATCCGTTTCGGGGTCTTGGGCTCGAACAGCTGGAACGAGATTTCGTGACGCTGGGCGTAGGCCACGGCTTCGTCACGGGTCTCGAAGGTCAGACGGACCTGGCCGTTCATGTCGCTGGACTGGGTCCAGCCCATCAGCGGGTCGGGCTTGCGGGCCGAGGCCGGTTCGAACTCCAGCACCCAGTCCTTGGTCTTCGCCTTGCCGGACTGCATGGCGTTCTTGGCGGGGCGATAGATGCGGGCCAGCATGGACCTCTCCCAAAGTACCTTACCGATGGTCGGAGCGGCAGGATTTGAACCTGCGACATCCTGGTCCCAAACCAGGCGCGCTACCAGACTGCGCTACGCTCCGAAACATCGGCAGGCGGCTGCTCTACAGGGGTTCGAAGCGCGGATCAACGACTGCGCTCAATCATCTTGGGCGCCAATCATCCCTTCGGGAAGATTCGATGCAAGACGCGGTCGCCCGGCAGGACGCCCAGCTGGGCCGCGCGGCCGCCGGCCAGCTCCAGCACGCCCAGCACCAAGCCCCCCGACGGCAGCGGGGTCTCGTCTTGCGGACGCGCGTTGCGGACGATCGAGAGGATCGTGCCGTCGGGCCGGATATAGATAATGTCCAGCGGGATGAGCGTGTTCTTCATCCAGTAGGCGGCCGGTTGCGGCTGCTTGTAGATGAAGAGCATGCCCCGGTCCGGGGCCAGCGACTTGCGGAACATCAGCCCCCGCGCCTGCTCGGCGCGCGTGGCGGCGATCTCGACCTGGAAACGCGGACGACCGCGACTGGTGACGATCTCGACCGTCTCGAGCCTGGGCGCGGCCGACACCGCGCCGCCCGCGCCAACGGCCCCGACACAAGAGCCGAGCGCCAGCGCGGCGAGCAGGGCCCGCCTGTCGATCATCCGTTCCGCCACGCGACACCTCGTCGAAAGCCAGCCCCTCGTGAGACTAGCTTCCGCGCCGAGGCGGCGAAAGTCAGGCGTCGCCGGGCGTGATCTCCGCGACCACCAGGCCCTTGGGGCCTCGCGCGAACCGCACCAGGACATCATCGCCCGGCTGCAGGTCCTCGAGCCCGCCCCGGCGGAGCGTCTCGATATGCACGAAGATGTCGCCCGGCTCGGCGTCGCGGATCACGAAGCCATAGCCCTTGGTGCGGTTGAACCACTTGACCTTGGCGTGTTCGGCGGGTCCTTCCGGCGTCAGGGCGCTACGCCCGTGGCCATCCCGGAGCCCTTCGCGACGGGTCGGTCCCTCGGCGAATGTCCGCCTCTGGCGCTCAAGGGGCGCGGGCGCGGAGGTTTCGTCGAGATTGACGACCTCGCTGACCTGCCAGCCCTTGGGCCTTCGCACCACGTCGCACACGATCATCGCTCCCTCCATGGCCGTTTCGCGACCACAGTTGCGCAGCGACGTCACATGCAGAAGCACGTCCTTCAGCCCGGTCTGGCCGGGGTCATCGGGGACGATGAACCCATAGCCCTTGCCAGCGTCGAACCACTTCACCCTCCCGCTGATGCGCACGAACTCTTCGTGCGCCGCAGCGTCCTCGAAATCATAACCAGACATCCCACCCCTCTGGCTCGCCCAATCAGCCCATCGGAGCGAGCACTACGAGAACAGTGTTCTCGCGTAACGAGAACCGTCAATGACGAAATCGCGTCAAAACGGCGCGCGAAGGCGATCCGCGACATTTCGCCGCAGCTACAGGACGGAAACAATTCTGAAATACAGCCGAGAATGGCAGTCCCTAGGGGAGTCGAACCCCTCTCTCCAGATTGAAAATCTGGCGTCCTAACCGATAGACGAAGGGACCACGTCGCCGCCGGAGCGGAACATCGTCGATATATGGCCTCGCGGGTGGCAGTCCCTAGGGGAGTCGAACCCCTCTCTCCAGATTGAAAATCTGGCGTCCTAACCGATAGACGAAGGGACCACGGCCCCGCGAGGAAGCGGGTGTATAGCCGCGACCTTTGGGGTGCGCAAGCCGCCGAAAGTCATTTTTTCAGTCCGCCTACATCGCCAAGCCGGACATCGTTTGGCTCGGCCTCTTCAAGGACTAGAGCGCGTACCGCGCCCCGAGCCAAACTCCGTTTTGGCTCGACCTCTTCAAGGACTAGAGCGCGTACCGCGCTCTGGGATCATGGGCGTCCTCGATCTCCAGCTGGACGCCGTTGCGGCCCATGTAGTCATCGGGCTTGAGCTTGCCCACGACGTCCAGCGCCCCGCCTCCGGCCAGCAGGCGCTGGCCCAGCGGCGTCTCGGCGCTGCGCCAGCTGATCGCCTTGATGCGATCGCCGGTGGGCCCGACCAGATCCAGGCGCACATGGCCGCCCTTCAGGGCCGAGACGCGGTCGGGCCGCACCTGGGCCAGGGCGAACATCGGCTCGGGATTGCCGGGGCCGAACGGCGCGAGTCGCTGGAAGTCGTCGAGCAGGGCGCGATTCGCCGCGCGCGGCTGGACCAGGGCGTCGATCTCGACCGCCTCAACTCCCACCGCTTCCATCTCGCCGGCCAAGCGCTCCTCCAGGAAGGCGCGGAACTCGGGGATCGCGTCGGGACGGATCGACAGGCCCGCCGCCATGGCGTGCCCGCCGCCGGCCATCAGCAGCCCCGCCTCAAACGCCGCCTGGATCGCCTTGCCCAGGTTCACGCCCGGCTGCGAACGGCCCGAGCCCTTGCCGACATTGGCGGCCCGGTCGACGCCGATCACCACCACCGGCTTGCGATAGCGTTCGCGCAGACGGCCGGCGACAATGCCGATCACACCCGGATGCCAGTCCTCGCCGGCGACCACGATCACCGGCGCGTCGGGATTGAAGTTGCCGCGCTCCAGCATCGCCGCGGCCTCTTCCACCACGGCGGCCTCGACCGCCTTGCGTTCGGTGTTGAGGCCGTCCAGCTCCTCGGCCAGGGCTCGGGCCTCCAGCGGATCGTCCGTGGACAGCAGCTTGGCGCCGAGGTCGGAGCGGCCGATGCGGCCGCCAGCGTTGATGCGCGGCCCCAGGATGAAGCCGGCATGGAACACGGACGGCTCGCCAGAGCCCTTGCCGACCTCGAACAGCGCCTTCAGGCCCGGATTGGCCCAGGCGCCCATGGTGCGCAGGCCCAGGGTCGTCAGGGCCCTATTGAAACCGACCAGTTGGGTGACGTCGCAGACCTCGCCGAGGGCCACGAGGTCGAGCCACTGTCGCGGATCCGGCTGCGGGCGCTCGTCGGTGAACAGGCCGCGCTTGCGCGCCTCGCGGTTGAGGGCGGCCAGCAGAACGAAGGTGACTCCGGCGGCGGCCAGAACCCCCTGCCCGCTCTGGCAACCCGGTCGATTGGGATTGACCACGGCGGCGGCGGCCGGCGGATCCTTGCGCATCAGGTGGTGGTCGATGACCACGACCTCGAGGCCGATCTCAGCGGCGCTGGCGATGGCGTCGTAGGCGGCCGCCCCGCAGTCCAGAGTCACGACCAGCTCGGCTCCGCCGTCGCGGATCTTGCGGAAGGCCGCCGGACTGGGGCCGTAGCCCTCCGTCAGGCGGTCGGGAATGTAGATGGGCAGCTCGACGCCCATGTGGCGGTACCAGCGGACCAACTGGGCGGCGCTGGTGGCCCCGTCGACGTCGTAGTCGGCGAAAACCATGGTCGGTCGCCCCTGCTCCAGGGCGTCGATCAGGATCTCGGCGGCCCGGTCCATGTCGGTGAAGCTCGACGGATCGGGGAACAGCGCCTTCAGGGTCGGGCGCAGATAATGCTCGGCCTGCTCCAGCGAGACGCCGCGCGAGGCCAGGGCCCGGGCCAGCGGCTCGTTCAGGCCGTGACGCTGCTGGATGTCGCGCACGACCGCCATGTCGGCCGGGCGTTCACGCCAGGCGCGGCCGCTCAGCGAGCGCTCGACGCCCAGGAAGGCGTCGGGGACGATATTGGGAGCACCATCGGCGGCCATCGCGGCAGAGTATCCGGTCATGCGGATTCGGACCATGCGGCCCTGCGGCGACAGTCCCGGACGTGGGTCAGCCCGCCCGCAGCTCGCTCCGCACGACCTCGACCTCGTTGGCCGAGCCCAGCACCACCGGCACGCGCTGGTGCAGCTTGGTCGGCTGGATATCGAGGACGTCGGTCACGCCGTCGGTCGCCTTGCCTCCAGCCCGCTCGACGATCAGGCCCATCGGGTTGGCTTCGTACATCAGGCGCAGCTTGCCCGGCTTGCCGGGCTCGCGGCTGTCCCACGGGTACATGAAAATGCCGCCGCGCATCATGATGCGGTGGACGTCGGCCACCATCGAAGCGATCCAGCGCATGTTGAAGTTCTTGCCGCGCGGGCCGTCCTTGCCCCGCAGGCAGCCGTCGATATAGCGCTGCACCGGCTGAGCCCAGTGGCGCTGGTTCGACATGTTGATCGCGAACTCGGCGGTGTCGGCCTTGATGGCGAGGGTCGGATGGGTCAGCAGCCACTGGCCGTCGGCGCTGAGCGTGAAGGCGTTGACGCCGCTGGAGAGCGTGAGGACCAGCATGGTCTGCGGGCCGTAGACGGCGTAGCCCGCCGCGACCTGGTTGCGGCCGGGCTGCAGGAAGTCGGCCTCGGTCGGCGCGTGGCCAGCCGGCGCGGGCAGCACCGAGAAGATCGTACCGACCGAGACGTTGACGTCGATATTGCTGGAGCCGTCCAACGGGTCGAAGGTCACCAGATAGCCGCCGACGCGGCCGGTGGGCTCGACCTCCTCCAGTTCCTCCGAGGCCAGGCCGGCGACGGGTGCGCAGGCCTTCAGGGCGTCGCTCAGCATGTCGTTGGTGATGACGTCGAGCTTCTTCTGCTCCTCGTCCTGCACGTTGGTGCTGCCGGCCGCGCCGAGGCTGCCCGACAGGGCGCCCGAGGCGACGACGTCGCTGATCCGCGCGCAGGTCGCCGCGATCGTCTGGACGACGTCCTTGAGGGCGGCGTCCGCCGGCTCCGCCGCGAGCCAGGCGGCCAAGTCGACAAAGGTGGTCATGCGTAACCTCGAACCGGAAAAATAGAACGGCCGCCCTACAGGACGGCCGTGACAGGAAGATCTCAGACCTTCCGCTTCATGCGGACCTCGCGGACGGTGCCCGTCGACGAGTTCATCACCAGGGTGTGGGTGTGGACGCAGCCGTCGCGATAGACGACGCCATCCACCAGGCCGCCGCGCGTCACGCCCGTGGCGGCGAAGATCGCCTCGTCGCGGACGATCTCGTGCAGGTCGTACTTCTTGTCCAGCTCGGTGATGCCCCAGCGCGCGGCGCGGGCGCGCTCGTCGCCGTTGCGAAACAGCAGGCGTCCCTGGAACTGGCCGCCCACGCACTTCAGGGCCGCGCAGGCCAGGACGCCTTCCGGCGCGCCGCCCGAGCCCAGATACAGGTCGATGCCTGTCGACGGATCGGTGGTGTTGATCACCCCGGCCACGTCGCCGTCCGTGATCAGATGGATGCGTGCGCCGGCCGCCCGGACCTTGGCGATGATCTCGGCGTGACGCGGGCGATCCAGAACGCAGACCGTGATCTCGGTCGGCGCGATGCCCTTGGCCTCGGCCAGCGCCTTGATGTTGTCGGCCGGCGACTTGTCCAGATCGATCACCCCAGCCGGGAGGCCCGGGCCGCAGGCGATCTTGTCCATGTAGGTGTCGGGCGCGTTCAGCAGCGTGCCCTTCGGCGCCCAGGCCATCACCGTCAGGGCGTTGGGCTGGGCCTTGGCCGCCAGGGTCGTGCCTTCCAGCGGGTCGAGAGCGATGTCGACCTTGGGGCCCTTCCCCTTGCCGACCTTCTCGCCGATGTACAGCATCGGCGCCTCGTCGCGCTCGCCTTCGCCGATGACGATCTCGCCGTCGATGTTCAGCTCATTCAGAGCGTTGCGCATCGCGTCGACGGCCGCCTGGTCGGCGGCCATCTCGTCGCCGCGGCCCAGCATCGTCCACGACGCGATGGCGGCGGCTTCGGTCACGCGAACGGCGTCCAGGACCAGCGAACGGTCCAGGGTGTTCGAACTCATCCGTCTCTCCCGACCGCCCCGGAAGCAGGCGGCCTTGTTCCCAATGTCGCCTTCAACGCCGAGTTTTCTTGGTCGTCAGATGCGCGCGACGCGCAGAAGGCGGGGACGCTCTAGCACGGTCTGCAGCTTTTCGATGCGGCTAATCGCGTCCAGCAGCTTCGATTCTGGGGTCGCATGGGTAACGAGCACGATCGGTACGCCGCCCGCGCCTTCGACGGGCTTTTGCAGGAAGCTGTCGATCGAAACGCCGCATTCGGCCAGGGTTTCCGAGATCGCGGCGATCACGCCGGGCTGGTCCTGGACCATGACGCGCAGATAGGCCTTGCCCACCGCGCGCGCCGGATCGATGGCGATGAACGGCGCCAGATCCCCGGCCGGGGCCTGGAACACCGGACGCACGGCCTTGGTCATCACATCGGCGATGTCCGCGGCCACGGCGGCGGCCGTCGGACCAGCGCCCGCGCCAGCGCCCTGGATGAAGATGCGGCCGATGCGCGTGCCCTCGATGAAGAGCGCGTTCAGCGCGCCGCCGGCCTGGGCCAGCGGATGGTCCAGCGGGACCAGCGACGGATGCACCTTCACCGCCACGCCGTCCTCGGACTTGGCGGCGCCGGCGATGAGCTTGATGCGGTAGCCCAGGTCCTTGGCCAGCTTGATGTCGAGCAGCTCGACATCGCTGATCCCCTCGATCTCGGCCGCCTCGAAGTTCGGGGCGCAGCCGAACGCGAGCGCCGCCAGGATGCTGATCTTGTGGCCGGCGTCGAAACCGCCGACGTCCGTCGTCGGATCGGCCTCGGCATAGCCCAGGCCCTGGGCCTCGCGCAGCACGTCGCCGAACGAACGGCCGGTGCGCTCCATCTCGGTGAGGATGAAGTTGCAGGTGCCGTTCAGGATGCCAGCCACCGAGACCACGTCGTCTCCGACCATGGCCTCGCGCAGCATCTTCACCGCCGGGGTGCCGCCCATGACGGCGGCCTCGAACAGCAGCGGCACGCCCTGAGATTCGGCCAGGGCGGCCAGCTCGGCGCCGTGTACGGCGATCAGGGCCTTGTTGGCCGTGACCACCGGCTTGCCGGCCTTCAGGGCGGTCTCGACGGCGACCTTGGCCGGGCCGTCGCTGCCGCCGACCAGCTCGACGAACAGGTCGATGTCCGGCGAGGCCGCTAGGGCCACCGGATCATCGAACCAGGCGAGGTTCGAGATGTCGACCGTGCGCTGACGCGACTTGTTCCGCGCCGAGACGGCGGTGATCACCGCGCGATCGCCGGCCGGCGCGAAGTCCGGGCGTTCGGCCAGGAACTGCAGCAGGCCGCCGCCGACGGTGCCGAGGCCCGCCACGCCGATGCGCCAGGTCTTCTTCGTCATTCTCGAATCCTCGGTCGAAACCAGCCGTCAGGCCTGTTCCATCTTGTTGTGGGCCTTGGCCAGGATGGAGTCGGCGTTGGCGATGAATTTCTTCACGTTGCGCGCCGCCTGGCGGATGCGGTGCTCGTTCTCGACCAGACCGATCCGCACATAGCCCTCGCCGTATTCGCCGAAGCCGATGCCCGGAGCAACGGCGACGCCAGCCTCCTCGATCAGCAGGCGCGAGAACAGCATCGAGCCGGCCTCGCGGTACTGCTCGGGGATCTTGGCCCAGGCGAACATCGAGGCCGGCGGATTGGGGATGTCCCAGCCCGCGCCCTTCATCGACTTGATCAGGGTGTCGCGGCGGCTCTTGTAGATGGCGCGGATCTCGTCGACGCAGTCCTGGGGGCCGTTCAGCGCTGTGGCGGCCGCGACCTGCACCGGCGTGTAGGCGCCGTAGTCCAGGTACGACTTCACGCGAGCCAAGGCCGAGCAGATGCGGCTGTTGCCGACCACCATGCCCACGCGCCAGCCGGCCATGGCGTAGGTCTTCGACAGCGAGTTGACCTCGACCGCGATGTCCTTGGCGCCGTCGACCTGCAGCACCGACGGCGGCGGGTTGTTGTCGAAATAGATCTCGCCATAGGCCACGTCGCTGATGACCAGCAGGTCGTGCTTCTTCGCCAGGGCGATGGCATCCTTGTAGAAGTCCAGGTCCACCCACTGGGCGGTCGGGTTCGACGGATAGGACAGGATCAGCACGCTGGGCGGCGGCACCGAGTGCTTCACCGCACGGCTGATGTTGGAGAGGTACTCCTCCGGCGACAGAGCCGGCACGTGGCGGATGATGCCGCCGGCCATGATGAAGCCGAAGGCGTGGATCGGATAGGCAGGGTTCGGGCAGATGATGACGTCGCCGGGACCGGTCAGGGCCTGGGCGAGGTTCGCGAAACCTTCCTTGGAACCCAGGGTGGCGATCACCTCGGTGTCGGGGTTCAGCTTCACGCCGAAGCGGCGGCCGTAGTAGTTGGCCATGGCCTTGCGCAGGCCGGGAATGCCCTTCGACGCGGAATAGCGGCCCGCCTTGGGGTCGCGCGCCGTCTCGATCAGCTTGTCGACGATGTGCTGGGGCGTGGGCATGTCCGGGTTGCCCATGCCGAAGTCGATGATGTCGGTCCCCTCGGCGCGGAGGCGCGCCTTGATCTTGTTGACCTCTTCGAAAACGTATGGCGGCAGACGGCGGATACGGTGAAAATCGGTGCTCATGAGGGCTCTGTGCGCCGCTTCGGCGCTCTGGGAGCGAAAAGTCGGGCATGGATAGACCCCACGCGGGGTCAAGCCAAGCCGGTTCAAGGAAGATTATGCCTCCGTCGCCCTATTGGGGCGTTGACGGAGGCGCGCTAGCTCGGCCGCGGGCTGCGCGGGCGAAGGCGTCGGTGTCGGCGCGGTCGGCCTCGGTCGGCGCTTCGAACGCCGGCGCCTTGACGTCGCGACGGGCCTTGGAGACGTACGCCTCGGTGTCCTTGAGTTCCCAGGTGTTCGGCGCGACGGCGGCGGCCAGGGCCTCGCCGGCGCGCTGCTGCTGGACGACGGCCGCGCGAACCTGATCGGCGGTCGGCACGTCGCTCGGAATCACGGGAATGTCCGAGAACTTGCGGCGCGGCGCCTTGGCCTTCGCCGCGGCGGCGGCCTCGGCCGCGATCGGCGAGCTGGGATCGACCTGGGCGGTCTTGAACGGGCTCGCGCAGGCGGTCGCGCCGGCCGCGAGGCCGACGATCAAACCAAGACGCACGATTTTGCGGGTTTCGCCGTTCATTGGTTCTGGTCTTATGCGATGATCGCGGCGAGCGAAAGGCGTTCGGCGTCGCTTTTCGCGAACTGGCTTTGGACAAGCGGAGGAAACCACATGGCCACGGCGAAGGCCGCCCCCAAGCCTCGGAAAAAGACCTCCGCCAAGGCCGAGACGACCGCACCCAAGGCCACGCCGAAGGCGGCGAAGACCAAGGCCAAGACCAAGCCCGAAACCGTCGAGCCGCCGCCCAAGGCCGAATCGGCGGGCAGGACCTTCACGGGCGCTCACGCCGACGCCGCCTCTCCGCCCTTCCCGCCGTTCGAGGGCATGCTCTCGCCCGACCAGTTGAAGATGGTCGAGACCCTGTCGGCCAACCTGGCCCGCGCGGCCGTCACCGCCCAGGGCGCGATCGCCGAAGCCGCCTTGCGGCAGGCCGATCGCCCAGCGGCCCTGACGCCCGACCCCTTCCATGTCGCCCCCGCTCTGAACGAGGTGATGACCCGCCTCGCCGCCCAGCCGGACCGGCTGATGCGGGCCCAGGCCGATCTCTTCAGCCAGTACATGGACCTTTGGCAGTCGACCGCCCGCCGCGCCGCCGGCGAGGCGGTCACGCCCGTGGTCGCCCCCGCCGCCGGCGACAAGCGCTTCAACGACCCTGACTGGGCGTCGAACCCAATGTTCGACCTGATGAAGCAGTCATATCTCCTGTCCTCGAACTGGCTGAACGGCCTGATCGCCGAGGTCGAGGGCGTCGATCCCGCGACCAAGCGCCGGGTCGAGTTCTTCACCAAGATGCTGACCGACGCTTTCTCGCCGTCCAACTTCCTGATCTCCAACCCCGCCGCCCTGCGCGAGGTCGTGCAGACCCAAGGGCAAAGCCTGGTGCGCGGCATGGAGAACTTCGCCGCCGACCTGGAGCGCGGCGGCGGTCAGTTGGCGATCAGCCAGACGGACCTGGCCAAGTTCAAGGTTGGTGAGAACGTCGCCACCGCCCCAGGCAAGGTCGTCTACCAGAACGATATCCTGCAGCTGCTGCAGTTCGATCCGACGACGGACAAGGTCAGCGAGATCCCGCTGCTGATCTTCCCGCCCTGGATCAACAAGTTCTACATCCTGGACCTGCGCCCCGAGAACTCGATGATCCGCTGGCTGACCGGCCAGGGTTTCACGGTGTTCGTCGCGTCCTGGGTCAATCCGGACCAGAAGCTCGCCGCCAAGACTTTCGAGGACTACATGCTGGAGGGCGTCTACGACGCCACCCAGCAGGTCATGACCCAGTGCGGCGTCGATAAGGTCAACACCGTCGGCTACTGCATCGGCGGCACCCTGCTGTCGGTCGCCCTGGCCCACATGGCCGCGCGCGGCGACAAGCGGATCAATTCAGCCACCTTCTTCGCCGCCCAGCAGGACTTCGCCGAGGCCGGCGACCTCTTGCTGTTCACCAACGAGGAATGGCTGCAGTCGATCGAGCAGCAGATGGACGCGGCCGGCGGCTTCCTGCCCAGCCAGTCGATGGCCGACACCTTCAACGCCCTGCGCGGCAACGACCTGATCTGGTCGTTCTTCGTCAGCAACTACCTGATGGGCAAGGAGCCCCGCCCGTTCGACCTGCTGTTCTGGAACGCCGACCAGACGCGCATGCCCAAGGCGCTGCACCTGTTCTATCTGCGCAACTTCTACAAGGACAACGCCCTGACGACGGGCAAGCTGGACCTGGGCGGCGAGCACCTGGATCTCTCCAAGGTGAAGACCCCGATCTACGTCCAGTCGTCCAAGGACGATCACATCGCGCCCTATCGCAGCGTCTATCGCGGGGCCAAGGCGTTCGGCGGGCCGGTGACCTTCACCATGGCGGGCTCGGGCCACATCGCCGGGGTGATCAACCATCCGGACGCCAAGAAATACCAGCACTGGACCAACGAGACCCTACCCGGCGACGTCGGCGCGTGGATCTCGGGGGCGACGGAGCATCCGGGCTCTTGGTGGCCGCACTGGGCCGCGTGGCTCCGGGCCCGATCGGGCGGCGAGGTTCCGGCGCGCGATCCGGCCAAGGGCCCGCTCAAGCCCCTCGAGGACGCCCCGGGCAGCTTCGTGCTGGTGAAGTCTCAGGCCTGAGGCTCCGCGGCTACAGTCCTGCCTGAAAGGCGCCGCCGCCGCATCGCGGACCCATGTTCGCCCAAAAGTCGCCCGGATCGCGGCGAAGCTTCGCCTCATGCTCACGCTTGATCGCCGGACAGCTCTGGGGATGCTCGCCGCCACGCCGCTCATGGCGGGCGCGTCGTCCAGCCATGCGCTGATCCCGAACGCCGGCCTGAAGCTGGCCGCCGCGGCGCGCGAGCAGATCGGCGTCACGATCGACTACGATCCCAGCTATCGCTCGATCGGCTATCCGAACGGCGACGTGCTGCGCACCAGCGGCGTCTGCTCGGACGTGCTGATCCGCGCCGCCCGCGACGCCTGGGACGTGGATCTGCAGCGGCGGGTGCACGAGGACATGGTCCAGGCCTTCGCCAGCTATCCCTCGCGCCGCGAATGGGGGCTGACCAAGCCGGACGCCAATATCGACCACCGGCGGGTGCTGAACCTCGAGACCTTCCTGGCCCGCCAGAACGCGCGCCTGCCCCTGCCCGCCGCGCTGCCGTTCGGCGGCGACGCCTTCGACGGTCCCCAGCCGGGCGACGTGCTGACCTGGCGGCTAGCCGGCGGCCGGCCGCATCTGGGCGTGGTGGTCGACGGCCCCCGGCGCGTGCGGGTGGCGCACAACATCGGCGACGGCGTCCGCGAGGAACCGCTGTGGATGTTCAAGCTGCACAAACCCGCCGGCCACTATCGCTGGCGGGTGTAGATCGGACGGGGCCTAGAGGCCCGCGTCCTCCTTCAGGCCCAGGGCGATGTTCAGGTTCTGCACCGCCGCGCCCGAGGCGCCCTTGCCCAGGTTGTCGAGCAGCGCCACCAGGCGCGCCTGGCCGCTGGTGTCAGAGCCGAACACGAACAGCTTCAGGCGGTTGGTGCCATTCAGCCCTTCCGGGTCCAGGGTCGTCAGGCCCTTGGCCTCTTCCAGAGAAGCGACCTCGACGAATTTCTCGCCCTTGTAGTGCTTGGCCAGGGTAGCCTGGATGTCGCCCAGCGACGGCGCGCCGTTCAGGGTCGAGAAGTGTAGCGGCAGCTCGACGATCATGCCCTGCATGTAGCGACCGACGGCCGGCGCGAAGAACGGGCGGCTCAGCAGCCCGCCGTGCTTCTGCATTTCCGGCACGTGCTTGTGGGCCTGGGACAGGCTGTAGATGCGGAACGGGACCTTGGTATAGTTGGGCGCGCTCTCGTCCTCGAACTCGGCGATCATCGCCTTGCCGCCGCCGCTGTAGCCCGAGACCGCATTGTACGAGACCGGCAGTTCGGCCGGCAGGATGCCCGCCGAAACCAGCGGCCGCGTCAGGGCGATCGCGCCGGTCGGATAGCAGCCCGGATTGGAAATGCGCTTGGACGCGGCGATCTTGCCGCGCTGCTCCTTGTCCAGCTCGGCGAAACCGTAGGCCCAGTCCTCGGCGGTGCGGTAGGCGGTCGAGGCGTCGATGATCACCGTGTCGGGATTGGTGACCAGCGAAACGGCTTCCTTGGCCGCGTCGTCGGGCAGGCACAGGATCACGGCGTCGGCGCCGTTCAGCATCTCGGCGCGGGCATCGGCGTCCTTGCGCTTGTCGGGATCGATCGAGACCAGCTGCAGATCGGTGCGGCCGACCAGGCGCTCGCGGATCTGCAGGCCGGTGGTGCCGGCTTCGCCGTCGATGAAGACCTTGGGGGCGTTCGCCATGGCGCGCTCCAATCCAGACAGGGGGACAAAAGACCAAGAAAAAGGGCGCTTCGGAGACCCGAAGCGCCCTCTTCCAATCGCGTACGAACCGCGATTAGCGCTTCGAGAACTGGAAGCTGCGGCGGGCCTTGGCCTTGCCGTACTTCTTACGCTCGACGACGCGGCTGTCGCGGGTCAGGAAGCCGTGCGGCTTCAGGACCGGGCGCAGGCCGGGCTCGTAATAGGTCAGGGCCTTGGACAGGCCGTGGCGGATGGCGCCGGCTTGACCCGACAGACCCGAGCCTTCAACCGTCACGACGACGTCGAATTGACCCAGACGGTCGGTCACTTCCAGCGGCTGGGCGATCATCATGCGCAGCACCGGACGGGCGAAGTAGACTTCCTGGTCACGACCGTTGATCGTGATCGAGCCCTTGCCCGGCTTGATCCAGACGCGAGCGATCGCGTTCTTGCGCTTGCCGGTCGCGTAGGCGCGGCCTTGGGCGTCGATCTTGGGTTCGGCCGGAGCGGCGGTTTCCGGGTTGCTGGACAGGCTGGCCAGCGCTTCAAAGCCTTGAGCGTCAGTCATAGCTTAGAGGCTCCGGGTGTTTTTGGCGTTGCGGCCGGCGAAGTCGACGACTTCGGGGTTCTGCGCTTGGTGCGGGTGCTCACCGTTGTTGTAGATGAGCAGGTGGGTCAGCTGCTTGCGAGCCAGCGGGCTCTCCTTGGGCAGCATGCGCTCGACGGCCTTCTCCAGGACGCGTTCCGGGAACTTGCCGCCCAGCACCTTGCGGGGGGTGGTTTCCTTGACGCCGCCCGGGTGACCGGTGTGACGATAGTAGACCTTGTCGTCGAGCTTCTTGCCGGTGAACTTCACCTTGTCGGCGTTGATCACGACGACGAAGTCGCCGCAATCGACGTGCGGGGTGTAGTCAGGACGGTGCTTGCCGCGAAGACGCATGGCGATGAACGTCGCCAGACGGCCGACAACGGCGTCCTGGGCGTCGACCACGATCCACTTCTTCTCGACCTCGGCTGGCTTCAAGGAAGCCGTGATCTTCTGCATGGGATTGATCCGTAATTTCTAGGCGTCCGACCCCGAGAAATCCGGTTTCGTCCGTGTGAGGCGCGGCATGTACGGGAGGGTTCGAGCGCTGTCAACAATAGCGATATGAAAAACTTACAAAGCCCATAAAATACAATGAGATAAATGATAAGGTATTATAATACCGCATCCTTGTGTTCGAACCGTCACGAAGGACGGGCATAGCCGCCGTGTAGGTCTCCTTTCGCACGAGCGCGCTCCATGTCCTTTTCCCGCAGAAGCTTCCTCGGCGCCACCGCCACCAGCCTGGCCTTCGCCGCCTTTTCCGCCCGCGCCCAGGACGAGGCGGTCGAGGCCGAGACCTATCTGAACGAGGTCGAGGGCTATGGCCCGCTGGTCCCCGATCCCAAGGGCCTTCTCGATCTGCCGGCGGGCTTCCGCTACCAGGTCATTTCCCAGGCCGGCGAGACCATGAGCGACGGCTTCCTAGTGCCGGGCAAGGCCGACGGCATGGGCTGCTTCTCCGTCGACGCCGAGCGCGTTCTGCTGGTTCGCAACCACGAACTGTCGGTCAGCGACATCCACAACGGCGCGTTCGGCCTCTCCGAGCGCCTGGTCGACCGCATCGATCGGTCCAAGGTCTGGGACTTCCACAACAGCCAGCGCCCCCTGCCCGGCGGCACGACGACCCAGCTCTACAATCTCAAGACCCGCCAGACCGAGCGCCAGCACCTCAGCCTGGCCGGCACCCTCGTCAACTGCTGCGGCGGCGTCACGCCCTGGGGCTCGTGGCTGACCTGCGAGGAGACGACGCTGGAGTCGGGCCTTGAGGTCGGCAAGGACCATGGCTGGGTGTTCGAGGTGCCCGCCGCCCATGTCGGGCTCGTCCAGCCCGTCGCCCTGAAGGGCCTGGGCCGCTTCAAACACGAGGCCGCCTGCATCGATCCCAGGACCGGCGTGGTCTATCTGACCGAGGACGTGGCCGACGGCCTCTTCTATCGCTTCCTGCCCACCGACCGCCGCAACCTGGCCGCCGGCGGCCGCCTCCAAGCGCTGGGTCTGGTCGACGCGCCCGAAGGCGGCGACACGCGGAACCAGGAGGAGAAGACCTTCCCGATCGGCGGGACCAAGGCCGTGCGCTGGATCGATCTGGATGGCGTCGACAACCCCTATGACGACCTGCGCCGCCGCGGCCACGCCAAGGGCGCGGCGGTCTTCTGCCGGGGCGAAGGCGTGTTCTTCGGCCAAGGCGAACTCTATTTCGCCTGCACGGCCGGCGGCGCGGCCGGCTCGGGCCAGATCTTCCGCTACGTCCCCTCGCCCGCCGAAGGCCAGGCCGGCGAGAAGGACCAGCCAGGCAAGCTGCAGCTGTTCGTCGAAAGCCAGAATGACCGGGTGCTGGACTATGCCGACAACCTGGTGGTCGCCCCATGGGGCCACGTGATCGTCTGCGAGGACCGCTATTCGGACACCCTGCGCAACCACCTGCGCGGGGTCACGCCCCAGGGCAAGGTCTACACACTGGGCCGCAACGTCTTCACGGGCAATTCCGAGTTCGCCGGCGCCTGCTTCTCGCACGACGGCGGCACGATGTTCGTCAACGTGCAGAACCCCGGGATCACCCTGGCGATCACCGGGCCCTGGGCGAGCGTCAAGGCCTAGGGTCGAGATCATGCGTCGGCGTCCTCACGCGGCTTGCCGCTGAAGGGATGGAAAGGGACGCGGAGCGCCGGGCGTCGCCCGGAGGTTTGGATAGTGAGTACCGTTTCGACGAAGCCAGGACGCTCCGCGTGGCGCGTTATCCGGTGAGCCCACGAGGCGCGGGGTCTTAACCCGCTCTCACGAGAGGCCCCCGACGGGCGGGCCGGGGCGACGACCCCGGTCCCGGAACGCCCGGGCGATTTCAGCCCGGACCTGTCGCGGTCGCCGAAGTCTTCGCCGCCAGCCTTTCGTCCCGATGTTTCAGGGAGCCCGTGCTGGATCCGTCGCGAAGACGCCTTCCCGAAGGAAGACCGGCGAGCGCTTCCCGCTCGACCACCCCTGACAGCCGTCACGATCGCCGGCCGGACGTCCCTTTCAAGCCATCAGGTGAGAAGCAGTATGGGGGCGGTTCTGAACGCGGATCATTCAGCGGCGTCTAAAATCGACAAGCGATTGATTTCGCGGGAGTCGATCTCGCGAATTCCGAGGACAGAGCGCGCTCAATCCCCGTACTCGCCCCCTCCGCGCTAGCGCGCTCCTCCCCCGGAGGGGGAAGAAGGACGGCGCGCGCACCTTCCGCCCCCTTTGGGGGCGGACGACCGCGAAGCGGTCAGGTGGGGGCCTGCGGCGCCGGCCGCCCTAGAACGATCAGCGATTCTTCACTGCCTTGCCGTCGAAGCCGAAGGCGTGGCGCATGACCTGGAAGATGTAGCTCTCCTCGACCACGCCGCGCAGCAGGAAGGCCTGCGGACCGTCGGCGAACACGCCCACGTCCTCGCCCGAGTGGGCGGCGCTGGGCAGGTTCACGGTCGCTTCCTGGTGATAGTCGCTGTCGTCCAGGTCCTCCTTGGCCGGGTCGACGCGGGTGTCGTTACCCAGCGGGCCGCCGGGGCCGGTGGCGAACATCAGGGTCGTGTAGGGCTTGCCGTCGCCGCCGAGGATGGGCTCGCCCTCGTTGCCCGCCAGCCCCAGGATCGGCGCGTTGCGGGCGGCGTAGCCCGAGATCACCAGGCCGTGGCTGTGGTCGGCGGTGACGACGACCAGGGTGTCCTTCAGGTCGACCTTGGCCAGCACGGCCTCGATCGCCTTGGAGAATTCCACGGTCTCGGTCAGCGTCCGCTTGGCGTTGCCCAGATGGCTGCCCATGTCGATCTTGCCGCCCTCGACCAGCAGGAAATAGCCGTTCGGGTTCCTGGACAGCACGTCGATGGCCGACAGGGCCATCTCCGCCAAGGTCGGGACGCCCTGCCCCAGCACCGGTCGCTCGACCTCGTACGGCAGGTGTTCGGCGGCGAACAGGCCCAGCACATGCCTGGTGCTGGCCGGCATCGCCTTCAACTGGTCGACGGTGGTGACGTAGGACGAGCCCGCCCCTTCGGCCTTCAGCCACTCGGCGGTCAGGTCGCGGCCGTCGGCGCGCTTACCGTCCTTGTCCTCGGGCAGGAAGCGCGAGCGGCCGCCGCCCATGACGACGTCCAGGCGAAGGGCGTCGGGCGCCTCGATCAGCTGGCGGGCGATGTCCTTGCAGCCGCCTTCCAGAGCCTCGACCGGCATGTCGCTGTCGCCTTCCCAGTCGCGATAGGCGGTATGGGCGTAGGCGCCGGCGGGCGTGGCGTGGGTGACACGGGTGGTGGTGACGACGCCGGCCGCGCGGCCGTTGGCCTTGGCCAGCTCGGCCAGGCTCTCGACGCTGTGACCCTTCTCGGTCTCGCACTTCTCGCCGATCGCCGCGCCGGTCAGGCCGATGATCTTGTTGCGGGTCTTCACGCCGCTCATGATCGCCGTGATGCCGGCGGCGCTGTCGGTGACCTGGGTGTCGTGGCTGTAGGTCTTGGACAGCGCCGAATAGGCCAGCTTCTCGAAGGCCAGCGAGTTCGATTCGCCGTCCACGCCCTTCAGCTGGCCGTCATAGATGCGGCCGGCCGTGACCGTCGAAATGCCCATGCCGTCGCCCAGGAACAGAATGACGTTCCGGGCCTTGCCCGTGTTCGGAACCACGGCGATCTGCCGCGCCAGGGCGGCCTCGCCGGCCTTGTAGTAGGGGTCGCTGGCGCTGGCCGAGACAGGCGCCTGGGCCAGGACCATGCTGGGAAGGGCGATGGCGGGAACGGCGACGGACGCGACGAGGGCGAGAACAAGGGGGCGGATCAAGGCCAAGCTCCATGAGGAATCGGCCCCGTTTGCGCCCGGCATGTGACAGTTGTTCCGGCCCCTTGTTACAGCCTCCGGAAAATCGGCCTCGCGAAAGTCAGGGCCGGCGGACGCGCCAGGCGAAGACCGTGGCCGTGGCCAGCAGCAACGCCGCGCCGGCCTGGTGCAGCACGCCCAGGGCGATCGGCACGCCGGCCATCAGCGTCCAGATCCCGAGACCCGCCTGCAGGGTCACGACAACCGTCACCGCCAGCGCCGCGCCCTTGCTGCCGGCCGCCAGCGGCCGATCGCGGCGCGCCAGGACGCCGATGGCGATCCCGGCCGCGAACAGGACGTAGGCGACCAGGCGGTGATGCAGCTGCACCGCGCCCTGGCTGTGGGCCAGCGTGCCCCACAAGCCCTTGCCGACATAGTCGGCGGGGAAGAACGCGCCGTTCATCAGCGGCCAGTCGTTGTAGACGAGGCCCGCGTCGTTGCCGGCCACCAGCGCGCCCAGCAGGCTCTGGAAGAACACCGCCCCCAGGAAGGCCAGCGCCCAGCCGCGCCAGGCCGAGCGTTCCGCAACGCGCGGCGAGCCGTTCCAGGCGTCAAGGGCCGTCCAGATCAGGACGACGAACAAGGCCAGGGCCAGGCCCAGATGGATCATCAGCCGCTCGGGCGCGACCGACACGCGTTCGGACAGGCCGCTGGACACCATCCACCAGCCCACCAGGCCCTGCAAACCGCCCAGGCCCAGCATGACGGCGCACCGCCAGATCAGGCGGCGCGGGATGTCGCGACGAATCAGGAAGACGACGAACGGGATGGCGAACACCACGCCCACCGTCCGCCCCAGCAAGCGGTGCGCCCACTCCCACCAGAAGATGCCCTTGTACCCGTCCAGGGTCATGTCGGGGTTCACCAGCTGGTACTGGGGGATCTTCTTGTAGAGCTCGAAGCTCTCGCGCCAGGCCTGTTCCGACATCGGCGGCAGCGCACCCATGATCGGTTTCCACTGGGTGATCGAGAGGCCCGAATCCGTCAGGCGGGTCGCCCCGCCGACCACGACCATGGCGAACACCATGGCGGCGACGATGAAGAGCCAGATCGCGACGGCGCGCGAACGGTCGGAACGCAGGAAAGACGTCATAGGATCGGAAAAGCGTCACTTATGGGCCGAAATGCGGCGTGACTTCCCTACGCCTGACGCTTACGCGCTTCAACGTCTCTGTGACCCGGCATGACGCCGAGCGTGCTTCATGTAAAACACGGGACGTCCGGAGGCTGAGGATACGATGAGCGGCATGGGCGTATTCGCGGCGGCGTTGATCGGCATCCTGGCCGGCTGGATCGCCGACCTGCTGCCGCCGCGCCGCCATTCGCTGTTCATCAAGCTCTTGATCGGCGTGATCGGCTCGTTCATCGGAGCGTTCGTCGCCTCGCGCATCGACCTGCATCTCGCCGGCTTCCTCGGCGAGCTGATCGTCTCCAGCGTTGGGGCCATCCTGTTCCTGGCCGTGCTCGGCCTCATCCGGAGACCCGCGTGAGCGCTCCTCTCATCCCGGCCCGCCTTCGCAAGCTGATCGGCTCGATCGGCGTGATGGCCGTCCTGTTCGCCTGGATCTGGGCCTTCACCAGTCTCTACGACCGCCTGCCGCAGAACCGCTTCGTGCACCTGATCTATTTCGTGGCGCTAGGCATGGGCTGGATCCTTCCGGTGATCCCGCTGATCTCGTGGATGGGCAAGGCCGACAAGCCGCTGAATGTCGGCGAGCGATAGGAATGAAAAAGGCCGCCCCGAAGGGCGGCCTTTCGTCTTCCGCTATTCCCAGAAGGAAATGGTCGGAGCGACAGGATTCGAACCTGCGACCCCTTGACCCCCAGTCAAGTGCGCTACCAGGCTGCGCCACGCTCCGACGCGGAAGGAGCGCCCTTATAGGGGCCGCTCCGGGGTTGGGCAACAGCGATTTCGGACGAAATTCAACAGAGCCAAGCGCCCGAAAGCGCGGGCGGTTTCGGCGTGTAACCCTAGCGCGCCAGAAGTCCGTCGAGACGTGATTTGATGGCCGTCAAGTCGTCCAGCGCGAAGGCCAGGCGGTCGCGCGCTTCACCGCCCAGTCGTCGGCCATGCGTGACGGGCGCTTCGTAATCGACGTCCAGATCGAGGCTGGCCGAGCCGTTCGAGCCGATGCCCGCGGCGATCACCTGGGCCAGGCCATGATCGCGGTGCAGCTTCTGCACGCCCTTGATGGTCAGGCCCTCGCTGTGCAGCAAGGTGCGGACGCCGTTCAGCACGGCCACGTCCTGCGGACGGTAGAAGCGTCGCCCGCCGGCCCGTTTCATCGGGCGGATGAAGGAGAACTTGGTTTCCCAGAAACGCAGGACGTGCTGCGGCACGCCCAGCTCGTCGGCTGCCTCGGAAATCGTGCGGAAGGCGTTCGGCCCCTTCGCCACCGCTTTGATTCCCTAGCCGCCCAGCGCGCGGTCGATTCGCGCCTTCATGACCTGGGAAGCGCGAAAGCCGATCACCCGGCGGGGCTCGATCTCGGCCGGCTCGCCGGTCTTGGGATTGCGCCCCATGCGGGCCCGCTTGGAACGGACCTGGAAGACGCCGAATCCGGAAAGCTTGACCGTCTCGCTGTTCTCAAGCGCCTCGGCCACGAGATCCAGGGTGCGCTCGACAAGCCCGGCGCAGTCCTGACGGGTCAGTCCGACCTCTTCATGAACCGCCTCGCACAGGTCGGCTCGGGTCAAAGTAGCGCCCTTCATGCAACCCCCTTCACGCGTATCTTGGCGGTCTGGAAGACCACCGACGATGGAGCACTCGCGGCGAACCCAGGCTGGATGCGACCGCCCTCAACTGGCCGCGCCCGAATTCACCGACGACCTCATGCCGCGATTATCGCATGAAGTCAAAGACTCAACGTCAGGAGTTCAAGCCCGGCGACAAGGCCGCGCAAGCTGCCTGAAGCCGCGCCCTAAAGGCGCAGAACGCAGGCGCCCCAGGTCAGACCGCCGCCCATGGCCTCGAGCAGCAACAGGTCGCCCTTCTTGATTCGACCGTCCTTGACGCCGTGAGCGAAGGCCAGCGGGATCGAGGCGGCCGACGTGTTGGCGTGGATGGCGACCGTCGAGATCACCTTCTCCTCGTCGATGCCGCAGCGATGGGCCACGCCCTGCAGGATGCGCTGGTTGGCCTGGTGCGGAATGAACCAGTCGACGTCCGCCACCGCGACGCCGGCCTTGGCGGCCGCCGCGTGGATGGCTTCGGAGATATTGACCACGGCGTGCTTGAAGACCTGGTTGCCCAGCATGCGCAGCTTGCCGACCGTGCCGGTCGTCGAGACGCCGCCGTCGACATAGAGCAGGTCCTGCTTGGTCCCGTCGGCGCGCAGGGCAAAGCCCAGCATCCCTTCGTCAGCCGTGGTCCCCTCGCCTTCCTTGGGCTCCAGCACCACCGCGCCGGCGCCGTCGCCGAACAGCACGCAGGTGCCGCGGTCGCTCCAGTCCATCAGGCGGGTCATGGTTTCGGCGCCGATGACCAGGGCGCACTTGGCGTGGCCGCGCGCGACGAAGCCGTCGGCGACGCTCAGAGCGTAGACGAAGCCCGAGCAGACGGCCTGGACGTCGAAGGCGATGCCCACCGGCGCGCCCAGCTTGCGCTGGACGATGGTGGCGACGGCGGGAAAGGTCAGGTCGGCCGTGGTGGTCGCCACGATGATCAGGTCGACGTCGGCGGCGGTCTTGCCGGCGGCGGCCAGGGCCTCCCGGGCGGCCTCGACGGCCAGATCCGAGACCGGCTGGTCGTCGGCGGCCTGATGGCGCTGGCGGATGCCGGTGCGCTCGACGATCCATTCGTCGCTGGTGTCAACGAACTTGGCCAGATCGTCGTTGGTCACGACCTTCGGCGGCAGATACGCACCGACGCCGGTCACTACGCTACGGGTCACGCTCACTCGGCCGCTCCCTGGTCCTGCCCCTGCCCCGAGGCTTCGTCCTTGGCCGCGGCGGCGGTCAGGCGCTTGAGATTTCTGTCGATCTCGGCGCGGAAATCGCTGCGCGCGAGATTGGTGGCGACCCGGATGGCCGAGGCGAAGCCGCCCGCGTCCGCGCCGCCGTGGCTCTTCACCACGATTCCATTCAGCCCCAGAAGCGGACCGCCATTCACCCGGCCCGGATCCAGCCGCTGGCGCATCTTCTTCAGCGCGCCCGAGGCGATCGCCGCGCCCAGCATGGCCAGGGGCGTGGAGGTCAGGGTTGACTTGATCTCGTTGGAGAAGAAGCGCGCCAGGCCCTCGGCGGTCTTCAGGGCCACATTGCCGGTGAAGCCGTCGGTGACCACCACGTCCACGGTGCCGTAGGCGATGTCGGTGCCCTCGACGAAGCCGTGATAGTCGAAATCGAGCTTGGTCTCGCGCAGGATGGCATGGGCCTCCCGCACGTCCTCATGCCCCTTCTGGTCTTCGGAGCCGACGTTCAGCAGACCCACGGTCGGGCGCTTGGAACCGTGCACGGCGTGGTGGAAGGCCGCGCCCATGATGGCGAACTCGACCAGCTGCTCGGCGTCGCTCTCGACATTGGCGCCGACGTCGAGCACCGCCGTGACCCCCTTCAGGGTCGGCCAGTTGGCGACGATGGCCGGGCGCTCGAGGTCGGCCCCCATGCGCAGGATCAGCTTGGAGATGGCCATCAGGGCGCCGGTGTTGCCGGCCGAGACGCAGGCGTGAGCCTCGTTCTCGCGCAGGGCCTCGATGGTGTTCCACATCGACGAGCCCTTGCCCCGGCGCATGGCCTGGGCGGGCTTGTCGTCCATGCCGATGGCCTTGTCGCAGTGACGGACCTCGCTGACGGCCTTGGCCGCGGGGTGCTTGGCCAGCTCCGCCTCGATCGCCGCGCCGTCGCCATGCAACAGGAACCGCACTCCGGGGAGAGCCTGGGCCGCCTGGGCGACGCCGGGCACGACGATGGAGGGGCCGTGGTCGCCGCCCATGGCGTCGACGGAGATGACTACGGATTGGGACACGTGGCGCTAAAAGCTCCGGCAGGCGGCATCCGCCGCCCTCAAGGCGGCGGACGATACATCCGCGTGAATATCACGCAAGCGGTCGAGTCGGAGGTCTTCGGCCTATTCGTCCGACGATTTCAGGCTCTTGAGGGCCGCGAACGGAGACAGTTCGACTGGTTCGGCGGGCTGGACGAACACCGCGCCCGGCTTGCGCGGAAACGGATCCAGCTCCAGGGCCAGGTGCTCGACCACATAGCCCGAGACGTCGATCTTCTCGCCTTCCAGCACGTCCGGCGGATCGTCGCCGTCGGGATCGGCTCCCAGGTCGCCGAACTCCTCCTGCGGGGCGTTCTGGCTGTTGGCCGGCAGGACCCTGAGGTCGAAGCGAGCGTCGATCGGCGTCTCGAAGTCGTCGGCCGTCGCGCTGCAGGTCTGGACCACGCGTGCGCGGAGCAGGCCCGACACCTCGGCGCCGTCCAGCCACGAGGTCAGGTAGACCTCGGCGCTCAGCGCTTCCAGGCTCACCAGGCCCAGCTGCTTGGCGATCGCCTTGCGCTGATCCGCGCTCGGCTCCAGCCGCAGTTTCACGGCGCCGCGGTCGACCTGGGCCAGCGGGATCTCGCAGGGCCAGGGGGCGGTCACGGGTTCGGCCACGTCACGTCTCCTTGCAGCAGGGCGTCCAGCGGCTGCTCCGCCAGCGCCGCGCGCGTCTTGATCACATAGGCGGTCAGGGCCGCCACATCACCCTCCCCGCGCCCTTCGAACGCGGTGCGGGCCAGGAAATCGGTCACGCCGGCCGTGTCGGGCAGGCCCGCGGCCGCTTCGTCATAGGCCTTCAGGCGGCCGTAGAAGGCGCCGGCCAGCTTCTTCATCTTCTTGCCGACCGAGGTGTCGGCCACGCCGATCTCGCGAAAGGCGTCGTCCAGGCCCTTCACGTAGGAATCGAACACCGCCTGCGAGGTTTCGGCCGCCGCCTCGCCCTGCCCCTTCAGCCGCTCGATCAGGAAAATGACGTGCAGGCTGAACAGCTCGAAGCGGCCTTCCATCGAGTCGCGGACGCCGAAGTCACGATAAAAGGTCGCGGACCGCGCCTGCCCGACGGCTCCAGCATAGAGCTTGGCCCCCGCCGCCTTGGCGGGCCTGGGCTTGAGCCACCGATCCAGAAACATGAAACGCCTCGATTTCGCCGCGACATCCCGCTAGACGCGGGGTCCGCTTTCACGCGGGCATTGAACTAAGCTCCCGCGGGCGATAGGTCAAAGTCTGCATTTTTCCGGTTCGGAGCCTCGATGTCTCGCCCCGCCGTTTTCGCCGCCGCCGTCCTTGGCCTGGCGATCGCCACGTCCGCCTGCACGCCGCTGACAAGCTATTCCGGCTTCCAGGCCATCGAGGCCAAGCCCGCCGACATGAAGGTCGGCGAGGACAGCAAGTCGACCCTGATGGAAAAGCTGGGTTCGCCGTCGGCGGTTTCGACCTTCGACAACAACACCTGGTACTACATCTCGCAGACCACCGACCGCGTGGCCTTCTACATGCCGCGCGTGATCAAGCGCGACGTCGTGGCCATCAAGTTCAATCCGGCCGACGAAAAAGTCGCCTCGGTGAACACCTACACGCTGAAGGACGGCAAGGTCATCGCCTACAACGGCCGTGAGACCCCGACGCGCGGCCGCGAGATGACCATCCTCGAACAGCTGCTGGGCAACGTTGGTCGCGGCGGCATGCTCCCGCAGGACGACGAGGCTCCGGGCCAGCGTCCAGGCGACCGCCGCTAGCCTTTCCGCGTCGACAATTCGACGCCCCAAGAGCCGTCCGCCGAAAGGCGGGCGGCTTTTTCGTGCGCCAAACCTCGACAGTCATCGCCCTACGACAACAGTAGAAAACGGGCAATTTACAGTAAATTTCAAATTGACCTTCTTGCGACTGACAGAATGTCGCACCCTAAACATTTCATAAACCCAAATTCGGTGAAATACATATCCCTGGTCATCCAAGTCACGGATGATCGAATTCACGATGACGGCGGGAGGCGCACTGTGGAGGGGATGAATCTTCGCGACGTAGCCATACTGCTCGTCGATGACAACGCGAACATGCGCAAGGTCGTGAGCCAGATCCTGAAGGCCGCCGGCGTGCGCAAGATCCGCGAGGCCAACGACGGCCTGGAGGCGCTGAAGATCTTTCAGGCGCAAGAGATCGACCTGATCTTCACCGACCTGATGATGCATCCGGTCGACGGCCTGGCGTTCATCCGCTGGATCCGCACCTCGACGGCCAGCCCCAACCCCTATGTGCCGGTGATCATGATGACCGGCCACGCCACCCAGCGCACGCTGAACGACGCCCGCATGGCCGGCGTCACCGAGTTCCTGGCCAAGCCGCTGACGGCGCGGGGGGTCATGCACCGCATCAACGAGGTGGTGAACAATCCTCGCCCGTTCGTGCGGGCCACCGAATATTTCGGGCCCTGCCGTCGCCGGAAGATCGACCACGACTTCCAGGGCGTCGAGCGCCGGGGCGCGCCGCAGGTCGAGATTCAGGACGCGCTGTCCGAAATGGACCTCGAGGACGTCTACTGAGACCTCGGGGTTCCGAAGGCAGCCGCCCTCAAGCAAGACGCCCCGGAGTCTCCTCCGGGGCGTCCGCTTTTCAGCGTGCGTCGTCCGAGATCAGACGCCGTGGGCCAGCACCGCCAGCAGCAGCAGGGCCACGATGTTGGTGATCTTGATCATCGGGTTCACGGCCGGGCCCGAGGTGTCCTTGTAGGGATCGCCGACGGTGTCGCCGGTGACGGCGGCCTTGTGGGTGTCGCCGCCCTTCTTGTGCAGGACGCCGTTCTTGTCGGTGAAGCCTTCCTCGATGACCTTCTTGGCGTTGTCCCAGGCGCCGCCGCCGCTGGTCATCGAGATGGCGACGAACAGGCCGGTGACGATCACGCCCATCAGCATAGCGCCGAGCGCCGCGAAGGCGTCGACCTTGCCGGCGATGGCGTTGATCACGAAGAACAGCACCACCGGCGAAACCACCGGCAGCAGGCTGGGCACGATCATCTCGCGGATGGCGGCCTTGGTCAGGATGTCCACGGCCTTGCCGTACTCGGGCTTAACCTCGCCGGTCATGATGCCCGGGTTCTCGCGGAACTGACGGCGCACCTCGGCAACGACCGACTCGGCCGCGCGGCCGACGGCCGTCATGGAAAGACCGCCGAACAGGAACGGCAGCAGGCCGCCGAACAGCAGGCCGACCACGACGTACGGGTTCGACAGGTCGAAGGTCACCGCGCCCATGCCGTCGAAGAAGCTGCCCGGCGTCGCATTGGCCGAGAAGAACTTCAGGTCCTCGGTATAGGCGGCGAACAGCACCAGGGCGCCCAGGCCGGCCGAACCGATGGCGTAGCCCTTGGTGACGGCCTTGGTGGTGTTGCCCACGGCGTCCAGGGCGTCGGTGGTGACGCGGACTTCCGGCGGCAGGCCCGCCATCTCGGCGATGCCGCCGGCGTTGTCGGTGACCGGACCGAAGGCGTCGAGAGCGACGATGAAGCCGGCCAGCGACAGCATGGTCGTGGTGGCGATGGCGATGCCGAACAGGCCCGCCAGATTATAGGTGACGACGATGCCGACGATGATGGTCAGGGCCGGCAGGGCCGTGGACTCCAGCGACATGGCCAGGCCCTGGATCACGTTGGTGCCGTGCCCCGAGACCGAAGCCTGGGCCACCGACTTCACCGGGCGGAAATTGGTGCCGGTGTAGTATTCGGTGATCAGCACGATCAGGGCGGTGACGGCCAGACCGGCCAGGCCGCAATAGAACAGGCTGTTGGCGTCGAAGGTCTTGGGGCCGACGGTGACGGCGGCCGGCACCAGCTGATGGATCACGTACCACACGGCCGGGATCGACAGGAGGCCGGTCACGATCAGGCCCTGGTACAGGGCGCCCATGATGTTCTGGTTCTTGCCCAGGCGGACAAAGAACGCGCCGACGATGGAGGTGACGATGCAGACCGCGCAGATGGCCAGCGGCAGCAGCATCATCGACGACACCGCTTCGGTGCCGCGGAAGAAGATCGCCGCCAGGACCATGGTGGCGACCGTTGTCACCGCATAGGTCTCGAACAGGTCGGCGGCCATGCCGGCGCAGTCGCCGACATTGTCGCCCACGTTGTCGGCGATGGTGGCGGCGTTGCGGGGGTCATCCTCGGGGATGCCCGCCTCGACCTTGCCCACCAGATCGCCGCCGACGTCGGCGCCCTTGGTGAAGATGCCGCCGCCCAGACGGGCGAAGATCGAGATCAGCGAAGCGCCGAAGCCCAGGGCCACCAGCGAGTCGACGACCACACGATCGGTGCCGGCGTGACCCGTCGACAGCAGCAGCGCGAAGTAGCCCGCCACGCCGATCAGGGCGAAGCCGGCCACCAGCATGCCGGTGACGGCGCCGGAGGTGAAGGCCATCGACAGGCCCTTGGCCAGGCTCTCCGACGACGCCTGAGCGGTGCGGACATTGGCCCGGACCGAGATCAGCATGCCCGCGAAGCCGGCCGCGCCCGACAGGATCGCGCCCAGGGCGAAGCCGACCGGCTGTTCCCAAGATTTGAAGAAGAACGCCAGAATGGCGATCACCACCACGCCGACGAGGCCAATCGTCGTGTACTGGCGGTTCAGATAGGCCTGGGCCCCTTCCTGGATCGCCGCGGCGATCTCCTGCATCCGTGCGTTGCCGGCCGAGGCCCGCATCAGACTGGCCGTCTGCACGGCGCCGTACAGCACCGCCAGAAGCCCGGCCCCGATGGCCAGATTAAGCCAAAGACTCATTAGGTTCTTCGCCCCTTCGCGCTTCAAATCACGAGGGGACGCCGGTCCCGTCGGCGGCGGAATGACGCAGGTCAAACCATCGCCCGGATCGACGGGCGGGCCTTTTGGCCTCGTACCCCCTCGACATGCTCCCTGGAAATGACGCTGAACAGCGTCATCCGAAAGAGACTGTCAGATGGCCGGGGGGCGCGCAACCCGTGTCGGCGCAAGCCTTTGCCGGGGCAAAGCTTGGCTATCCGGGCGGAATCAGGGGTTCAAAGGCCCCGAGTCGGCCGGCTCGGCCGCGCTCGGCTTGGGCGGCATCAGCTGCTGGCGAGGGATCTGCTTGACGATCTCCACCGAGGCGACCTTGCCCTTGCCGAACAGGGCGGCGCACTGGCCCATGACGAAACTGGTCAGGCGTGGGCCGTCGACTTCCTTCCAGGTGTCCTTCCGCGTGAAGGGAGTCTTGTAGGCGGCCCGGACGATCGCGTCGCGCAGCTCGGGCTCCTTGTCCTTGAAGGACTCGACCTCGGTGCCCAGGCTCAACTTCAAGGTCATGGCCACGAAGACGTAGTTGACGATCCGGCCGTTGTAGATGATCGGGATCGTCATGGAGCCCAGCTTGTAGGTGGGATCCAGCGCCTGCCCCTCGCCTTCCTTCTTCTCCTTCTTGGCGTTGGCCAGGGCGGGACCGGCCGCCAGGGTCAGGGCGGCGGCGAGCAGGAAGCGGCGCGAGGGCGTGCGAAGAGCGGTCATGGAAGCCTTCCATAACCGAGAGGCCTTGCGATTGGCCTAATCCGTCAGCCGTGCAGCCAGCCCAGGCGCGAGGGCGTAACGTCGCGGCCCTTGTAGTAGGCTGAGACCCCCTCGCCTTCCACGAACTCGCCGATCTCGCTGACCTTCACGCCCGCGGCGGCGGCGGCGACGCGGAAGTTCCAGGCCTCGCTGGGGTCGACGGCGCAGACGATCTCGTAGTCGTCGCCGCCCGAGGCCAGGGAGATGCGCCCCTCGACCTGCTCGGGCTGCTGGTCCAGCCAGGCCTGACCGCCGGGCGACAGCGGCAGGCGCTCCAGGTCGACGCGCACGCGGCAGCCGCTGGCCTTGGCGATGTGGGAGCTGTCGGCCAACAGGCCGTCGGAAACGTCGGCGGCGGCCTTGGCGTGGACGCGCATGGCCTCGCGCAGGGTCACGCGCGGCTCGGGCTGGCGATAGCGGCGCAGCATCGAGCCGTCGGCGTCGGCCACCTCGCCCCACTGGGCCAGCAGGCCCAGCCAGCCGTCGCCGATCGTGCCGGAGACCATCAGCCGGTCGCCAGGCTTGGCGCCGCGACGCAGGATCGCCCCGCCTTGCGGAACCCAGCCCAGGAAGGTCGCGGAAACCACCAGCGGCCCCGAGGTGGTGACGGTGTCGCCGCCCAGCAGGGAAATGTCGAAGGCCGCCCCGTCCTCGGCCAGGCCGCGCGCGAACGTCTCGCGCGAGGCGACGTCCGAACCCGAGGGCCAGCCGACGGCCAGGAAGTAGCCGTACGGTTCGGCGGCCTTGGCGGCCAGATCCGAGAGATTGGTGCGCAGCAGCTTGCGAGCGACGACGTCCAGCGCCTCGTCGGCCAGGAAATGCACGCCGGCGACCATGGCGTCCTTGGTGACGACCAGATCGTAGCCCGGGCGCGAGGGCAGAACCGCCGCGTCGTCCAGCAGGTCGAGCGCCGCCGGATCGCCACGCGTCAGCGGGCGCAGAAGGCGCGCGATATGGTCGAATTCCGTCGCGGGCGCTACCGCCGTCGGCGGAGCGTCGTCTTCAGCGAACCAGTCGTCTTCGTCAGTCTCGTGCATCACGGGCGATCGCGTCGAGGGCGCCATTGATGAAGCCTGACTCAGGACCTTCAAAAAAGGATTTAGCGATCTCGACATATTCGTTGATGACGACCTCGGTCGGAACGTCCGACCGATACATCAACTCGAAGGCCCCAGCGCGCAGCACGGCGCGGGCCGTGGCGTCCAGGCGCTCCAGGCGCCAGCCCGAGGCCAGGCGCTTGACGATGCCCTGGTCAACCTTGGCCTGGTTGGTCACCACGCCCTTGGCCAGTTCCGCGAAGAAGGTTTCGTCGGCCGCCGCCAGCTGCTCGCCTTCGACGTCGCGGTCAAAGCGGTGCTCGGAGAACTCGCGGATAACGGAATCGACGCCCGCGCCCGAGACCTCCATCTGGTAGAGGGCCTGCACGGCGGCGAGACGCGCCACCGAACGCGGTTGAATGCGGTTGCCGCTCATCGGCCCTGTCCCAACAATTGACGCTTCAGAGCGATGGTTTCCAGGCACGCCTTGGCGGCCGCGCCGCCGCGATCGCCTTCGTTGACCTTGGCGCGGGTCCAGGCCTGCGCCTCGTCGTCGACGGCCAGCACGCCGAAGCCGATCGGCAGGCGCTTGCCGACGCCCAGGTCCTGCAGGCCGCGCGCGGTCTCGTGGGCGACCAACTCGAAATGATAGGTTTCGCCGCGAATGACCACGCCGAGGGCGACGTAGCCGTCGTAGCGCACGCCCACCGGCTTGTGGCCGGCCTCCTCGGCCAGGGCGATGGCGGTCGGAATCTGCAGCGCGCTGGAGACCGTGATCACGTCGTATTCGGCGCCCTGGGCCTCGATCGCCTGGGCGGCTCCGCGCAGCAGTTCGTCGGAGATGCCCGAATGGTTTCGGCCCTCCACGATCAGCAGGCGGATGTTGTCGTCTACCATCTAGCTCGAATCTCCACGGCCACGCTCGCCGCGTAACCAAAAGCACACATCAGGGATTAACGAACTATAGCTCGTCTTCGCCGCTGTCGCTCAGGCCTTCTTCGCCCAGGAACTTCGCGAAGTCGCTCGTTTCCTTGAAATCCCGATAGACCGAGGCGTAGCGGACATAGGCCACGTCATCGAGCGATTTCAACGCCTTCATGACCATTTCACCCACCGTCGAGGACGGAAGCTCGGTTTCGCCCATGCTTTCCAGCTGCCGGACGATGCCGTTGATCATCCGCTCGACGCGCTCAGCCTCGACCGGGCGCTTCTGGGTGGCCAGGGCGATCGAGCGGACCAGCTTGTCGCGGTCGAACGGCGAACGCCGGCCCGACCGCTTCAGGATGATCAGCTCGCGCAACTGGACCCGTTCGAAGGTGGTGAAGCGACCGCCGCACTCCGGGCACATCCGGCGGCGACGAATGGCCGCACCGTCTTCCGACGGGCGGCTGTCCTTGACCTGGCTTTCGGCGTGTCCGCAGAAGGGGCAGCGCATGATGTGGCCCCTCCCGCGGCGCCTGAACTCAATTAGTTGTAGATCGGGAAGCGAGCCGTCAAGGCCAGCACTTCCTCGCGCACCTTGGCCTCGACGGCCGCGTTGCCTTCGGGGCCGTTGGCGGCCAGGCCGTTGACCACTTCGCCGATCAGCTCGCCCACGCGGGTGAACTCGGCTTCCTTGAAGCCGCGCGTCGTGCCGGCCGGCGTGCCCAGGCGGATGCCCGAGGTGATCGTGAACGGCGCGGTGTCGAACGGCACGCCGTTCTTGTTGCAGGTCATGTGGGCGCGCTCGAGGCTGTGCTCGGCGTCGCGGCCCGTCACGCCCTTGGGACGCAGGTCGACCAGCATCAGGTGGCTGTCGGTGCCGCCCGAGACGATGTTGACGCCCGACTTGGCCAGGGCTTCCGACAGCGCCTTGGCGTTGGCGATGATCTGCTTGGCGTAGTCCTTGAACGACGGCTGCAGCGCCTCACCGAAGGCCACGGCCTTGGCGGCGATGACGTGCTCCAGCGGACCGCCCTGCAGGCCCGGGAAGACGGCCGAATTGACCTTCTTGATGATCGCCTCGTCGTTGGTCAGCACCATGCCGCCACGCGGACCGCGCAGGGTCTTGTGGGTGGTGGTGGTGACGACGTGGGCGTGCGGGACCGGGTTCGGGAACACGCCGCCGGCCACCAGGCCCGCGAAGTGGGCCATGTCGACCATCAGATAGGCGCCGATCGAGTCGGCGATCTCGCGGAAGCGAGCGAAGTCGATCTCGCGGCTGTAGGCGCTGCCGCCGGCGATGATCAGCTTGGGCTTCTCGCGCTGGGCGATCTCGGCCACGCCGTCATAGTCGATCAGCTGGTCCTGCTGGCGCACGGTGTACGAGATCGGCTTGAACCACTTGCCCGACTGGTTGGCGGGCGAACCGTGGGTCAGGTGGCCGCCGGCGGCCAGGTCCATGCCCAGGAAGGTGTCGCCCGGCTGCAGCAGGGCCATGAACACCGACTGGTTGGCCTGAGAGCCCGAGTGCGGCTGAACGTTGGCGAAGCCGGCCCCGAACAGCTGCTTGGCGCGCTCGATCGCGATCGTCTCGATCTCGTCGACATATTCGCAGCCGCCGTAATAGCGCTTGCCGGGATAACCCTCGGCGTACTTGTTGGTCAGGATCGAGCCCTGGGCTTGCAGGACGGCCTTGGAGACGATGTTCTCCGAGGCGATCAGCTCGATCTGGTTCTGCTGACGATCCAGCTCCCGACCGATGCGGTCGAAGATGTCTGCGTCCGCGGTGGCGAGGTCCGCGCCGAAAAAGGCGCTGGTATTGGCTTGGGTCATGACGCTCTCCAGGCGTTACGGGGAGTCAGCAGAGGCGCCCTCTTTAACGGGATAGGCGCGGCGATCAATCTCGGAACCACTTGTCGAGCTGTGCGTTGCAGTCGCGCAGGGCGGCTCTCACCCCCTGCGACATAACAACAGCAGCAACGGTAGTGGGGTATCTCATGGCGTCTCAGGGCGGCGGCACGGAAACGACGAACGACGATGGCGTCGACATCCTGGGGCTCAGCGCCGAGATCGTAGCGGCCTATGTCGGCCAGAATACAGTCTCCCAGACGGCCATTCCGGAGCTTATCCGCACGGTTCACGAGGCTCTGACCTCGCTCAACAACGGTGGCGAGGCGCCTCGCCCGGCCGAGAAGGCCAAGCCGGCGGTGCCCGTGGGCCGCTCGGTGCAGCACGACTTCATCGTCTGCCTCGAGGACGGGAAGAAACTGAAGATGCTCAAGCGCTATCTGCGCTCGCACTACGACATGAGCCCCGAGGAATACCGCCGCAAATGGAGCCTGCCGCCGGACTATCCGATGGTGGCCCCGGCCTATGCGGCCCGACGCTCGGACTTCGCCAAGAAGATCGGCCTGGGCAAGGGCGTGCGACGCGGCAGCTGACCGCGTCCAGCCTGCTCTTTTGCCTTTTGGGCACGCGAACGCCGCCGGACTCCGGCGGCGTTTTTCGTTTCGACGATGTTCGGTTCGATCGAAGCTGAAGTGCGGCTTGTCCTCTGAACGTGGCGGACGCCACGGTCAAAAATGTCGAGATAGAGCCTGTTTATCCGTTTCGGAGCGAAACCGACAGGCTCTAAGCGGCGTGACCGCCCATGCGGGCGACGTTGCAGTGGGCCCACAGCTTTTCCATGGCCGAAACCAGCTTGCGCATCATCTCGTCGGTATGGAACGGCGTGGGCGTGAAGCGCAGGCGCTCGGTGCCGCGCGGCACGGTCGGATAGTTGATCGGCTGCACATAGACGCCGTGATCGGCCAGCAGCATGTCGCTGATCATCTTGCAGTGGACCGGATCGCCGACCAGCACCGGAACGATGTGGCTGGCGCTGTCCATCACCGGCAGGCCGGCGGCGCGGAACATGGCCTTCAGGGTCGCGGCGCGCTCCTGGTGGATCTCGCGCACTTCCGGATGCTGCTTCAGCCAGCGGACGCTGGCCAAAGCCCCCGCCGTCAAGGCGGGCGGAAGAGAGGTCGTGAAGATGAAGCCGGCGGCCATCAGACGGATGGCGTCGATCACCTCGGCGTCGCCGGTGATGTAGCCGCCCATGACGCCGAACGCCTTGCCCAGCGTGCCTTCGATGATGTCGATCTCGCCCATCAGGCCTTCGCGCTCGGCGACGCCGCCGCCGCGCGGGCCGTACATGCCGACCGCGTGGACCTCGTCCAGGTAGGTCATGGCGCCGTACTTCTTGGCCAGGGCGATGGTGCCGGCCAGGTCGGCGATGTCGCCGTCCATCGAATAGACGCTTTCAAAGGCGATCAGCTTGGGCGCGTCGGCCGGGGCCGCGGCCAGCAGTTCCTCGAGGTGAGCCAGGTCGTTGTGCTTGAAGATCTTGCGCGGGCCGCCGCCATTGCGGATGCCGGCGATCATCGAGGCGTGGTTCAGCTCGTCCGAGAAGATGATCAGGCCAGGCAGGATCTTCTGGACCACCGACAGGCTGGCCTCGTTCGAGACATAGCCCGAGGTGAACAGCAGCGCGGCTTCCTTGCCGTGCAGGTCGGCCAGTTCCTGTTCGAGCCGGACGTGGTCGTGATTGGTGCCCGAGATGTTGCGGGTGCCGCCCGAGCCCGAGCCGTGCTGGTCAACGGCGGCCTTCATGGCGTCGAGCACGACCGGGTTCTGGCCCTGGCCAAGATAGTCGTTGCTGCACCAGACCACGACTTCGCGTTCCGAGCCGTCCTGGCGGGTCCAAGTGGCGCGCGGGAAGGAACCACGCTGGCGCTTCAGATCGGCGAAGACCCGGTAACGGCCTTCGTCGCGGATCTGGTCAACGGCGCTGCGGAACGCGGCTTTGTAGTCCATGGCAATCTTCAAACCGACCGAACGATCGTCCGACGGTCCCCTTATTCCTTGCCTGGCTTTTCGCACCAAGCGTTCTGAGTGTCCATCTACGGGCGTTTACCTAGCAAATAGAATTGCGCGATTGGACGCATAGGCGGAGCCAATCGCCGCCCTCGACAGATGCGGGGTCTTGGACGATTCAGGCCAGTTCCGCCAGCTTGCCGCGAAGTAACTGGATCACCGCCGAGAAGTCCTTGCCGCCGAAGCCGTTAGCGGCGAACAGGGCGTACAGCGCCTCGGCCTGGGCGCCCATCGGCGTGCCGGCGCCCGCCTTGGCGGCCGCGTCCTGGGCCAGCTTCAGGTCCTTCAGCATCATCGCCGTGGCGAACCCGCCCTCGTAGCCGCGATCGGCCGGCGTCTGGGGACCGACGCCCGGGACCGGACAGTACGAGGTCACCGACCAGCACTGGCCCGACGACTTGCTGGCGATCTCGAAGAAGCGTTCGGCCGCCAGGCCCAGCTTCTCGGCCAGGGCGAAGGCCTCGCAGGTCCCCAGCATCGAGACGCCCAGCAGCATGTTGTTGCAGATCTTGGCCGCCTGCCCCGCCCCATGGTCGCCGGCGTGGATCGTCACCCGCGACATCGGGGCCAGCGCCGCCTCGACGGCGGCGAAGTCGGCCTCGTCGCAACCGACCATGAAGGCCAGGGTTCCGGCCTCGGCGGCCATGACCCCGCCCGACACCGGCGCGTCGGCGAATCGGAAGCCGGCCTCGGCCGCCTGCTTGGCCACGTCGCGGGCGCTCTCCACGTCGATCGTCGAACAGTCGATCAGCAGGGCCGACTTGGGCGCATGCTTGAAGACCTGCTCGCCATAGACCGAACGGACGTGCGGGCCGGCCGGCAGCATGGTGATCACCACCTCGGCGTCGGCCACGGCCTCGGCCACCGACGCCGCCGCGTGGCAGCCGGCCGCCACCGCGCGCGCGACCGCCGCCGCCGACAGGTCGAAGGCGCGAACCTGATGCTGGGCCTTGGCCTGGTTGGCGACCATGCCGCCGCCCATGTTGCCCAGGCCGATAAAGGCGATGCGCGTCATTGTGGAGCTCCCTGCAAATGCGAACCGCGCCTCATGGGCGCGGCTCTTATCGTTGAATTCTCTGGCGTTTCCGGTCAGCGCGCCGACGACGGCTTGCGGAACTTGTAGACGAACTGGTCGGTCTTCCCCCGGATCGCGGGGTCGAAGACGTTGGCGGTGCGGGCGTCCGCCGGGTCGCGCAGGACCTTGCTCTCGCCCTCGAAGATGAAGCCCGCGGCCGTGACCTCGGACTTCACCACCGCCGAGTCGATGCGGTGCAGGTCCTCGGTATGTCGCAGGCCCGTCCCGGCCGGAGCCGAGTGGTCGATGACCAGATAGACGCCGCCCGGCTTCAGGGCCTTGAAGATCTGGCGGTTCACGACCGACAGGTCCGCCGGGCCCATGAACTTGTCGTGCATGTCGTGATAGTTTTGAGCGGTGAACACCAGGTCCAGCTTCTCCGGGGCGGCGAAGTTCGGCAGCGTGTTCAGGATCACCGTCACGTTCGGATAGGCCGGGTCGCGGGCGATGGCGTTCACCGCCGGCTCGCGCTTGGCCAGCTTGGTCAGCTCGTCCGGCACGTAGGCGTAGACGCGGCCCTTGGGACCGACCGCCTTCGACAGGATACGGGTGAAATAGCCGCCGCCCGGAATCAGGTCGGCCACCTTCGCGCCCGGACGTACGCCGGCGAAGGCCAGCACCTCGCCCGGATGGCGATCCTTGTCGCGGATCATGTCGGCGGCCGGACGCGACGGGTCGCTCAGGGAGGCGGCGATATTGGCCGGAATGCTGACGGCGACCGGGCCGGACGGCGGCGGCGGGGGCGGCCCCAACATCGGCTCGGTGGCGCAGGCGGCGAGGCCGAGCACGGCGACGAGACTAAGAAGCGGCTTACGCATGGCAATCCTTCCGAACCGACGTTTTCTTGTTCTGATAACGTTAGCGTACGCGATCGGCTACGTCAGCGGCATCCATTCTTCGCCCGGCGGAAGCGGCGCGAAAATCTCGTCCAGCATCGCGTCGGTGACGCCCTCCAGCGTCGCCGGATCCCACGTCGGCGCGTTGTCCTTGTCGACGATCACGGCCCGGACGCCCTCGATGAAGTCGTGCTTGCGCACAACCCGCGAGCCGATCCGGTATTCCATGGCCATGTTGTCAGCGAAGTCGGTCATGGCCGCGCCGCGCTTCAACTGCTCGAAGGCGACTTTCAGAGTTTGAGGCGACTTGGTTTTCAGCACCTCTAGCTGGGCCTTGCCCCAGTCGCTGGAGTCGAGAGCCAGGAACTCGAAGATTTCCTCGACGCTCTCCCCGACGAACAGACGGTTCAGGTCCTGCTCGAAGCCCAGCAGCGAGGCCTTGCCGGCGTCGGCGCGGTACTTCTTCAGGATCTCGTCGATGCGGCGCGGGTCGGCGATGATGGCCTTCTTCAGGCCCTCGATCGCGCCGAACTCCACATGGTGGGTGGCGATGCCCAGCCGCATGCAGTCCGCGCCCTTGATCCGCGCGCCGGTCAGGGCCAGCCACAGCCCCGCCTTGCCGGGCAGGCGCGGCAGGTACCAGCCGCCGCCGACGTCGGGAAAGAGGCCGATGCCGGTCTCGGGCATGGCGAAGGTCGTGCGCTCGGTGGCGATCCGCACGTGGGCGGGCATCGAGACGCCGACGCCGCCGCCCATGACGACGCCGTCCATCACCGCCACCACCGGAGTGTCGTAGGTGAACAGCAGGTGGTTCAGCTGGTACTCGGTGTGGAAGAAGCGGCGCGCCTCGACCCCGTCCTTGGCTCCGCTCTCGGCCAGCATGCGGATGTCGCCGCCGGCGCAGAAGCCACGCTCGCCCGCATGGTCGATCAGGACCATGTAGATCTCGGGATCTTCCTGCCAGTCCAGCAGCGCGCCGATCATCGTCTCGCACATCGAGAGGGTCAGGGCGTGCAGGGCCTTGGGGCGGTTCAGGGTGATCCGGCCGACGTTCTTCTCGACGCGGATCAGGACTTCGGGATCTTCGGTCATGAGTGTCCTAAGCCGGCTCGGCGACAGGCGCACAGGCCAGGCGATCGATCTGGCCGTTGCTGAGACGGAAGATGGCGTCCTGCGGCGTGTCCAGAGCGATCACCTGCTCACGCGACAGGCCGCCATAGGCGCCGCGCAGCATCCAGCCGGCGATGCCGTGGCTGACCACGATCAGCCGGCGCTCCGGCTCGGGCGCCTGCTCGGCCAACCAGCCGGACACGCGGCCCATGATGTCCTCGTAGGTCTCGCCGCAGGGCGACTTGAACGCCCACTCCGGGTCGCCCTGCAGCGCCGGGGCTTCGCGCTTGACCTCGTCACGCAGGCGGTTCGACCAGTCGCCGACGCTGATCTCCTTCAACCGGTCCTCGAACGCGACCGGCAGGCCCAGGCGCGCGCCGATCGTCTCGGCCGTGTCGCGCGCCCGGCGCAGCGGGCTGGCGACGATGCGCCATTCGACAGGAGGGTTGGCCGGCGGATCCCGGCGGATCAGGTCGAACAGCAGGTCGCCCATCGCCGCCGCCTGGGCGCGGCCCAGCGGGGTCAGGTCCGACTCGGTCTGGCCCTGCATGCGGCCTTCGCGGTTGTGGAAGGTCTGGCCGTGGCGGCAGAGATAGATCATCGGACGCTCACTGGCGGAACATCTCGCGGGCGATGATGACGCGCATGATTTCGTTGGTCCCTTCCAGGATCTGGTGCACCCGCAGGTCGCGCACGATGCGTTCCAGCGGATAGTCCTGGAGGTAGCCGTAGCCGCCATGCAGCTGCAAGGCGTCATTGGCCACCTGGAAGCCGGCGTCGGTCGCGAACCGCTTGGCCATGGCGCACAGCTTGGTCGCCTCGGGATGGCGGTTGTCCAGCGCATGGGCGGCGCGGCGCACCATCAGGCGCGCGGCCTCCAGTTCGGTGGCCATGTCGGCCAGCTTGAACTGCAGGGCCTGGAAGTCCTTCAGGGCTTTGCCGAACTGGTTGCGGGTCTCCATGTAGGCCTTGGCCGTGTCGAGGGCGAACTGCGCTCCGCCCAGCGAGCACGAGGCGATGTTCAGCCGTCCGCCGTCCAGGCCCATCATGGCGAAGCGGAAGCCCTCGCCCTCCTGGCCGATGCGATTGGCGACCGGCACGCGGCAGTTGTCGAAATTGACCTGGGCGGTCGGCTGGGCGTTCCAGCCCATCTTGCGCTCGTTGGCCCCGAAGCTCAGGCCCTCCATGCCCTTCTCGACCACGAAGGCCGAGACGCCCTTGGCGCCGTCGCCGCCCGTGCGGGCCATGACCACATAGACGTCCGAGACGCCGCCGCCCGAGATGAAGGCCTTGCCGCCGTTCAGGACGTAGTGGTCGCCGTCCAGCCTAGCCGTCGTGCGCATGTTGGCCGCGTCCGAGCCCGAGCCCGGCTCGGTCAGGCAGTAGCTGGCGATCAGCTCCATGGTCGTCAGGCGTGGCAGGTAGCGCTGGCGCAGGTCGTCCGAACCGAAGCGGTCGATCATCCACGAGGCCATGTTGTGGATGGTCAGGTACGCGGCCGTCGGCACGTCGCCATAGCTCAGGGCCTCGAAGATGATCGAGGCGTCCAGGCGCGACAGGCCCGAACCGCCGACGTTCTCGTTCACATAGATGCCGGCGAAGCCCAGCTCGGCGGCCTGGCGCAGCACGTCGACGGGGAAATGCTTCTTCTCGTCCCACTCCGCCGAATGCGGGGCAAGCTGTCCCTCGGCGAAAGCCCGCGCGGCGTCCTGGATCGCGACTTGATCTTCGTTCAGCGCGAAATCCATGCGCACTTCCTCCCGTTCGGGGCAGAACCGCCCTCACCTTGTTGGCGGCTGACGTGCCGCGCCCGAAGCCCGCTGTCAATCATGCCCCTGGGGGTCTTTCGGCGAAGCATAACTGTATCGATCAGGCCGCGGCGGGTGTGACCTGAAATCCTCCGTTACACGGTGTGACTCGGGTGAGGCGTCTCACCCCCTTGATAACCATCGTCTTTCACTCCAAATGGCCATCTACGAGTCTGGGCGTTCTCAATCACAACATTTGCATCGACGATTATGCGTTTCGTGAAACTCACTCTGGCCGCGCTCGCGGCGGTCCTTGGAATGGCGGCGGTCTCCGCGCCGGCCTTCGCGGCTGATGGCGGCGACATTTCGCGCTCGTACGGCGTGTGGCGCAATCCGAAGAATTCCGTCCACCTGGAAATCAAGGACTGCGGCGCCAGCACCTGCGGCGTCGTGGTGTGGGCCAGCGCCAAGGCCGAGGCTGACGCGCGCAAGTCGGGCACCGACACCCTGGTCGGCAAGCAGCTGCTGCGTGACTTCGAAGCCCAAAGCAATGGCTCGCTGAAGGGCCGCGTGTGGGTCCCGACCCTGAAGGTCACCCTGGTGGGCTCGGCCGACATCGTCGACTCCAGGACCATGCGCGCCAAGGGCTGCGTGCTCGGCAACTTCCTGTGCAAGTCGCAGCTGTGGACCCGTCTCGAGGGTCCGTCGGTGCTGGCCTCGCGCGCCGCGCCCTAAATCGCGCCTGCGCGTCATCCTGGCTTGATCCAGCGCAAACGACGCGCGAACCTCTAAGTGTACGTTGATAACCTAGGCGTCCGCAGAGACGCCCGGTTTGACATGGCCGCACAGCGGCCGGCACGGGAGGAACGGCATGAGCGAGGCGGCGACGCTTCCCAAGACCGCGCCAGGCGCGGCGACCCAGCACTTCGACGTCATTATCGTGGGCGCCGGCATATCCGGCGTCGGCGGGGCGTATCATCTGACGACCCAGCGGCCAGGGACGCGTTTCGTTGTCCTGGAGGCCCTGGAGGACTTCGGCGGCACCTGGCTGACGCACACCTATCCGGGCATCCGCTCCGACAGCGACCTCTACACCTTCGGCTACCGCTTCAAGCCCTGGGTCGGCCCGCCGATCGCCACCGCCGCTGAGATCCTCGACTACATGGGCGAGGTGATCGCCGAGAACGATCTCGCCCGCCACATCCGATATCGCCGCCGGATTACGGCGGCCCGCTGGTCCTCGCGGGACAAGCTTTGGACGCTGGACGTCTCCGGACCCGACGGCGTCGAAACCTACACGACCAACTTCCTCTGGATGTGCCAGGGCTACTACCGGCACGGTCTGGGCCATACGCCCGACTGGCCCGGCATGGCCGACTACAAGGGCCAGCTCGTCCACCCCCAGACTTGGCCTGATGATATCGACCTGAAGGGCAAGCAGGTCGTGGTGATCGGCTCGGGCGCCACGGCCGCGACCCTGGTCCCCAACATCGCCGGGGACTGCGCGCACGTGACCCTTCTCCAAAGGTCGCCGACCTATTTCGTGCCCGGCCGCAACGCCAACGATCTGGCCGACACCCTGCGCCAACTGGAGGTCGACGAGACCTGGATCCACGAGATCGTCCGGCGCAAGGCGCTGTTCGACCAGCACGACTTCACCCGCCGCTGCCTGGAGGACACCGAGGCGGCGACCGCCGAGCTGCTCGAGGGCGTGAAGGCCTTCCTGCCCCCGGAAATCGTGGAGAAGCACTTCACGCCGCGCTATCGCCCCTGGCGCCAGCGGATCGCCTTCGTTCCCGAAGGCGACCTCTTCCAGGGCATCGCCTCCGGCAAGGCCTCGGTGGTCACCGACGAGATCGAGCGCTTCACCGAGACCGGACTGCTGCTCAAGTCCGGCCAGCGCCTGGACGCCGACATCATCGTCACGGCCACGGGCTTTGATCTCTGCGTCCTGGGTGACATCGCCTTCGAGGTCGACGGCGCGCCATTGGATTTCTCCAGGACCGTCACCTATCGCGGCATGATGTTCACCGGCCTGCCCAACCTGGTCTGGGTGTTCGGCTATTTCCGGGCCAGCTGGACCCTGAGGGCCGACATGATCGGCGACTTCGTCTGCCGCCTGCTGGCGCACATGGAGAAAAAGGGCGTTCGCCAGGTCGAGGTCGCGCTGCGCCCCGAGGACCGGGACATGAAGCTCGGCGGCTGGATCGATCCGGAGGACTTCAACCCCGGCTACCTGATGCGCGGCCTGCACCTGCTGCCCCAGGCCGGCGACAAGCCCGAATGGCGCCACACCCAGGACTACTGGAACGAGAAGGACGCCTTCCCCCGGATCGACCTGGACGACCCGGCTTTCCGGTATTCGTGAAGCCTCTTAAGGGTCCTGCGATCTTGCCTCGGCTGGCGGGGCGGTCCACATCAGCGCGATGACCGTCCCGCCGCTCGCCCCCTATCCCGCCACCCGCCTGCGCCGCGTGCGCCAGGCCGACTGGACCCGCCGCCTCGTCCGCGAGAGCGAGGTCCGACCGTCCGACCTGATCTGGTCGATGGTCGTGCACGAGGGCGAAGGCACGATCCCGGTCGCCTCAATGCCGGGCGTCGAGCGCCTGTCGGTCAAGGAGGCCGCCAAGGCCGCCGTCCGGGCGCGCGACCTGGGGATTCCGGCCATCGCCATCTTCCCGCACATCGACGGGTCGCGGAAGGACGCGACCGGCTCGATCGCCGCAGATCCGGACGGTGTCATCCCCCGCGCTGTCAAGGCCATGAAGGACGCCGCCCCCGAGGTCGGCATCATGTGCGACGTGGCGCTGGATCCCTTCACCGACCACGGCCACGACGGCGTGATCGAGGGCGGCAAGATCCTCAACGACCCCACGATCGAGCGCCTGATCGAACAGGGCCTGATGCAGGCCGAGGCCGGCGCCGACATCCTGGCTCCGTCCGACATGATGGACGGCCGCATCGGCAAGCTGCGCGCGGCGCTGGAAGGCGCGAACTTCCAGGACGTGATGATCATGTCCTACGCGGCCAAGTACGCCTCGGCCTTCTACGGCCCGTACCGCGACGCCATCGGCTCGGCCAAGCTGGCCGGCGGCCAAGGCGACAAGAAGACCTACCAGATGGACCCGGCCAACACCGAGGAGGCCATCCGCGAGGTCGCGCTCGACATCGCCGAGGGCGCCGACATGGTCATGGTCAAGCCGGGCATGCCGTATCTGGACATCGTCCGCCGCCTGGTCGACGAATTCCGCATGCCGACCTACGCCTTCCAGGTCTCGGGCGAGTACGCGATGATCATGGCCGCCGCCCAGAACGGCTGGATCGACCACGACCGCGCCGTCCTGGAAAGCCTGACCGCCTTCAAGCGCGCCGGCGCGGCGGGGATCATCACCTACTTCGCCCCCTGGGCCGCCGAGAAGCTGGGCTAGGCATGGCCGCGCCAGGGACCGCCTTCAGCCAAGGTCGGTTCTATGGCGCGCCCACCGTGGAGCGTCGCCTGCCGGGGGTGCGTCTCGCGCACCTGGCGGCCACCCAGAGCGCCGAGCACGTCCACGAACACAGCCACGACGACGCCCATTTCGTCCTGGCCACCCACGGCCGCTACCTGACCACCGCCGCCGGTCCCGAGACCGAGGGTCCAGTGCTGGTGTTCAACCCGCCCGGCGTCGTGCATCGCGACCGCTTCGTCGAGGCCGGCGGCTACTTCCTGGCCGTCAGCTTCGAGGCCGCCGACTGGCGGACCCTGGCCGAAGCCGGACGCGGCGCGGCGATCGACGCCCTGCGACTGACCGGCCCGGCCGCCCGCCGCGCCGCCCTGCGCCTGACCCGCTCGCTGCTGGCCCGCGACGCCGAACCGCTGTCGCTGCAGACGCTGAGCCTGGAGCTGGCCGCCGAGACCCTGTCGCCGACGCATGACGGCAACAGGCGGCCGCCCTGGCTGGACCGGGTCGAAACCTATCTGAACGACGCCTTCGACCAGCCGATCGGCGTCGCCGACCTGGCCCGCGCGGCCGGCGTGCATCCCGTCCATCTGGCGCGGGGCTATCGCCGTTGGATCGGCGCGACGCCGGGCGACCGCCTGCGCGCCCGCCGGCTGGAGCGCGCCGCCGACCTGCTGATGCGCGGCCGCGCCCCGATCGGCGAGATCGCCCTGGCCTCCGGCTTCTGCGACCAGAGCCATCTCAATCGCCAGTTCGTCCGCGCCTATGGCGTCACCCCCGGCGAGTTCGCGCGGCTGTGCGGCCGCCGGCCGGATGTTGCAAGCGTCCAAGACGCGATCGCCGGCGCGGCCTAGACGGCGGAGGTTCAGTCGGAGCCCGTCCTTGAAAGCCCTCGCATTCGCCGCCGTCCTGATCCTCGCCCCGCTCAGCACGGCCCACGCCGCGTCCGACCTGCCGGTCTCGACGCCCGCCGCCGAAGGTCTCTCGGCCGCCAGGCTCGAGGCCATGTCCGCCGCGATCAAGGCCGGCCAGTTCCAGCAGATCACCAGCGTCCTGATCGCCCGCCACGGCAAGCTGGCGTTCGAGGCCTACTACGACAAGGACGGTCCCGAGGCGCGCCGCAACACCCGCTCCACGACCAAGACCGTCACCGCCATGCTGGCCGGCGCAGCGATCGCGCGCGGCGCCCTGCCCGGCGTCCAGGCGCCGATCAAGGCCTGGCTCAAGGACCGGCCGCCGGCCGCCAATTCCGATCCCCGCAAGGACAAGGTCACGGTGGAGGACCTGCTGACCATGAGCTCGATCGCCGAGTGCGACGACGACAACCAGTTCTCGCGCGGCAACGAGGAGCGCATGTACCTGATCGAGGACTGGGTCGGTTTCTACCTTGACCTGCCCGTGCGCGGCTTCCCCGAATGGAGCCCGCGCCCCGAGGCCTCGCCGTACGGCCGCAGCTTCAGCTACTGCACCGCCGGGGTCGTAACCCTCGGCCAGGTCGTCCAGAACGCGGTCGGCGAGCCCCTGCCCGCCTTCGCCGACAAGGTCCTGTTCAAGCCGCTCGGCATCGAGGCTCCGCGCTGGCAGATGTCGCCGCTGGGCCTGGCCATGGGCGGCGGCGGCCTGGGCCTGCGCAGCCGCGACCTGCTGAAGCTGGGCCAGCTCTACGCCAATGGCGGCCAGTGGGACGGCAAGGCCGTGCTGCCCGCCGATTTCGTGAAGACATCGGTCACACCGCACGCCAATGCGCGCCAGGACACCGACTACGGCTATCTGATCTGGCTGCAGTCCTTCAGCGGTCACAAGGCCTGGGTGATGAGCGGCTCGGGCGGCCAGAAGGTCGCGATCATCCCGGACCTGGATCTGGTGGCGGTGATCACCACCACCAATTTCGGCGTCCGCCAGCCGCACGCGATCTCGGAGAAACTGCTGGCCGAGCACATCCTGGCGGCGGTCGAGAAGTGAGCTAGCGACTCGGCTACGCTGTCGAGATGACACGCGTCCTCGACATCGTCACCGCCGTGATCCGCGATACGGACGGCCGCATGCTGCTGGTCCGCAAGCGCGGCACCTCCACCTTCATGAAGCCCGGCGGCAAGCGCGATGGCGGCGAGGACGACCTGACCACCCTGGCTCGCGAGCTGGACGAGGAGCTGGGCTGCCGTCTCGTCCAGGCCGAGCTGCTGGGCCACTACGCCGCGCCGGCCGCCAACGAGGCCGGGTTCACCGTCCAGTCGGCGACCTATCTGGCCACGGTCGAGGGCGACATCGCCGCGCGGGCCGAGATCGAGGAACTGGCCTGGATCGATCCGGCCGCGCCGGGCGACCTGCGCCTGGCGCCGCTGCTGACCCAGGCTGTGCTGCCGGCCCTGCTGGCCCGCGCCTAACCCTTCGCGCCCATGGCGGTGATCCGCCCCTGGACCATCTCCAGCGCCAGCTCGCGCGCCCGCTCCGGCGGACGCCCCAGGAGCTCGCTGAGCGTCGGCCCGAACAGGCCCACGCCGATCGCCAGGACGATATTGACCAGAATGAAGTCGACGATCGTGTCGCGGTCGACGCCGACGTCGCGCGCCAGCCGCGTCTGAACCACCTCGTCGACCACGGCGCGGACCAGGGTCATCCGCCGCCCCTCGCCGGTCAGCTCCAGCCAGGCGGCCAGGCGCGCCGCGCCCTTGGCCTGGAAGGCGTCGAACAGGGCCTGGGCGCCGAAGCCGGGGGCGGCGCCCTCTTCGTTGAAGCCGGCGATGATCTTGTCGGCCAGTTGCCGGATCATCCGCTCCATCAGCGCCGTCTCGACCCCCGAAATCGAGCCGAAGTGATGGATGACGTTGGCGTGGACCACCCCGGCGGCCTTGGCCACGTCGGCCAGCTTGATCGCCTGCGGGCCGTGCTCGACCAGCAACGCCTCGGCGGCGGCCAGGATGTTCTCGCGCGCGGCCTCGGGCGTGCGGCGGACGCGGGTCTTCGGCGCGCTCTGCTCTATTGACATTTTTGTCAGTACAACTCACTCTGCACCACAAGACGGGCCGATAGAGCCCTAAACCGGCGGAGCGCGGAACACCATGACCCACACCTCCCCCCATCAGGCCAAGACCACCCCCGACGATCTCCAGGTCGCCCCGCGCGATATCCGCTTCGACCTGGACGCGGTGCGCCAGGGCCACTGGCTGGGCGGCGACCCGGTCGGCACGGCGGTGTTCAACGCCCTGTCCCTGACCTTCCCGGACGGCGAGCGACTATTCATGGACGCGGTCAGGAACTACCGCCACCTGCTGAGCGGCAAGCTGCTGGAAGACGCCAAGGGCTTCATCGCCCAGGAGGCTATCCACTCGCGCGAGCATCACCAGCTGAACAGCCTGATCGACCGCGAGCGCTATCCGGTCGCCGAGGTGGAGGAGATGGTGCGCGCCCGGGTGAAGATGGCCCGCGAGCGCGGCAAGATGGCCATGCTGGTCTCGACCATCGCGCTGGAGCACTTCACGGCCATGATGGCCGAGATGCACGCCCGCCATCGCGACCTGTTCGACAATAGCCCCCCGGGCGTCGAGCAGCTGTGGCGCTGGCACGCCATGGAGGAGACCGAGCACAAGGCCGTGGCCTACGACGTCTTCCTGGAGGCGACCAAGGACTGGTCGCCACTCCAGCGCTACCGCGTCCGCTGCCGGGCCATGGCCTTCGTGACCTTCATGTTCACCCGCAACATCAGCCGCTACGCCGCCCGCCTGCTGGAGGCCGACGGCTACACGCCCAAGGCGGCGCTGAAGGCGGTGAAGCGGTTCGTCTGGCGGAACCCCGGCATCTTCCGCCGGGGCTGGCGGACGTACCTGGCCTGGTACCGCCCCGGCTTCCACCCGTGGGACCAGGACGACCGCGAACGGTTCGCCGACTGGAAGGCGGAATTCGACGCGGCGGTGGCCTAGATTTATCCGCTTCCCCGGCGAAAGCCGGGGAAGCGGATATTGGGTTTACCCCGCGATCAGGCCGAAGTCGGCCACCTGGCCCATGGCGTCGCGCACGGCGGCCAGGGTCTTGAGGCGATTGTCGCGGTGCTCGGGCTCGTTGACGAAGACGCCGTCCAGATAGGCGTCGACCGGGCCGCGCAGCTCGGCCAGCTGGGTCATGGCGCCGGTGAAGTCCTCCTTGGCGAGGGCCTCCTTCAGCGGTTTGTCCAGCAGGCGCAGGGCGTTGTAGAGGCCGACCTCGGCGTCGCTGTCGGCGGTCGGCGCCTCGGGAGCCCCGATCGGCAGAGCGCCCTTCTTCTCTTCGGCCTTGAGGATGTTGGAGGCGCGCTTGTAGCCGGCCAGCAGGTTCTTGCCGTCGTCGGTCTTCAGGAAGCCGTCCAGGGCCTCGACCCGCGCGACGATCCGCGCCAGGTCGTCGTCGCCCAGGGCGAACACGGCGTCGACGAGGTCGTGACGCTTGCCCTGGTCGCGCAGGGTGACCTTCAGGCGGTCGGCGAAGAAGGCGATCAAGTCGTCCTTGCCGAACTTGGTCAGCGAGATGCGCAGGCCGTTCTCCAGGATAATCCGGATCACGCCCAGCGCAGCTCGGCGCAGCGCATAGGGATCCTTCGAGCCCGTCGGCTTCTCGTCGATCGCGAAGAAGCCGACCAGGGTGTCCAGCTTGTCGGCCAGGGCCACGGCGATGCTGACCGGGGCGGTCGGCACGGCGTCAGAGGGGCCCTGCGGCTTGTAGTGGTCACGCACGGCGTCGGCGATCTCGCCATCCAGGCCGAAGGTCCGGGCGTAGTAGCCGCCCATGATCCCTTGCAGCTCGGGGAACTCGCCGACCATCTGCGAGGCCAGGTCCGCCTTGGCCAGGCGCGCGGCTTCCTTGGTCTTGGCGACGTCGGCGCCGACCAGCGGGGCGATCTCGCCGGCCATGGCGACGATGCGCTCGACGCGCTGGGCCATGGTGCCGAGCTTGGCGTGGAAGGTCACGCCGTTCAGCTTCTCCAGCCAGGGCTCGAAGCCGACCTTGACGTCCTCGTCCCAGAAGAAGCGGGCGTCGGACAGGCGCGAGGACAGCACCTTGGCGTTGCCGGCCGCGATCACCGCGCCGCCGTCGGCCGCCTGGATGTTGGCGATGGTGATGAAGTGCGGGGCCAGGCCCTCTTCACCGGCCTTGCGGACGGCGAAGTACTTCTGGTGCGTGCGCATCGAGGTGCGGATCACCTCGGGCGGCAGGCTGAGGAACACCGGGTCCATGTCGCCCAGCACCGGCGTCGGCCATTCGGCCAGGCCCGCGACTTCGTCCAGCAGGCCCTGGTCCTCGACCAGTTCCAGGTGACGCGCGAAGCACAGGGTCTTGCAGCCTTCGAGGATGCGTTCCTTGCGCTCCTCGACGTCGAGGACGACGTAGTGGGCTTCCAGGCCCGCCACGTACTCGTCGAAGTCCTTGGCCGTGAACGGCTGGGCGTCACCCATGAAGCGGTGGCCTTCGGTGACGTCGCCGCTCGGGATGCCCTCGATGGCGAACGGCACGACCTCGCGGTCCAGCACGCACAGGATCCGCTTCAGCGGACGCACCCAGCGCAGCTTCTTGGTTCCCCAGATCATCGACTTGGGCCAGGGGAAGCCGCGGACGATGGCCTCGACCATCTCGGCGACGATCTCCGGCGTCGGGCGGCCCTTCTTCTCGATGAAGGCCATGTAGACGCCGTCGCGCTCGACCAGCTGGTCCTGGGTCAGGCCCGCCTTGCGCAGGAAGCCTTCCATCGCTTGGGGAGGCGCGCCGACGCGGGGGCCTTTGAGCTCTTCCTTGCGGTCGGCCTGGGCCAGCGGCAGGCCTTCGGCCACCAGGGTCAGGCGGCGCGGGCCGGCGAAGGTCTTCAGGGCCTCGGGCAGGAAGCCGGCGGCGGCCAGGTGCTCGCGCGCCATGCGCTCCAGGTCCTTGGCGGCCTGGGCCTGCATACGGGCGGGGATCTCTTCCGAGAACAGTTCGAGGAGAAGTTGGGGCATCGGACTTTTACGCGGCTTCCTGCTGATCGACCCAGGCGCTGGCGCACATCTTACAAAGGTCGCGGATGCGGCCGATGTAGCTGGCGCGCTCGGCGACGGCGATCGCGCCGCGGGCGTTCATCAGGTTGAAGAGGTGGCTGGCCTTGAGGACCATGTCGTAGGCAGGCAGCACCAGCGCCTTGTTCTGGTATGAGCGGGCCAGCATCAGCGGGACCTGCTCCTCCATCTGCTCGAACTGCTGCTTGAGCACGCTGACGTCGTAGCCATGGAAGTTGGCTTCCGACTGCTGGCGTTCGTTCTCCAGGAACACGTCGCCATAGGTCGTCGCGCCCAGCGGCGAGTCCGGATCGTTGAACGGCAGGTCGTAGACGTTGTCGACGCCGAACACGTACATGGCCAGGCGCTCCAGGCCGTAGGTCAGCTCGCCGGCCACCGGCGAGACGTCCAGGCCGCCGACCTGCTGGAAGTAGGTGTACTGGCTGACTTCCATGCCGTCGCACCAGACCTCCCAGCCCAGGCCCCAGGCCCCGACGGTCGGGTTTTCCCAGTCGTCCTCGACGAAGCGGATGTCGTGGGTGCGCAGATCGAGGCCGATCGCTTCCAGCGAGCCGAGATACAGGTCCTGCATGTTCTCGGGGTTCGGCTTCAGGATTACCTGGTACTGGTAATAGTGCTGCAGGCGGTTGGGGTTCTCGCCATAGCGGCCGTCGCCGGGGCGACGCGAAGGCTGCACATAGGCCGCGTTCCACGGCTTGGGGCCCAGCGCGCGCAGCACCGTGGCCGGGTGCAGGGTCCCCGCCCCCACTTCCACGTCATGCGGCTGGAGGATGATGCAGCCCTGCCGGCTCCAATAGTCATGGAGCGTTAGGATCAGGCTTTGGAAGGACTTGGGTTTTTCGCGCGACATCAATCGAAGCAGGCCTAGAAAAAAGTCGGCGGACCATAGGGCCCGCCGACCGGTGCTTCAAGCGATGTCCTGGGCTTTAGAAGCCTAGTTGCCCTTCGGCGTCGTGCGCTTGCCGGCGTTCGACATCGGCGCGCCGTACTTGGCGCGGTTGGCCTTGGTGTCGGCGACCGGCGGATTGGAGACGACATTGGCGTCCCCGGCCTTCAGCGCGGCCTGCTCTTCCGGCGACTTGGACGACACCGGCACGACACCCGAGGTGTTCACGCCAGCGGCCGGCGCGGACGTCGCCGAGGGCGAGGCGGCCGGATCGGCGGCCATGTCGGTCGCGGTCGTCGGAGCGGCCGTGGTCGTCTGGGCCGAAGGCGCGGCCGGGTCGGCCGGCATGGTCTGGTCGGCCGGCGCGGCCGGCGCCATCTGCTCGTTGGCGGCCACGTTCATGGTCGCGCCCGAGTCGATCGCCGACGGCGCGGCCGAGGCCTGCAGGCCCGGCACGTCCTTGGGCAGCAGCACCTTGTCGACGACGTGCAGCACGCCGTTGCTGGCGATCACGTCGGTCTGAAGGATGTTGGCGTCGTCGACCTTCGGCTGGTCGCCGCTGCCGTCCAGCAGCAGGGGCGAGCCCTCGACGCTCTTCACCTCGCCCTTGGCGCCCTTGATCTTGGTGGAGTCCACCTTGGCGTTGATCAGGTGATAGGTCAGCACCTTCTGCAGCATCGGCCCGTTCTCGGGCAGCATCAGCTTGTCCAGCTCGCCGGCCGGCAGGGCCGCGAAGGCGGCGTCGGTAGGGGCGAACAGGGTCAGGTTCTGATTGGTCTTCAGGACGCTGGTCAGGTTCACGGCCGAGACGGCCTTCAGGAAGGTGGTGAACTGGCCTGAGGCCGTGGCGGTGTCGATCAGGTCGCCCTTGGCCACGACGGGCGAAGCGGCGGCCGGCGCCTGCGCGGCGGGCGCCGGCGCGGCGGTCGGGCTGGAAGACTGAGCATGGGCCGCGCCGGCCAGCAGGGCGATGGCGGCGGCGGCGGTCAGGAGTCGCTGAGTGGTCATGGTCGAGTTCCTCTCGGTTCGAGCGGTGTACGTCCGGACCGGCGACTCGGTTCCCTGATCACGGGCTCGTGATCAGGATTGAGCTTCACCTGAAATAGAACACCACCGCCACGCCCGAGACGATCAGGGCGAACCCCGCGATGGTCGACAGTTTGATCGCTTCACCCAGATAGAAATACGAGAACAGGGTGAAGACCAGCAAGGTGATCATCTCCTGCCCGACCTTAAGCTCAGCTGTCGAATATATGTTGTGGCCGATGCGATTGGCCGGAACGGCCAGCATGTACTCGGGAAGCGCGATCAGCCAGCTGGACAGGATCGCCACCGGCAACGCCATGGGCTTTCCCTTCAGGTGACCGTACCAGGCGAAGGTCATGAAGACGTTGGACATCACCAGCAGCACCCAGGGCGCAATCTTCATGACGAGGGGCGGCATTGGCGGGGCTCCAAGGCGGTGCGGTGGGGATTCCCCCAACCTAGGACAAGGGGCGCCCCGGGCGCTACAGCCGTCCCGTTGGTCGAAATCGCCATTTTCTGACGCAATAGTAGCGTCAGTCGCACAGATTTTAGGCGCCTTGCCTATTTCCTTTCCAAAACCTTGTGCCCGCCCCCCGTCATGGAACCGTCGCCGATAGCGTGGCCGCGCCGGGGAAACGATGCAGCGCGTGATGGCGGCGTCGGCGGTGATCACATCGGGGGCGGTTTCGCCTTTCGACCAACCAAGCAAAGCAAGCCCGCGCGTAGCGGGTCGGAGCAAGGCGGATGAAACTGATCATAGCGGTCGTCAAACCCTTCAAGCTGGACGAGGTGCGCGAAGCGCTCGTCGCCGCCGGCGTCGAAGGCCTGACGGTGTCGGAAGTGAAGGGCTACGGCCGCCAGAAGGGCCAGACCGAGATCTACCGGGGCGCCGAGTACCAGGTGAATTTCGTGCCCAAAGTGAAGCTCGAAGCGGTCGTGGACGATGCGTCCGCCGCCAAGGCCGTCGAGGCGGTCAAGGCCGCCGCGGCCACCGGCAAGATCGGTGACGGCAAGATCTTCGTACTGAACGTCGAGGAAGCCGTCCGCATCCGCACCGGCGAAACCGGTTCGGCCGCTCTGTAACGCATCGGGAAAAGGGGATACCGACGATGAAACTCACCTTCAAACCGCTGGCCGGGCTCATGCTCGCCGCGACCATCGCGGGGGCTCCGCTGGGAGCGACCGCCTTCGCTCAGGAAGCCGCGCCCGCCCCGGCCGCCGCCGCTACCGCCGCGCCCGCCGAGGCCGCGCCGGCTCCGGCCGCCACGCCCGCTCCGGCCGAAGCGCCCGCCCCCGCCATCGTCGACAAGAACGACAAGGGCGACAACGCGTGGATGCTCACCTCCTCGCTGCTCGTCCTGCTGATGATCCTGCCGGGTCTGGCCCTGTTCTACGGCGGCCTGGTGCGCGCCAAGAACATGCTGTCGGTCATGATGCAGGTCTCGACTGTCGCCCTGATCGGCTTCGTCGCCTGGGTGCTGTGGGGCTATAGCTTCGCCTTCACCGACGGCGGCGGCCTGGACACCTTCGTGGGCGGCTTGGGCCGTCTGTTCCTGAAGGATGTCACCCCGGCCAGCAATGTCGCGACGTTCTCGACCGGCGTGGTGATCCCCGAGTTCACCTTCATCGCCTTCCAGTCGACCTTCGCGGCCATCACCGCCGCCCTGGTGGTCGGTTCGCTGGTCGAGCGCATGAAGTTCTCCGCCATCGTCGCCTTCGCCGTCCTGTGGCCGCTGCTGTCGTACTATCCGATGGCTCACATGGTCTGGTGGTGGCCGGGTCCTGACGCGATCGCCACGGCTCCGACCGCCGCGATCAAGTCGGGCCTGATCTGGGGCTTCGGCGCCCTCGACTTCGCCGGCGGCACCGTCGTCCACATCAACGCTGGCGTCGCCGCCCTGGTCGGCGCCCTGATCCTCGGCAAGCGCCAAGGCTTCGGCAAGGAGCCGATGCCCCCGCACTCGCTGACCCTGACCCTGGTCGGCGCCGGCCTGCTGTGGGTGGGCTGGTTCGGCTTCAACGCCGGCTCGAACCTGGAATCGAACGGCTACGCCTCGCTGGCCATGATCAACACCTTCGTCGCCACCGCGGCCGCCGGCCTGTCGTGGATCATCGTCGAGTGGATCACCCGCGGTAAGCCGTCGGCCCTGGGCCTGGCCTCAGGCATCGTCGCCGGCCTCGTCGCCGTCACCCCGGCCGCCGGCTTCGCCGGTCCGATGGGTTCGGTGATCCTGGGTCTGGTCGTCTCGCCGATCTGCATCTTCTTCTGCTCGGTCGTGAAGAACGCCCTGAAGTACGACGACAGCCTGGACGCCTTCGGCATCCACGGCATCGGCGGCATCGTCGGCGCCATCGGCACCGGCCTGCTGGTCAACCCCGCCTGGGGCGGCGCCGGCATCGTCGACTACACGACCTGCGCCAAGGACGGCGACATCTCGACCTGCGACAACGCCGTCTACAACCTCGGTACCCAGGTCCTGGCCCAGCTGAAGGGCGTCGGCGTCACGATCGTCTGGTCGCTGGTGGCCTCGGCCATCGTCTTCTTCGTGATCAAGCTGATCATCGGCCTGAAGGCTTCGCCGGAAGCCGAGGAAGAAGGTCTGGACATCTCGGAACACGGCGAACGCGCCTACCACAGCTAAGGCTGGCGGTAGGGGTTCACCCCGAAACGTCGAAGGGCGCGGAGAGCGATCTCCGCGCCCTTTCTCTTTGCCCATCGATCGGCCAAGCTCCGCGCCCGCTTCGGAGATCGCGATGGACGCCCAACTCTTCCTGCTCTGCGTCCTGACCTTCGTGATCCACCTGATCGGGGCCCTGGCCTACGCCGTGCGCATCGCCGGCGTCCGCACGCGGCGGATCGCCATGTCGTTCGCCCTGTTCAACGTGCTGGTGCTGCTGTCGCGCGCCTCGAACGCCTTCCAGGGCCCGTTCCTGTCCAAGCGGATCGAGACGAACCTGCTGGCGGGCACGGGCGGCCATCTGCTGGCCGACTTCCAGTGGCTGATGGCCAGCGCCAGCCTGGCGGCCCTGGTCGGCGCCCTGGCGATCCCCACCGCCCAGCGCCTGTTCACGCGGGCCGTCGCCCACTTTCAGGTCCACCGCTCGGTGCCCAAGCTCCTGATGCACGCCTTCGCCAAGGGCGGGGTCGGCTATATCCGCGAGGCGGTCGCCCTGCCCTCGCCCAGCCACCTGAAGACCCTGAAGCAGAAGATCGACGTACCGGCCCGGGTGATCGTCCTGAACGTCCTGGCCCAGGCCCTGCTGACCGTCGGGGTCTTCGCCTCGCTCTACGCCGGCTACCTCGACCCGCAGTTCCGGGTGACGGCGGTCAGCCTGTCGTCGGTGATCAACGGCGTCGCCACCATCCTGCTGTTCGTGCTGATCGATCCGGCGCTGTCGATCATGACCGACGACGTCATGGACGGCCGCGTCAGCGAGCCGGCCTTCCGCCGCGCGGTCGTCTGGTTCGCCGGCAGCCGCGTGGCGGGCACCGTGCTGGCCCAGCTGCTGCTGGTCCCGGCGGCCAGCGGCGTCGTGATGCTGGCGCGCGTGATCTAGAGCCGGCGCGCCGTGACGATCGGCACCACGGGCAGCAGCATCTGCCCCTTCATCACCGGGTTTGTCGCTTCGCCGGGCGTGGGCAGGTTCAGGATCTTGTGGACGATCTCCATGCCCTTGATCACCTGGCCGAAGGCCGCGAAACCCAGGTTGTCGCCCTCCGCCGCCGGATTGGCGTCCAGGTACGGGGCCTCGCCGACGCAGATGAAGAAGTCGCTGTCACCGGTGCCGGGCTCCTTGCGGGCCAGGGACACCGTGCCGTCGACGTGACGCAGGCCCGTCTGGGTCGTCGGCTCGTGGGCCACGGGCTTGAGCACCTTCTTGGGATCGCCCTGCAGGCCGCCCTCGATCAGGCCGTAGTCGACTGGGCTGTTGGCCTTGGCCGAGCGCCAGAAGCTGGCGCCGTCATAGAGTTTGCCGTCGACATACCGCAGGAAGTTGGCCGTGGTCAGCGGGGCCTGCCTGGCCTTTAGCGCGATGATGATCGCGCCCAGGCTGGTGTCCAGGCTGACCAGGACGTCGCCGGGGCCCGGCACGATCGGCGTCGGCGGCAGGCTCAGCACCTGGGCGACGGCGAGGCCGGGCGTGGCCGCCCCAAGCGGGATCAGGCCTCCCAGGGCGGTCAGGACGTCACGACGCTTCATGTCCAACTCCTAGCTCAGGCGGCAGCGCCGCACCCACCAGTCCGGCCGCATGGTCTCCAGACGCTCGGCCAGGGTCTCGGCCTCGATGTCGCCGGCGCAGAGCGCGAAACAGGTCGCTCCCGAGCCCGACATCCGAACCAGCAGACTTTCGGGCTCCTCGCGCAGGAGGTCCAGCACCTCGCCGATGCGAGGCTCCAGGGCGACGGCGGGCGCCTCCAGGTCGTTGCGCGTGGCCACGGCCAGCCAGGCGGCGACCTCCTCGGCGCTTTCCAGGTTCGACGGCAGGAACGGGCGCTCGGCGCCGTCCGGATGCACGGCCGCGTCATAGGCGCGATAGACGGCCCCCGTCGGCGACGGCGCGCCGGGATTGACCAGCACGGCGTTCAGCTCGGGCAGCGCCGGCGCGGGCGACAGAAGCTCTCCGCGTCCTTCGGCCATCAGGGCCCGGGCCCGCAGGCAGGCCGCGCCGTCCGCGCCCAGGCTGGCGGCCAGCGGCTCCAGGTCGTCGTCGGAGAGACCCGGCGCCAGGACGTCACGCAGCAGCTTCAGGGCCGCGCCGGCGTCGCTGGAGCCACCGCCCAGGCCCGCCGCGATCGGCAGGCGCTTGTCCAGGATCAGGCGGTATGGCGGGACGGGCCCGCCCAGCCTGGCGTGGAAGGCCCGGGCGGCGCGGACCACCAGGTTGTCGCCGTCGGCCGGGATCGCGCCGCCGAACGGACCGGAGGTCTCGAAACCGGGCGCGTCACTGGGCTGGATCGCGATCTGGTCACCGACGTCGGCGAAGACCATCAGGCTGGAGATCGGGTGATAGCCCTCGGCGTCCGGCCCGCCCACGTGCAGGAACAGATTGACCTTGGCCGGGGCGAAGGCGGCCAAGACGGAGTTGGGCAGCCGCATGATCTCGGACTCAGCTGGGACGACGGATCACCGCCGATAGCTCAGTTGTGCGCCACCGTCGACTTGGTCGCCGCCCCCATCACGCCCAGGCCATCCTTCAGCTTGGCCTCGGCCTCGGCCTTCTGCTTGTCGTCGGGCTCGAGACTCAGGACCCGCTGCCACTGGAACCTGGCTTCGGTCGTGCGCCCCACCTTCCAGTAAGCGTCGCCAAGGTGGCCGTTCACGTCCGGATCGCCCGGCTCCATCTCGACGGCCGCCTCCAGCTTCTCGACGGCGGTCTTGTAGTCGCCCAGCCGGAAATAGGCCCAGCCCAGCGAGTCGAGCATGGCGCCCGACTGCGGACGCGCGGCGACGGCCTTCTGGACCATGCCCAGGGCCTCGGCCAGGTGTTCGTTGCGGTCGATCCAGGTGTAGCCGAGGAAGTTCAGCAACTCCGGCTCGTCGGGATTGATCTTCAGCGCCGCCTGCAGGTCGCGCTCGGCCTCGGGCCAGCGCTTGGCCTGCTCCAGCGCCACGGCGCGCAGATACAGCAGGCGCCAATCGGGCGAGGCGCTCTCGCGGGCGATGATCGGGTCCAGCACGGCCACGGACTCGTCCCATTGTCCGCCCGCGCGCAGCAGGTCGGCCAGGGCCACGCCGGCGTCGCGGTCGCTGGGGACGGCGGTCGCGGTGGCGCGCGCCACCTCCAGCGCCTTGGCCTTGTCGCCGAGGTCGTTCCACGCCCAGGCCGTCTTGCTCTGGGCCGAGGCGTAGTGCGGCGAGCCCGGCGGGACGTGCGCATAGGCCTCGATGGCGCCGCGCGGGTCCTCGTTCTGGTTCAGCAGGTCGCCGACCAGCACCCAGGCCTCGTCGCGCACCGGATCCAGACGCAGGGCCAGGCGCAGATAGGCCAGGGCGAACTGGGCCTGGCGCTCGCCGGCGAAGGTCGCGGCGCACGCCACCAGGCCCTCGGCCGCGCCCTGGCGGACGGTCGGAAGCGGCGGCGGCGCGCCCTTGGCGGCGGCCCGGGCGCGGGCGCGCAACAGGCCCTGGTCGGCGGGCGCGGCGCGCAGGGCGGTGTCGTACAGCGCCACGGCGTCGGCGTGACGCTTGCGGCGCTCCAGGAAGCCGCCGTAGTCCAGCGTGAAGATGCTGGCCGTCGCGGCGCTGGCGGTCAGGGCCTTGTAGTCGGTCTCGGCCTCGTCATAGCGCTTGGCCCGCTCGAACAGACGGGCCTGGCCCTGCTGGCCGAAGAACTGGACCAGCTTGTCGTTGCGTAGGGTCGGCTGGACGATCGCGCCCTCGCTGTCCCCGGCGGCGGCGGCGGCCCAGGGCGCCAGCAGCGCGGCGGCCTGCTGGTGGGGGAAGCCCGGCGGCTCGGTCTTCAACAGGGCCTGGGCGTCCTTGCCCTTGCCGATCGCGATGGCCTCGACGACGCGGGTCAGGACGCCCAGGCGCTTGACCGCCTCGGTTGCGTCCGCGTTGGTCGGGGCTGCTGCGGCGGCGCGGCTGATCTCGCCGGCTAGCAACAGCGCGGTGAACGAGCGCTCCTGGATCAGGCCCGGATCCTCGCCCAGCACGGCCGCCGTGCCGAAATAGGTGGCGGCTTCCTTCGACTTGCCGTCGCGCAGGGCCGCCTGGCCCGCCAGGAACTGGCCGTACGAGGTGCGGGTGTCGAACATCGCCGAACTGGCGGTCACCGGCCCGCGCATCGTGATCTCACTGGGCGCGGTCGAGCAGGCGGCCAGGGCTGAAACGGAAACGCAGGCGAGGAGGACTTGGATACGCGTCATCCGGCCACCCTCGGCGGTTTCCTTGTGGTCCGCAAGAAAAAGCCTCCCGGCGGCGACCGGGAGGCATGCCCCACATCACATGTTCGGATAGTTCGGTCCGCCGCCGCCCTCCGGCGTGGTCCAGACGATGTTCTGCGACGGGTCCTTGATGTCGCAGGTTTTGCAGTGGACGCAGTTCTGGGCGTTGATCTGGAACCGCGGATCCGCGCCCTGCTCGTTGTAGAGCACCTCGTAGACGCCGGCCGGGCAGTAGAGGCGCGCCGGCTCGCCGTACTTGGGCAGGTTGACCGCGATCGGGATCGACGGGTCCTTCAGCTTCAGGTGCGCCGGCTGGTCTTCTTCGTGGTTGGTGGCCGACAGGAACACCGAGGACAGCTTGTCGAAGCTGATCACGCCGTCGGGCTTGGGATAGACGATCGGCTTGTAGTCCTTGGCCAGGCCGGTCGAGGCCGCGTCGGTCTTTTCGTGCTTCATCGTGCCGAAGAACGAGAAGCCGCCGAACAGGTGCGTGCACCACATGTCGAACATGCTGACCGCGCCGCCCAGGGCGGTGCCGAACTTGCCCAGCATCGGCTTGGCGTTGCGGACGACCTTCAGCTCCTTGGCCACCCAAGACGTCTCGTAGGAGGCCTGATAGGCGGTCAGTTCGTCGCTGGCGCGGCCGGCCTGGACCGCCTCGTAGGCGGCCTCGGCGGCCAGCATGCCGGTCTTGACCGCGTTGTGGCTGCCCTTGATGCGCGGCACGTTGACGAAACCGGCCGAGCAGCCGATCAGCGCGCCGCCCGGGAAGGTCAGTTTCGGCACCGACTGGTAGCCGCCCTCGGTGATGGCGCGCGCGCCGTAGGCGATGCGCTTGCCGCCTTCCAGATAGGGCTTCACGCCCGGATGCTGCTTGAAGCGCTGGAACTCGTCGAACGGCGAGATCCAAGGGTTCTTGTAGTTCAGGTGCACGACGTAGCCGATGGCCACGTAGTTGTCCCCGAAGTGATACATGAAGCTGCCGCCGCCCGTCTGGTTGTCCAGCGGCCAGCCGGTGGTGTGCTCGGCCAGGCCCGGCTGGTGCTGTTCGGGCGGAACCTGCCACAGCTCCTTGATGCCGATGCCGTACTTCTGGGGCGACTTGCCCTCGTCCAGCTTGAACTTGGCGATCAGCTGCTTGGCCAGCGAGCCGCGCACGCCCTCGGCGATGAACACGTACTTGCCGTGCAACTCCATGCCCGGCTGGTAGTCCGGCTTGTGGTGACCGTCCTTGGCGATGCCGACGACGCCGACCACGACGCCCTTCACAGAACCGTCCGTGTTCCAGACCAGGTCCGAGGCGGCGAAGCCCGGATAGATCTCGACGCCCAGTTCCTCGGCCTTGGTCGCCAGCCAGCGGGTCAGGTTGCCCAGCGAGGCGATGTAGCAGCCATGGTTGTGCATGAAGGGCGGCATGGCCCACATCGGCAGGGAAAGCTCGCCCTGCGGGCCCAGCAGCTTGAAGCGGTCCTTGGTGACCGGCGTCTCCAGCGGCGCGCCTTCTTCCTTCCAGTTGGGGAAGAGCTCGGCCAGGCCCTTGGGATCGATCACGGCGCCCGACAGGATATGGGCGCCGACTTCCGAGCCCTTTTCCAGCAGGGCCACCGAAATCTCGGTTCCGGCCTTGGCGGCCAGTTGTTTCAGACGAATCGCAGCGGAGAGCCCCGCGGGACCACCGCCGACGATGACGACGTCGTACTCCATCGACTCGCGTTCGAGGTCTTCGCTCATAAGGTCTCCCGATCGGGCTCGGCCGCCCGTCTTATGACTGTTTGAATCAGAGCTTATCCAAACGTGACGTAGTGGCGGTCAAGCGTTTGCTCTCGCTTTTTTGCTGCATCGCAGCGTGGAGGACACGATCAAACCGCGCTAAAGACCGTCTCATGAGCCTCGCCGTCGATCAACGCGCCGTCGAAAGCCTGCTCGCCTTCTGGGCCGACGCGGGCGTCGACGCCTCGTACGCGGACGCCCCGATCGACCGCCTGGCCGAGGGCGCGGCGATGCTGCGCGCCAAGAGCCAGCCGCCGCCCGCGCCGATCCCGATCGCCCGCCCGGCGGCGTCGCGCGGCCCGGACGTCGGCTCGGCCGTCGCCATGGCCAGGGCCGCCGCGGCCGCCTGCAACGACCTGGAGAGCCTGGCCGCCGCCATCGCCGCCTTCGACGGCTGTCCGCTGAAGACCCAGGGCGCCAAGCAGGCCGTTTTCTCTCGCGGCGTCGGCGACGCGCCCCTGATGATCATCGGCGAAGGTCCCGGCGCGGACGAGGACGCGCAAGGGCAGCCGTTCGTCGGCCGGGCCGGCAAGCTGCTGGATCGCATGCTGAAGGCGGCGGGCCTGGAAGGGCGCGTCTTCATCACCAACACCGTCTTCTGGCGTCCGCCCGGCAACCGCACGCCGACCCCGCAGGAACAGGCGACCTGCGCGCCGTTCGTCGAACGCGCCATCGCCCTGGTGAAGCCCAAGATGCTGATGCTGGCCGGCGGGGCCTCGGCCAAGTCGGTGCTGAAGCGTGAGGAAGGCATCCTGTCGATGCGCGGCCGCTGGTTCGAATGGACCTCCGAGGACCGGTCGATCGAGCTGCCGGCCATGCCGACCCTGCACCCGGCCTTCCTGTTGCGCACGCCCGCGCAGAAGAAGAAGGCGTGGCAGGACCTTTTGACACTGACCGAGCGGCTTGATCGCCCGGACCGCCCGCACTAGAAGTTTCGCCTACTAGGTGAATGGGGACGCGCCTGCGGGGGCAGCGCGGATCGCTTTTGAAGCTTTGGGCTCGCCTTCCGGCCGTACTTTCGGCCCTGTTCCTGTGCGCGACCGGCGTCGCGCGCGCCGGCGCCCTCGACCCTTTGTCTCCGGAAGATGTCCGCGCCTATCGCGCCGCCTTCGCCGCCACCGACCGCGGCGACTTCGACGCCGCCAAGGCCGCCTTCGCCAATGCGCGCGACCACAGCCTGGCCGGCCGACTGGCCTTCGCCAAGGTCATGCATCCCAGCCTCTATTCGGCCACCTATGACGATCTGACCGAATGGCTGAAGCGCTATGGCGAGGAGGCCGGCGCCGACCGCGTCTACGCCCTGGCCGTCAAGCGCAAACCGGCCAGCAAGCGCGTGGCGGACCCGCCGACGCCCGCGCTGTTCGTGGCCAACGAGGACGGTCCGCCGCCCGCCGACAAGGGCCGCGCCGCGCGCGAGGCCTACTATTCCGGGGATGTCCAGAAGGCCCTGACCCTGGCCGTGGCCGGCGGCGAGCGCTGGATCGCCGGCCTGGCCGCCTATCGGCTGGGCGATCTTCCCCAGGCCCAGGGCTATTTCGAGCAAGTGGCCCACGACCAGAACGAGGACGAGTGGCTGCGCGCAGCCGGCGCCTTCTGGGCCGCCCGCGCCGCCAGCCAGGCCGGCCACGGCCGCGAAGCCCAGGCGCTGCTGCGTGACGCCGCCCGCTCGCCCCACACCTTCTACGGCATGATCGCTGTCCGCCAGCTGGCGCTGACCGGCGTGGCGGCGGCCGTCGAGGAAACCTACGACCCGATCGCCAGCCTGCTGACTCGCGCCAGCTACGTCGGCCCCGACAGCGAGTCGCTGGACCGCCTGGTGACGTCCGACCCGCGCGCCCGCCGCGCCACCGCCCTGGCTCAGATCGGCCGCTGGCGCGAGGCGGGGCTGGAGCTGCGCGCCGGCCTTTCCCTGGCCGAGACGCCGGCGCTGCGCGACGACTGGACGGCCCTGGCCCTGGCGCTCAACGCCAACGCCCCGCTGAACGGCGGCCGCCCGGTCCGCCGGGTCGGCGGCGAGGACTATCCCCTGCCCCCGCTGGATCCGGTCGGCGGCTTCACCATCGACAAGGCCATGGTCTACGCCCTCGTGCGCCAGGAAAGCCGTTTCGACCCGCTGGCCGTCTCCAACGCCGGCGCGGTGGGCCTGATGCAGGTGCGCCCTGCGTCCGCCGCCGACGTGGTCGGCGATGACAAGCTGCGGGGCGACAACTCCCCGCTGTTCGATCCCGCCTTCAACCTGCGGGCCGGCCAGGACTACTTCACCTGGCTGATGGACCGGGGCGTGAAGAGCCCCGACCTCCTGCGGGCCGTGGCGGCCTATAACGGCGGACCCGCGACCCTGAACCGGACGGCGGCCCAGTTGGGCGGCGACTGCGACACCCTGCTGCTGATCGAGAGCCTGCCCTTCCAGGAAACCCGCAACTACGTCGAGAAGGTGATGGCCAGCTACTGGACCTATCGCCGGCTGATGGGCGCGGAGAACAAGACCCTGGACGCCGTGGCCAGCGGCGCGCGGACGGTGGACTTCCGCCTGGATCCGCAGATCGTGGCCCCAACCTCGATCGACCAGCTGATGACCCAGCTGGCGTCTCAGTAGTCGGGTCGTTCCTAGTATCTGAGGGTCCGGACCTTCAGGCTTCTCGCCAAGGCCCTCTCGTCGCCGCCGCTCGCCGGCCAGTTCTGGGGCCAATCCAGGCGGCGGACCAGCACGCCATGCAGGCGTGGCGACAGCTTGCTCAGCAGGCCGCCCGGAATCGCCAGGGCCGCCGGCGCGCCCGCTCCGCCCGCCAGGTGCTTCTCGACCGGTTCTCGCCAGCCTTCGCGCAGGGCCGGCGCCGCGCGCAGAGTCAGGACCCAATCGCCTCGCGCGACGGCGACGCCCGCCGCGAGCCGAGCGCCGACATCGCCCCGGGCCGTCACCAGCCGCGCGCCGCTGTCCTCGGCCAGGGCCTGGACGCCCGGACCGTCGTCGCCGACCAGCACCACCTCCTTGACCAGGCCATCCACGGCGGCGGGCACCAGCATGGTCATCTGGGCGGCCAGGCCCGGCAGGTCTTCGGAGGCGACGAGGACGACGGAGATCATGGCCTTGCTTCGCCAGCGCGGGCGGCGGGGTCAAGGCCTCTAAGTCCTGGTCACCCGAACAAATCCATTTGCCCGCCGCCGCCCAAACGAGGCGGCGTGAACTGGCTGACGTCCAGCGGCGTCCAGGGCTGGTCCAGCCCGAACTTCTTCACCGCCAGATGGAACCTCTGCCGCAGCACCTCGGCCACCGGACCGTCGCCCACCATCCGTTCGCCCCAGTTGGCGCTATAGGTCTCGCCCTTGCGGATCTGACGGACCAGCGACATCACTTTACGCGCCCTGTCGGGATAGTCGCTCTCCAGCCACTCCTCGAACAGCTGGGCGATCTCGCGCGGCAGACGCAGGGCGACATAGCCCGCCCCTCGCGCGCCCGCCTTGGCCGAGGCTTCCAGCACCGTCTCGACCTCATGGTCGTTGAGACCGGGAATGGCCGGCGCGAACATCACCGTGACCGGCACCCCGGCTTCGGTCAGCCGTCGCACCGCCTCGATCCGCCTGCCGGGCGTCGCCGCGCGCGGCTCCATGCTGCGCGCCAGCCGCCGGTCCAGGGTGGTGATCGAGATCGCCACCCGGGTCAGCTTGCGCGCCGCCAGACGGCTGTAGATGTCGAGATCGCGCAGGATCAGGGCCGACTTGGTGATGATCGTGAACGGGTGGCCGTAACGCTCCAGCACCTCGATCACCTGACGCGTCGCCCGCAGCTGCTTCTCGTCGGGCTGGTAGGGATCGGTGTCGCCGCCGATGTGGATCGTCGCCGGCTTGTAGCTGGCCTTGGCCAACTCCTTCTCCAGCAGTTCGCCCGCGTGCGGCTTGAAGAAGATCTTGCTCTCGAAGTCCAGGCCCGGCGACAGGCCGAGATAGGCATGGTTGGGCCGGGCGTAGCAGTAGATGCAGCCGTGGCTGCACCCGCGGTACGGATTGATCGAACGGTCGAAGCCGACGTCCGGGCTCTGGTTGCGGGCGATGATCGTCCGCGATTTCATCGGCTGCAGTTCGGTCTTCAACTGCTTGGGTTCTTCCTCCTCGCCCCAGCCGTCGTCGAACGCCTCGCGCTCCCGCGCTTCGAACCGCCCGGTTCGATTGGACTTCGCGCCCCGCCCCCTGGGCGGCGGCGCCGATTTCACTGCCTCGGCCATGCCGCGATTATGCGCGCCACATGGAACAAATCAAGAACTTACTTCAACCGAGAGCGCGTCGCCGCCGCCAACCCCTTGGTCAGGCTCGCCTTTCGGCCGCGACCTTCATGTCGGCCAGGCCCTTCTCGAAGTCCTTGCCGATCACCTGATCCATGTTGAAGACCAGCCCCATCAGCTTGGCGATGTAGGGGTTCTTGCCGGACATAGACCAGGTGACCTTCGTGGCGCCCGCCCCCTGCGGCTCGAACACGAAGCGGCCGGTGTTGTCGGCCTTGAACGGCTTGAGGAAGTGCAGTCCGAAGACGACCTCGCGCCCCGGCGTCACCGTCTCGATCTCCATGCTTCCCGAGCCGACCTTGTCGTTGCCGACCCAGGCATAGGTCGCGCCGACGCCGCTGGCCGGGCCGCCGTAGGTGCGAGTCATGCCGGGATCCAGCTTCTCCCACGGCGACCAGGCGGCCCACTGGTGGAAGTCGGAAACCATGCCCTCCAGCGTCTCGGGCGGCGCGTCGATGACGGCGGTTCGCGTGACCACGAAACTGTCCGGCCGCGTCGCGGCGAAGACCAGCACGCCGACGATGGCGACGACGACGGCGATCAGAATGATCTTCAACATGAGCTCTCTCCCTGCCCCTTTGTCCGGCTTTCGCCCGACGCAATGACCGCCCTTCGCGGCTTCCACGCAAGGACGCGCGAGACGCCCGACGTCCGACACTAGCTCGCGGATTTTTCCGCCTCGGCGGTCACGCGGTCCAGGTACTGGCGGATACTGGCCGCCTCGGCGGCGGTGTTGGCGAGCGCGATCGCCCGGTCGAAGGCCTGGCGCGCCTGGTCCTTGTGGCCGGCCTGCAGCAGGAAGGCGCCCCGCGCGCCGTGGAAGTGGAAGTAGCCGTCCAGGCGCGCGCCCAGCGGCTCGATCATCGCCAGGGCCGCCTCGGGGCCGCGCACCTTGGCCGTCGCCACCGCGCGGTTCAGGGTCACCACCGGCGAGGGCTGCATGATCTCAAGCGCCGCGTAGAGCGCGTCGATGCCGGCCCAGTCGGTGTCCTCTGGCCGGATGGCGCGGGCGTGCATGGCCGCGATGGCGGATTGGACTTGGTAGGGCCCTGGCGCGCGCTTCAGCAGCGCCTTGTCGATCAAGGCCAGCCCTTCGCCGATCATCTTGCGATTCCAGAGGCTTCTGTCCTGATCCTCCAGCAGGATCGCCTGGCCGTCAGCGGTGAAACGGGCCTCCGAGCGGGCGTGCTGCAGCAGAAGTAGCGCCGTCAGCCCCATCATCTCCGGCTCGGCCGGGAACAGGCGCAGCAGCAACCGCGCCAGGCGGATGGCCTCGTCGCAGAGGCCGCCCTTGGCCTCGAGCGCCTTGCCGCTGGCCGAATAGCCCTCGTTGAAGACCAGGTAGATCATCGCCGCCACGGCCGCGAAGCGCTCGGCGCGCTCGATGGGTCCCGGCGCCTCGAACGGCGCGTCGCCCGCGCCGATGCGGGCCTTGGCGCGGGTGATCCTCTGCTCCATCGCCGCCTCGCCGACCACGAAGGCGCGGGCGATCTCCTTGACCGACAACCCGGAGACGATCCGCAAAGCCAGGGCGATCTGCTGGGTCGCCGGCAGGTCCGGATGGCAGCAGATGAACAGCAAGCGCAGGACGTCGTCGCGATAGTGCGAACCGTCCAGCCGCTCGGCCGCCTCGGCTTCAGCGTCCTCCAGGTCGGACAGCAGATCCTCGGGCGGTAGGACGGTCTCGCGGCTGGTCTTGCGGACGGCGTCGATGGCGGCGTTGCGGCCGACCATGATCAGCCAGGCGGTCGGATCGCGGGGCGGACCGTTCTTGGGCCAACTCTTCAGGGCGCGCAGGCAGGCGTCCTGGAACGCTTCCTCAGCCGCGTCCATGTCGCGGAAATAGCGCAACAGCGCCGCCATGGCCTGTGGCCGAGCGGCGGTGATCGCCCCCTCGATCCAACCCAGATCGGTCACGCGCCGACGGCCTCCTTGGGCTCGCCGGGCATGAACAGCGCGATCGGCCGGATCTCGTACGAGCCGCCAGGATTGGCCTTGCCCAGGTCCTTGGCGATGTCGAGCGCGCCGTCCAGCGACTCGCAGTCGACGACGTAGAAGCCCAGCAACTGCTCCTTGGTCTCGGCGAACGGCCCGTCCAGCACCAGCGGCGGCTCGCGATCCTTGCGCAGGGTCGTGGCGGCCGTGGTCGGCATCAGGCGGGCGACCGGGCCCAGGCGCCCCTCCTTGGCCAACCTCTCCTGGACGACGCCCAGCTTCTCCATGACGCCGTCCTCGTGCTCCTTGGACCAGCCGCAGATCACGTCCTCGTCGTTGTAGCAGAGTATGGCGTAGAGCATGGGCGATCCTCTTTCTCCGTTCCAAGGACGGTGAACTATGCCCGCATCCGACATCGGGCCGAGGATTTTTTAGAGCGCTCGCAGGCGGCGGCGGACCGGCTCGTCATAGAGCTTCAGCACCGTCCAGGCGAAGAGCACGACGACCGGGATCGCGACCAGGACGAAGCCGATCGGATAGCCCTTGCCGCCGATCGCCCGAAACAGCCTCAGCATCAGCTCCCAGCCCAGCCAGTGCAGGGCGTACAGCGGATACGAGATCGCGCCGGAGACGCGGCACAACACGCCCTGGACGCCGTCGGGATCGCGCCGCCCGGCCAGCACCATCAGCGGAAAGACCACGCTCACGCAGATGAAATCATAGAGCCAATTCAACGACGTCCACGGGAAAGCCAAGATGGCGAACAGGACGGCCGCCAGGACCCAGGCGGGGACCGTCAGGTCGGTGAACGCCTGGACGCGATAGCAGCCCCAACCCAGCAGGAAGGCGAAGATCGTCCTCAGGAAGCTGATCACGAAGGTCCCGCGATCCCAGCCGGTCAGCACCCCGCCCATGCCATGCGCGACATAGGCCATGACCGGGACCAGCAGCACGAGCATCAGCACATGGCCCATCACGCCCAGCCGCCGGATCGGGAACCAGGCCGCACCGACGACCAACTCGAAGAACAGCGACCAGGCCGGCGGATTCAAAGGGAAAAGCGGCGAGAAACCGCTGCCGTCGACCCAGACGCGCGGGATCATCAGGAGCCCCAAGCCCAGCCACCCCGGCACGCGCTCGCGATGCTCGATGATCACCGTCGCGCCGGCCAGCATGGTCAGCGCGATCAGCGGCCACAGCCGGATCAGTCGCTGGCGCATGAAGCCCAGCCAGTCGATCTCGCGCCGCCCATAGGCGTGGGCCAGGACGAACCCCGACAGACAGAAGAAGAAGTCGACGGCCAGGTAGCCGTGCGGGATCAGCCAGGCGCGGCCGGTCCAGCTGCCGATGTGGTAGAGCATGACGCCGATCGCCGCGACGCCGCGCAGGCCGTCCAGCGTCTCGTACCGTCGTCCCGCCTGATACGCCTGCAAACCGCCGCCCTCGATCCCCACCCTTGCTTAGCCGACGGGTTTCTCCAGCAGCAAGGCCTTGGTCAGGAAGGCGCGATCCTCGCCGATCAGCCGCAGCCCCGCGCCGGCGAACAGGGCCGGCAGATCGGTCTCGGCGTAGCTGCCGTATATGGCTCGTGGAAATAGACCGGGAAGGCCTCCAGCAATCGGGCCAGGTCCGGCGCGTCGGTCGGCTGGATCGAGTCGACCACGACCAGCACGCCGCCAGGCTTGAGAACCCGCGCCAAACTGGCGGCCACCACGGGCCGGACGCGCGGCGGAAGTTCGTGGAGGAGATAGACGCAAGTCACCGCATCCAATGACGAATCCGCGAACGGCAAGGCCTCGGCATTGGCCTTGATCCCGCCGGCGCCAGCCTGTTTGCGCGCCCGCGCCAGATAGGGCTCGGAGAGGTCCAGGCCGGCGATCGCCGCGCGCGGGAACGCCGCCTTCAGGTCCTTGAGGAACGCGCCCGAACCACAGGCCACGTCGAGGATCCTGGCGTCGCGATGGTCGCGGCCACGCCAATGCCTCGCCAGCAGCGACAGGCCGCGGCGGCGCATCGCCCCGGCCGTGCCGGAGAACAGCGCCTCGACCTGGGCGTCGTAGCGGCGGGCGCTTTCCGGCGTGAACCAGCCGCCAGACTGGAAGTGGAAGTTCTGGCGATAATAGCTTGGATAAGCTTGGCCATTGACCTCGCCGCGCACCTCGACGCCGTCGCCCCGCCGACGGCGCTGGTCGACCTCGAAGGCGTCGGCGATGAAGTCGGCGGCTTCGCGCACGGCAGCCGAGGGACGGACCAAGCCCTCCTCGACGGCGGGATAGAGTCCCGCCGCCACGTCGCGCGCGTCCTTCTCGAAGGCCTCCAGATAGGCGCGGCGCAGGCTGGCCTTCACCGTCGGCGCGGAGCGGGGCGAGAAGCTGCGCGCCTGCTCCCCCTTGGCGGGCTGGGTCAGGGACCGCGCCAGCGAACCGGTGGCCGTCCACCACGCCGCCTTCACCGCGGCCCTGGCCCGCTGGCCTACGGCGTCGAGCGCGAAGGCCGTCCTCGTGCGTCGCTCGTCCATCCTGGCCTCATCGCGTGAAGACACCGACCAGTTCAATATGGGGCGACCAGACGAACTGGTCCACGGGCAGCACCTTCTCCAGCCGGAAGCCGGCGTCGACCAGGGCGCGGGCGTCCTTGGCGAAGGTGCCGGGGTTGCAGGATACGCCGACGACCTTGGCGACCTTGGACTTGGCGATTTCGACCGTCTGCTCGGCGGCGCCGGCGCGGGGCGGGTCGATGACCACGACGTCGGTCTTGGCCAGCTCAGTGCTCAGCACCGGACGCTTGACCAGGTCGCGGGCCTCGGCGGTGATCGGCTTGAGGCCGGGCGTCGCGCCGATCGCGGCCTTCAGGGCGGCGATGGCCTGGGGGTTCATCTCGGCGGCGTGGACCGAACCGACCTCGGCCAGGCGGAAGGTGAAGGTGCCGACGCCGCAATAGAGATCAGCGATCCGGCTCGCGCCCTGCGCTTCGGCGACGGCGAAGTCGACCATGGCCCGCTCGGCGGCCGGCACGGCCTGCAGGAAGGCGCCCGGCGGCAGGGCGACGACAGCCGGGCCCAGCTTCACCAGCGGCTGGCGCGCGCCGTAGACGATCTCACCGGCCAGGGTGACGCGCGCGAAGTCGCCTTCGCTGGCCGCCATGGCGGCGCGCATGCGGGCGTCGGCCGACAGACCGCCGCTCTTGCGCTCGACGCCGGTGACGTCGATGTCCAGGCCCGTGCCGGTCATGGTGACATGCAGGGTCGGCGCCGACTTCGGATGCTCCAGGAACGGCTCGGCCAGCCGGGCCAGCGCGGGAAAGGCCGCCACCAGACGCGGATCGGTGACGGGACATTCCTCGATCGGCACGAGGTTCCAGGAGCGACGCTCCTTGAAGCCCAGGCGCGCGCCCTGCCCCTTGCCGCCCTTGCGAGCGTGCAGCGCCACGCGGCGGCGCGAAGCCGGCGGCGCGGCGAAGGTCGGTAGAATCTCGGTCTCCAGGCCCTCCATCGACAGCTGGATGCGGATCTGCTCGGCCTTCCAGGCGCGATAGGGCTCGGCGGCCCAGTGCTGCAGGGCGCAGCCGCCACACGCGCCGAAATGCCTGCAGACCGGCTCGACCCGGTCGGGACTGGCGGTCAGGATCTCGGCGATCTCGGCGCGCGCGCCATCCATATGCGCCAGCACCGTCTCGCCGGGCAGGGTGAGAGGCACGAAGGCCGGCTTGCCGTCGCCGAGGCGGGAGAGACCGTCGCCCTGAGCGCCGACCGCGTTGATCGTCAGTTCTTGCATCGGCCGTCCATACCCCAAAAACGGCGCGCCCGAGGAAATTCTATGCGGGCGATCGAAGCTGAATATCTCGGTCAGCCGCCATTCATGTTGGCTGCGCCATTCCTAGATCCACGGATGGGCGTGGCGGCGAAGGCCGCCCCTAAAAAGACAAGCTCTCTCATGACCATGACCGCCACCAAGAGCAGGATCACCAAGATGAAGACCGTGCTGGGCGTCACCGCCGCCCTCGTCTGCGGCGTGCTGTCGCCGACCCTGGCCTCGGCCCAGGCCTATGGCTCTTCCAGCTACAGCGGCGCCTACGATCGTCAGGGCTACTACTACGACCCCTGCCAGCGCTCGACGACGCAGCGCGGCACGGGCGGCGGCCTGGCCGGCGCCGGTATCGGCGCGGCGATCGGCAGCGGCGTCGCCGCCAACGGCGCCCGCACCGAGGGTGCGGTCCTGGGCGGCCTGCTGGGCGCGGTGATCGGCTCGAGCATCGGCAAGAACTCGGCCGCCTGCACACCCGGTCGCGCGCCGCCCCCGCCGCCTCCCCCGCCGCCGTCGGCCTACAACGACAGCGTCGATCGCGACTATCGCTCCAGCTCGTACGAAGACGCCCGCCGAGACGCCGATCGCGACAGCTACTACGAACACACCTACGAGCGTCGCGAAGGTTACCGCGTGGCCGATCGCGCCGGCCAGGCCGATGTCAACGGCTGCACCCTGGCCGAAAGCCCGATCTACCTGCCGGACGGTCGCGTCCAGAAGCGCTTCGTGCGCGTCTGCCCGGACGCCAATGGCAAGTACCAGGTCGTCGACTAAGTTTCGAAGCACCTTGTGGTAGACGATCGGCCGTCCCTAGCGGGCGGCCGATTTCTTTTGCGCCCAGACCAGCCGCTCGACCTGGCCCTCGCCGCCGGTGATCGGGCTTTCGGCCAAGCCCCGCACCGACCAGCCGGACGCTTCCAGGAAGTCGACGATCTCGCGCTCGACCCGGGCGATGACCTCGGGATCCTTCAGCAGACCGCCCTTGCCGATGTGCTCGCGGCCAGCCTCGAACTGCGGCTTGATCAGCGCGACGAGGTCGGCTCCCAACTCCGCCAAATCCAGCGCCGCCGGCAGGGCCTTGGTCAGTGAGATGAAGCTGACGTCGCTGACGACCAACTGGGGCCGCGTCGGGATCAGGGCCACGTCCAGCGCCCGGGCGTCGACGCCGGACAGGTCGACCACGCGCGGATCGGTCTTCAGCCGGACGTGCAGCTGATCGCGGCCGACATCGACCGCGAACACCTTCGCCGCGCCGCGCGACAGCATCACCTCGGTGAAGCCGCCCGTGGACGCGCCCACGTCGATCGCCACGCGTCCCTCGACCCCGACCGGCCAGAGGTCGAGGGCATGCACCAGCTTCAGCGCGCCCCGGCCCACCCACGGATGAGCGGCCTGGGCGACGATCTCGGCGTCCACGTCGACCGCCTCGGCGGGCTTGGCGATCACCTTGCCGGCGACCACGACAAGCCCCGCCTCCACGGCCGCGCGGGCCTTGGCGCGGCTGTCGAAGACGCCTCGCTCGACGAGCAGTTGATCGATCCGTTTCCTGGCCACGCGGCCTCCTCGAAACCCTTGCTCCGCCCTCTAGCATGGGGTTGCGGCCCAGGTCTCTTCGGGTTCAACTGAACATCGATCACCGGCGCGCCAGACGCCGGCCCAAGGGAAGAGATGAATGACCACACCCTGGACGCCCGACGCCACCGAACTTGCCGCCCGCATCCGTCGCAAGGAGGTCAGCGCCGTCGAGGTCGTCGAGGACGCCATCCGCAAGGCGCAGGCCCTGGAGCCCAGGATCGGCGCGATCGTCACCACCGACTATGATCGCGCGCTGGACAAGGCCAGGACGGGTCGCCTCTCGGGCCCGTTCGCCGGCGTCCCGTTCCTGGTCAAGGACCTGGATCCCTACAAGGGCCTGCCCACCTACTACGGCTCACGCGGCATGCTGGGGGCCGCCCCTGACACCGAGCAGACGCCCTATATCGACGCCTTCGACGCCGCCGGCCTGGTGACGATCGGCAAGTCCGCGACGCCGGAATACGGCTTCCTGCCCACCACCGAGCCGATGGGCTTCCCGCCGACCCACAATCCCTGGAACCTCGACCGCTCCTCGGGCGGCTCGTCCGGCGGCGCGGCCGCGGCCGTGGCGTCCGGCATGGTCCCGGTCGCCCACGCCAGCGACGGCGGCGGCTCCATTCGCATCCCGTCGTCGAACTGCGGCCTCTTCGGCCTCAAGCCCTCGCGCGGCCGCATGCTGCCGAACCGTCCCAGCACCTGGGCCATAGACCTTTCGGTCTCGCACGTGGTGTCGCGCAGCGTCCGCGACTCCGCGGCCATCTTCGCGGCCACCGAGCGCACCGACGCCGACGCGCCGTTCAAGCCGGTCGGCATGGTCTCCGAGCCGCTGAACAGGTCCTTGAAGATCGGCCTCGTCATGAACACCGGCGGCGGTCAGGCGCCCGATCCGGAGGTGCGCGCCGCCGTCGAGAACGCCGCCAGGCTGCTGGAGAGCCTGGGCCACGCGGTCGAACCGACGGCCTTGCCGATGGACGGCGCCCGCTTCGGCTTCGACTTCACGGTGCTGTGGGCCAGCGGCGCGGCCGAGCTGGTCGCCGCCATCGGCCAGGCCCTGGGCCGCAAGCCCGACGCCGAGGTGCTGGAGCCCTTCAGCCTGGCCATGGCCGAGCTGGTCGGTCAGCTGCCGCCGGACGTCCTGCCCGGCGCCCTCGCCCGCTTGAACGACGACATGAAGACCTACGACACGTGGCTGACGACCTACGACGTCATCCTGTCGCCGGTGCTGGGCCAGCCGCCGGTCGCTCTGGGCCATGTCGCGGGGTGGGTGCCGTTCCCGGAGCTGCAGGCGCGACTGAACAGCTATGTCGGCTACACACCGGTCCAGAACGTCGCCGGCGCGCCGTCCATGAGCGTGCCGCTGCACTGGACCCCGGACGGGCTGCCGGTAGGCGTTCAGCTGTCCGGCCGCGCGGGCGGCGAGGCCCTGCTGTTCCAGCTGGCCTACCAGCTGGAAGAGGCCCAGCCGTGGGCTCATCGCCAGCCGCCGGTCAGCGCCTAGCGAAAAGGGCCCGCATCACGCGATGCGGGCCCTTGCCTCTTGTCCGGTCGCGAAGGCGTCAGCCCTCGACGAACACCTTCTTCAGTTCGTTCTTCATGATCTTGCCATTGGCGTTGCGCGGCAAGGTCTCGTGCCAGAACACCACCTTCACCGGCACCTTGAAGGCCGCCAGGCGATCGGCGACGAAGGCGCGCAGTTCGGCTTCGCTGGCCTCGGCGCCCGGCTTCAGGGTGACCACGGCGGCCGGCTCCTCGCCGAGGGTCTTGTGGGGGATGCCGACCAGGGCCGCGTCCATCACCGCCGGGTGGTCGTAGAGGCAGTTCTCGACCTCGATGCAGTAGATGTTCTCACCGCCCCGGATCAGCATGTCCTTGGCGCGGTCGATGATGAAGCAGAAGCCCTCGGCGTCCAGGCGCGCCAGGTCGCCCGTACGCACCCAGCCGTCGATGAAGGTCTGGGCGGTGGCCTCGGGCTTGTTCCAGTAGCCGCGCACGACCTGCGGGCCCTTGCACCACAGCTCGCCAACGTCGCCGATCGGCAGTTCGCGGTACGGCGCCTCGACGGTCATGATCTTCAGGTCGGTGACCGGCACGGCGGGACCGCAGCTGTCGGGACGGTTCTCGTAGTCCTCGGCCGAGTTCGAGGTGGCCGTGGCCGAGGTCTCGGTCATGCCCCAGCCGTTGCCGGGCGAGGACTTGGGCCAGACCTCCTTGATCTTGCGGACCAACTCCGGCGCCGACGGCGCGCCGCCATAGGCCACGGCTTCGATCGACGACAGGTCGTACTTCTCGCGGTTGGGATGCTCGATGATCTGCCAGGCGATGGTCGGCACGCCGCCCATCTGGGTCAGGCGCTCGTCCTGGATCAGCTGCATCGCCTTGTCCGGATCCCACTTGCGGATCATGGCCAGCTTGGCGCCGGCGAACAGCGAGGGGTTCAACACGGCGAAACAACCGGTGGCGTGGAAGAATGGCACCGAGATCAGCGAGCCCTTCTGCGGCAGGCTGGGATCGGGCTGGGGCGGCGCCTCGCCCCGTCGCAGGAAGCTGCGCGCGCCGGCGGCGGCGGCGGCGAAGATGTTGCTGTTGATGTTGCGGTGGGTGCCGATGGCGCCCTTCGGCTTACCCGTGGTGCCCGACGTGTAGAAGATCGTCGCGTCGTCGTCCGGGGCGATGGCCACGGTCGGCAGCGGCTTCTCCTCCAGCTTGGCCCAGTCGTTGGCCCCGCCGATCACGCTCTCCAGATGGATCACGTACGGATGGGAGATCTCCTCGGGCGAGCGGCTGACATAGACCCGCTGCAAGTCCGGGCAGTTATGGAGATGTTCGGTCAGGCGCTCGTAGCGCTCGACGTCGACGATGGCGACCTTGGCCCCGGAATCGACCAGCCCGTATTCCAGCTCCGCCCCGGTCCACCAGGCGTTCAGCGGCGTGACGATCGCCCCCAGCGACAGCGCGCCGTAGAAGGCCACCGGCCATTCCGGCAGGTTGCGCATCACGATGGCGACCCGGTCGCCCTTCTGGACGCCGAAGGCTTCCAGTTCAGCCGCCATATGGGTCACGGCGCGGTAGAAGGCCTCGAAGCTGACCCGCTCGTCCTCGTGGACCAGGAAGGTCTTGTCGCCATGGGCGCGGCCGAAGGCGACGGTGTCGCGCAAGGTGGGCGGGGCGTTCTTCCAGGTGCGGGTCTTCACCCCCCGGATCTCCACCTCCTCCATCTCGCCGGGTGTGCCGGGCGCGGTGATCAGCGCATAGGCTTGCTGGACGGACATCGCGGGCCACGGCGCGAGCTTGGGGGCGGCCTGGGTCATTTCACTCTCCCGGTACGGTGTCGCGCCTTGTTGAGCGAGCGCGTTCGGTGAAGACAGAGCACAGGCCGAAGCTGGATGCAAACGTCCGTTTGACGCTAGGAGAACATTGATAAGTTACAACCCCGCCCAGCTCATTTTTCGAGCCGCTTCAACCAGGCCTCGGCGTTCTTGTTCGAGGGATCCAGGGCCAGCGACCTGCGATAGGCGTCGATCGCCGACGCCTTGTCGCCGTTGGTGGCGTAGGCCTCGCCCAGGCTGTCGAAGGCGTTGCCGCTGGCCGGATAGAGGTCGGCCGTCAGTTTCAGCACCGCCAGGGCCGAGCGCGGCTTGCCGAAGGCCAGCAGGCGATAGCCCCAGTCGTTCAGCGCGTGCTCGTCGGCCCCGAAGCCGGGATGGGCGGCGCGGAAGGCGGCGACGCTCGCCGACGGATCGGCCCCCTCCTGTCCGGTCAAAGCCGCGCGCAGGGCGGGAACGCCGGTCAAGGTCATGCCGGGAATGAAGCCCTGGGCGATCTCGTCGACCAGGTCCTCGGGCGTCGAACCGGCCAGGTTGGTCAGGATCACCACCCCGACCTTGTCGTCCGGATAGAGATAGACCGCCGAGCGGCTGCCGCCCGTCATGGCCACCGCGCGATGCGCCGGACGATCCAGGACCAGCCAACCCATGCCCCATTGGCCGTTCTGGCCGCTGGTGAAGGCCACGGGCGTCCACATCGCCTGGCGGGCGGCGGACCCCAGCAGCTTGCCCCGCTGCAAGGCGATCAACCACCTGGCCATGTCGTCTGCGGTGCTGTTCATGCCGGCCGCCGCGCGATGCAGCGGTGAGAAGATCTCGGTCCTAACGACAGGCTGGTCGGGCGTGGCCTGGCGATAGCCGTAGGACACCACTCGCCCGGGCCTCGCGTCGCGGGTGTCGCCATGGCCGCTATGGCTCATGCCGGCCAAGGCGAACTGCTCGTCGGCCAGGGTCGCGTCGCGCGGCCTCCCGCGCAGGCCATTGATGGCCATCTGCACGAGCGCGTAGTTGGTCTGGTTGTAGTCGAACCGCTGACCGGGCGGGAACCGGATCGGCTTGGCCAGGGTGGCGCTCCAGGCGGCCGCCCCGTCGCCGTCGCTGTCGTCGAAGTCCGGCAGGCCCGAGGTATGGCTGAGCAGGCGGCGGACCTCGATCCCGCACCAACTCTCCGGCAGATCGGCGACGTAACTTCCGATCGGTTTGGAGAGATCCAGCCTCCCCGCCTCGACCTCGCGCATAGCGGCCACACCGGTGAAGGCCTTGGTGATCGAGTTGATCGGAAAGACCGTATCCGGCGTCACCGCTGTCCGTTTGGCGAGATTGGCCACGCCGTAAGCGCGGGACATGACGATCTTGCTGTCCTTCACGACGGCGATCTGCAGGCCCGGGATATGCTGCTCGGCCATGGCGCGGCGGACGATGGCGTCGGCGTGCTCGACCGGATCCGGCGCGGCCCGGGCGCTCGCGACCGCCAGGCCCAGCGCTAGAAGTCCCAGACCCAAAACTCTCACGTTCACGCCCCCTGATACGTGGCGGGAGAAGACCAGCCGGGCGCGCCCTGGCCCAGTTAATCCTTGGTCATGTCGCAAGCCCCTTGCGAACCGCGCGGCATTGCTCAAATCCAGGACCGACAAGACAAGGGAGTCGTGATGCGCACCTGGATGAAGCCGCTGGCCGTCGCGCTGGGCCTGGCCCTGACGGCGCCCGCCGTCGCCCTCGCCGCGTCCCGGGCGGACACCCTCGCCCCGGCGCCGGACGCGGCGCTAAAGGCTCGGATCGACGGCGTGCTGGACCGAGCCATCGCCGAGCAGCGGCTGGTGGGCGTGGTGGTGCTGGTCGCCCGCGACGGCAAGCTGGTCTATCACCGCGCCGCCGGCCTGGCCGACCGCGAGGCGGGCCGGCCGATGACCGAAGACGCCGTCTTCCGCTTCTCGTCGGTGACCAAGCCGTTCGTCAGCGCCGCCATCATGCGCCTGGTCGAGCAGGGCAAGGTCCGGCTGGACGATCCGGTGACCGCCTACCTGCCGGACTTCAAGCCGAAGCTGGCCAGCGGGACGACGCCCGTCATCACCATCCACCAGTTGCTGACCCACACCGCCGGCCTGACCTACGGCCTGGCCGAGGGGCCGTCGCACCCGTACCACGCGCTGGGCGTCTCGGACGGCATCGACCTGTCGGGGATCAGCCTGGACGAGAACGTCCGCCGCATCGGCCAGGCCCCGCTGGCCTTTCCGCCGGGCTCGAAGTGGCGCTACTCGGTGGCCATCGACGTGCTGGGCGACGTCGTCGAGAAAGCCGCGGGCAAGACCCTGCCCGAGGTGGTGGCCGAGACGGTCACGACCCCGTTGGGCCTGAAGGACGCCGGCTTCGTCGCCAAGGACGCCGCCCGCCTGGCCACGCCATACGCCAACGCCCAGCCGGCGCCGACGCGGATGACCGACAACCAGGACGTCCCGATCGGTCCGACCTTCGTCCGCTTCGCGCCTAGCCGCGCGACCCACGCCGAGGAATTCCCGTCCGGCGGCGCCGGCATGGTCGGCAAGGCCGGCGACGTGCTGGCTCTGCTGGAGGCCCTCCGCAAGGGCGGCGCGCCGATCCTGAAGGGCGCGACGGTCGCCGAGATGACCAAGGACCAGGTCGGCCCGCAGGCGGCGACGCAAGGGCCCGGCTGGGGCTTCGGCTATGGCTGGGCGGTGCTGGACGATCCGGCGCTGGCCAAGACCCCGCAAGGCGCGGGAACCCTGGCCTGGGGCGGCGTCTACGGCCACAACTGGTTCGTCGATCCGAAGAACGGACTCACCGTGGTGCTGATGTCCAACACCGCCTTCGAAGGCATGAACGGCCAGGTGACCCGCGAACTGCGCGACGCGGTCTACGCCAAATAAGAAAAGGGCGGCGCTCTCGAGGAGACGCCGCCCTTCCCTATTCGCTGCGATGAGCCCCTAGCCCACCGACTCCAGACGGCTCAGCGCCGCTTCGAGCTTGGCCTTGGCGGCTTCGGCTTCGGCGAGGCGCTCGCGGTTCTCCTCGACGACCTCTTCCTTGGCGCGGGCCAGGAAGTCGGGGTTGCCGAGCTTCTTGCCGACCTTCTCGATCTCGCCGACGTGGCCGGCGATTTCCTTGGTCAAGCGCGCCTTCTCGGCGGCCAGGTCGATGAAGTCGGCGATGGCCAGGGCGCCGGTCGCTTCGCCCATCACGATCGGGACCGAGCCCGTCGGAGGGGTTTCAGCTTCGCGGACGCTATCCAGCCGGGCCAGGGTCAGCAGCAGGTCGCGGTGACGGGCCAGGCGCGCCTTGGTCTCGGCGCTGGCGCCGACGACGCTGAGCGCCGGCTTGGCCGACGGCGGCACGTTCATCTCGGCGCGGATCGAGCGGATCTCGCCGACGGTTTCGACCAGCCAGCCGATCTCGGCCTCGGCCTCGGGGTCGATCCAGCCTTCCGGCAGGTCCGGCCACTGGGCCGAGATCAGCATGCTGTCGCGGGCCGGGCCGAACTCGGCGGTCTTCTCCCACAGCTCCTCGGTGATGAACGGCATCACCGGATGCAGAAGCTTGAGGATCACGTCCAGCGCCCAGGCGGCGGTGGCGCGGGTCTCGGCCTTGGCCGCCGCGTCATCGCCGTTCAGGATCGGCTTGGCCAGCTCCAGGTACCAGTCGCAGAAGACGTTCCAGACGAAGCGGTACAGGGCGCCGGCGGCCTCGTCGAACGACGGGGCTTCCAGGGCCTTGGTGACCTCGGCGACCGTCTTGACCGTCTCGCCGCGGATCCACTTGTTGATCGGCTGCTGCACGGTCGCGGGATCGAAGCCCTCGACGCGCACGCACTCGTTCATCTGGGCGAAGCGCGAAGCGTTCCACAGCTTGGTGCCGAAGTTGCGATAGCCCTCGATGCGCTGCTTGGAGAGCTTGATGTCGCGCGCCTGGCCCGACATCGCCGTCATGGTGAAGCGCACCGCGTCGCAGCCCAGTTCGTCGATCAGGATCAACGGATCCATCACGTTGCCCTTGGACTTGCTCATCTTGGCGCCCTTCTCGTCACGGACGAGGGCGTTGATGAACACCTGCTTGAACGGGACTTCGCCCATGAAGTGGATGCCCATCATCATCATCCGGGCGACCCAGAAGAAGATGATGTCGAAGCCGGTGACCAGGGTGCTGGTCGGGTAGAACCGGGCCAGGTCGGCGGTCTTTTCCGGCCACCCCAGGGTCGAGAACGGCCACAGGGCCGAGCTGAACCAGGTGTCGAGGACGTCTTCGTCCTGGGTCAGGACGACGTTCTCGCCGAACTGGGCCTTGGCGGCGGCGTAGGCGGCCTCTTCCGTCTCTTCGACGAAGATCGCGCCTTCCGGGCCGAACCAGGCCGGGATGCGGTGGCCCCACCACAGCTGGCGCGAGACGCACCACGGCTCGATGTTGCGCAGCCATTCGAAGTAGGTCTTCTCCCAGTGGCGGGGTTCGAAGACCGTGTCGCCGTTCTCGACGGCCTTCAGGGCCGGTTGAGCCAGGGTCTTGGCGTCGACGTACCACTGGTCGGTCAGGAACGGCTCGATGACCACGCCCGAACGGTCGCCGTGCGGGACCATGTGCTTGGTCTTCTCGATCTCCTTCAGCCAGCCCTCTTCCTCGGCGCGGGCGACGATGGCCTTGCGCGCGACGAAGCGGTCCAGGCCGACGAACTCGGCCGGAACCGAGTCATTCAGCTTGGCCTCGGGCGTCAGGATGTTGATCGCCTCCAGGCCGGCGCGCTTGCCGACGCCGAAGTCGTTGAAGTCGTGCGCGGGCGTGATCTTCACCGCGCCCGAGCCCTTGGTCGGGTCGGCGTAGTCGTCGGCGACGATCGGGATGCGGCGGCCGACGATCGGCAGATTCACGAACTTGCCGACCAGGCCCTTGTAGCGCTCGTCGTCAGGGTGAACCGCCACGCCGGTGTCGCCCAGCATCGTCTCCGGACGCGTGGTCGCCACGACGATGTAGTCGCGGGTCTCGAACTCGGTCGGCTTACCCTCGTCATCGAAGGCGATCGGGTGCTGGTAGGTGACGCCGTCGGCCAGCGGATAGGCGAAGTGCCAGTAGGCGCCGTCGACCTCCTTCTGCTCGACCTCGAGGTCGGAGATGGCGGTCTGGAACTGCGGGTCCCAGTTGACCAGGCGCTTGTCGCGATAAAGCAGGTTCTGCTTGTAGAGCTGGACGAACACCTTGCGAACAGCGGCCGACAGGCCTTCGTCCAGGGTGAAGCGCTCGCGCGACCAGTCGCAGCTGGCGCCCAGGCGGCGCAGCTGGTTGGTGATGGCCCCGCCGCTCTCGGCCTTCCATTCCCAGACCTTGTCGACGAAGGCCTCGCGGCCCATGTCGCGCCGGCCGATGTTACCTTGGGCCGCCAACTGACGCTCGACGACCATCTGGGTCGCGATGCCCGCGTGGTCGGTGCCCGGCAGCCACAGGGCGGCCTTGCCGCGCATGCGGTGGAAGCGGGTCAGCACGTCCTGCAGCGTGTTGTTCAGCGCGTGGCCGATGTGCAGCGAGCCCGTCACGTTCGGCGGCGGGATGACGATGACGAACGGTTCGGCGCTGGGGTCCTCGCTGGGCTTGAAGGCCCCGGAGGCCTCCCAGGCGGCGTACAGGCGAGGTTCGACGGATTTGGGATCGAAGGTCTTATCGAGCATGGCGGAGCGGATATGCCATCTGCGGCCCCGGCGCGAAACCGCCGGGCCTTGGTTTTCTGAGGTATTTCGCAACGAAAAAGGCGGCCGCCACGGCGACCGCCTCGATTTTCCGGGTCTCGGAAGAGCCTAGCCGCGACCGCGAGCGATGCGCTGTACCTCTTCCTCGACCTTGGTCTCGACGATGCGCGGCAGGTTCTGGTCCAGCCACTCCTTGAGCAGCGGGCGCAGCAGCTCGCGCACGACGTCTTCCAGAGTGCGGCCGTCCTTGGGCATCAGCAGGGCCGAGCTCAGGCTGCCGAAGGCGCTGGCGGCGGCCGAGGCGGCGGTGTCGCCGACCAGGTTGTCGGCCACTTCGTCGCGATCGAAGATCGGCGGCGACGCGGGCGCCGGTTCCGGCTCGGGCGGCGGCGGCGAATAGACGTCGATGTCGCCGACCGTCTCGAGCGGCGGCAGCTCGGGTTCCGGCTCCGGCTCGGGCGCGATCGGATCGGTCAGCTCGAGGACGTCTTCCTCGATGGGCTCCGGTTCCGGCTCGGGCTCGGCTTCCAGTTCCGGCTCGGGCGCGGCCTCGGCAGCCGGCTCCGCCGGCGCATCATCCTCAGAGATGATGCGTCGGATGGAGGCGAGGATCTCCTCCATCGTCGGTTCTTGAGAGCTCTGATCGGACATGTGCGAAGCCGTCGTAAAGAGGTACGAATCCTTGCGCGCTCTAGGACGCGCTTCGTCCGCGATGGTGCAGACTTACGCGTGTTAAGCAAGCGCAAGTCCGCGCCTGGGCGAAATCGACGCGGGCGCTTGTCCTACTTAGATCCGCCCTGCGGCTTGGTCGAGGGCGCGCCGACCTTGTCGATCGCCTGGACGACCGGCTCCCACGGCACCCAGCCCACGCTGTGCGTCACGCGGTCGTAGGACGTCTTCGGATCGTAGGCCGTCGTGGTCGACGACAGCTTGGAGACGTCCAGCTGGCCCATGGCCTGCAGCACGACGGCGCTGGCCACATATTCGTCGCGGCGGGCGCCAACCAGGGCCAGCTCGGCGTTCGACAACTCCAGCTGGGCGTTCAGCACGTCCAGGGTCGTGCGCAGGCCGACCTGCTTCTCCTGGCGCACGCCCTCGAAGGCGATGCGGGTGGCGCGGACCTGCTCCTCGTTCGAGACCAGTTGGGCGCGCGAGGCCAGGAGATTGCTCCAGGCGTTCGAGACCTGCTGGATCGCCGTGCGCTTGGCGCCTTCGGTGGCGCTGCGGGCGGCGTTCTCGCGTTCGTTGGCGGCGCGGACCTGCGAGGTCGTCAGGCCGCCGGTGAAGATCGGCACCGAAGCCGTGATCGCGCCCGAGACGGTGCGGCTGTAGTCGTCGAACTGGCTGCCGGCGCCGCCGGTGCGGTCGGCGGCGTAGCCAAGGCCGGCGCGCGCCGAGACGGTCGGACGGTAGCCGGCCTTGGCCACGGCCACGCGGGCGGCGGCGGCCTGCTCATTGTACTTGGCCGAGGTCACGCCCGGGTTGGTGGTCTGGGCGGCCTCGAAGGCCTGGTCGACCGAACCCGGCAGCAGGCCGGCCAGGGTCGGTTCCGGGGCCAGCTCGCTGGGCGTCTGGCCGACGGTGGCGGCGTAGCCGGCGCGGCTGACTTCCAGCTGGGCCTGGGCGCCCGACAGGCCGGCCTTGGCTGCGGCCAGGCGGGCTTGGGATTGGGCCACGTCGGTGCGGGTGATCTCGCCTACGTCGAAGCGGGCGTTGGATTCATCCAGCTGGCGCTGCAGGACCGCGACGTTCTCCTTGGCGATGCGCAGGCGTTCCTGGTCGCGGCGGACGTCGACATAGGCCTGGACGACATTGACCAGCACGCTCTGCTCGACCGAACGCAGCGTCTCGCGGGACGACAGCACGTCGGCCTCGGCGGCGCTGAGATTGGCGCTGGCGCGACCGCCCGTATAGAGCGGCTGGCTGATCGAGACCGTCGCGCTGCTGCCCGAGATCTTCGTGTTGGGACCCGAGCCGGGCGGGTTGGTGTTCGACCCCGTGACGTCCAGCTCGCCGCCGACGGTCGGACGGAAGCCGGTCTTGGCCTGGACCACGCCCTCGTCCGTGATCCGGGCGCTGGCGCGCTGCTGCTGCAGGGTCGGGTTGGTCTGGTAAGCCAGGGCGATCGCGTCGGCCAGGGTCTCGGCCCTTACCGTCGAAAGGGGCGCAGCGGAAAACACGCCGACCATCAGGCCAGCGCTGCAAGCGGCGGCCAGCAATCCGGCCCGTCGACGGTTCGACATCAAGATTCTATCCCCAATCACGCGAAGTTCGCGCCCTGCCACAATATGATCGCGTGTAAGGCGGACCGCCAGACGCCGCCAGTTAAGCTTTTTTCACGCAGACGTTGCGGCGGCGTTGCGGTCTAGAAACTGAAACCGGCCTCGGCCTCGAAGCCCGCCAGCACGGGGGGCGAGGCGTCGAAGGCCTGGCGGCGGCCCACGCCGTCCTCGGCGCGCAGATAGATGGTCGCGCGGCCCACCGGGCCGGTGCGCTCGATCACGCCCAGGCGGCCGCCGACGGCCAAGGCGTCCTGCCAGGCCTTGGGCGCCAGCGCCACGGCGCCTTCGCAGATGATCACGTCGTAGGAGCCGGCCGGCACGGCCTTCAGGTCGTCGCCTTCCAGGCGGGTGACCGCCAGGCCCATCTTTTCCAGGACGGCGGCCGCGTAGGGCGCGGCGATGGCCAGGGCCTTCTCGCCTTCGCGGGCCTTCAGGACCTGCAGGAGCTTGCCCACCTCGCGCGGACGCAGCAGCCAACGGCCGGGCGCGTATTCGATGTCGGCGTCGGCATAGGCCAGATAGGCCTTCGAAGTCGGGACAACCGCCTCGCGCGCCACGACGCGCAGCGCGTCCTGCAGCGGCAGATCGGTGACGTCGGCGGTGCGAATTTGGCTCTCGACCATGTTCAGCCGCGCGGCGGCGAAGTCGGTGCTCATGGAATCCCTCGAAGGACTGGACTTTCGAGCAGGCTTATAGGTCCGCCCGTCGCCGAAACGCAATGCGATCCCAAGCCGCGCTTGCCCGCCAATGGCCTCGCGAAGGCCTAAAAAGCGTCATCGACTTGCGAACCCATGGGTGAAAAGACCAAAGGGCGATCATCAGAAGTAGTGACCCCCACTGTCACACAACATCGATTGATCAGCTGAGCCTTATGGTGAATGATTGATTATCGGCGGTGCGACCGCCGGTTTAGGGGGGGGAAGCCCTAACTGTAGGCTTCAGGGGAACTGCCATGTTCAGCGCGCCAGTTGTGATCGCGGCCGCGATCTGCGCCCTCATTGTGATCTATTTCCTGCCGCGCCTCGATGCCGTGGCCCGCAAGGTCTACAGCCGGTATCGACGACGCAAGCGCGACGAGCGGCAGGAACGCGAGCGACTAGAGCGCCTGGAACGGCGCACCAGTCAGCAATAAGGCCGCAAGAAGGCGTTCGGCGGAACCAATCGCGATCGACGGAACTGATTTGAGGCGGACCAGCGCCGCGTCCAGTTCCCTCGCTCAAGGTCCGCCCATGAAGATCGCTCAGGTCACTCCCCTTTACGAGGCCGTTCCGCCACGTCTGTATGGCGGAACCGAGCGCGTCGTCGCGCATCTGACCGACGCCCTCGTCGATCTGGGCCATGAGGTCACGCTGTTCGCCAGCGCCGACGCCCACACCAAGGCCCGGCTGGTCGCCACCCGTGACCAGGCCATCCGCCTGGATCCCGCACCCCTGAAGTCCGACCTGGCCGCCCACCTGGCCCAGATCGCCGAGGTGCGGGCGATGGCCGACGCGTTCGACGTCATCCACTTCCACACCGACATGGTGCAGTTCCCGTTCTTCGCCGATCGGGCCGAGCGGACCCTGACCACTCTGCACGGCCGCCTGGACCTGAAGGACCTGCCCGCCGTCTACAAGCGCTGGCCCCAGTTTCCGCTGGTCTCGATCAGCGACGACCAGCGCCGCCCCCTGCCCTTCGCCAACTGGGCCGGCACGGTCCACCACGGCATGAACGCGGACCTCTACAGGTTCTCCGAGAAGAGCGACGGCTATCTGGCCTTCCTGGGCCGCATCTCGCCCGAAAAGCGGCCGGACCGGGCGATCATGCTGGCCAAGCGCCTGGGCAAGCGCCTGCGGCTCGCCGCCAAGGTCGACCCCGCCGACCGCGCCTATTTCGAGACCACGATCGAGCCGCTGCTGGCCGACCCGCTGATCGAGTTCGTCGGTGAGATCGGCGACCATGAGAAGTCGGCCTTCCTGGGCGGGGCCGAGGCCCTGCTTTTCCCGATCGACTGGCCCGAGCCCTTCGGCCTGGTGATGATCGAGGCCATGGCCTGCGGGACGCCGGTGGTGGCCTATCGCTGCGGCTCGGTGCCCGAGGTGATCGACGACGGCGTCACCGGCTTCATCGTCGACAACGACGATCAGGCCGCCGAAGCCATCATTCGCGCGACCGCCTTGGATCGAAACCTCGTACGTCGGCGTTTCGACACAAGGTTCTCGTCCGAGGCGATGGCTCGGCGCTACGTCGCGCTTTACGAAAAGCTGTGCGACGGAGCCGCCGTCTACCCATCCCTCGTCGACCTGGCCGCAAGCGCCTGAACGACACCAAAGGAGGGGCCATGGAGAATCTCGCGCCGGCGCTGGACGCACCGGTCGACTACGGCGTGACGGCGGAAGTCCGCGCGCCGCAGAATCTCTACGCCCTCAAGGACAAGGACACCTTCATCGTCGCCGACCAGTTCGGCGACATCGCGGGTCAGGGCGACGGCCTCTTTCACAACGACACCCGCATCCTGTCGTTCTATCGCCTGAGCCTGGGCGGCCGGGCGCCGTCGCTGCTGTCGGCGGCCGTCGCGCACGACAACGTCTTCTTCACCTGCAACAGCACCAATCAGGCCCTGCCCTTTCCAGGCGGGCCGATGGGGCCGCCGGGCGTGCTGCATATCGAGCGCAAGCGCTTCCTGTGGGGCGAGCGGCTGTACGAGCGCATTCGTTGCGTCAACTACAGCCGCGACACCGTGCTGCTGCCGATGGCCATCGAGTTCGACGCCGACTTCCGCGACATGTTCGAGGTGCGCGGCACCCATCGCGCCAAACGCGGCGTGAAGGGCCCGCCCCATGTCGACGGGCGGCGCGCGGGCTACAGCTATATCGGCCTGGACGGGGTCGAGCGCGCCTCGTTCATCGCGTTCTCGGACGCGCCGTTCCGGCTCTCGCCGCACAAGGCCGAGTTCATGTTCTCGCTGCACGCCGAGGGCGAGACGGAGCTTTATATCGAGATCGGCATCACCGACGGCCACACGCCCAGCCGCGAACGCTTTCGCGACGCCGCCGCCCGGGCGCGCTGGGACATGCGCTCGCGTCGCCGGCACGGCGCGCGCCTGAACAGCTCGGGCCGCCTGTTCAACGAGTGGCTGGGCAAATCGCGCTCGGACCTGGCCCTGCTGACCACCCGGATGGAGACCGGCCCCTATCCCTATGCCGGCATCCCGTGGTTCTCGACCGCCTTCGGCCGCGACGCGATCATCACCGCCTGGCAGATCCTGTGGTTCGAGCCCTCGCTGGCGCGCGGCGTGCTCCGATACCTGGCCGCCCATCAGGCCGAGGAGCGCTCCACCTTCCGCGACAGCGCCCCCGGCAAGATCATGCACGAGACCCGCAAGGGCGAGATGCCGGCCATGGGCGAGGTGCCGTTCGGCCGCTACTACGGCGGGGTCGACACCACGCCGCTGTTCGTGGCCCTGGCCGGCGCCTACCAGGCTCGCACCGGCGACGACAAGCTGATCGACGAGCTGTGGCCGGCGCTGGAGCGGGCCATGCACTGGATCGAGAACGACGGCGACAGCGACGGCGACGGCCTGATCGACTACGCCCGGGGCCAGGACAGCGGCCTTTCGAACCAGGGCTGGAAGGACAGCGAGGACTCCGTTTTCCACGCGGACGGCCGCTACCCTTCCGGGCCGATCGCCCTGGTTGAGGTGCAGGGCTACGCCTTCGCGGCCTATCGCGGCATGGCGCGCCTGGCCGAGCGCCGGGGTGAGATCGGCCAGGCGGCGATCTGGCGCCAGAAGGCCGAGCGGCTGCGCGAGAAGGTCGAGACGCTGTTCTGGATGGAAGAGCGAGGCTTCTACGGCATCGCCATCGACGGCCAGGGCCAGCTGTGCCGGGTGCTGTCGTCCAATCCAGGTCACCTGCTGTTCTGCGGCCTGCCCTCGCCCGAAAGGGCTCGCAAGGTCAGCGATCAACTGCTGGCGCCGAACTTCAACTCGGGCTGGGGCGTGCGCACCCTGGCCACCGGCGAGGCGCGGTTCAATCCGATCAGCTACCACAACGGTTCGGTCTGGCCGCACGACACCGCCCTGTGTGTGATGGGCCTGTCGAGGTACGGCGAGCGCGACGGGGTGGTGAAGCTGACGGCGGACCTCTTCGAGACCGCCAGCCGCATGGGCATGCGCCTGCCTGAGCTGTTCTGCGGCTTCCCCCGCTCACCTGGCGAGCCGCCGGTGGCCTATCCGGTCGCCTGCCTGCCCCAGGCCTGGGCGGCCGGCTCGGTGTTCATGATGCTGCAGGCGTGCCTGGGCATCACGATCGACGCCAATCGCGGCGAGATCGCGCTGGTGGATCCGCGCCTGCCGATCGGCATCGACCGCCTGCGCGTCGAACATCTCCGCGTGGGCGCGGCGGCCGTGGACCTGATCTTCGAACGCCAGGGTGAACGGGTCGCGGTCCGCGCGGAAGGCGACGTACCGCTGATCATCCGCGCGAAGCCCTCGTGGGACTAAGGTCTAGCCAAGGTCTGGAAAAGTCTTCGAGCGGGCCTCGACTTGCGAAGATCGCAAAAGCCTGGCGCGGGTCTGAAGAAGAGTGGCTCCGCGGGTAGGATTCGAACCTACGACCAGCCGGTTAACAGCCGGCTGCTCTACCACTGAGCTACCGCGGAACAGGTCGCTCTCAAGAAGAGGCCGGGTGATAGCCGCCGCCGCGAGTCGATGCAAGCCGCGTCGTCGTCGACACTTGGGTCAAAAGCGCGCGGCCGTGATCCGCCAAACGCCGAGTCAGAAATGCTATGAAGCTTCTGAGCGAACAGAAGAAACGAGTGGCTCCGCGGGTAGGATTCGAACCTACGACCAGCCGGTTAACAGCCGGCTGCTCTACCACTGAGCTACCGCGGAACAGGTCGCTCTCAGAAGAGGCCGCGTGATAGCCGCCTCGCCCCGCCGATGCAAGCGCCTAATTCCAAAAAAACAGCCCGGCTTGCGGCCGGGCTGTGGAAGTCAGTGATGGTGGGGTGCCTTCAAAAGAAGACGCCCGCAAAATCGGGCCATCATGGTTAATCAGACCTTAATTCTTAACGTCCTGGCCAATTGGTCGCAGGCGCCGCACCCCTCGGTTCAGGGGCGCTTGGGGATCTCCAGACCGCGCTGAACGGCCGGGCGGGCCAGCCCCGCTTCCAGCCAGCGCGGCACGTGCTTGAGCGAGGCCCAGTCCACGAGTTCACCCGCGCCGTAGAAGCCGACGAGATTGCGCACCCAGCCCAGGCTGGCGATGTCGGCGATCGTGTAGTCCTCGCCCATGATCCACGGACGATCGGCCAGACGGCCCTCCAGAACGCCCAGCAGGCGCTTGGACTCCGTCACGTAGCGCTGCAGCGGCCGCTTGTCCTCGTATTCCCGACCCGCGAACTTATGGAAGAAGCCGAGCTGGCCGAACATCGGGCCGATGGCGGCCATCTGGAAGAAGACCCATTGCAGGGTCTCGTAGCGCGCGGCCGGATCGGCGGGGATGAACTTGCCCGTCTTCTCGGCGAGGTAGACGAGGATCGCGCCCGACTCGAACAGGCCCAGCGGCTTGCCGCCCGGGCCGTCGGGATCGATGATCGCCGGGATCTTGCCGTTGGGGTTCAGGGACAGGAACTCTGGCCCCCAGGTATCGTCCTTGCCGATGTCGATCGTGTGCGGCTCGTACGGCAGTCCCGTCTCCTCCAGCATGATCGACACCTTCACCCCGTTGGGCGTCGGCAGCGAATAGAGCTGGATCCTGTCGGGATGCTGGGCCGGCCAGCGCTGGGTGATCGGGAAAGCGGACAGATCCGACATGCGGGGGCCTCATCATGAGCTCCACCAACGGAGCCGTGGGGATTTGGCGTCTCGGGGCGGCATTTTCCAGAGCGCGCCTGCCCCCAAAATAGGTGACAGTGTCCGGTATCGCCTTTTCCATCCCGTCGAACCCCGCTATCGGAGCGCCCCGGGGGAACTGGAATGACAACCGCTGACGATCACTGGCCCGAAACCTTGAAGCGCGTCGTGGCGGCGATGGAGTTCGAGCTGACCGACGAGAAGATCGGCGCCGACACCACCAAACCCAGCTTCCTGATGCGCACGGTGGCCAATGCGGACTTCTCCGCCCTCCCCGCCCTGGTCGCGACCGCCATCCATGCCGGCATGGAGATCGACCGCAGGATCGCCGCGCCCGGACGCTCCTACGACGCCCAGGCGCGCAATGTGCGCCAGGCCCTGGTTGAGGCGATGAACAAGGAGACGGCCGGCGCCCGCTCGCCGTTCGTCACCGGCTACGCCACCGCCTACCGGATCGAACTGGCGCGGGTGATCTGGGCCGCCATCTCCGACGCCCCGGCGCGACGCCTGCAGGAACTGGCCCGCATCAGGCTGGTCTAAGACCTACCAGGCGCCCGTGTTGGGCATCGAGGCCCACGGCTCGGCGGCCGGCAGGCTGCCGTCCTGCAACAGCTCCACCGAAATGCCGTCCGGCGAGCGCACGAACGCCATGTGACCGTCGCGTGGCGGACGGTTGATCGTCACGCCCATGTCCATCAGGCGCTGGCAGGTCTCGTAGATGTCGTCGACGCGATAGGCCAGGTGGCCGAAGTTGCGGCCGCCCTGATACTCTTCGTCGTCCCAGTTGAAGGTCAGCTCGACCAGCGGCGCCTTGCGCTCCTTGGCCAGCTCGACGTCTTCGGGAGCGGCCAGGAAGACCAGGGTGAAGCGGCCCTTCTCATTCTCCATGCGGTAGGCTTCCTGGAGCCCCAGGCCGTCGCAGTAGAACCGTAGCGAGGCGTCCAGATCGCGGACGCGGACCATGGTGTGCAGATAGCGCAAGACGGAACTCCTTCGGCCAGGTTCAGGGGCGGATATAGACCCTGCCTCGCGGGCGGCGAAACCCACTAAACGGCGGGCTCGCGCTCCCGCGTCTGGCGACGCCACAGGGCCGCGTACTCGCCGCCGGCGTCCAGCAGGGCCTCATGACGGCCGCGCTCGACGATCTTGCCCCGGCGCAGCACGACGATCTCGTCGGCGTCGGCGATGGTCGAGAGGCGGTGGGCCACAACCAGGGTCGTGCGCCCCGCCCTGGCCTTGCGCAGCGTGGCCTGGATCGCCGCCTCGGTGCGGCTGTCCAGGGCGCTGGTCGCCTCGTCCAGGATCAGCACGCGCGGCTCGGCCAGCAGGGCCCGGGCGATGCCGACCCGCTGGCGCTCGCCGCCGGAGAGCTTCAGGCCCCGCTCGCCGACCTTGGTCGCCATGCCCTCGGGCAGGTTGCGGATGAAATCGCCCAGCTCGGCCGCCTCGGCCGCCGCCCACACATCGCCCTCGGTGGCGTCGGGACGGGCGAAGGCGATGTTGGCCGCCAGGGTGTCATTGAACAGCGCCACGTCCTGCGGCACCAGCGCCACCGCCCGCCGCAGCGAGGCCTGCTTCAGGTCGCGCAGGTCGTGGCCGTCCAGCGTCACGCGCCCGGCCTGGGGGTCGATCATCCGCAGGGCCAGGCGCACCAGCGTGGTCTTGCCCGCGCCCGAGGGGCCGACAATGGCCACCGTCGTTCCCGGCGCGACAGCCAGCGAGACGTCCGACAGACCTTCCGAGCGCGCGCCATGGCGGAACGACACGCCCTCGAACGTCACCGCCCCGCCGCGCTGGTCGGCGCATGGCGGCAGGTCGCGGGCGTCCGGCGCGTCGGCGACATCGGCGGTCTGCCGGCGCAGCTCCAGCATCGACTCCATGTCGATCAGCGATTGGCGGATCTCGCGATAGGCGAAGCCCAGGATGTTCAGTGGGGCATAGAGGTTGATCAGGATCAGCACGGCGGCGGTGACGTCGCCAGGGCCGATCCGCCCAGCCGCCGCCTCCGCGCCCGCCAGGACGGCCATCGCGCCCAGGCCCACGCTCATCACCGCCGACTGGACCAGGTTCAGGAAGTTCAGCGAGTTTGTCGCCTTGATCTGGGCCTCGCCGTACAGGTCCAGGGCGTGGCCATAGCCCGCCACGGCGCGTTCCTCGCCGCCGAACGACTTGACGGTCTCGTAGTTCAGGAGGGCGTCGACCGCCCTGCCGGCGGCTTCCGCGTCGGCCTCGTTCAGGGCGCGCCGATGGCCGATGCGCCAGTCCGAGATGGCGAAGGTCAGGTAGCCGTAGATCGCCACGGTCGCCAGGGCCACGGCCGCGAACCGCCAGTCATAGGCCTTGGCCAGCACTACGGCCGCCATGACCAGCTCGACGCCGGTCGGCGCCAGGTTGAAGACCAGGCTGCGCAGCAGGAAGTCCATCGACCGCGCGCCCCGGTCGATCGTCCGCGACAGCGCGCCGGTGCGCTTGGACTGGTGGTAGTCGATCGACAGGGACAGGGCGTGGGAGAAGGTCTCGACCGCCGCCCGGGTCTGGGCCGCCTGGGCCACGGGCGTGAAAATGGTGTCGCGCGCTTGCGGCGCGGCGGCGGAGATGAAGCGGATCAGCGCCCAGCCGATGGCGAGGCCGGCGAAGGCCCAGGTGACGGCCGCCGCCGCGCCCTGCCCGGCCGACAGCTGGTTGACCGCCTTGCCCAGCATCAGCGGCGCCAGGACGCCCAGCGCCTTGCCCGACAGGGTCAGGATCAGGGCCACAGTCACGCGCCAGCGCAGCCCCGGCGCCTTGGAGCGCAGCACCAGCTGGAACAGGTCGCTCATGGCCCGCCAGAACCGCACCGGCTGATCGCTTCCCGCGATCGCGCCCGAGACGGCGGCGCGGCCGGCCGGCGGCGGTCCGCCCATGCCCCTCATCGCGTCGCGCCGCCGATCAGGAGGGTGGTCTGGACACCGCCGCCCGGCGTCATCCAGTCGATGCGCCAGCCCATCGGCGCGCGATCGGCGCGGACGGGTCCGTAGGTCAGGGGCGCGGCCGGCGAGGTCGCGATCGAAACGGCGTTCTCGCCGCCCTCGCCCGCGACCTGAATATCGTGGTTGCCGGTCGACAGCAGGCCGGTCAGCGAGATGAAGAAATGCCCGCTGTCGTCGGCCCGGCCGCCGCCGCGCGTGATGCGGTCGACGCGGACATTGAGACCGGCGCCCGGCGCGGCCACGCCCGAGACCACCGCCCCGCCCTCGCGGTCGACATCGACGGCCAGGATGCGGGGCGACGAGGATTCGGCCGCCAGGCGACGCGCGCCGGCGCCTGCCCGCAGGAGGGCGACCTCGCCGTCCTCGGTCACCATCACATAGCCCTCGGCCTGGACGGTCCGGCCTTCATGGATGGTCGACAGGCCGAACAGGCGTACGCCAGGCTCGGTCGGCACGGTGGCGTTCCATTGGCCAAACCCGTCGGCCCGGCCCATCACCACCTCGCCGGTCGGCGAACCCAGGCGCAGATCGGAGTCCGGCGCCCCCTTGCCCGACAGCGAGATCCCGTTCGCCGTCCGGCGCGCGCCCTCCAGGGTCGGCGGCGCCACATAGCCCGCCTCGGCGCTGTCGGGCGCGTCGGCCTTGTCGGGCGCGACAGGCGCGCTGGGGCCGCACGCGGTCAGCAGACCGGCGGCCAGCCCCATGGCGAGACCCAAGGGGGCCAAACCCAGGGGGAAGATCGATGACTTGAAAGCCCGGAAGCGAATCCTGATCATGTGGTCTCAAGATAGGAACATCTCGAAGGCGCGCGAGACCGCGCGCCTTCTTCTTTGTGGAGTGGACGACGATGCCCGACGAGTCCAGCCGCCAGGCGTCCGTCTGCGTCTATTGCGGATCGTCCAATGACGCCGACCCCGGCTACATCACCGACGCCTACGCGATCGGCGAGAGCTTCGCCCGCGCGGGCCTCAAGCTGATCTACGGCGGCGGCGGCGTGGGCCTGATGGGCGCGGCCGCGCGCGGCGCCCACTCGGCCGGCGGCGCGGTGCTGGGCATTATCCCCACCTTCCTGCGCGGCCGCGAGCAGCCGTTCGACGACGTCGAGACGGTGATCGTCGACAACATGCACGAGCGGAAGATGATGATGTTCGAACGCTCGGACGCCTTCGTCGTGCTGCCCGGCGGCATCGGCACGCTGGAAGAGATCGTCGAATTGCTATCTTGGCGCCGTTTAGATCTTCACCAGAAGCCGATTGTGTTCCATAACCCCGGCGGCTTCTGGGACCCCTTCTTCGCCCTGATTCACCACACGATCGAGCGGGGCCTGACCCCGCCCAGTCTGGCGGATGCCTGGCGGTCGGTCGAGAAGGCGCAAGACGTCACTCCCGCCCTGCTGGCCTGGGACGAAGAAATCTACCAGACAGGCGCTCCGGCCGCGCTTCGGCGGTTGACTTAGTTTTCAAAAAAGACGCACTATGCCATGAGCTTCGCGGCCGCTCGAGACCGCATGCTCATGCGCCGGAACTCCCATCCGGCGCGGGGATAGGAGACCAAGGAAATGCGTACCGCTGCTTTCGCGGGCCTGTTGGCCTGCGCCCTTACGGCTGGCTCGTTCGCCAGCCCCGCCTTCGCCGCCGAAACCGAAGGCGCCTGGCTGAAGCTGAAGACCCCCGTCTCGACGGACCACTTCATCCAGGACGGTTCGGTCTGGCGCTGCAAGGCCGACGTCTGCACCGCCACCAAGGTCCGGGCCCTGCCCGTGGCCCGCGCCTGCCGCAAGCTGGCCGGCCAGTTGGGCGAGCTGAGCGCGTTCAACTACCGCGGCGAGCCGCTTGAGGACGCGGCCATCGCCGAGTGCAACACGGCCGCCAAGCCGAAGAGCTGAGACCTTCTCGACTAGAGCGCGCCAGGGTTAAGTGCGCGCGGTTACCCCGCCCGGCGCGCTCTAAATGCTCGAAGATAGAGCCTGCTTATCTGGTTTAGATGATCCATCTAAACCAGACAGGCTCCAAGCGAATAAAAGGCCTCCGCCGGTCCCCCGGCGGAGGCCTCTTTCTTTAGGGGCGTGGGACCCTTCGAGACTTAGTTCAGGACTTGCGTCCAAACAGCTTGGACAACCAGGCGGCCCGCTTGGCGCTAGGCCGGTCCCCCACCAGCATGCCGCCCATCAGGGCGAACGAGAACATGGCGTGGTTCATCTTCGATACGTTCATGGCGGCGTCTCCCAGACATAGCCGTTAGGACCAGGAGACGCGCGCGGCTTACAGGGGATCACACCCTCCTAGTCGTCAGCGCGTCATGGCCAAGCATGCGCCCGATCCGCCGCCAATCAAGTTCAAATAATCCGTATAAGGATCATATCAGCCCACTGACGAACACCTCGGGACGGCATTGGCGTCGACGAGAAATACGTCCGTATACGGCGCGATTGCCTTTAGTGCAGCGTGACGCTCCCGCCGTCGGCGGCGGCCGCGGTCTTGGCGGCCTCCAGGTCGCCCAGCACCTCGGCGGCGGCGCGCAGGATGTTCGGGCAGACCCGCTCCTCGGCGCAGCCGATGGTCTCGGCCGCCAGGTCCGGCATGTCAGCGCACAGGCGGATCTGGCCCGCGATCCGTTGCAGCGCAACGCTTCCCTGCAGATCCGGATCGTTGGCGACGACGCCCACCACGAGGGCCAGGGCGGCCTCGAAGCGGGCAGCCGCCAGCTTGGCCTCGCGGGCCTGGTCGATCAGCAGCCGGGCGTTGGCTTCCACCAGGGCGACCGCTTCCTGGGTCATGTGGATCTCTTCGCCGGTCATCCGCCTGCCTCCTGAGCGCGTGTTCGAAGCGTTAAACGGCGCGCCGGGAGCGGATGGGGCGGACTTTCGACGACAGGGCGAAGAAAAAGCCGCCCGCGTCGGCGTGACGCAGGCGGCTTCGCCGTTTCAGACCCGTTGGTCCGTGCGCGGTTTAGGCCGCGGCGTCGAAAGACAGGGATTCGTAGCGCTTCAGGTGGTGGTCGACCGAGCCGAACAGCCCCTCGATAAGGCTGGCGCGCTTGAAGTAGTGGCCGATGGCCAGCTCGTCCGTCATGCCCATGCCGCCGTGGATCTGGATGGCGTTCTGGCCCACGAACTTGCAGGCGCGGCCGATGCGGACCTTCATGGCCGAAACGGCCTTGGCGCGTTCGGCGGCGCTCTCGTCGACCTTGATGGTGGCCATGTAGGTCATCGACACCGACTGCTCGACCTCGATGAACATGTCGACCATGCGGTGCTGCAGCACCTGGAAATTGGCGATGGCCGTGCCGAACTGCTTGCGCTGCTTGGCATAGTCCAGCGTGCCCTCGTGCAGCTTGCGCAGCACGCCCACGGCCTCGGCGCCGACGGCGGCGGTGGCTTCGTCGATCACCTGGTTGACCAGGGCCAGGCCGTCTTCCGAGATCAAGGCGTCGGCCGGAACCGAGACGTTCTCGAAATAGACTTCCGAGGCGCGGTTGCCGTCGACGGTCGGATAGTCGCGGGTGACGACGCCCGGCAGGCTCTTGTCGATCAGGAACACCCCGACGCCGCCGGCGTCACGCTGGGCGCCGCCGGTCCGGGCCGTGACGATCAGGTGGGTGGCGAACGGCGCGCCCACGACCACGGCCTTGTGGCCGTTCAGGACCCAGCCCGAGCCGTCCTTCTTGGCCGTCGTCTTCAGGTCCTGCCAGGTGTAGCGGGCCTGCGGCTCGGCATAGGCGAAGGCGACGGTGGTCGTCCCGCCGACAATGCCCTCGATCACCGAGGCCGCCCCGCCATAGCCCGAGTGCTTCATGAAGCCGCCGCCGATGACCACGGTGCCCAGATAGGGCTCGATGACCAGCGCCTTACCGAACTCCTCCATGATGATCATGTTGTCGACCGCGCCGCCGCCCAGGCCGCCCAGCTCTTCGCTGAACGAAGCGCCCAGGATGCCCAGCTCCTCGGCGAAGGCCTTCCAGTAGTCGGCGCGCCAGCCGCTGTCGGAATTGACGATCTTGCGGCGGGTCTCGAAGTCGTACTTGTCCTGCAGGAAGCTCGCGACCGTGTCGCGGACCATCGACTGCTCTTCGGTGAAGTTGAAATCCATCCCTGGGTTTCCGTTCTTCTGTCGCCCGGCCTTCGAGCCGGGTCGTTGAAATCATGAGAGAGCGAAGTCCGGGCCGAGAGGCGGCCCGGTCGGGTCGCGGGCGCTAGAGCCCCAGCACCATCTTGGCGATGATGTTGCGCTGGATCTCGTTGGAGCCGCCGTAGATCGACGTCTTGCGGACGTTGAAATAGGTCGGCGCGGCGCGGTGGGCGAAGTCGGGGCCGATCGGATGGGCGTTGTCGCCGTCCTTCGGGAAGCCGCGGAAGTACGGCGCGCCGTAGTGGCCGGCCGCTTCCAGAACCAGTTCGGTGATCCGCTGCTGGATCTCGGTGCCCTTGATCTTCAGGACGCTGGACTCCGGACCCGGGCCCTTGCCGGCCGCTTCACCGGCCAGGGTGCGCAGCTCAGTGTATTCCAGGGCGGTCAGGTCGATCTCCAGCTCGGCGACCTTGCGCTTGAACATCGGATCCTTGATCAGGGCGTCGCCGTCGTCCGACAGCTCGACCGAGGCGATCTGCCGGATACGCTCGATGCCGCGCTTGGAGCGGGCCACGCCGGCGATGCCGCTACGCTCGTGGGCCAGCAGGAACTTGGCGCAGGTCCAGCCCTTGTTCTCCTCGTAGATGCGGTTCTCGACCGGCACCTTGACGTTCTCGAGCCAGACCTCGTTGACCTCGTGCTCGCCGCCCAGGGTGATGATCGGACGGACCGTGACGCCCGGCGACTTCATGTCGATCAGCAGGAACGAGATGCCTTCCTGGATTTTGGCGTTCGGGTCGGTGCGGACCAGGCAGAAGATCCAGTCGCCGTGCTGGGCCAGGGTGGTCCAGGTCTTCTGGCCGTTGACCAGGTAGTATTCCTTGCCGTCGTCGCCGGTGAAGCGCTCGGCCTTGGTCTTCAGGCTGGCCAGGTCGGAGCCCGCGCCCGGCTCGCTGTAGCCCTGCGACCACCAGATGTCGCCCGACAGGGTCGGCGGCAGGAAGCGTTCCTTCTGCTCGGGCGTGCCGAACGTGTAGATCACCGGACCGACCATGTTGATGCCGAACGGCAGGATCGGCACGCAGTCGGCGCGGGCGGTCTCTTCCGACCAGATGTAGCGCTGCACCGAGGTCCAGCCCGGACCACCGTACTTCTCCGGCCAGGCCGGCGCGACCCAGCCCTTCTTGGCGAGGGTGCGGTGCCAGGAGAGGAAGTCCTCCTTGGCCATCTCCTCGCCCTCCTCCTGCTTCTCCCGCAGGCCCGCCGGATAGTTCTCGGCGATGAAGGCGCGGACCTCGTCGCGGAAGGCGAGGTCCTCGGGCGAGAAGTCGAGATTCATGGCGAGCTCCCGTTCAGCCGGCCCTTCTGAGGAAGGCCGTTCTTTGAGTTTCGGGCGCCACAATAGGTGTCGAACGAACGTTTGGAAAGATGACGTTAGCGTCAACGGAAGCGAATATGATCCGCGTTCACCTACGCCAGCTCCGGCATCGTGGAACGACGCGCTAGCGGACCTCGCAGGCCAGCTTGACGAGAGCCAGGGCCGAGGCGCCGCCGACCCCTTCCTCGTCGACCGTATCGAGCGCCAGAAGCGGGCGCTTGTCGAGGATTTCGAGCAGTCGGGCGTGCCCCCTGGTCGGGCTGACATGGGCGGCCAGGCAATGATCGATCGCGTCCGGCTCGACGGCGCGGACGATGGCGGCGGCGGCGCAGGCGGCGTAGCCGTCCAGCAGCACCGGGATCTTCTGGACGCGAGCGGCCAGGATGGCGCCGACGACGGCGGCGGTCTCGCGGCCGCCCAGCTGGCGCAGAATCTGCAGCGGGTCCTCGCCCATGCCCTCGGCCTTCGCGCGCGCCACGCCGGCGGCCACGGGCTCGGGGTCGTCGGACCAGTCCGAGGCCTCGCCGCCGAACAGCGCCAAGCAGACGGCGGCGGCGGTGCGGGCGCCCTCGGCGACGATGACGCCGGGGATCAGCAGGTCGGGCTGCTTGGCCAGAGCCTCCATGCCGAAGGCCATGGTGGCGGCGGCTTCCTTCTCGCTCATCGAGGCCTGGCCGACGAAGTCGGGCGACGGGCGGTCGATGGCGAGGTCGAAGGCCTCCAGGCCCGCACCCTGGACGCCGGCGATGCGCGAGACGGTCGCGCCGCCCGAGGCGATGGCCTCCAGGCGGTCACGGGCGTAGCCGCGCGGGCCCACGCCCTGCCGCGCGCCGGCATAGAGCGCCACGACCGGGCGATTGACGGCCGGCGGGGTCTTGCCGCTCCAGGCGGTCAGCCAGGCCGAGATCTCGGCCAGACGCCCGCCCTGCTCCAGCGTCGGGGTCGGTCCCGGCGCGGGCGGCGAAACGGCGAGCTGGCGGATGTCGGCGAACGGGGAAGCGGTCATGAGCGCGGACTTAAACCCGTCCGCGCCCAAAGCAACCCCAGAACACCCTTAAGCGCGACGTCGCCGCTTAGGAAGACGCGCCCGACGCGGCGACCGAGGTCCCGAGGAAGGCCTTGCACGAGCCGTCGCGCTCGGCCAGCAGCCTGGCCTTCACCGCATCGTTGCGGGTATTGCCGGCGCGGCGGGCTTCGTCGCGCAGGGTCTCGCCCCGATCGCGCACATAGGGCTCACGCCCCTTGGCCTGATCCTTGATCCGCGCCGACAGGCCGGTGACGTCCACCGCGCCCAGCTCCGCCGACTGGGCCAGGCCAAGGCAGCGGCCGGCCTTCAGATATTCCGCGTCGGTCCAGCGGGCGGACTGGGCGAAGGCCGGAGCGGCCGCCGCGGACAGGACCGCGCCCGTCAGGGCGATGGCGATGAGCTTATGCATGAAGGTCTCTCCCTCTCTCTTGTGATCCAGACACGACGGGGCCTTCGCCGCCGACGCTTGCGCTCGGGCGTTCACACGCTCAGAACTGCCGTGATGACCGTTCCCGCCAGACCGCCCCGCCCGATCGTCACGCCCTGCGTGAAGGTCTGCGCGGTCGACGGAACGACGGGTTATTGCCTGGGCTGTCGCCGAACCCTGCCGGAGATCGCCGGCTGGGCCAGGCTGAGCGACGAGGAGCGCGCGGCGATCATGGCCGCCCTCCCCGATCGCCCGGACCCGATGGCCGCCCTGATGGCGGCCACCCGATCCTGACCCTTAGTTGCCGCCGGCCAGGTAGCCGCCGCACACCTTCTCGCGCTCGGCCAGCAGCTTGGCCTTCTTCTCCGCGTCGGCCTTGTCGCCTTCCGCTTCGGCGCCCTTCATCTTGTTGATGGCCTGAGTACGCACGCCCAGCTCGCGGCTGCCGCCCTGGTCGCGCAGGAACGTGTCGATCTGCGCGGTGTCCAGCTTGCCCAGCCCGGTCGAATTCGCCAGGCCGCGGCAGCGGGCGGCCTCCACGTAGGCGCGGTCCGTGACGCCCGGCGCGGCCTGAGCAGCGCCAGCCAGAGCCGCGAAAGCGACAGCGGTGATCATCAGCGTTTTCATGGCGTTTTCCCTCGATAAGCCACTTTATTGTCGCCGTGAGAAATAACGCCGCGCCCAAAGTTTCCGAAGTTAATTCCAGGACAGGAAAAGTATTACATCAATGTAATCTGGTTTATTAAACCGGTGTAATATGAACATTGATAAGCACCATATTATTCTTGTTATGGCTTTGGTAACCATGGTGTGAAAATCGCCTCTTCGATTCACGCCTTGAAAACGCCTCCCTGCTAGTGATTTAGACAACGGCCGCAAAAGCGGTCTCAAAGCCGGTACGGCGAGGGTGTCTTCTATGTTGAGGTTCGCGGCGATCGCTTTCGTGGGCGCCTTGTCGGCGGTGGGCGCGGCCAAGGCCGTCGTCTCGCTGGACGATCTGCGTCGCCCCGAGCTGCGCGCCCCGACCGCCGCCGCGGCCACCCTGGGCGGCGAAGGCGGCGTGGCCCAGATCACCAAGGATCGCGACGGCCACTTCTGGGCTCAGGCCGCCGTCGACGGCAAGGCCGTCCGCTTCCTGGTCGACACCGGCGCCACGGCCGTCTCGCTCAGCATGGCCGACGCCCAGCGCCTGGGCATCGACACCAGCAAGCTGACCTACGACTACAACGTCATCACTGCCGACGGCCGCACGCGCGCCGCGTCGGTCCACCTGGCCAGCGTCTCCGTCGCCGGAGCCCGGGTCCGCGACGTCGACGCCCTGGTCATCGAGAAGGGCCTCGAGAACTCGCTGCTCGGCATGAGCTATCTGGGCCGCCTGTCGCGGTTCGAGGCCACCCCGAACTCGCTGATCCTGCACCCGTAGCAAGCGCGACAGCCAAAAAACAGCCGCCCGCTTTAGCGACCGTCGCGCCCCAAGTGAGAGCTAGGCGGCGGGCGCTTCAGCCCGCTCTTCGCGCGCCGCCAGGGCCGCGCGCACCGCGTCCAGCGCCCGATCCACGACCTCCAGACCCGCGCCCGGCTTGACGCCCTCGACCGTCAGGATGCGCCGCCACGCCCGCGCGCCCGGCAGGCCGTGGAACAGGCCCAGCATGTGCCGGCTCATGGCCGCCAGGTGCGTCCCCGCCGCGAGTTCCCGCGCCAGATACGGCCGGTAGCGCTCGACCGCCTCGAAGCTGTCGACATCGGCCGCGTCCATCCCGAACACCCGCCGGTCGACCTCGCCCAGCAGACCGGCCTCGTGATAGGCGGCCCGGCCCAGCATCACCCCGTCGACGCCGTTGGCCAGGTGCTCCAGCGCCGCGTCGACGCTGGGCACGCCGCCGTTGATGGCGATCGTCAGGTTCGGCCGCTCGCGCTTGAGCCGATAGACCAGCGCGTAGTCCAGCGGCGGGATGTCCCGGTTCTCCTTCGGCGACAGGCCTTGCAGCCAAGCCTTGCGGGCGTGGACCACGAAGGTGTCGATCCCCGCCGCCGCGCAAGCGTCGACCAGGCGAAACAGCGCCTCTTCCGAATCCTGGTCGTCGACCCCGATGCGGCACTTCACCGTGGCTGGAACCTTCACCGCGTCCCTGATCGCGGCCATGCACTCGGCCACCAGATCCGGCTCGCGCATCAGGCAGGCCCCGAAACGGCCGCTCTGCACCCGGTCCGACGGGCAGCCGACGTTCAGATTGACCTCGTCATAGCCGTAGTCCTCGGCGATCTTCGCCGCCCGCGCCAGCTCGGCCGGATCCGATCCGCCCAGCTGCAGCGCCACCGGATGCTGGCCGGCGTCGTAGCCCAGCAGCTTCTCGCGATCGCCATGCACGACGGCGCCGCTGGTCACCATCTCGGTATAGAGCAGCGCGCGGCTCGACAGGACGCGATGCAGCGACCGGCAATGCCGATCGGTCCAGTCCATCATCGGGGCGATGGAAAATCGATGAGGCTGAAATTTCTGCACTTCTACAACATTATCAACAGGTTCATTCGACAGGCGCGCGCCAGTTCACGGACCGCGTTTCGCGCTTGCCCACCGCGATGTCATCGCGGGCGCACACATAGAGCACACGAAACTGGCCGCCATCTTAAAACAGAAGTCCGGACGCTGGCGCGTTCAAGTCCGTCACAAAGGTCGCTATCTGGGCGAGACGGTCGCCCAGCGCAAGGACGCGGAGGCCTGGGCTATAGTCGAACCTCCCTGCCCCATGGCGCCATGGGCATCGACCTCGCCCAGCATCGCCCGATGAACTAGAGCCGCCCAGCGGACAGTTTCTCGGCCAGTTCATCCGCGCCCTTCCGGATCCCCGCCATGGAGGCGGCCAAGGCGCCGAAGCTGGCCTTGACGTTCATCGCATTGGGATACTGCTTGGTGACGTAGGCGCTGAGCAGCTGGCCGGTGGCGGCGTCCTCGATCTCCACCGCGTACATCACCGAGCCCATCATCACGCCCTCCTTGCCGCGAGCCCCCTGCACGGCGTTGTAGGGACCGCCCGCGAGGTCGAAGTGCAGGACCGTACCCAGCACGGCCGTCGTGGTCCTGGCGCCCGTCAAGGTCAGCTTGACGCGGATCGTGTCGCGAGCCGGCCGGTCGACGACGCGGAGGTCCTGGCCAAGCCTCTGAGAGAACTGCTCGCGCATGTAGTCGGCCAGGCGATGCTTGTTCGCCTCGGAGATCTTCTCGAACTGGTTGTCGCGACCACGGTAGATGGTCACCGGATCGATGATGACACTGCGGTACGAACGCCAGTCGACTTCGGGGGAATAGGCGTAGGGTATGCGGCTGGACTTGCCGCCAGGATCGGCTTGGAGCTTCGCCGACGAGGCGATATCGGCATAGCGAACCGGTTGCGCGCCGGCGCAGCCGGCGAGCGTGACGCAGGCGGCCAGGGCGGCCAGCAAGAAGGGGTTAGTCGGTGCGGTCATCGCTAGGCCATCCGTACGTATCGACGCTCTGGGGAGCCGGCGTCACGCAGGTCATGAGCACCAGAGATGGAGCGGCGATCGGGGGATCGTGGAGGAACGACGGAAGCGATCCTCCATCCTTCCTCCATGGTGGACGGCGATAAGGGCGGCGAAAGGCGGCCGCATGAGCAATCGTATTCTCATTGTCGAAGACGAGACGGAGATCGCCGATCTCCTGGCCGCCTATGTCAGGCGCGCCGGCTATGAGGTCTCCCGCGCCGCCAATGTGCAGGACGCTCTTCGCGATCACGCCCAGATCCGGCCCGACCTGGTGCTGCTCGACATCGGCTTGCCCGGTGGAGACGGCGTCGAGGTTCTCACCACGATCCGGCGACGCTTCGACACCCCCGTCATTATGGTCACCGCGCTGGATGACGAGGTGACCAAGCTGTCGTCCCTGCGGATCGGCGCGGATGACTATGTCGTCAAGCCGTTCAACCCGTCCGAGGTGGTCGAGCGCATCCGCGCCGTGCTCCGTCGCGTCCAGGGAGGAACGGGGCGTCGCGCGTTCAGTGTCGGCGACCTGCATATCGACCTGGACGCCCGGATCGCCTCTTGCCGCCGAAACCAGGGCGAGCAGCGGCTGCCGCTGACGCCCACCGAGTTCGAGGTGCTGGCCTTCATGGCGCGGCAGCCGCGTCGCGCCTTCAGCCGGGCCGAGATCCTGCAAGCCGTGGCGCCCGACAGCGAGGCCTATGACCGCGTGGTCGACAGTCACCTTTCCAAGCTTCGCCAGAAGCTCGCCGCGGCAGGCTGCGCCAGAATGATCGAGCCCGTGCGGGGCGTGGGATACAGGCTATGGTCAGAATGACCCGACGCATCGTCAGCCAGCTGCTCATGCTCGCCGGGCTGACCACGCTGATCACCATGGCCGTGGGCCTGGCGGCCTATTACGCGGCGACCTACTACCAGGTCTACGACGCCTCCTGGCGCATGCCGCCCAAGGTGCGGACGGAAATCCAGCATCTGCTGGCCACCAACCAGCGCGGCAGCGACCGGTTCTTCGAGCTCTACGACAAGTATGGCTCGACCAGCATGGGGATCAGCGACCTGCGCTTCATGGCCATCATCGCCGTGATCTCCATCGGCGCGGGCGGAAGCGTGGCCGTGGTGCTGGCGCGGCGGATAAGCCGGCCGATCACCGCGGTGGCGCAGGCCGCGGCGCAGGTCTCGGCGGGCGACCGTTCCGTGCGCGTCGAGAAGGGCAGGACATCGGGCGAGGTCGGCGCGCTGATCGACAGCTTCAACCGGATGGCCGCCGAGATCGAGTTCTACGAGCGGGAGCGCACCGTCCTGACCGCGGGCATCGCCCACGAACTGCGCACGCCGCTGACCATTCTCAAGGGCCGGCTGCATGGCCTGACCGACGGCGTGATCGACCCGGCGACGGGCGAGGCGGATCGGCTGCTGCGCCAGGTCGGCCACCTGTCGCGGCTGGTCGAGGACCTTCGGACGCTCTCGCACGCCGACGCCGGCGAGCTGGGCCTGGACCACCGCAGGATCCAGATCGACGAAGTCCTGCGCGCCACGATCACCGACCTGCAAGCCTCGGCGCGGCAGGCCGACGTCACCCTGCACGGCGTGTTCGCGTCCGGGCGGATGTCCGGCGACCCCGTCCGCCTGACCCAGATCTTCATGAACCTGCTGACCAACGCCATCAAGCACGCGCCACCCGGCAGCACGGTGACGATCGCCATGAGGGGCAAGGGAAGCTTCATGGTCGTCGACGTGCTCGACGAGGGCGAGGGTTTCGCCACCGACGAGGAAAGCCAGCTGTTCATGCCGTTCTGGCGGGGCAGCGCCGACAAGCGCCAGGGACGCCCTGGCAGCGGGCTTGGCCTGGCGCTGGCCGCCAAGCTGGCCGAAGCGCACGGCGGTCGCATTACCGCGCGCAACCGCACCGACCGGTCCGGCGCCCATTTCAGCGCCTGGCTCCCCCTGCTGAAGCCATCCGCTGGCCGTCCCTAGCGCGCGCGTATGCCCGGGCGATCGATGGAGGGCGCGTGGAGGCGGCGCGGGCGTTCCTCCATCAATTCCGCCTCGCCCCTCCATCTTCGTCCCGCATGACAAGCCTCGACGCCGACCGATGTGGGCCGGCGACCTTACGATGAGGCGCTAGACGATGACGCGAATGACCCATGGCCTGATGCTGGTCCTTCTTGCCGCGATCCCGACGGTGGGGGCCGCCACGGCGACCAAGGCCCAGGAGACCGGAATCTACGGCGTCGTTCGGGGCGGCGGAAGCATTACCCCCAAGCAGAAGATCGATGTCGACGACCTCTCCGCCGCCTTCCCTGACGACGCCAAGTACAAGACCGGCTTCACCGGCCAGATCGGTGCGGGCTACGACTTCGGTCGTTTCCGCATCGAACAGACCCTGGGCTACGGCAAGAACGAGCTCAACGCCAAGGATCTGACATCCAGCGGCTTCAACGGCGAAGGCTCCACCAAGTCGCTCAGCATGACGCTGGCCGGCTATGTCGACATCCCGGTCACCGCGCGGATCGTTCCCTATGTCGGCGGCGGCGTCGGCGCGGCGCGGGTCCAGACGGAGTTGACGGGCTCGCGGATCGGCAGCGGCCAGACGAGCGGCTTCGAAGGCAAGGACTGGGGCCTGATGTGGCACGCCGACGCCGGCATCGGGGTGCGCATGGCGCCCAAGACCACGCTGGAAGTCGGCGTCCGCTACGCCCAGACCAGCCGCCTGAAGTACGACGGCGTCAATGCGGCCCCCAAGACCAGCTACGAGCCCAAGCTGTCCAGCGTCTCGGGCACGGTGGGCGTTCGCCACGTTTTCTAGCGCCAACGCGCCATCGGATGACGATCATGTCGCCCTGTCGCGGCGCCGCGGCAGGGCGAACTTGGAGCTCTTCTCGAAGCAACGGCGTAGAGGATCCAGGGCGCCGCCGCCCAAAAAGATCGGGAAACGTACCGGCCCATCCCCCCACATCAACCGCCGCGACGCGCATCATGACTGGGCCGCGAACTACTCGGCCACCATTAATCCGGACGCCGAAGATCGAATAGACGAGTCTCCATTCGGGTCTCGGCGCCGCAGAGCGCGAAAATAGACCGTTCACGCGTGATGGCGGCGGCAACCACAGAGATGCTCCCCCGAGCGCTGCGTCGGATACTTACATTCCGAGACTGGCGATCGTGAGCTCGCCGGGCGCCACGCGCCCGCTTAGCCATTGAAGGCGCCCTCGATCACGATCGTCACGCCATATTCCCTCGGCGATCAATTCGCCGTACACTATCGTTATACACGAATTTGGGGGTCACTCGCGCCAACTGGCGAGCCCCAGCCGCTCGGGCCTCGGCTTCGCGGTCGATCAGTGTGTTCAAGCTTTAGCGTGGAGATGTTAGCCGGGTCACCGAACGGAGATCGCCATGGACGCCGCTCAGGGTAAAGGCAAGCTCGTTCCCTACCGCCAGGACTGGATCAACATCGCATTGTCGCTCGCGGCGCCCGCCGTGTTCTTCTATCCGTTCTATCATGGCCTCTCGAGCCGCGCGGAGCTCGCTGTCTACGTGGTGCTTCTCATGGCGTGGATCGTGGACCTGAACTACCTGCTGCACATCCATGTCCATCGACCGTTCACGACCAGCCAGACCTTCAACCGCCTGATCGACGCGGCGCTTGGCTCGGTGACGGGCATGACAAGCGCCAACTGGCGCATCCAGCATGTCTTTGGCCATCATCGCGGCCAGGACGAGCCCTATACGCTGCGGAGCCTCGATTGGACTCTGGAGCGCTACAGCGTGCGCGCCGCCCTTTCCTACGCGTTCGGCAATATCTGGATCACCTATTGGCGGCCGCTCCGGGAGTCCTACAAGAAGGGCGTTCTCGGAAACGAGACCAAGCCGATCAATTTCAGGGCCGCGTTCGTGGAGCAGGTGCTGTTCATCGCGTTCTACGCGGCGCTGCTCGTCTACAGGCCGCTGGAGACGCTGCTCTTCCTGACGCCGTGGTACATCGTGATCTTCGCGATGACCCGCTATGTGGACTACCTGAACCACTACGGATGCACGGACGAAGGCTTCAACTTCGCCAACAACTCCCTCAGTCGCTCCTTCAACTGGCGGATCAACAACTTCGGCTACCACACGGCCCACCACATCGATCCCCGGGCCCACTGGACGACACTGCCGAGCTTGCACGCAAGGATCGCCGATCGAATTCCGGCAGAACGCTTGAAGACCTTCAACTGGTCATCCGCGCTGCTGCCCTACCATGCCTGGCGAGAGCACCAAGCGCAGCTCCAGGCTGGTCGAAGGCCGTAAGCTCTTCATCCAATCTCTTCGCCGCAACCTCAGCTTCCCACCCGAAGGCCAGGAAGCCCAGACCTCGAGGATCGCCATGACGGACTTCAATCTCGCTCGGCGGCTGGTCGCCGAGACGCTCGGAACAGCCATGCTCCTCGCCGTCGTCATCGGCTCGGGGATCATGGGCGAAGAACTGGCGGCCGGTAACACGGCCATCGCGCTGCTGGGCAACACCGTGGCGACGGGCGCGGCGCTGGTCGTGTTGATCACCCTGTTCGGGCCGATCTCCGGCGCGCACTTCAATCCGGCCGTCAGCCTCGTCATGGCGCTGCGGCGAGAACTGCCCTGGAAGATCGCCGCGGCCTATCTCCCGTGTCAGGTCATCGGCGCCATCCTGGGCGTGTGGGCGGCGCACGCCATGTTCGGCGAGGCGATCTTCCAGGTGTCGACGAAGCTGCGCGACGGGCCGGCCCAGGCCTTTTCCGAGTTCGTCGCGACGTTCGGCCTGCTGGCCACCATTCTCGGGGTCGTGCGCTTCAAGGTCGATTTCACGCCGGTCGCGGTGGGTCTCTACATCACCGCCGCCTACTGGTTCACGGCCTCGACCTCGTTCGCCAACCCGGCCGTGACGGTGGCGCGCAGCCTGTCCAATACCTTCGCCGGCATCGCGCCAAGCTCGGCGCCGTCCTTCATCCTGGCCCAGTTGGTCGGCGCGGCGGCGGCGAGCCTGCTGTTCGGATGGTTGCTGCAGGCCGGCGGCGTCCAGGTCGCCAGGCGCCAGGACCCGGTCGCGACGCCCGTCGGAGAGGCCGCCTCCGTCGGTTAGGCGGCGCTTCTGAACTCGCAACGGCGAGTATAAGCTGACACGGCCGGGCTGACGTCCATCCTGGCGGCCGAGCACCTAAAAGGGGCGAATGTGGCCACGACCGGCGAAGCGGCGGCAAGGCTGGAGGTCTCGGAACGGCGCGCGGCGCGGGGCCGCGGCGCGCGCTTCGGTCTCGATCTGAAGCGGCTGACACGTCTTCTGCTGACGCTCGCCCGCCGGCTCCTCCCGCTCGCGCTGCTGGCCTTGGTCGGACGCCGCCCCAGCGCGGCGCTGGTCGGAGCCCGGCTGCGCGCGGCGCTGCAGGAACTGGGTCTGACCTATGTGAAGCTCGGCCAGTTCATGGCCATGCGCTTCGACATCCTGCCCGAGGCCGTTTGCCAGGAACTGGCCCAGCTCTTCGACGATGTCGCGCCGATCCCCGAGGACCAGTTCCGGCGGGTGCTGGAAACCGAGTTCGGCGCCGCGCCGGAGTCCGTGTTCGCGAGCTTCGACTGGACGCCGCTGGCGGCCGCCTCCGTCGCCCAGGTCCATCGCGCACGGCTGGCCGGCGGCGAGATCGTGGCCGTGAAGGTGCAGCGCCCGGGCGTGGCGACGATCTTCGCCGCCGACATGCGCAATCTTTCGCGCCTGGCCGATCTGGTCGATCGCATGGGCGTGGTCGGTCCCCAGTCGATCCGGGCGGCGGTAGCCGAGTTCGAGCGCTTCACCGCGCGGGAGCTGGATTTTCGCACCGAAGGCCGAACCGCCGAGCGCCTGCGCGCCAACGCCGGGCCCAACGAATACGCCCCCCGCATCTACTGGAGCCACTCCACCCAGCGCGTGCTGACCATGGAGCTGATCGTCGGCCACCGCCTGTCCGACATCATCGGGCGGGGAGATCGCCCCGCCCCGCCGGGGCTGGACCTTGATCTCGTGGCCCGAAACCTCGCCCGCGCCTGTCTGCGCCAGCTGTTCGTGACCGGCTTCTTTCATGCCGATCCTCACCCCGGCAACATCTTCGTCCGCGACGACGGGACCGTCTGCTTCGTCGATTTCGGGATCTTCGGCCAATTGTCCGACGCGCGTCGCGAGACCTTCTCGGCCTATATCGAGAGCGTGGCGATCGGCGACCTGGCTGCGGCCTATCGGCATTTCATGCGCCTGCTGATCCCGACCGACCAGACCGACCATCGCCGCCTGCGCACGGACATCGAGGCGATCTTCGAGCGCTGGCGAGCGGCGTCCGCCAACCCAGACACGCCGCCCGCCGACCGTCACCTGGGCAAGTATGTGGGCGAATTCATCGGCGCGATCCGTGACAACAAGGTGCGCATGGGCCTGGACACCCTGCTCTTCTGGCGCACCCTGATCGTGCTGGACGCCACGGCCCTTCGCTTTCGCGAGAGCTTCGAGCTGCTGGACGTGATGCGGGCGTTCTTTATCGAAATCCGTCCGGGGGCGGCTGAACGGGTCCTGGCCCTCCTTGGCGACGCGAGGCCGGGGCGCGCGGCTCTGGCGATTTGCCGGGACGGACCAGATCACCTCCCACGCCTCGCCGGCGGCCGTGAAGCCTGGCCTCTGTCGATCCACGAGACCAGCCATGGCGACGCCCCCACGAAATGGCAGATCGGCGCCCTGATCCTGGCCTTGACGACCCTGGGCGCGGCAATCGCGGCCGAACGACTGGGGATGACGGAAAGTAGCGTCGTGGCGGGCCTTGTCGCGCTCGGCGGCGCGACCTTGATCGTCGCGTTCCAGGGCTGGAGACGCGGGCATGGCTGACGGAAGCGCCTCCGCCGCCGCGCCCCAGCGCTTCGTCGCCCGACTGGCGCGCCTTGGCCCGCCCTTCGTCAAGGTCGGGCAGTACCTGGCCATGCGCCCCGACCTCCTGCCGCAGGCCTATTGCGATGAACTGCTGAGGCTGGTCGACCACGCTCCAGAGGTCCCCTGGGAAACCATCCGGGGCATTCTGGAGGCAGAGCTGGGCGCTCCCCCGGAAACGGTGTTCGCCTCGATCCGCAAGCGCCCGCTGGCGGCCGGCTCGATCGCTCAGGTCCATCTGGCCCGCACCCACGAAGGACGGCTGGTCGCGGTCAAGGTCCAGCGCCCGGATCTGCAGCGACAGATCGACCGCACCTTACGCCTGAGCCGCCTGTTGGCGCGGGGCCTGATGGTCACGGACCTGGGCCGCGCGCTGTCGCCGCTGGACGTCATCGACGAGATCGAGCGCTGGCTTCGCCAGGAACTGGATTTCGGCATCGAGCTGGAAAACCAGCAGGCCTTGCGAGGCGGCGCGACGCCCGAGTGGCTGCGAATTCCAGAGCCGCTGCCGAGCCTCTGCACCCGGCGGGTCCTGACCGCCGACTATCTGCAAGGCGTTCCGTTCAGCGAGCTGATCGCCCAGCGACGCGCCGGGGACGAAACGACGATCGAGCGTCGCGGCTTCGATCGCGAACGCCTGGCCGAGAACCTGATCGCGACGGTCTTCCACCAGGTCTTCGACGGCGGTCGCTTCCATGCCGACCCCCATCCCGGCAACCTGATCGCCTTGCCGGACGACCGCATCGGCCTGGTCGACTGCGGCCTGACGGACACCCTGACGCCGGCGCTGCGCGCCGCCCAGGCGCAGTACCTGGCCGCGCTCTACGCCCATGACGTCGAAGCCATGCACCGGGCCCTGGTCAGCGTGCTCGACTTCTCCGCCGGCGGCGACCCGGCCGCCTTCCGGCGCGACTTCATCGCCGAGACCAACGACTTCCTGGCGCGCGGTCTCGACGCACCGGAGGCCAATCCAACCTCCGGCTACATGATCGTCCTGATGCAGCTGGCGCGTCGACACAGGGTGCGCCTGCCCAAGGCGTTGTTGTCGATGTATCGAGCCCTGCTGACGGTCGAAGCCGTCGCCCGACAGCTGGGCGCCAAGGCCGATCTCGCCACGGTCGGCCGCCGCTTCTTCGCCGGAGCGCCGGTGCAGCAACTGCTCTCCGGCCTGGAGCCGGACGCGGTCATCGCCTGGCTGCTGCGCCTCGCCGATACGGCGCGGGCCGCTCCCGGACAACTCCAGGAACTGTTGGCCGATCTGGCCGAGGGCCGCTTCGTCCTGTCGACCCAGAGCCGCCAGTCGACGGAGGACCGACGCCTGGCCAACCGGCGGACACGGCTGGTGACCCTGGCGGTGCTGTCTCTGGGTCCCGCGACCCTGCTGGCCGGCGCCCCCTCGCCCGCCCTGTCGACGGTCCTGTGGATCGCCCTGGGCGGCCTCTACGCCGCCATGGCCCTGACCTGGTGGAGGTTGAAATGACGACCCGCGCCGCGTCCCCGCCCGGTTCGGGCTGCGTCCCGATCTCGTTGCGCCGGGTGCTTGACGACCTCTGTCGGTCCCGTGCCCGCGACCCGGCCCTCGAGGCCGAGGCCGACGAACTGATCGAGGACTTCTGGAAGCTCAGCCGCGACCTCGACGCGGCGCTGACGCCCGAGGTCCGCAGCGACCTGACCGCCCTGATCGATCATCTCGACAGCCATCGCGACGCCTACGGTCGCGCGCTCGTGGCCTGGATCGATCTGATCGAGGACGTCTGCCTGACGGTCGAGGCCGACTATGGCGATGGCGCGGGCGCCCTGAAGCTTCAACGGGTGCGCGGCGTCGCCTTCCAGCTGGCGCGCCGCTTCCTCGACGACGCGCCGCTGCCCGATATCCCGCGGTTCGTCCGTCCCGTGGTGATCGATCTGGTCACCCGGGCCACCGTCTCGTTCATCATCGACCTGGTCAATGCGCCCGATCCGGATCGGGCCCTCTGGCGCAACGCGCGCCTGGACAAGGCGCCGCCAAGGCCGTTGCTGGTCCGGGGGCCGACCGTCGTACGACTACGCGCGCGGTTTTCGGCGCGGAAGCAGTCCTTGATGGAGCGCCTGATCGCCTGGCTGCTGCGCCCCCCGCGCCTGCCGCCGCGCCTGCAGGCCAAGGTGGACGTCATCGTCCAGCAGTGGGACGCCGAGACGGACGCGACCGGCAAGCCTCCCGTCCAGCGCGTTCTGCAGGACGCCTTCGATCTCGTCACCTGGATCGGCGAGCACGGCAAGGAGATGCGGGCCGGCGTCGACGCGTTGTCGATCGTCATTCACTGGAGCTACGAGTTCGTCGATCTGGACCGCGAGGCGCGCATCGATCTCGTCAAGCGCGCCCTGGCCCGCTATGTCGAGGAGATCGGCCTGGGCGGCACGGTGTTCGCCGCCGTGGTCGAGCTGATCATCGACCTGGTGGTCGACGCCGCCGTCGACATCTTTCTCAAGCGCGGGGCGCTCGCCGCCTGACCTCGACCGTTTCGGTCTCGACGGTTCGCGCCCGGTCGGCGGGTTCGGACGCCGCCCGTCCGCCTCCACAGGCCGTGTCGGTCAGGTCCTCGGCCGTTCGCAGAACCAGATGGGCCGCGCCAAAGCCGAAGTCTCGCCCAGCGTCGAACCAGGCCGTGCAGAACCGGCCGAGCGCGCTGGAAGCCCGCGTCGTCCTCAAGCCCCAACGGTCCTCGTAGACCCGTTCCGAGCGGTATCGGTGGGCTGTCATGCGCAACTCCCGAACTTTTGGCGCCAAGTTGAAAATGACGGCCATACCCGTCAGAGTCGAAAATAGCACTTTGCGATAGATGCAACTATCGGTATTATCCCGAATGTTGCGTGCTTACTGAGGCTCCAGTGTCGAGCCTCCACCATGAGCGCCTTCGCGCTCCCAGTTCCGCTTGAAAATCCCCTTTTCATTGGAGCGAGCCATGCACGACGGTCTTGGTCAGGTCACCACGCTTCCGAAGCCGCGCATGGAGCGTAGCGACGGCTATCTGAAACTGCTGTCCTTTGTCGTTTCGAACGCCCGCAAGGGTGAGATCATGGCCATCGAGAACTATTCCGAGATGGTCCATCTGATGCCGGACACCGACGCCAAGATCGAGACGGTCAACCAGGCCAAGGAGGAGTGCAAACACATCCTCCTCCTGGAAAAGCTGGCCGCCAGGCTCGACTTCGACGTGGACGACACCATGGTCGAGCCGCAATGGGAGTCGATCCGCGCCAGCTTCCACGAGGCCGTGCGCAAGAAGGATCTGCCGGCCTGCCTGATCATCCAGGACCTGATGGTCGAGAGCCTGGCCATCGGCCTCTACAAGGTGTTCGCCAGCGCCGCCAACGAGGACCACGAGACCACCAGCACGGCCGCGGCCCTGCTGAAGGACGAACTGGAGCACCTCGACATCGGCGTGCGGCGGATCCAGGCCGAGATGAGGAAGGATCCCGACGCGGTCAACGACGCCCTACTGTGGGCCCACAACCGCGTGATGCCCGCCCTCTTCGAGATGATCCACCAGTCGTGCGACTTCCTGTGCGACACCAAGAGCCTCGACTGCACGATGGTCGAGAAGCCCAGCGCCGAGATCGACCTGGAGCTTCTGAAGATCACCGCGCTCGAACACTACGTGGCCATGCTCGAAAAGGCCGCGTTCGACCCGAAGATCACCAACCAGCTGATCGCCGGCATGGCGTCCTACGAGGCGCCCGGCCGAGCCAATGTCGGCTTGGACTTCCTGCGTAAGCACTAAGCGTTTCGCCACGAACCGACAGCGCGACCGGCGGGCCCTGCCCCGCCGGAGCAAGGAGTGCGCCCATGACCTTGGTCACCCCGATCGACGAGACGACCGCGGCCCCCACGGCCAAGGCCTTTGACCAGCGCTACTACAACCTGATCGCCTACATCGTCTCGAACGCCATCGCCGGCGAGATCATGGCCATCGAGAATTACTCCGAGATGGTCCATCTGATGCCGACCAGCGCGGCCAAGATCGAGACGGTCGAGCAGGCCAAGGAGGAGTGCAAGCACATCCTGCTGCTGTCCAAGCTGGGCAAGACGCTCGACGTCGCCGTCCAGCGCCGCATCGTCGAGCCGCAGTGGAACCAGGTCCGCAAGCACTTCCAGGCGGCCGTGCAGAAGCGCGATCTGGCGGCCTGCCTGATCATCCAGGACCTGATGACCGAGACCATGGCCATCATGCTCTACCGGACCCTGGCCAACGAGGCCGAGACCGATCCGAAGACGGCGGCGGTGGCCCGCAACATCCTGGCCGACGAGCTGGAGCACCTGGAGATCGGCAAGCACCGTATCCGCCAGCTGCTGGAGGAAGACCGCGCCGGCGTCCATGACGCCCTGGTCTGGGCCCATCACCGGGTGATGCCCGAGCTCTTCGGGATGATCAGCACCAGCTGCCATTTCCTCTGCGACGAGCTCAACATCGAGTGCGGCAGCCTGACCCTCGACAGCATCCGCACCGATATCGAGCAGCTGAAGCTGCAGGCGCTGGAGAGCTATGTCGAAACCCTCGACAGCCTGTTCGATCCGGCGGTGACCAACCCGCTGATCGCCAGCATGTCGGCCTATGAGGGCTACGGGCAGATGTTCAGTGGCCAGGGTGGCGCGGCCTGCTGTGGCCCGGGCGCCGTGACGACCCAATGAGGCCAGGCCGGCGCATCCTACTCACCGGCGCGTCCGGCTATCTGGGCGGCCTGATCGCCGCCAGCCTGCTCGCGGCCGATCCTGAGCTTCGGATCCTCGCCCCGGTGCGAGCGGGCCGCGATCGCGACGCCGTGCTCCACCCCATCGCCGCGGAACTGGCGGCCCTGGCCAACGATCCGGCCGCCGCGGCGCAGGTCGAGCGGATCCAATTGGAAGCCCTACCGCCGCTCGCGAGCCTCGCCGATCTGGACGCGGCCCTGCTGGCCTTCGAGGTCGACGAGGTCGTACACTGCGCCGCGTGCCTCGACTATTTCGATCGTGAAGCGCTGCAGGCGGTCAATGTCGGCCTGACCGCCGCCTTGCTGGACCAGGCGCGGCGCGTCGGCGTCAAGCGGTTCGTCCATGTCTCGACGGCCTTCAGCAGCGGCTATGTCGACGGCGACGTCCCCGAGGCCCTGCACGCCGAGCCTCAGGCCGACCCCACCGACTACACCCTGACCAAGCGGGCGGCCGAGCACTTGGTGGCCGCCAGCGGCCTGCCCTATCTGATCCTGCGCCCGTCCATCGTCATCGGTCACAGCCGCGATGGTCGCTACAGCGGCAAGCGCTATGGCCTCTACCAGCTGTGGTCGGGCATCGAGCGCCTTCTGTGCCGCGAGTGGCACGATACGATCCACGCCTACGCCCCCTCGCAGCCGGCCAACCTCGTCCATCAGGACGCCTTCCAGGCCGCGTTCATGGCCGCCTGGGCGGGACCGCTCGATCAGCCGATCGTCAACATCGTCTCCGACGACCGCCAGACGCCGTCGGTGCGTGATCTCTGGGAGATCTGGCTGGCGGCCTGCAATCGGCCTCGCCAGACGATCTACTACGAGGACATGGAGTCGATCCCGACGCGGGAGATCCCCCCGGCCCAGCGCGCCCTTCTGGGCCTGGCCTCGGTGAACCTGCAGATCATCGGCCGACGCTGGCGCTTCGAGACGGGCGCCCTGCAGCAACTACAGGCGGCGGGCCTCGTCTTCCCGCAAGCCACCCTGGCGAGCGTCGCGATCTGCCAGCAGCGGGTGATCGACAACTCCGCGGCCATTCAGAAGTTCTTCGCCAAGCGCGACAGCGCGCTGGTCGCCGCCCAATAGCCCCGCCTAGGTCTTGGCCTCGGGCGCCGCCGGCGTCGCGACGCCCGACGGCTCACGCCGACGCCCCGTGCCGGCCAGCCAGTCCCACAGCGGCACGGTGGTGTTGAAGTTCCAGTCGTTCATCAGGCTGGGATCGTGATGGGCCGCATGGTGGCGTCGCAAGGCCTCCAGCCAGCTTGGCCAGCCGCCCGTGGGCGGCCGCAAGTGATAGACCAGGTGCAGCCATTCGTAGGCCAGCACGTAGGCGATGCTGATCGCGTAGAACAGAAGGCCGAGGTTGCGGTTGATCACGCCCAGGCCCAGGGCGATCGGCGCCAGGCCCACGAAGATGGTCAACAGTGCATAGCCCGGGATCAGCACGACCGCGAACTCTCGGGTGGAGCGGATCTCCATGGTGTCGGTCTGGAAGAACCCGTGATGCTCGGGTGTGTGGCGATCGTAGAAGGCCCATCGCCCCCGATGCAGCAGGTTGCGATGGATGAACCACTCCAGCCCGTTCAGCGCCAACGTCCACGCGGCCGCCAGGCTCAGCACCACCGCGCCGGGCCGGTGAACCAGCGCCAGGGCCGCGGCGATCAGGCCAAGTCCGACCGCGCCGGGCACCAGCAGATGAGCCCAAGGCGAGTACCAGCGCCCCCAACGCGAGAGCACCCGCGCGCGGAACGCCTCGTGCCTTTCGGCCACCTCGGGGATCGGAGCGCTCATCGGCCGGGATCCTGCCGGCCAGGACGTCGCGCGGCCCGGGGAGGCCGCGCGACGCTGGCCAAGGGCGCTTATTCGACGTCCTTGCGGACCGTGGTGGTCGTCTTGACGCCGCCGGCGTCGTCATAGTCGCGCTCGACGCGACGACGATAGTAGGTCGGCGGCGCGAGGGCCTCGCCGACCCCGATCACCAGGTTGCTCAACAAACGGCAGCCGCCATCCCAGACGTCCCGCCCCGACTCCCAGACGTCCTGGACATCGTTGCGGACGTTGCGGGCGTCGCGGTCGCGATCTTCGTCCGTCGCACGCTCGACGGTCCGGGCTCTTGCTTCTCTGGCCATGTCTTGCTCCATCCTTGGTTCGTCTCGCCGGAACCGTGTCCGGCCTGGAAAGCTCAGGGCGCGGCCCGCCCCAGATTACCGACCGCCGTCGGCGCGGCCTCGAACGGATAGCCCCGCGCCGACCAGCCGCGGCGGCCCTCCGGCATGATGAAGACGCGGCGATAGCCGAAGGCCAGGGCGCGGCGGGCGCCCATATGGCAAGCCAGGCAATAGGTCGCCGAGCAGTAGAAGATCAGCCGCGCCTCGCGATCGGCCGGCAGGCGCTCGATCGGATAGTCGTCGATGCCGACATTGACCGCACCGGGGATATGGCTCTTGGCCCAGTCGGGCTCGAGGTTGCAGTCGAAGATGTGAACGCCGGGCTGGCCCAGCAGCGCCCGGACCTCCTCGGGGGTCAGGCTGTCGATGCGCTCGTCGTCGGGCCTGACATATTCCCCGGCCAGGCGCAGAACGCTGGCGACCTTCACGCCACCGCCTCCGCCAGGACGTCGAACCGATGCACGGGGGTCGGCGGCGACGGCGTGAAGCACTCGATATGGCTGACCGTGGCCTTCACGCCGAGCGCGTCGGCGCTCTGGGCCAGGGCGGTCTCGACCAGTTCGGTCAGCGACTGCGGCTGCGCGCCCATCCGCGCGTTGATGATCAGCGACGCCGTCTGGGCGGTCGGGAAGATCCCCGTGCCGGTCCATTGCGGGACGCCGCCGCCGTCGGTCAGGGCGATGCGGTCGCTGGCCTTGCCGCTGGCGACCATCGCCTTGAGATGGGCCACGCCCATGCCTACCGCGTTGGCGTGGGCGTGGGCCCGCCGCATGAAGGTCTCGGCGATGTCACGAGGCTGGAAGGGCTGGTCGGAGGAGATCGCGACCGTGGCGTTCAGCCAGCCCAGGGCCGCCTCAGCGTCGGCATAGGTCTGATAGTCGATTTCAAGCAAGCGCGTGCCGGCCGGGCCGCCCGCCAGCATCCGGTCGATCCACTCGGGCACGCCCACGCCGCTCAAGGCGCTGATCGGCAGGATCGGGACGTCGCCGATCTCGTCGGCCAGCCAGCGCGTCAGGGCGCGCTCCTCGCCAGCCCCGAGCGTGTCGAGCTTGTTGAGCAGGATCAGGTCGGCCTCGGCCAGCTGCTTGCGGAACAGGTAGCGGACGCTGTCGGGGAAGGTCGTCTCGCCGCCTTCGCGCAGGCTGCGGATACGCTCGGGCTCGACGACAATCGTCAGGGGCGCGAGGCTGAAAGTCTCCGGATAGTATTGCCGCAGCGGCTGATAGACCGTGGCCGACAGGTCCGTGCAACTGCCCACGGCTTCGGCCAGGATCACGTCCGGCCGTTCCTGGCGGATCAGGGCGCCGGCGGTCTCGACCAGTTCGTCGAACCGGCAGCAGAAGCAGCCACCGGTGATCTCCTCGGTCAGGAAACCCTTGCTGCGCAAGGCCTCCGTATCGACCAGGCCCGCGCCTTGGTCATTGGTGATCACCCCGACCTTCAGGCCGCGATTGGCGAACTCCGCCGCGGCCCTCTGCAGGGTCGTGGTCTTTCCAGCTCCGAGAAAACCGCCAACACAGGCGATCAGCACCTTAGCCATAGTCGAGCACCTCTCTGGTTCAGCCGAGAAGGGAGACGACGCTACTGGACGATATAGGGCGCATGCTCCGCCACGGCAGAGCTAGTTGCGAAGGTCGAAAACGCAACGCATGGTCGAACTTTAGCTCAAGTCGCGCGCCTTGCCCAGAACCAATCTCGCGGTCGGCCCGTCTGATCTAGCGATGAAAACAGGCCGCGACGCGGGCGATCAGCGCGACCGGCGCCAGCAGGATCTTGACGACGGTCCAAACCCAGCGCGGCGGCGTGCTCGGTCGTCGGATTTCCACCGGCTTGGCCAGCTTCAGGTGGGCGCGCACCGCCTCGGCCGCCTCCAGACCCGACACCAGCGCCGCCTCCTGCGTCACCAGATCCACGAAGGATCGGCAATAGTCGCCGGCCAGGAACAGGTTGGACAACTGGGTGGCCGCCTCGGGCCGGAAGGCCCAGGCGCCGACATAGTTCATGAACAGCGGCTGATCCCGATGTGTCTGGAGCCGCTGATAGACGATGCGCGCCTCCGCGATGGCGGGAAGATAGGCCGTCAGCTCCTCGAGGATCCGCGCGCTCACCAGGTCGTCGCTCAGACCGGTCAGGGCCTGGATATCGCCGACCACGAAGCTGAGCGCCGTCGTCTCCAGGCCCCAGGTCTGGGACAGGTCGACGAAGGACAGGGCGAGGCCGGAATCGTAGAGCGAGACGATGCCGCTCGGCAGGCCCTGGATCTTCCGGTCCAGCACGAGATCGAACGCGGCCATCGGCAAGGTGTCGAGCATGTGCAGCCGCCCGAGCTCGGGCGCGGCCTCGTACAGGCGATCATCGATCAGCTCGGTGACGACACCGACGGGCAAGGCCAGGATCAAGGTTTCGACCGTTTCCTCGACGGTCTGACCGGACGCGGCCTGGAGGGTGATGCGGTCGATCCGACCGTTCAGGGGCGTCACGCCCGTCAGGCGCGTCTCCAGACGGATCTCGCAGCCGCTGGCGCGGAGCGCCCGCTCGATCGGCTTGATCCAAGCGTCCTGAAGATTGGTCCTGGTCAGGTGCAGGCTGGGACGTCCATGCCAGACCCAGTATCGCATGGTCGTCTGCATGGTCATGGCCGACAGACCATAGAGCGGCGTCGAGAGTCCCTTGAGCACCAGGTCGTGCATCTGCGCCGCGGCCGCCTCGGTGCGATACCAGCGCGAGCGCAGAAAGCCTGTGACGCTGACCTGATCGAGAGCGGCTCGCCGGTGATAGGGCTGACTCATCAGATCAAGGATCGCGTAGAAGAACAGCACCATCTGCGACGGCGGCATGCCTCCGGAGAAGATGTTGCCGATGGCGTTCCACGGCGAGGTCATGTTGCGCATGGTGGTGAAGCGCGGGAACTGGCCCTTGCGCAACTGCGAGAAGTTGGGACTTGGCGTGAAATTGTCGCCGATCCGCAGCTCCGCGATCAGCGCCCAGGCGTTCGCGTACCAGGGCGGGAAGATATGATAGGAATGGTCGGTGGCGTGGCCGTCGTGGGTCTGGGCGCTCGCCTGCCCCCCCAGCTGGTTCTCCGCCTCCAGCAGGGTGACCGCGCAGCCGCGCTGGCTTAGGCGCAGGGCCGCGATCATGCCGGCCAGACCACCACCAACGATCGTGACCTTGTTCATCGCGTATCTCCCCGCCTTAATGGAGATTGCGAAGAACCAGCGCCGCCAGCGCCCCGCAGATCGCAGCGATTGGCAAGGTCAGGAGCCACGAGGCCACGATGCCCGACAGCGTGGCGCGATTGACGCTTCCGTTGATCAGGCCCACCCCGGCGATCGCGCCGACGCTGACCTGGGTGGTGGAGACCGGCAGGCCCAGACGACTGGCGACGATCACCAGGAACGCGGTGACCAGATTGGCCGACAAGGCCTGGCCGTCGTTCATTTGCGAGATGCCCCGCCCCATGGTCTGAGCCACCCGGCGTGCGCTGAGCAGACCGCCGACCGCCATCGCCAAGGCCACGGCCAGCGCCCCCGAGCGGATGTCCAGCGCCTGGGCGGCCAAGACCAGGGCCAGGATCTTGGGCGTGTCATTGAGGCCGCGCGCGAAACTGACCGAGGCGGCGCTGACGTAGTGGGCGGCGTCCACGACCTGCTGAATGCTGGCGCCCAGCACCCGGCCTCCGTACTTCTCGACGCATTGCTGGGCCGAGGTCACGACGATGACCGCGCCGGTGTCGCGGGCGACCGCCGTGGCGTAGCCCTCGGCGCCGGCTGGAACCAGCTGCAGGCTGCCAACGGCGGTCAGGCGCACGCCATCGACGCAGACGCAGGTCTCGCGCTTCAGACCCCAGCGCGTCGAGATCGCGTGCAGCACGCCGTACAGGACGGTGGTCAGCAAGACCGCGGCGATGGGGCTGACGATCAGCGGCAGGGCGAAGGCCTTGCCGAGGACCGCGAGATTCAGGTGCGGACCGATGAAGACGAGGCCCGCGCCGATGATCGCGCCGATAAGGCTGTGGGTGGTCGACACGGGCAGGCCCAGCCGGGTGGCCAGGATCACCGTCACGGCCGCCGCCGCCGAAACCGAGGCGAGGAAACCGGGCGTGGCGGCGATCTCGGCCGGTACGACGCCGGCGCCCGAGAACATCTTGACCAGCCCCGAGGCCAAGGCCAGCGAGGCCAGCCCCCCGAGGAAGGTGGCCGTGGTCCCGAGGATCAACGCCGTACGATAGTCGACGGCGTAACTCCCATAGAGCGTGGCCACGCCCTTGAAGTTGTCGTTGGCGCCGTTGGCGTAGGCCAGAAACAGCGTCGAAATGAGCAGAAACGCCACCAAGACCATGGACAGACCCTCCGAGCGAAACGCTTGATGGGACGCGAACTGAACGGATCGAGGCTGAGGCGCGGACGAACGAGGCGCGCACCGACCACGCGATTTCATCGCTTGGTCGCATTTTGACGTGATACTACTAGGAGACGAAAAATCCGTCCACCCGCATAAATTCGGAGACGCGCGATGCTCGACCTGGTGATCATTGGCGCGGGGCAAGCGGGCCTGGCGGCCGGTCGGCGCGCCAAGGCCAAAGGACTTGAGTTCGAAATCGTCGAGGCGGCGAGCCAGGCGGGAGGCTCCTGGCCCTGCTACTACGACAGTCTCACGCTCTTCTCCCCGGCCCGGTACTCGCGGTTACCGGACCTGGAGTTTCCCGGCGATCCGGAGCGATACCCCAAGCGCGACGAGGTGGTCGGCTACATGCGCGACTACGCCCGACATTTCGACCTGCCGATCCTCGTGGACTTCCAGGTGACACGGGTGGAGGCCCTCGCTCGTTCTTCCGGCTACGCCGTCACGGCGAAGGACGGGCGCCAGCGTGAAGGCCGCGCGGTGCTGGTCGCCAGCGGTGGGTTCGGGACGCCCAAGACGCCACGCATCGACGGCGAGGACGCCTTCCAAGGCCAGCGCCTGCACTCGCGCGACTATCGACGGCCGGAGCCCTATGCCGGCCAGCGCGTCGTCGTGGTCGGGGCCGGCAATTCGGCGGTCCAGATCGCCGTGGAACTGGCGAAGGTCGCCAAGGTGTCGCTGGCCACGCGCGGCCCGGTAAAACTGGTCCCGCAAAGGTTGCTGGGGAAGGATATCCACTTCTGGCTGAAGTGGACGGGCCTGGACAATGTCAGCCTTCCTGGCGACCCGACCGCGCCGGTCGTCGACGATGGCCGCTACCGGCGCGCCCTGCGCTCGGGCCAGCCTGACCAGCGGCCGATGTTCAGCCGCTTCACGACCAGCGGCGTCATCTGGACGGACGGCGTCGAGGAGCCCGTCGACGCGGTGATCTTCGCGACCGGCTTCTCACCGACCCTGGACTTCCTGCAAGGGACTGGCGCGCTGGACGCGCGAGGCTGGCCGATACACCGTCGGGGCGTTTCCCTGCCCTGCCCCGGTCTCTTCTTCGTCGGCCTCCCCTGGCAGAAAGACCTCTCCTCGGCCACGATCCGGGGCGCGGCGCGGGACTCCAAGTTCATCCAGCAGGCCGTCGATCAGTGGCTGGCCCGACGAGCGGCTGAGTGACGCCGGCTAATCTCACCTAGGCGAGATTGGCCTCCAGCACCCTCTCCACGGCCACCACGTCACGCCAGACGCCGTCGAGCTTGCCGTGCTTTTCGTGAATGCCGACTTCCCTGAAGCCGACCGATCGCAACAGGGTCAGACTGGCCTTGTTCTCGATGAAAACCCGAGACAGCAGTTTCCAGAAGCCCGCCTTGATCGCGGCGTCGATCAGCGCGGTCATCGCCACGGCGCCGACGCCTCGCCCACGGTGGGAGCGCCGGACATAGACCGAAAACTCGGCGATGCCCGCATAGCAGCAGCGATCGGCGTAGGAGAAGGTCGCCGCGTAGCCGACGACCTGATCGTCCTGGTCGATCACGGCGATGATCGGATGGCGCCCATCGAACCAGCCCTCCAGATCCCGCGCCGTGCGCGGGGTCGTCTCGAAGGTGGCGACCCGATCCTCCATGCCCTCGTTGTAGATCGCGGCCATGGCGGGAGCATCGGCGATCGTGGCGGGTCGAGCCCTGAGCGTCGCGTTGGTCATGCGGGGGCGACCTCGTGTTTCATGGCTTCGGCGGCGAGCGCGACGTGTTCGGGGATACGGCCATGGGCCTTCCGCTCGCTGTAGCGGTCGACCAGGTAGTCCGCGCGATCCCGCGTCAACAGGGTGAACTTCACCAGTTCCTCCATCACGTCGACCACCCGGTCGTAGTAGCTGGACGGCTTCATGCGGTCGTGCTCGTCGAATTCCCTGTAGGCCATCGCCACGGACGACTGGTTCGGGATGGTGATCATCCGCATCCACCGCCCCAGCAGGCGCAAGGTGTTCACCGCGTTGAACGACTGCGATCCGCCGCTGACCTGCATGACGGCCAGGGTCTTGCCCTGGGTCGGGCGGACGCTGCCGATCTCCAGCGGGATCCAGTCGATCTGCGCCTTCATGATCCCGCTGATCGCGCCGTGGCGCTCGGGACTGCACCAGACCTGCCCCTCGGACCACTGCGACAGCGCCCGCAACTCCTGGACCTTCGGATGCTCCGGGCCGGTGGCGTCCGGCAGCGGCAGGTCTCGAGGATCGAAGATGCGCGTCTCGCACCCCAGGACCTGGAGAATGCGGGCCGCCTCCTCGACCAGAAGGCGGCTGAAGGACCGCTCCCGCAGCGATCCGTAGAGCAGCAGGATGCGCGGCGGATGACGCGCGGGCTCCGCGACCTCGAGCCGGCCCAGGTCGACCTTGGCGAGGAATTTCGGGTCGAGAGCAGGAAGATCGGCCACGGGCGACTCCAACGGCGTCATTGAACTGTCGAATAATTCGATCATATTGGAAATATGGAATCGAAGCCCGCTGTCAACATGCTCTCGGCCCTCGGCCACGAAGGCCGCCTGGCGATCTTCCGCCTGCTGGTGAAGGCCGGCCCGGTCGGGATGGCCGCCGGCGACATCGCCCGGACGCTGGAAGTCCTGCCCAACAGCCTGTCGGCCAATCTCAACGTTCTTTCCCACGCCGGCCTGATCGGGTCCCGGCGCGAAGGCCGGTCGATCATCTACTCGGCGGACTACGCCGCCATGAGCGGCCTCCTCGGTTTCCTGATGGAAGACTGCTGCGACGGCGCGCCCCAGATCTGCGTCCCGCTGGGCGCGATCGTCGCCAAGGCCGAGGCCTGCGACGGAACCTGCCTGATGGAGAAGGAACTCGCATGAGCACCGAGCATCGCCCGATGAACGTCCTCTTCCTTTGCACCCATAATTCGGCGCGTTCAGTTTTGGCCGAATGCCTGATGAACCGCGTCGGCGCGGGGCGCTTCAAGGCCTATTCGGCCGGCTCGATGCCGAGCGGAAGGATCAATCCGCACGCGATCAATCTGCTGAAGCACCTGGACTACGACACCGGCGACCTGCGCTCGAAGAGCTGGGAGGAGTTCTCGGCGTCGGACAATCCCGCCGCCCCGCCCCTCGATTTCGTGTTCACGGTCTGCGACAACGCCGCCGGCGAGGTTTGTCCGATCTGGCCTGGCCAGCCGATGACGGCCCACTGGGGCATTCCCGACCCGTCCGCCGCCACCGGCTCCGAGGCCGAGATCGCTCTGGCCTTCGCCGACGCCTATCGCCAGCTCAACAACCGCATCAGCCTGTTCTGCGCCTTGCCCATGAGCACGTTGGACCGCCTGTCGCTCCAGCGCCGCCTCGACGAGATCGGCCAGGTGGAGACCGCCGACGACACCGCGGCCTGATCACAGCCCGGCCATCTGGTGGCCGCGATGAAGATGGCACCAGAGGGCGGACAGCCGTGTTCGCGATGCGCTTCACACCTGGCTCAGCGTCGCCCGCCAGAGCACGTAGGCCGCCGTCGCGACGATCATGGCGGCGAACAGCCGGCGCGCCAGCAAGGCGCGCGACGCCAGGCGCGGGGCCAGGCGCGCGCCCGCGAACACGCCAACGCCGCCCCCCAGGACCAGGGCCAGGAACACGGGTCCGTCCACCAGTCCCGACGCCGCATAGCTGACACTGGTCGCCGCGCCGAACAGCGCGACCGACACCAGGGACGAGGCCGCCGCGTTGGCCAGCGTCATGCCCGTGACGGCCATCAGCCCCGGCGCGATCAGGAAACCGCCGCCGATGCCGAAGAAGCCCGCCGCCAGGCCCGTGGCGGCGCCGACGGGAACCAGCCGCAAGGCCTTGTCCGGGTCGATACGGACATCCGGGTCGCCGGGCGAACCCGGAGCGCGGAACATCGACAGGCCGACCGCCGCCATGGCCAGGGCGAATCCGGCCAGCAGGTGATTTCCGGCCATGGCCTTGGCCAGGTGCGCGCCGACGAGCGAGCCCAGCAGGCCCGGCGCGCCGAAGGTCAGGGCGCAGGGCCATTTCACGCGGCCGGCCCGCGCCTGGGCGACGAGCCCGGCGGCGGCGTTGACCGCCACGGCCGCCGCCGAGGTCCCGATCGCCACGTGCGGGTCCCGGCCCCCGACGACATACAGCAGCAGGGGCGTCGCCAGCACCGAGCCGCCGCCGCCGAACAGCGTCAGCAGCAGCGCCACGATCGCCCCGCTCACGACGGCCGCGAGAAGGCTGGCGTCCATGGCGTCAGGCCGCCGCCGACCGGTTCCAGGGCGCCAGAGCCAGCAGTCGCGCCATGCCGCAGAAGCCGGTCGCCCCCGCGAACATCAGGCCCGCGCCGACGAACCCGGCCAGCCCCAGGAACCAGGGCGAGACCGTCAGTCCAAGGATAACGCCGGCCAGCACCAGCGATCCGGCGGCGATCTGGACCTGGCGCATCATTTCCAGCGGCGCCTTGTCGTTGATCTCGACCGGCAGGCCAGCGCTGTCCCAGGCGTCGAGGCCGCCTTCCAGCACGTACGCCGGGCGCCCGCAGGCGGCCACGAGCCGCTCGCCGTTGGCGCTGGTGCGCATGCCCGACCGGCAGGTGAAGATCACCTCGCGCGCATCGGGAAGGCCCAGCCCCTTGGCGTCCAGCGTCGAGAGCGGCCGCGACAGCGCGCCCTTCGCCCGACGCCGGGCGAACTCGTCGACCTCGCGGATGTCGATCAGGACGGCGCGGCCGTCGGCGAGGCGCTTGGCGGCGTCGTCAGGCCTCAGAGGCTTCAGGATCGTGGTCATGGGCGGCGTTCTCCACTGGAGGGCAGAAGATCTCCGCGAGCGTGCCGACCACCTTGAGGGCGGCGGGATCGGCGATCCGGTACCAGACCGTCTGGGCTTCGCGACGCGAGGCCACGACGCCCTCCTCCCGCAGCACCGCCAGATGCTGCGAGAGCGCCGATTGCGAAAGGCCGACCAGGGGCTGGATCTGCCCCACCGACCGTTCGCCATCGGCGAGTTGGCACAGGATCATCAGCCTGCGTTCGTTGGCCAGGGCGCGCAGGAGCTTGGCGGCCTGCGCGGCGCTGGCCTCGAAGTGGCTGACGTCGAAACGCGAAAGATCGAACATGAACGCCATATATTAGCTTGATCTAATTTAGCAAGATCTAATATAAATGATCTCGCCAATCGGAGGCTCCGGCCATGCGACCCGACGTTCAAGCGTTTTTCGATCCCGCCACCTTCACCGCCAGCTATATCGTCGCCGATCCGCTCACCCACGCGGCCGCGATCATCGATCCGGTGCTGGATTTCGAGCCCAAGGCCGGGAAGCTCTCGACCCGTTCCGCCGACGCCATGCTGGAGGCCGTTCGGGCGCGAGGACTGAAACTGGCCTATGTGCTGGAGACCCACGCCCATGCCGACCACCTGTCGGCCGCCGACTACATCCGCCGCGAGACCGGCGCCAAGGTGGTTATCGGCGCCCGGATCGTCGAGGTGCAGAAGACCTTCATCCCCGTGTTCGAGGCCGACGTCGCCGACGACGGCTCGGTCTTCGACGTGTTGATGAACGAAGGTGACGTCCTGGCGCTGGGCGCTTTGACGATCGGCGCGATACATACGCCCGGACACACGCCCGCCTGCCTGACCTACCGGATCGACGACGCGGCCTTCGTGGGCGACACGATCTTCATGCCCGACTACGGCACCGCCCGCGCCGACTTTCCCGGCGGCGACGCGCGGACCCTCTATCGCTCGATCCGCAAGGTGCTGTCCCTGCCGCCGGAAACCCGCGTCTTCGTCGGACACGACTACCTGCCCGAAGGCCGGTCGGATCACAGATGGGAGACGACCATCGCCGACGAGCGAGCCCACAACATCCATGTGCGAGACGGCCAAGACGAAGACGCCTTTGTCGCCATGCGGACGGCGCGGGACGCGACCCTTTCCGCTCCGACCCTGATTCTGCCGTCGCTGCAGGTGAACATCCGGGCCGGAGCCTTGCCGGAACCCACGGCGGCGGGACATGTATTTCTACGATTGCCGGTGTCCAGGGCGGCATAGCGAGTGGAAACACCCGGCGCGGTCGCGCCAAAGCGCCGACATTGGGGGCTGCGCGGAACCAGACACTGGCTTGCGGTGAGAGGACCGGCCCGGAACCGCGCGAACGATCCCGGGCCGGCATCCTCAGAACCGCTTGGCCGCCCCTACCCGCGCCGTGGCCGACGACTGACGCTTGGCCAGCTCCACGCCCAGGTCGAGATCCAGCGACCAGCCGTTCTGGAAGCCGAAGCCACCACCGACGCCCAAGGTCACCCGATCCGTGGCCCAGGCGTCGCCCACCAGTTGGTAGGAGGCTCCGTCAAGCCAGTCGGCGTAGCGGATCCGCTGGGGGTCTACGGCGGCGAACTCGTGCGAATACTCGACCCGCACGCGCGGCGTTACCCGCACCTCGCCAGCCTCGCGGTCGAACTGGATGCGGCCGCCGATGACGCCGACCAGCGAGTTCAGCCGGCGCTTGTCGTAGGCCAGGGCATAGGTGTCCGAACCATGCTCGGCGTAGGCGCCCAGCGTGGCGTCCAGCGCCTTGGCGCGCAGATAGAGAGACCATGTCGCACGGCGCGCCGCGCCGTCGTAGCCGGCCGTCAGCGAGCCGAACCGCAGTGAGGCGTCGCGCTGGCCGCTGACCAGCTCGCTGCTCGCCGCGGTCGTGCGACGCGTGTCGAAGGTCAGCCGGCCCACGCCCGCCACGGCGTCGACGAAGACGCCAGAGGCCGGGTGGACGCTGGCATAGGTCGCCGCCGTCCAACCGTCGGCGTCCACGCGGCCCTTCCCGTCCGCCAACTTGGTGACGTCGGACGCGTAGCCGCCACCCGCGCCGACCGTGATCGCCTGGGACAAGCGTACGTCGGCGCCGCCGCTGACGCCCGAGGTCTGGACGGTCAGCTTGGCCAGGCGGGTGTCGGCGTCGCGACGACCGACCGTGATCGCCCCGCCCGTCCAAAGCTCGACCTTGCCGATCGGACGTTGGGCGAGGGCCGCGCCAGGCTTGGCGGCGACGGCCGCGGTCTGTTCGCGGCAGGTCCGCTCCTCTTCCGGCGTACGCGCGCAGGCGGCAGTCATCGGCCTGGCCAACGCCGGAGGTGAGGTTCAGGCCGAAACCGTCCCCCGTCCGGCCGCCATGCAGGCTTTCCAGGCGGCGTCCGAAGTTGTCGAGCTGCGAGCCGGCGAAGCGTCGGGCCGTCTCGGTCTGGGCGTCGTTGATCGCCCGCACCGTGGCGTCCGTGGTCGGGTCCTCGCGAGCCTCGATCGTGAGGATGACGGTCAGCGGATCCGAGACGCCCGAACTGTTGGTCAGCGTGTAGGTGAAGGTGACCTCGCCGGTGTAGGCGCCCTTCGAGGTGAACTCCAGCGCATAGGTGCGAGCGGTCGCCGAGCCGCTTCGATCAGGCGCGCCGCGCCGATCGAGGCCGCCGGCGTCGAGACCAGGGCCGCGCCCAGGAACGGACCGTCGGTGGCCGCAGCGGTCAGATCCACCGTGACCTTGCGGCCGCCCAGAGCCTTGACCTTCAGGACGGGCGCGGTCGGAGTCGACTTGATCACCTCGATATTGACCGTGGCGGGCGCGGAGACGCCGCCGGGGCCGATGGCCACGAAGGTGAAGCTGTCACGGCCCACATAGCCTTTGTCGGCGGTGTAGACGGCGGTCACCGCCGGAGCGGCCGGCGCGGCGGCGGCGCACAGGCGCTCGGCGGTCGCGCGCGCGGCGACGAGGGCGCCGGTGCGAATGAGCTCGACCCTGCCGTGCTTGGACTGGGTGGCGATCTGGACGTCGGTGACCACGCCCTTGACCAGGCTGGCCAGGTTGAAATTGACCTTGTCCACGACCACGGCGGCGTCGCCGGCGGCACCCGTCCCGCCGCCGGTCGGGCCGGTGGTGTCCAGCGTCGTGGGCGGCGGGGGTTCGGCCGTCGGCGGCGGGGGCGGCAGCACGTTCAGCTTGACCGAGGCCGTGCGGGACTGGCCCCACGCGCCCTTGATCGCGAAGCCGAAGCCGTCCGCGCCGATATAGCCGGTGTTGGGCGTGTATTCGACGATCGGTCCGACCTGCGAGAGCTTGCCGTTGGCCGGACTGGATTGAAGCTCCAGCGCATCGCCCGCGCTCAGGGTCGCCAGCGTGATCGTCGTGGCGGTATTGTAGGGCACGTCGACCGACTGGTCGCTGGCGGTGATGGCCGCCGTGACCACGACGGTCAGGGTCTGGGTCGCGGAGACGCCGTTGGCGTCCGTCACCTGGACCGTGACGCTGTACGAACCTGCCGCCGTCGGCGTCCCCGTCACCGCGCCGCCGGCGTTCAGCGTCAGGCCGGGCGGCAGCCCGCTCGCCGAGAAGCTGTACGGCGCCCGGCCGCCGTTCACGCCGAGACTCCCGGCATAGGACTGGCCGATGATCGCCGGACCGAGGTCGGCCGCAGCCGCCAGCTCCGCCGCGATCGCACCGCTGTAGGCCTGGGTCGCCGTGACGCCGTTGTTGTCCGTGGCCCGCACCGTGAAGCCGTAGCCCCCGGCCACCGTCGGCGTTCCCGTGATCGCGCCCGTGGACGTGTTCAGCAACAGCCCCGTCGGCAGACTTCCAGCCGAAACGGCGAAGCTCACCGGCGCCGCCCCGCCCGAAGTCGAGATCGTCTGGCTGTAGGCGGCGTTCAGCACCGGCGTCGGCAAGGCAGCCGTCGTGATCGAGAGGCCGCTGGCGATCGCGCCGCTATAGGCCTGGGTGGCGGTGATGCTATTGGCGTCGGTGGCGCGGATCGTGAAGCTGTACGCGCCGGACGCAGAGGGCGTGCCGTTGATCGCACCCGTCGAAGCGTTCAGCGACAACCCTGCCGGCAGGCCGCCCGCCGAGATCGCGAAGGTCACCGGAGCCGCGCCGCCCGAGGTCGCCACCGTCTGGCTGTAGGCCTGGGTTCAACACCGGCGTCGTCAGGGTCGTGGGCGTGACCGCCAGCGCCGCGGCGATCGTGCCGCTGTAGCCGCGCGTGTTGCTTTGGCTGCCGGAGTCCGTGGCGCGGATCGTGAAGCTGCAGGCGCCCGCCGCGGTCGGCGTGCCGCTGATCGCGCCGGTCGAGGTGTTCAGCGACAGGCCCGTCGGCAGCGAGCCCGCGCTCACCGCGAAGGTGTAGGGTGAGGTCCCGCCGCTGCCGGAGATCGTCTGGCTGTAGGCGACGCCGAGGACCGGGGTCGGGAGGCTGCTGGGGCTGACCACCACCGAGGACGCCGCCGCCACCGCCAAGGTGTACTGCGTGTAGCCCGTGTTGCCCGCCGAGTCGGCCGACTGGATCTGGAAGTCGAAACTGCCCGCCGCGCTGGGCGTGCCGCTGAGCGTGCCCGACGAGCTCAGGCTGAGGCCGGTCGGCAGAGATCCCGTGGCCACGGAATAGGTGTAGGGCGCTGAACCGCCCGAAGCGCTGATCGTGGCGGAATAGTATTGCCCCACTTGCGGGGTCGAGCCGCCCGAGCTGATCGAGCCGCCGGTCAAGGCGCAGCCGCTGGCCGGCCCCGCCGTCATGTTGATCGAAACCGACTGGTTGCTGGTGAAGTCGGCGGAGTTGCCGTCATTGCTCGTCACCCGCACCGCCACGTTGTAGCTGCCGTTGGTGCTGACGCAATTGACCCCGGTGACCAAACCGGAGCTGGACATGGTGAAGGCTGCGGGCAACGCGCCGGACAGGATCGTGAACGTGTAAGGCGCCGTCCTGCCGCTGGGCGACAGCTGATAAGAGTACTGCACGCCTCGTTGGGCCTGCGGCATGTTGATGTCCAGCGAGATGCCGTTCACCGTCTTGGTCACCGCCAAGGCCGGTCCCGCCACCAAAGTCGCGACGATGACGGCCACCATGGCCCATGCGCGCGCGATCGGTCGCCAGGTCATCGGAGCGACGGATCGGCAAACGCGGGAGATGAAAAACGGAATGGTCATGGATGGGCCTGGCTGTGCGCTCTGCGCGCGCAGCCATCGGCCTCGACCTTTAATTTGGGCATTACCAAAACCGCGTTCGGCGAGCGGCAAACGCCCCACCATAGGCAGTCCTCGATTTGAGCACTCAGCTAGAAGTCGACGAGAACCAAGCGTTTGCGACGCATCTACGGCGCTCGCGGGCAGACTGGCGCATACCGTCGCACCCTTCGATGTCACGCCAGAAGCTGACCGTGCTCGCCTCCGGAAAGCAGTCGCTCAGAAACCTCGGCTGATGCAGCCCCGTGGCTGCAAACCTGGCCTTTGGCGCGGGCTTGGCGACATCCCCGAAAGGTCCGCGCAAGCTTGGCCCCGCATAGGCCGGCCACCGCGCTGACGCGGTTTTGCCGGACCCGAGTAAAATGAAGTTCCCCCTCCTGACCCTGTGCTTGATCGTTCCCGTGGTTGGCGGCGGCGCCGCGCGCGCCCAGGACGGCGACGGCCTGCGCTTGTCGCTGGGCGCGGCCGGCGTCTATCGCCCCGAGTTCAAGGGCTCCAAGGACTACGAGTTCAAACCCCTGCCCTTCGTGGGCCTGCGCTACGGCCGAGGCGACTATTACGTGGCCCTGGAGGGCGGCGCGCTGCGGGCCAACGTACTGCCCGGCGGCTTCATGGAGTTTGGTCCCGTGCTGGCCTACGAGCGCGGCCGCAAGGATGACATCAAGAACCTCGCGGTGCGGCGGCTGGGCGAGATCGACGCCGCCGTCAACGCCGGGGTCTTCGCGCGCAAGCGCTTCGGCGTCGCCGGCGGGACTCTGGGGATCCAAGCGGAGGCGCTGACCGATACCGGCAAGGTCCACAAGGGCGTGTTCGCCACGGTCGGCCTCGACTATGACCGCACGCTGAACGACCGTTGGAGCGTGGGCGCCGATCTGTCGACCACCTGGGCGGACCGAAAGTACATGCAGACCTACTACGGCGTCTCGGGGGCCGGCGCCCTGGCCAGCGGCCTCTCGCCCTATGTCGCCAAGGCGGGGATCGAGAAGGTCGAGGTCGGGGCCAGCCTGCGCTACCGGATCAGCGATCGCTGGAGCGCCCTGGCGCACGGGAGCTACGGCCGTCTCGTTGACAGCGCGGCCGACAGTTCCATAGTCGTGCGCGAAGGCTCCGCGAACCAAGGTCAGGTCGTCTTCGCCCTGTTCTACAGCTTCTGACGGCCATGCGCGCCCTGCTGATCGAGGACAATGTGCGGCTTGGCGAGGCGACCGCCCGGTCGCTGGCCAAGGCCGGCTTCACCGTCGACCTTTTCGACACCGTCGAGGACGGATGGCACGCTTGGCGCAGCGTGACCTATGACGTGGTGATCCTCGATATCATGCTGGGTGGCGAAAGCGGCCTGGACCTGCTGGCCCGGGCGCGCGCCGCCGCGCTGCGCACGCCGGTCCTCATGCTGACCGCGCTGGGCAGTGTCGACCAGCGCGTGCAGGGCCTGGAGCGCGGCGCCGACGACTATCTGATCAAGCCCTTCGCCATCGAGGAACTGGTGGCGCGCCTGCGGGCGCTGGGACGTCGGCCGGCCCTGACCGCCGACGTCCTGCGCTACGGCGATCTCGAATACGATCAAAACGCGCGCGAGATCAGCGTCCGCGAGGCGCGGCTGCCCCTGTCGCGCGGCGAGAGCATCGTGCTGGAGCGCTTCCTGCGCCATCCCGACCGGGTCGTGACCAAGACCCAGTTGGGCGACAGCCTGCACAGCCTGGACCAGGACTACACCGACAACTCCATCCAGGTGCACGTCCATCGGGTGCGCCGGAAAATGGCCGAGTTGGGCGCGGACGTGACGATCCGCGCGCTTCGCGGGCTGGGCTACATGGCGGTCAGGCTGGGCGGCGGCGCGCCCGACTGACCGCGCCTTGCCCCGGACGGCTGGAAGTCGAGTTCGAAGCACGCGCCGCGATCGGCGGGCGCCAGCCGGGCGACACCGCCGTGCCGCTCCATGATCTGGCGCACGATCGACAGGCCCAGGCCCGCGCCCGAGCCGCGTGGATCGCCGCGACTGAAGCGCTCGAACACGCGGTCCCGGATCGTCGTCGGGACGCCGGGACCATCGTCGCTGACGCGGACCACGCCCTCGGCGTCGACACTGACCAGGATCTCCGCGCCCGGCGAGGTATGGCGGACGGCGTTCTCGAGCAGATTGCGCAGCGCCGTCTCCACCAGTCCGGCCTGGCCGTCGACCGTGAACGTCTCGACCGTGCTGTCGAAGCCGACGCCGCGCCCACTGGAGAGGATGAAGCCGGCCATGTCGCCGGTCACGTCGCGCGACAGGGCGACGAGGTCGAAGCGCGCGCTGACGCCCCCGGCGCCGCCCTCGGCCTCGGCCAGGGACAGCAGTTGGGCGATCAGCCGCCCCAGGCGCTCGAACTCCTCGCTGGCCGCCTGGCGCTCGCTGGGCTCCAGCAGGCTTTCGACCTGGGCGCGCAGCGTCGCGATCGGCGTGCGCAGCTCGTGGGCGGCGTTGGCGGAGAAGTCCCGCTGGGCGCGCAGGCCGATCTCCAGGCGATCCAGCGCGGCGTTGAACGCCTCGACCAGCGGCGCGATCTCGCGCGGCGCGGCCTCGGCCGGCAGCCTGGCCTCGATCGTGGCGGGCGCGATATCGCCCGCCAGATGGGAAAGACGGCGCAGCGGCCGAAGGCCGATGTGCAGGGTCGCATAGACGCCCCCCATCATCAGAACCAGGAGCAGCAAGATCTCCGGCGTCGCGTCACTGAACTGAGCCGCGATCCACGCCGGACGCAGGCGTACTAGAATCGGCACGGCGCGCTCCTCGGGATCCTCGCCGTGTACGGCCGCGAACACGATGGTCGTGGTCACGGCGAACAGCACCAGGGGGACCAGCATCCGCATCAGCGACGGCCCGCCCCGTCTGCGCGTCAGCCGCGCCAGCAGCGCGCGGATCCTCGTCATGTCCTTCATTCGCGACGTCGTCCCGCCAGCGTCGACCGCCGTTCGCCGGACAGCCAGACTCCGCAACACTCTACGTCGATCAGCCGCCATTCGCCCGCCGATCTCGCGACGCGCCAGGACATCTGGATCGGCGCGAAGGCTCGGTCGTCCCGGATCGAGATCATGACGATCACCTCGTCGGGGCGTCGGCTGGTTGAGCCCAGCAGCGTCATGCCGTCGACGGGTCCGGGCCACAGGCGCCCGTCATAGGCGCGCGCGATGGGCGCGTCCGTCAGGCGGCCGACGGCCGAGGCGAAGGCCGCAGCTCGCCGGGACGTGGTCAGGGTCGCGTCTCCCACGATGCGCAGGAGCTCCCGCACGGCGTCGGTGACGAACGCCTCGGCGCCAGGATGGCCGGCCACGACCGCCCCCGGCGAGGAGGTCGCGCACTCCATCAGGACGCGCCAGGGACTGAAGCGATAGGCCATGCCGCGATCACGGCTCGATCGTGGCCGCGTCGAAGTCGGGCAAGACCTGGACCCCGCCCCTGGCCTGGCGGACCAGATCGGCGCGGTTCTGCAGATAGGCCGACTGCATCATGGCGTAGGGATCGGCCGCGTCGTCGAGGGCGCGAAAGAAGCCGTCGGCGTTCGCGCGCCCGTCCAGGACCGTGGCGGTCGAGCGGATCGAGCCGAACATCGTCGCCCCCCCGGCGGTCGCCATGGCGACGGGATCGGTCATCATGTCCACCAGCCGGCCGGCGCCGTCCCGCAAGGTGGCGGGGCCCATCAGCGGCAGCACGATGTAGCGCCCGGGCCTTGCGCCATAGCGGCCCAGGGTCTGGCCGAAATCGCCCTTATGACCTTCCAGGCCCAGCTTGCCGCCGACGTCGAACAGTCCAAGGCCGCCGGCCGTGGTGTTGATCACGAAGCGCGACGCCGTCACGCCGGCCGCGCGGGGCCGTCCCTGGGCCAGGTCGTTGATCGCCGTGCGCGGCTCGGCGAGGTTGGCCACGAACGACGAGACCCGACCGCGTACGACGCGCGGCGTCACCTTCATGTAACCGCGCGCCATCGGTCCGATCAGGAACCGGTCGAAACCGCGATTGAACTTGAAGGCCCCGCGGTTGAAGCCCTCCCAGGGGTCGTTTGGCGCGGCCAGATCGGGCGACGGCGTCTCCGACGGGGAGGCTTCGACATCCGGAAGCGTCTGGGCTCGCGCGGCGTGAGGCGGGGCGCAGAAGAGGGCCAGACCGGCGAGCAGCCCGAGACGGGCGGGGATTGAGGACGGGTGCATTGCGATGGGCTCCACGAGAACGCCTATCGCCTATGCGCGGCCCGGCTTGCGCGAAGCTTTCGGCCGGCTCGAGAAGGCGCCTCACGCTCTAGCGCGCGGGCGTCAGGTAGATCGGGTTGCCGATCAGCAGCAATCGCCCCGCCCCGCCGGATCGACGCCCGCGACGGTCGCGTTCGACAGCCCCTCGGCATGGATCACGGTCGCCGGACGCCCGATGGCCGAGGGCTTCTCGTGCGGGATGCCGACGTCGTTGTTATCGCTGCCGCCGATGGCGGTGATCTTGCGGCCCAGGTTCAGTTGCGCCTCCCAGAAGGGTGCCGGCTAGGCAGCTCGACTCTGGTTCGATCGAAGTCTGGTCGCCGGCGCAAAGCCAAGGTCGGCTCCATCCGCGACGCGGCTCGGGCGCGAAAGCTGTGAAGCCTTGATCCGGACGCGACACCCTCCGGCTTACAGGCGTCCGGATGCCCCCGAGCGGCGGATCAGATCATCAAAGCAGCAGCCAGGCGCCGCGATCTTAGGAAATCGCTTGGAGATCGCTCACTTGCGGAAGCTCGGAGCTTTTTCGCGCAATCCCATTTACTAGCGATGAATATCATGAGGATCATGAGTCATCGCGCATGTTTTCATCGCGATATTTAAGTATCGAGCCGGAAAGCGACAATGAAATACTCCATTGCGCCGTGAGGGTGCGGCTCGAGGCGAATTTGTGGGGACTTGGACCGGCTCAGGTCGGCCCGAGGGTTGGCGTGAGTTCCAGGCGCTGCCGGGGTCACGCGGGGTTGCTTCCGCCCCGGAGGGGGCGGGCGTCATAACAGTGGGGACTGGGATGAAGATCACGAAGACAAAGACACTGACCGCCATGCTGCTGGCGGGCGCCATGATGGCGCCGCCGGCCCTGGCGCATGCCGAGACCACAGCGGCCATGAAGACCGCGGCGATCGCGGGCGTCGATGCGCGGACCAAGCTGAACCAGCAGATGATCGACCAGGTGTTCAGCTATGCCGAGCCCGGCTTCCAGGAGTTCCGCACCTCGGAATATCTGACCGGCATCCTCGAGAAGAACGGCTTCAAGATCACGCGCGGCGTCGCGGGCATTCCCACGGCCTGGACGGCCACCTGGGGAACGGGCGGGCCGCTGGTGGCGCTGGGCAGCGACATCGACGACCTGCTGGGCCTCTCGCAATATCCCGGCGTCGCCGAGATCAAGCCGATGGTCGAGGGCGCGCCGGGCCACGGCGAGGGCCACAATTCGGGCATGCCCATGATGATCGTCGCGGCCCTGGCGGCCAAGGACGTCATGGAGAAGAACCACATTCCGGGCCGGCTGATGCTGTGGCCGGGCGTCGCCGAGGAACTGCTGGCCGCCAAGGCCTACTACGTGCGCGCCGGGGTGTTCGACGGCGTCGACGCCTCGATCTTCGCCCACGTCAGCAAGGACTTCAGCACCGGCTGGGGACCGGGCGGCAACAACGGCATGGTCTCGGTGGAATATACGTTCAAGGGCAAGACCGCGCACGCCGCCGGCCAGCCCTGGGACGGCCTCTCCGCCCTCGACGGCGTCGAGGTGATGGACATGGCCTGGAACATGCGTCGCGAGCACCTGCCGCTGACCCAGCGTTCGCACTACGTGATCACCAACGGCGGCGGCCAGCCCAACATCGTCCCCGGCGTCGCGACGGTCTGGTACTATTTCCGCGAAAACACCTTCGACTCGATCCGCAATCTCTACGAGCTGGGCAACACCATCTCGAAGGCGGCGGCCATGGCCACGGGCACCACGGTCGAGCATCGCGTGCTGGGCTACGCCGCGCCCAACTACAGCAACAAGCCGCTGGCCGAGGCCGCCTACGCCAACATCAAGGCCATCGGCATGCCGAAGTGGACCGCCGACGACCAGGCCTTCGCCAAGTCGGTGCAGGTCGCGCAGAAGTTCAAGCTGCAGCCGCTGGCCACCGAGGTCGCGCCGCTATCGACGCCGGACAGCCGCGGCGTCTCGATGGGCGGCGGCTCGGACGATATCGGCGACGTGATGTGGACGGTGCCGACGATCACCATCCGCTATCCCTCGAACATCCCCGGCGCCATCGGCCACAACGTGACCTCGGCCATGGCGATGGCGACGCCGATCGCCCACAAGGGGGCCGAGGTCGGCGCCAAGGCCGTGGCCTTGACCGTCCTGGACCTGATGACGACGCCGAAGCTAGTCGCCGACGCCAAGGCCTACTTCCAGAACGTCCAGCTAAAGGACACCAAGTACGATCCGGTGCTGACCAAGGACGACAAGCCGGCGATCTGGCTGAACGAGGACATCATGTTCAAGATGCGGCCGAAGATGGAGCCGTTCTACTACGACTCCAGCAAGTACGGCACCTACCTGGAGCAGCTGGGCGTCAAATACCCGAATGGACTTGCGAAATAAGGGATGAAGTCTTCACCCGCCCTTGAGCGGGCGCGTCATCGGAAGCGTTCGGGAAGGAAGCTAGCGCCTTCCCGAATGACCTCCGGCGGGGGGAGAAGAAGGCGGTTCGTTCCGACGCGCCTTGGCCTTTTCCTGGAAGACGATCGGCGGCGTGCCGCGCCGGGCGACCTCGCGCATCACGAAGCTGCTGCGGATCTTGGCGACGTGCGGCAAGGTCGAGAGTTCGCTGCGGTAGACGCGATCGTAGTCCTCGAAAGACTCCACGTTGAGCATGATCAGGAAATCGGTGTCTCCTGAGACGAAGCCGCAATAGGAAACCGACGGACACTTGACGACTTCGCGCTCGAATTCATTCAAGGCCCGTTCGGCCTGAGAACTGAGCTCGATCGCGACAAAGACCACCACGCTGTAGCCGAGCATCGGCATGTTCAGATTGGCGGAATAGCTCAACACGGCCTGGCGCTCCTCCAGGCTCTTGCGTCGCCGGGCCACGGCGGTGCTGGAGAGGTTGATCTGCTCCCCTAGCCAGACATCCGAAGCCCTTCCGTCGACGCAAAGCTCCTTCAAGATCTGATAATCAATGCTATCGAGGTCGAGATGTTCGGATTTCGACATTGATATTGCAGCTCCATGCATAATTCGGCGGCACGAAGATATTTCAAGCGCCGAAAAATCGCTTTTTGCAAGTAACCATGCGCGACCGAGATAGTCTTTCTGCATCGCGACCAAGCAAGCGATGCGGATTCCCGGGATGGCGTCTCCGGCGATCGCTCGCGCATAGGCGCTGTTCCTTACTACGCCCCTTCAAGAGGGCGGTCCATGGGGGAGGCTCGCCAGGGTTCGCCACGATGAGTGAATTTCGTGGCGATAGGCGGGTGAAGATCGCGAAGCCATAGATCGGATATCACAAGCATATCCGGTCAATTCGCCACCAATACATCCAATATAATGCGCAATTTTCTCAGGAAATTGGCGCGAAAACTTCGATCTAATCTTGTGAGCGAACCGCATGTTTCTGAGTTGTCGCGAGGGGTCGCGACGACGTGCTTTCAAACTTTATCGGGGGATAAGATGAAGCTTACAAACAGTATGTCGTCGGCGCCGAGCATGCGCCGTTACGTGCTCGCGACCGCCAGCGTGGCGGCCTTGCTGGTCTCGGGACAGGCCGCGCGGGCGCAATCCGCCCCGGTCGCGGCTGCGGCGACCGAGCCGGAAATCGTCGAGGCGGTCGTGGTCACCGGGTCCCGTGTCGCGCGAGACGGGTTCGACGCGCCGACTCCCGTGAACGTCCTGGGCCTGGAGGAGATCAAGGCGTCCGCTCCCGCCAACATCGCCGACTTCGTCAATACGCTGCCGTCCGTGGCGGGCAGCTCGACCGCCGCCAACTCCTCCGGCGCGCTCAGCAACGGCGCGGCCGGCATCAGCGCCCTGAACCTGCGCTCGCTGGGCACGGGCCGCACCCTGGTCCTGTTCGACGGCCAGCGCTCGGTAGTCTCGGCCGCGACCGGCCAGGTCGACACCAACACCTTCCCGCAGTCGCTGATCTCACGCGTGGAGGTCGTGACCGGCGGCGCCTCCTCGGCCTACGGCTCGGACGCCGTCGGCGGCGTGGTCAACTTCATCCTCGACAAGGACTACACCGGCATCAAGTCGTCCGTGGAATATGGCGAGACGACCTATGGCGACGGCGAGAACTGGAAATACAACATCACCGCCGGCGGCGGCTTCGCCGACGGCAAGGGCCACCTCCTGGCCAGCGCCGAATGGTTCCACCAGGAAGGCGTCCACACGATCGACCGCGACTGGAACAGGACCGGCTACTTCGCGATCCGCAACCCGGACACCTCGGCGACCGCGCCCTACTACATCGTCGCCAACCACGTCGGCATCTCGACCTATACCCCGGGCGGCCTGATCACCGCTGGCCCGCTGAAGGGCACCTATTTCGGGGTCAACGGCGCTGTGAACCAGCTGGCCTATGGCGCGGTGTCGGGGCAGTGGATGGTCGGCGGCGACTGGGACTATTCGTCGTCGGGCATGGTGGGCACCAACACCCTGATCCCGGACGAGGACCGCAGCAGCTACTTCGGCCGGGCCAGCTATGAGCTGACCCCGAACATCGAAGTCTTCGGCCAGGCCTCCTACGCCAAGTACGAAGGGCTCAGCTACTACATCTCGCCGACCCAGACGGGCATCACGATCCGGTCCGACAACGCCTTCCTGCCGTCCTCGGTCAAGACGCAGATGACCGCGCTGGGCCTGACGTCCTTCACCATGGGCACCAGCAACATCGACATGCCGGCCTCGGGCAGCGCCATGGAGCGCGAGACAGAGCGCTACGTGGTCGGCGGCAAGGGCGACTTCGAGGCCTTCGGCCTGGGTGTCGACTGGGACGCCTACTACCAGCACGGCAAGACCAAGACCCACGAGCAGCTGACCCCGACCTGGAACACCGCGCGCCTGACCCTGGCGACGGACGCGGTGCTCTACAACGGCCAGATTGTCTGCCGCTCGACCATCACCGACCCGACCAACGGCTGCGTGCCGCTGAACCGCTTCGGCCAGGGCGTGGCCAGCAAGGCGGCCCTGGCCTATGTGCTGGGCACGCCCTATCGCGACCAGCACTTCACGCAGGACGTCGCGGCCTTCAACCTGCGCACCAACGACATCAAGGGTTGGGCGGGCCCGATCTCGCTGGCGACCGGCGCGGAATACCGCAAGGAGAAGATGGGCGGCTTCGTCGAGGCCCAGTACCAGAGCAGCGGCTGGAAGTACGGCAACTTCCGCGCCACCAGCGGCAAGTACAACGTGGCCGAGGCCTATGCCGAAGCCGTCGTGCCGCTGTTCAAGGGCGCGGACTTCAACGGCGCCTTCCGCATCACCGACTACAGCACCTCGGGCACGGTCAAGACGTGGAAGGCCGGCGTGACCTATGCGCCGATCCAGGACATCAAGCTCCGGGGCTCGGCCTCGCGCGACATCCGGGCCGCCAACATGAGCGAGCTCTATGACGCCGGCACCGCCCGCTCCAACTCGGTGAACATCAATGGCGTCTCGACCGCCTTCGTGCAGAACCTGCAGGGCAACCCGGACGTGAAGCCCGAGATCGCCGACGGCTACGGCATCGGCGTGGTGCTGTCGCCGCGCTTCCTGCCGGGCGTGCAGGCCTCGGTCGACTACTACGACATCTCGGTCAAGGGCGTGATCAGCTTCGTCACCGCCCAGCAGGTGGCCGACTACTGCTACATCCAGAAGGTCACGTCGTACTGCGGCAATCTGAAGTTCAGCAATGGCGTGCTCAGCACCATCGACCTCTACTACGCCAACCTCAACAAGATGACGGCCAAGGGCCTGGACGTCGAGGTCTCGTACCGGACCGACTTGAACGACCTGGTCTCTTGGGGCGCGGGCCAGCTGGTCCTGCGCGGCATGTTCACCCACTATATCGAGAACATCACGGACGATGGCGTCACCCACATCGACCTGGCCGGAGCCAACACCGGCAGCACACCGGACTGGGTCTATCGCCTGAGCGCCAACTACGACATCGACAACTGGGCCTTCAACCTGACCGCTCGCGGCGTCAGCTCGGGCGTGGTCAGCAACGCCTATACCGAGTGCCAAAGCGCCTGCCCGGCCAGCGTCGCGCCGTACTACACCATCAACGACAACAGCGTTAAGGGCGCGATCTACTTCGACCTTTCCACCACCTACAAGTTCAAGGTGGCGGATGTCGGGGGCGAGGCCTTCCTGTCGATCAAGAACCTCATGAACAAGGATCCCGTCCTCGTCGCCAACCCGGGCAACCTCGGCGCCGAGAACACCGTGGGCTATCCGCAGACCAACCGGAGCCTCTACGACACCGTGGGCCGCACCTTCCGCGTCGGCCTGCGGTTCGACTTCTAAGGCGCGTCCGGGTCAGGCCGTCCCACGCTGCGGCGCGAGACGGCCTGGTCCAGCGGCGGCGAGGAGCAGCCTACCTCGCCGCCTCCTGGGCCTTCTGGAAGCTTTCCATCACCGCGGCGTAGTTGGGCGCGACCAGCGCGTAGAGCTGGGCCAGGTCTGCGGCCTCGGGGCGCGCCCAGGTGCGGTGCAGCTCGCTGAGCACCGCATTGGTCGAGACGGGCTTGACCCCGCCCTGGACGAAGCGCGCCAGGCTGGTGCGCGACGCCATCTCGCTGGGGTCTCCCGAGGCGTCGATGACCGCATAGACCTCGTAGCCGGCCGCCCGCGCGTCGAGCGCCGGGAACATCACGCAGACACTGGTCCAGACGCCGGCCATGACCAGGGTCTTGCGTCCCGTGACCCGCACCTGGGCGACGAAGTCGTCATTGTCCCAGGCATTCACCTCGCCCTTCCGGGGGACATGGACGGCGTGCGGGGCGAACCGGCGGATCTCGGGCATCAGCGGACCGTTCGGCCCGGCGGGCTCGGACGCCGTGGTGATCACCGGGACGCCGAGCAGCGTCGCCAGCTTGGCCAGCATCTCCACGTTCCGCCGCAGGTCGGCCACGGCGATGTCCTTGACGGTCTGGAACAGGCCCGCCTGGTGATCGAGCAGCAGGATCACCGTGTCGGCGGGATCCATCAGGGCCGCCCCGCCCCCGGTGGGCAGGACGCTGGATTTGGTGTTCGGCGACTTCGTCATGCGCTCGGGCTCCCTCAGCGAACCGCGCGTCGATCCGCGTCGGCGAGGGAAGGCTCCAGCGCTCCGGCGGTCGGGGCCAGTAAGTTGCGGTGAATTCCGGTAGCGCCGCCTTCACCACGTTTCACCAGTCCTAACCCCCGTCGCTCGCCCTTCAGGACTAGACCTTGAGCCGTCGCCGCCCTCGAGACGAGGCCGCAACGGAGGACGTGATGAGCAAGGGAAAAGTGCTGATCCTCGGGTCCAACGCGACCCGGATCGAAACCCGGGGTGGCCGCTGGGGCGCCACCGGTCAATATCTCAACGAGACGGTCGTGCCGGCGATGGCCCTGATCGAGGCGGGCTACGAGGTGGTCCTGGTCACGCCGAACGGCGAGAAGCCAGTCATCGACACGGCCTCGGACGCGCCGGAGCATTTCGGCGGCGACGCGGCCGCCCACGCCCGGGCCCGGGACTTCTACGCCTACGATCCGTCGATGCGGGCGCGCACCCTGCGCTCGGTCATCGCCGAAGGCCTGGACAACTACGCCGGCGTGTTCGCGCCGGGCGGCCAGGCGCCGATCGTGGACCTGATGCAGGACCAGGAGGTCGGCGACATTCTCCGCCACTTCCACGCCAAGGCCAAACCGACCGCCCTGCTCTGCCACGGACCGATCTCGTCGGTCGCGGCGATGCCCTACGCGCGGGAGTTCCGCGCCGCCCTGATCGCCGGCGACGCCGCCAAGGCGGCGGAATGGGCCGAGGGGTGGCCGTACGCCGGCTACCGAATGACGGTGTTCTCGGCCACCGAGGAGAAGGTCATCGAGGACAACATCCTGCACGCCAGGATCTATTTCGACATGCCCTTCGCCCTGACCACGGCGGGCGCTCAGGTGGCGACCACCGCGACGGACTTCGAGCCGTTCGTGGTCGAGGACCGCGAGTTGATCACCGGCCAGAACCCGCGCTCGGACCATCCCATAGCGGCCGCCCTGATCGCGGCGCTGGACCGGGCGCGCGGCGCCTGACGCCGCGCCGACGGTCCGTCACCCGATAACCAGACACTCCCGGAGCAAAACGATGAAACGCGCCCTTTTCGGACTGGTCGCCACGCTGCTCACCACCACCGCCGCCCAGGCCGCGCCTCCCGCCGAGAAGGCGGTGTCGATCGTCCTCGTGCATGGCGCCTTCGTCGACGCCTCGGGGTGGCAGCCGGTCTACAACCTGCTGTTGAAGGACGGCTACGAGGTCCTGGTCGTCCAGAACCCGACCATCACCCTGCGGGACGACGTCGCCGCCACCCGGCAGGCCGTCGCCAAGGCCCGGCATCCGGTCATCCTGGTCGGCCACTCGTACGGCGGGGCGGTGATCACCGAGGCCGGCGACGACCCCAAGGTCAAGAGCCTGGTCTACCTGGCCGCCTTCGCGCCGGAGGTCGGCGAGTCCGTCTTCCAGCTCGCCACCGCGCCGACGCCCGATCCCGAGCCGTCACCCCTGCTGCCGCCCGAAGACGGCTTCATCCGGGTCGACCCGGTGAAGTTCCCCACCGCCTTCGCCGCCGACGTGGATCCCGCCATCACCCGGTTCATGGCCGCCGCGCAGGTTCCCTGGGGGCTCGACGCCGTCCAGACCAAGATCGCCACCGCGGCTTGGAAGACCAAGCCCGTCTACTTCCTCCTGACGACGCAGGACCACATGGTCGCGCCGGCGACCCAGCGTGCGATGGCCCTGAGGGCCAAGGCGACCCTGGTGGAAGCCCAGAGCAGCCACGCGGTGATGCTGTCGCATCCGAAGGTCGTCGTCGACTTCATCACGCGCGCGGCCGGCGAAGCCAAGTAGCCGCGCCGCCAGCGTCCCCCCTTCTTCCTCTTCCCTCTCGGAGACCGTGATGAATCGACTGATCCTGTCCTTGGCGATCGCCGCCGCCGGCCTTTCGGCCGCGCCCCTGGCGTCCGCCGCGCCCGCGCCTCCCGCCGCCATCACGCGGCCGGCGCCACCCGTCATCCACTATCGAACGGCGACCATCGACGGCGTGAACATCTTCTACCGCGAGGCGGGGCCCGCCGACGGGCCGGTGGTCCTGCTGCTGCACGGCTTTCCGACCTCGTCGCACATGTTCCGCAACCTGATCCCGCTGCTGGCCGACAAGTACCGGGTCATCGCGCCGGACTATGTGGGCTATGGCCAGAGCGACGCGCCGGACCACACCCGGTTCGCCTACACCTTCGCCCGCCAGACCGACATCGTCGACAAGCTGGTGACCCAGCTGGGCGCCAAGCGCTACGCCCTCTACGTCATGGATTACGGCGCCCCGATCGGCTACCGCCTGGCCCTGAAGCATCCCGAACGCGTCAGCGGCCTGATCATCCAGAACGGCAACGCCTATGAGGAGGGCCTGAAGGAGTTCTGGGATCCGATCAAGGTCTACTGGGCCGACCGCTCGCAGAAGAACCGCGACGCGTTGAACTTCCTGGTCACGCCGGACATCACCAAGTTCCAGTACACCGACGGCATGGGCGACGTGGCGCGCATCAGCCCCGACAACTGGGTCCACGACCAGGCGCTGCTCGACCGCCCGGGCAACCGCGACATCCAGCTGGACATGCTCGGGGACTACCGGACCAACGTGCCCCTGTACCCGCAATTCCAGGCCTTCTTCCGCGAGCGCCAGCCGCCGACGCTGATCGTCTGGGGCAAGAACGACAAGATCTTCCCCGAGGCCGGCGCCCATCCGTATCTGCGCGACCTGCCGAAGGCCGAGATGCACATCCTCGACAGCGGCCACTTCGCGCTCGAGGATCGGCTGGACGTGATGGCCCCGCTGATCCGCGACTTCCTCGACCGCAGCCTCAAATAGCGCCGCCAAGGTCGCGTCCCGGGCCTGGTCCAGCGTGGCCAGGCCCAAGCGGTTCATAATCGCGTGAGCACCGCGCGAAGCCAGGCCTCGTCCCGGCCATCCAGCTCGACCAGCAGGACCCGGCGCGGCCTGCCCGCCGGACGATCCCCGTCCAGCTCGGCCGCACCGAGATCGGAGCGGCTTCCCGGCCCGACCCACACCATGACGCCTTCAAGCCGCAGCATGATCGCCCCGTCGATCGCGACCGCGTTCCCGCCGGCCTCGAAGATTTCGCCTTCCCGCGAGGTCGTATCAGCCGCGACGGGAGGGCCCGCCCGCGCAGGTTCGGTCATCTCCACGGGCGCGATGAACCGATAGCCTCGTCCGCTGACGGTCGCGATGTACCGGGCGTCGCCCGCGTCGTCGTCGAGCGCCCGTCGCAGGGCCGCGATATTGACCTTCAGATTGCTCTCATCGACCGTCGTCGCCGGCCAGGCGCGGGCGATCAGGTCGCGTTTGGCCACCAGCTCGCCCGGACGCTCGACGAGCGCCCTCAGCAAGTCCAGCGCGCGGCTGCCGATGCGAACCGGCACGCCTTCTCGCAAAAGCAGCTGGCGTTGCGGGATCAGCAGAAACGCCCCGAAGGCGAAGGTCCGTGCGTCAAGCATTCACGCCCCCACCTCGCGCCGCGACTTGCGTCGTCAATTGATGATCAAAATTATCCCATCGACCTTTATTTCTACAATTCTCATATGGTCGCTCGACTATTGTACGAACGTCGCGCGCCGCTCGACCTTCGTCGATTTCGGACGCGCGCTTCCGGGTTCGCTCCGCCCCAAGACGCGGATCCGCCCGCGCGCCCTCCAGGATCTGGATCACGCTCCCGACAAGGCCTGGTCCTTCGCCCGCTCCGTCTCGATCGCCTAGCCAATGGTCGTGCGCCGATCGACCTTAGTTCAGGTGGATGCGGCCCTTCGCGCGCGCTAGACTCAGCGCGCGTCGCGCCGTGATCGGAATGGGCGTGATCGACAAAGGGCTTCTTGTGGAAGCGCATCCTCCGCACGCCATGCCGGACATCGCCCCTCGGCCGGAAGAAGACCGCGAACCATCGCGGCTTCACGACGACATCGAACACCTCAACGGCCTGCCCGCGGCCTGGCTGGGCCTGGATCCGACGTCGATCGCCGAGAGCGTCCTGGAAACGCTGCGCGACATGCTCGCGCTGGACTTCGTCGGACTGCGTTTCAACGACACCACGCACGTCTTCCTGCGTGTCGGCCAGGATTTCGGCGAGGCCCACTCGCGGGAAACCATCGTGGGGGCGGTCGACGACTGGCTCGAGGAGGCCCCGTCACTCGAACCAGCTCTGATGTCGATCGGCCGGGACATCGTGCGCGTGGTCCAGCGGCCGCTGGGCGGCATTTCCAGCATGGGGCTGATCGTGGCCGGCTCGCGGCGGCCCGACTTTCCACGGCGCACCGAGCAGTTGAAACTGGACGTCGCCGCGGCCCAGGCCAGCCTGGCCTGCCGCGAGGTCCGCGAACTCAGCGATCGCCGCCCGCCCGCCGACCCGCGCGAGGAACGGCCGACGGGAGAGACGCTGGTCGAAAGCGAATGGCGGCTGAACCTCACCATCAACACGATGCCGGCCATGGCGTGGTCGACGACGCCGGACGGGCTGATCGACTTCTGCAACCGGCATTTCCTCGACTATGTCGGCTACACGCACGAGGAGCTCAGCGGTCAAGGCTTCTGGCCGATCTTCCACCCGGACGACACGGCCCACCTGCTCGCCTCCTGGCAGGAGATCATGGCGTCGAAGCGCCCGCGCGAGGTCGAGGGCCGGATCCGGCGCGCCGACGGCGAGTACCGGTGGTTCATGATGCGGCAGAACCCGCTGCTCGACGACGAGGGCGCCGTGATCAAGTGGTACGGCGTCGGCTCGGACATCGAGGACCGCAAGCGCGCCGAGACCGCGTTGAAGGAGACCGAGTCCGCCCTGCTGGCCAGCGAGCAGAACCTCAGCCTGATCATCAACTCGCTGCCGGTCCTTGTGTGGTCGGCCCGCCCGGACGGGACGGCCGATTTCGTGAATGAGCGCTGGATCGAATACGCCGGCGTGCCCGCCGAGCAGATCCTGGAATGGGGTTTCCTCGAGCTCTATCACCCCGACGACGTCGCCGGCATGCTCGAGACTTGGCAGCAGGACATCGAGAAGGGCGAGAGCACCGTCCTCAAGGGGCGCATCCTGGGCGCGGACGGCCAGTATCGCTGGTTTCTCTTCGCCGGCCGCAAGCTGACCGATGCGAATGGCGTGGTCCGCTGGTTCGGCTGCAATGTCGACATCGAGGACCTGCAGCGCGCCGAGAACGCGCTCAAGAGCAGCGAGGCCGCGCTCCGGGAAAGCGAGCGCCGTCTCCAGCACGCCATCAACGCCATTCCCGGCCTGGTCTGGTCGGCGGACGCCGACGGAACCGTCACGTTCCTGAGCCAGCAGTACCTCAACTATATCGGCCTCAGCGAGGCGGAGGCCCTGGGTCGCGATGGCTGGGCCTCGGCCGCCCACGCCGACGACTTCGCCCCCCTGTTCGACGCCTGGAACGGCGCGCTCGCGTCCGGTCGCGCCACCGAGTGCGAGGCGCGGATGCGGGGCGCGGACGGCGAGTATCGGTGGTTCCTGTTCCGGGCCAGCCCGTTCCACGACGACGCCGGACATCTCACCCAGTGGTTCGGGGTCAATATCGACATCGACGACCGCAAACGCGCTGAAGAGAACTTCCGCCAGAGCCAGAGCGACCTGGCCCACGTGGCGCGCATGACGACGATGGGCGAACTGGCGGTCTCCATCGCCCACGAGGTCAACCAGCCGCTGATGGCGATCGTCACCAACGCCGGCGCCTGCCTGCGCTGGTTGGACGACGCCCAATCCAACGTCGCCATGGCGCGGGAGGCGGCCGAGCGCATCATCCGGGACGGCCACCGGGCGGGAGACATCGTCACCAGCCTTCGCGCCCTGGCCCGCAAGTCCGCGCCCCGGATGGAGCGGATGGGCCTGGAACAGGTCATCCAGGACGTGCTCGACCTACTCAGGGGCGAGCTCCAGCGGCGCGGCGTCACCTGCAAGACCGAGTTCTCGCGCCCCGCCCCCACGATCCTCGGCGACAGCACGCAACTGCAGCAGGTCGTGCTGAACCTGATCATGAACGGGATCGAGGCGATGGCCCGCGTCGACGGCGGCCAGCGTCGCCTGACCATCCGCACGGAGGCCCGCGAAGGGGCCGCCCGGGTGTGCGTCCTGGACACCGGCCCGGGGCTGAGCCCAGAGCACAGGGACCGGATGTTCGAGGCCTTCTTCAGCACCAAGCCCGAAGGGATCGGCATGGGACTGTCGATCTGCCGGTCGATCATCGAGGCCCACGGCGGACGGATCTGGGCCGCCAACGCCACACCGCGCGGCGGTGTCTTCAGTTTCACCCTACCCCTGGCGGAAGGAGACGGCCTCGATGTCCGTTCGCGTTGAGAATGGCGGGCCGGTCGTCGTCGTGATCGACGATGACGAGAGCGTGCGCGAGGCCCTGCGCGGCCTGTTCCAGTCCGTCGGCCTGGTCACCGAGATCTACGGGTCCGTGCAGGACTATCTGGACGCCGACCAGTTGGACCGCGCGGGCTGCATCGTGCTCGACATCCGCCTGCCGGGCATCAGCGGCCTGGAGTTCCAGGAGGCGCTGGCCCGGAGCGAGATAGCCCAGTCCGTCGTCCTGATCAGCGCCCATGTCGACGTGCAGATGGCCGTCCGCGCCATGAAGGCCGGCGCGGTCGACGTTCTGACCAAGCCCGTGCGCGAGCAAGACCTGCTGGAAGCTGTCAATCGGGCCCTGGCCAAGGACCGGCAGCGACGACGCGAGGCCGAGCGCGACCTGACGCTGCGCGCCCGTTACGCCACCCTGTCGGAGCGCGAGCGCCAGGTGTTCGCCCTGGTGTCGGCCGGCCTGCTCAACAAGCAGATCGCCGACCGGGTCAATGTCACCGAAGCGACCGTCAAGCTGCACCGCAGCCAGGTCATGCGGAAGATGGAGGCCGAGTCCCTGCCCGACCTGGTGAGGATGGCCGACCGCCTCGCGAAGTCGGAGGCCTCCCAGGACCCCTAGGCGGCGAGATCGCCCCGCCGCCCAGTCATCGCGTGTCGTCAGGCCTCGTTTAGGAAGGTCCGCACCAGGTCGTTGTAGCGCGCGGGCTGCTCGACCATCGTCAGGTGCGAAGCGCCGGTCATGACCGCCAGCCGCGCCGGACCCGCGACGCCGTCGCGAAGGGTCTGGTGGCAGTCCAGGGTGATCTCGTCGAACTCGCCGGTGGTGATCAGGGTCTTCTGGGTGATCGCCTTCAGGTCCTTGCGCCGGTCCCAGTCCTTGATCGCGCCGACGATGGTGAACTCGTTGGGGCCGTTCAGCACTCGATAGGCGATCGACTTCGCCAGGGCGTCGAACGACACCAGGGCGTCCGGCGTCGGCGGGACCCGCAGCAGGAAGTTGTCGTAGAAGGTTTGGACCAGCTGGGCGTACTCCGGCGTCCCCGTCTTGCCCGCCTTCTCGAGGCCATGGATCTTGGCGGCGTAGCCGTCCGGCAGCGAGGCGAACAGGCGCTCGAACCCGGCCATGGTCTGGGGGATGCTGGCCATGGCGCCGCTGAGGACCAGCCGCTCGACGCCCTTCCCCCGCCCCTGGCACAGATACTCAACCGCCAGCAGCGCGCCCCACGAATGGCCCAGCAGCACGACCCGATCCAGGCCCAGCGCCGATCGCACGGCATCAACCTCGTTGACCGAGCGCTGGATCGTGTAGATCGCCTCGTCGGTCGGCGCGTCGGCCTTACCGCAGCCCAGCTGATCGTAGAAAATGACCGGGCGCTCATCGGCCAGGGCCTGCAGCGACAGCAGATAGTTGTGCGCCGCGCCGGGACCCCCGTGCAGGGTCAGCAGCGGCGTCTTGCCGCCCGAGCCGAACTTGCGCCAATAGATCCTGCCGCCCGGGACGGCGGCGTAACCCTCGGTCTGGGAAACCTCGGCGAACGCCCGGCTCACCGCTCCGGCGAACCCCAGACCAGCGCCCGCCAGTCCTGCTCCGGCCTTCAACGCCCCACGACGCGTCCAGCTTGCGGTCATGTTCTTACTCCTGAGGTCACTTCGACGCTTTTCGCGCGGAAGGCGATCTATCGCGCTCGGCATCGCACAACGAGAGACGGGACGGAAACTCAATGTTTCCGCCAGCGCGCCTCGGACGCCGAAAGCAGCGCCTCGCGGCGCCATTGCGCGGGCGTCGATCCGGTCAGGGCGCTGAAGGTCCGCGTGAAGTGGGCCTGGTCGGCGAAGCCGCAGGCCAGGGCGATGTGGCTGAGGCTGAGCGGACTGGTCATCATCAGCCTTTGCGCGCGCTCGACGCGCATGCGCGCGATGAACTTGGCGAAGGTGACGCCGAAGCACTGGCGAAAGCGCCGGGAAAAGTAGCTCGGGCTCAGACGCGCCTGCTCGGCGACGGACGCCATCCTGATCCGCCCGTCCAGGCGGTCATCGAGATAGCCGCGAACCCGCTTGATCTGCCATGGCAGCAACCCGCCCAACTCCTGCATGCGCCTTCTCCACCGATAGATCCTTCGGCGGGAAGCTTAGGAGGAAGGCGCGCCGCCCCCGCGTTAAGCGGGGTTAAAGCCGGTGAAACCTTGGCGCCTGGCGGCATTTGGCCTATGGCCGTTATCGGCGGTGGAGCTTCCATCGCCGTGATCGCGCCGGTGCTCCGAGAGGAGCTTAATCGGGAATGCGGTGCGGGGGCCTGGCCTCCAAATCCGCGGCTGTCCCTGCAACTGTAAGCGGATAGCGCGACGCACTCGGTCCCCGGAGGGCCAGCCACTGGGCTTCGTCGAAGCCTGGGAAGGCGTGCGAAGCGCGACGACCCGCGAGCCAGGAGACCTGCCGGCGTCGGGTCGCTCTTGCCCTGGCCCAGGGGATGGCCGCGGCACGGTACTCCGTCTGAGCGACGAACGAGCGGCGAAGGGCCGCTCCGATGTCCGGCGCGCGCCGTCCAGCGCCCGCGCCGCCGGCTGTCGGCCGTCGCGCGTCCGCGCGGCGGAGGCCCCTTGTCCTGTCGTCCGGGCGCTGACGGGGAATGGGATGCCCGAGCTGATTTCGCGCGCCGCCGTGCGCGGCCGCCTGATCGGTGTCTACGGCCTGCTGGTCGCCGCCAATGTCGGCGCCTGGCTGTGGGCGCTGGCGCTGCTGCACGACAAGCCGATGCTGCTGGGAACGGCGCTGCTGGCCTACAGCTTCGGCCTGCGCCACGCGGTGGACGCCGACCACATCGCCGCGATCGACAACGTCACGCGCAAGCTGATGCAGGACGGCCAGCGCCCCGTCGGCGTCGGCTTCTTCTTCGCCCTGGGCCACTCGGCCGTGGTGGTCGTCGCCGCGATCCTGATCGCCCTGGCCGCCGGCGCGCTATCCGAGATCGAGGCCTTCAAGGGCGTCGGCGGCGTGGTCGCCACCTGCATCTCGGCGGTCTTCCTGTTCGGCATCGCCGCGATCAACCTCGTCATCCTGCGCGGCGTCTGGAAGGCCTTCACCCAGGCGCGACGGACGGGGGCCTATGTCGAGGAGGACCTGGACCTGCTGCTGGCCGACCGGGGGCTGATCTCGCGCCTGGTGCGGCCGCTGTTCAGGATCATCACCAGGAGCTGGCACATGGCCCCGCTGGGCTTCCTGTTCGGCCTCGGCTTCGACACCGCCACCGAGGTCAGCCTGCTGGGCCTGGCGGCCGGTCAAGCGTCGGACGGCCTGTCGCTGGGAGTCGTGATGGTGTTCCCGGCCCTGTTCGCGGCGGGCATGGCGCTGGTCGACACCACCGACGGGGTGATGATGCTGGGCGCTTACGAGTGGGCCTTCGTCAAGCCGATGCGCAAGCTGTACTACAACCTGGTGATCACTCTGATCTCGGTGGTCATCGCCGTGGTCATCGGCACGGTCCAGACCCTGGCCCTGCTGTCCGAGAAGCTGGCCCTGACCGGCGGCCTGTGGGACGTGGCCGGCGCGATCTCCGAGCACATGGGCCTCCTGGGCTACATCGTCATCGGCGTGTTCGCGCTGGCCTGGCTGGGTTCGTTCGTCATCTATCGCTGGCGGGGCTTCGACGACCTGGAAGTGCGGGCCACGCCCAGACCCTGACGCGATCAGTCCCGCAAGGGCCGCTGGCGGGCCCAGACCTCGGCCCGCCGCCGCGCCTTGGCCAGGACCCTGGCGGTCTCGATCAGCACCGGTCCGCCGCAATAGATCAGCTTTTGGGAGAAGCTGCCCCGGAACGTGCGCGGCCGCAGGCTCTCCAGCGCGGGATGGTCGATAACGCGATCGGCCCAACTGGGCGCGCCCTCGGCCCTCGCGCCGGCCAGCAGCACCTGCGGCGGGTCGGCCAGGACCCGCTCGAGCGACACCGATCCCCACTTGCGCAGGCCATAGCGCGCCGCGCCGTTCTCGAAGCCGCAGCGTTCCAGCATTTCACCCAAAAGCGTCGCTGGCCCGGCCGCCAACCCGCCGGACTGATAGACTAGGGCCCGCAGGCGCGGCTCGCCGGGCTTCGGCGCTGCGGCGACCAGGGCCGCTTCGATGCGCGCGACCAACGCCTCCCCGCGATCAGGCTGCCCGACCAGGGCCGCGATCGTGCGCACCTGCTCCAGGCTGGCCTCGACGCTGCTGGGCACGTCGAACTCCTCGACCCGCAGCCCTCGCGCCTTCAGGGCGGTGCGGGCGTAGAGGCCCGAGCGCTTGCTGGCCAGGACCAGGTCTGGATCCAGGGCCACCACCTCCTCGGCGCTCTCGTGCGTGATGGCGAAGCCCCGCGCCTGCTCTGCGACCGTCGAGGTCAGGGGATCCCGAGCGAAGTGGCTCAGGGCCGCGATCTGGCCGGGATCGGCCAGAGCCAGCAGGATCGGGTCCAGGCAAGCGCCGATCGAGACGACGCGGCGCGGCGCCGGCTCGGCCGCGCCGCCAGTCAGGAACAGCAGGCCCGCCGCCACGGCGCGGCGGGTCAAGGCGTCGGTCAAAACTCGATCCCCGCCTGGGCCTTCACCCCGCTACGGAACGGGTGCTTGACCATGGTCATCTCGGTGACGAGGTCAGCAGCGTCGATCAGCGCCTGGGGAGCGTTGCGGCCCGTGACGATGACGTGCTTGCCCTCAGGCCGCCCCACGATCGCCTCGACCACCTCGTCGACAGGCAGATATTCGTAGCGCAGCACGATGTTCAGCTCGTCGGCCACCACCATGTCGATCTCCGGATCGGCGATGCGGGCCTTGACCGCCTCCCAGGCCTCGCGGGCCACGGCGATGTCGCGGGCGCGGTCCTGGGTGTCCCAGGTGAAGCCCTCGCCCATTGGCCGAAACTCGACCTGGTCGGGGAAGGCGTCGAACACTACCTTCTCGCCGGTCTTCAGCGCCCCCTTCACGAACTGGATGACCGCAACCTTCTGGCCGTGGCCGATGGCGCGGCAGACCATGCCCAGGGCGGCCGTGGTCTTGCCCTTGCCCGTGCCGGTGTTGACGATCAGCAGGCCCTTCTCGATCTGGCGCTCGGCCATCATCTTGGCCCGCGCCGTCTGGATCTTGGCCATCTTGGCGTTGTGCCTGGCGTTGAGGTCGGCGTCTTCCGTGGCGTCGGTCATCGGGCGGTCTCCTGGATCCGGGCGAGCTGGTGAAGGTGTTCGGCGGCGCTGTTGGACTTGGGCCGCCACAGGCCGCGCGCGATCGTTTCCAGCAAGCGCTCGGCGGCCTCGCGCAGGGCGTCGGGATTGGCGTCGCGCATGAACTCGACGACGTCGTTGTCGGCCAGCAAGGCGGCGTAGGCGAGGTCGAAATGGTGGTCGCGCACCGCCCCCGTCGTGGCCGCGAAGGCGAACAGGTAGTCGAGGCTGGCGGCGATCTCGAACGCGCCCTTGTGGCCGTGGCGCATGACGCCGGCGATCCACTTGGGGTTCACCAGGCGCGCGCGGACGACGCGGCCGATCTCGTCCTCCAGCGTGCGGATCACCGGCCGCTCGGGCCGCGAATGGTCGTTGTGATAGACGCGCGGCGCGGCGCCTTTCAGCTCGGTGACCGTGGCGGTCAGCCCGCCCTCGAACTGGTAGTAGTCGTCGCTGTCCAGCAGGTCGTGCTCGCGGTTGTCCTGGTTGTGGATCACCGCGTCGACGGCCGAAAGCCGGCGCTCCAGCAGCGGTCGAGCGGCCTCGCCCTCCCCGCCCGCGCCATAGGCATAGCCGCCCCAGACCAGGAAGGCCTCGGCAAGGTCGGCGCGGTCGGTCCAGAGCTTCTCGTCGATCAGCGCCTGCAGGCCCGCGCCATAGGCGCCGGGCTTGGAGCCGAACACCCGCGCCCCGGCCGCCGCGTCGCTACCCTCGGCCCGGAAACGGGCGGCGGCGGGATTGTCCTCAGGGAGCTCGTCCAGGGCCATGACCGCCCGGGCGGCGCTGTCCAGCAGGTCGATCTGCGGCCCGAAGGCGTCGCGGAAGAAACCCGAGATCCGCAGGGTGACATCGACCCGGGGCCGGCCCAAGGTCGCCAGCGGCAGGATCTCGAAGCCCGTCAGTCGGCCCGTGGACGCTTCCCAGGTCGGTCGGCAGCCCATCAGGGCCAGGGCCTGGGCGACGTCGTCGCCGCCGGTGCGCATGTTGGCCGTGCCCCAGGCCGACAGCGCCACGGCCTTGGGATACTCGCCGACGCTCTGCAGGTGGTCCTCGACCAGCAGTTGGGCCGAGAGCCAGCCGAGGCGCCAGGCCGTCGGCGTCGGCACGGCGCGAGTGTCGACCGAATAGAAGTTCCGCCCGGTCGGCAGCACGTCTGGCCGCCCCCGCGTCGGCGCGCCCGAGGGCCCCGGCGCGACGAAGCGGCCGTCCAGCCCCGCCAGCAGCGCCGCCATCTCGGCTTCGCCGCAGGCTTCGACGCGCGGCAGCAGGCGCTCGCGCACCTCGTCGAGCACGGCCGCCGTCCGGGTCCAGGCCGGATCGGCCTCGCCGCCCGCCACCAATCCGGAGGCCAGCAGCTCCAGGCGCTCGACCGTGTCGCCGACCGTGCGCCAGGGATCGGGCGAGAGATCGCCCAGCACCGGCGGCCTGGCGCCATCCCAGGCGTCGCCCAGCCGCGCGTCCAGCGGGTCGAGGTCCAGCGCCAGGTCGTCGGCCAGGGCGCGCAGCAGCGAGGCCTCGCGCCCCTTGCCCAGGCCACGCGGCGTTCGCGCCAGGGCCACGATCAGGTCGTCGCGCAACCGGCCTTCCGGCGAAGCCCCAAAGACGTGCAGACCGTCGCGGATCTGCATCTCCTTGAGGTCGCACAGATAGTTGTCCAGCGCCGACAGGGCCTGGTCCTCGTCCGTCAGGTCCATGCCGCAGTCGACGTCCAGCCCTTGGCTGGCGGCCAAGGCCAGGATCTCGTCGCGCAGGGGTTTCAGCCGGCGCGGGTCCAGGCCGGCGGCCTCGTAATATTCGTCGACCAGGGCCTCCAGCGCCTTCAGTGGGCCGTAGCTCTCGGCGCGGGTCAGGGGCGGCGTCAGGTGGTCGATGATCACCGCGCCGATCCGGCGCTTGGCCTGCGTCCCCTCGCCCGGATCGTTGACGATGAACGGATAGAGCTGCGGGAGCGGGCCGGCGATGGCCTGCGGGAAGCAGGTGCCCGACAGGGCCAGGGCCTTGCCCGGCAGCCATTCCAGATTGCCGTGCTTGCCGACATGGACGATGGCGTGGGCGCGGAACGCGGTCCGCAGCCAGGCGTAGAAGGCCAGGTAGTTGTGCGGCGGGACCAGGTCGGGGTCGTGATAGGTCGCCTTCGGATCGATGTTATAGCCGCGCGCCGGCTGCACGCCGACAACGACATTGCCGAACACGTGGACTGGCAGGCGAAAGCCGTCGGCCAGGGCGTCGAACCACGGATCGGCATGGGGCTCGCCCCACCGCGCCGTGACCGCCGCGCGCGTCGCCGCCGGCAGGGCCGCGAAGAAGGCCGCATAGGCGTCGAGATCCAGCACCGGCCCGGCCGCGCGCGCGCTCATGGCGGCGTTGGTCACCCCCGCCCGCAGGCGATCCATCAGCGTGGCGGCGCTTTCCGGAGCGTTCTCAACGGCGTAGCCGCGCGCCTTCATCGCCGCCAGGATCGCGGTGACGCTGGCCGGGGTGTCCAGGCCCACGCCGTTGCCCAGCCGGGAGTCGCGGTTGGGATAGTTGGCCAGCACCAGGGCCACGCGGCGCTGGTCCGCCGGCGCGCGGCGCAGGTCGGCCCAGCCCCGCGCGAGGTCGGCGGCGAAGGCGATGCGGTCCTCGGCCGGCGCGTGGCTGACGACATCGCACTGCGTGCGCGGATCGTGGCGCAGGGCCGCCTTGAAGGCCGTGGCCCCGGCCAGGATCCGACCGTCCAGCTCCGGCAGGGCGACGTTCATGGCCAAGTCCCGCACGCCCAGGCCGCGCGCGCTGGCTTCCCATGCGGCGCGATCCAGTCCCGCGAACACCAGCTGCAGCACCGGCGCGCCGCCGACCTCCAAGGGGCTGGCCCGGCGGTCGTCGCCGGGACTGGACACCGCGAAGGCCGTGGCGTTCAGCACGATGTCGGGCTGAATGCGCGCGAAGGTCTCGGCCACTAGATCGGCGGCGAAGGGGTTCTTCAGGCTCTGGACGAAGATCGGCGCGACGTCGAAGCCGTGCGCGGCCAGGGCTTCGATGTGGGCGTCGATCGCCTGGGTCGTCCCAGCCGCCACCAGAGCCCGATAGAAGACCAGCGCCGCCTTGGGCCGGTCCGGCGACCAGGCGGCGCTCAGGCCAGCCAGGTCCGTCATCCGCTGGCCGGGCCAATAGAAGCCGGCGTCCAGCAGCGGCGCGGGCTCGCTCCAGTCGCCTCGCGCCTTGCCGATCAGGTCGGCGGCGTAGAGCAGCAGGTTGCGGGCGTTGGCGATCCCGCCCTGGCGCAGATAGGCGAAGACCCGGTCGCAGACCTCGTGCGGCGCGACCGACAGGCTCAGCCCTTCGCCATCCGCCTCCTCATCCAGCAGCGCCACGAACAGCGCTCCGCGCCGTCGGCACGAGGCGGCGATCTCGTCCAGGCCATAGGGCCAGTAGGCGCGACCGCCGACCAGCCGGGCGATGACCATCCGGGCCTTGTCGACCACCGCCTCGACATGGAGATCGACCGACAGCGGGTGCTTGAGCCGCAGCAGGTTGGCCAGGCGCACGGTCGGGAAATCGTCGGGCAGTCCGGCCAGCGCCTGGGACAGGCACGCCAGGTCGCTGTCGGCGGCCGACAGGACGACGATGTCGCCGGGGCTCTGCCCCAGGTCGACCGCCTCCTCGCCGTCGAGGACCTGGCCGGGCTGGACCGCCAACAGGTGCATCAGGCGATCATCGCCGCGATCAGCGGGGCGAGGGTCTTCTGGTCCAGACCCTTCTCGCCGATCACCACCAACGCGGACTCCCGCGCCTCGCCTTCGCGCCAGGGCCGGTCGAAATAGGTCTGGATGCGGGGTCCGACGGCCTGGACGATCAGCCGGGCCGGCTTGCCCGCGACGGCCACCACGCCCTTCAGGCGCAGGATGTCGTGGGCTTCCAGCGCGCCGCGCAGGTCGGCGGTCAGGGCCTCGACGCCGCCCACGGCGCCGCCGCGCACCACGAAGCTGTCGAAGTCGTCGTGGTCATGGTCGTCCTCGCCGTCATGGTGCGAGACCCGGCTGTCGAGATCGTCCTCGGCCGCGCCGCCCAGGCCCAGCAGCACGGCCGGGTCCAGCGCGCCCTGGCGGGCGTGGAGCACCTTGACGCCGGGCCGCAGATGCACGGCCAGCTCGGCCTCGACGCGAGCCAGGCCCTCGGCGTCGACGAGGTCGGTCTTGTTGAGGATCACCAGGTCGGCGCAGCCCAGCTGGTCCTCGAACAGCTCCTCCAGCGGGGTGTCGTGGTCGAGCGTCGGGTCGGCCTCCCGCGCCTTGGCCAGGGCCTCCTCATCGTGAGCGAAGCGGCCGGCCGCCACCGCGTCGGCGTCGATCATGGCGACCACCCCGTCGACGGTGGCGCGGGTGCGGACCTCTGGCCAAGTGAAGGCCTTGACCAGCGGCTTGGGCAGGGCCAGGCCCGAGGTCTCGATCAGGATGTGCTCGGGCGGGTTGGGCCGGTCGATCAGCTTGCGCAGCGTCGGCAGGAAGTCATCGGCGACGGTGCAGCAGATGCAGCCGTTGGCCAGCTCCAGGATGTCGTCGTCGGCGCAGCCCTCGACGCCGCAGCCGCGCAGGATCTCGCCGTCGATGCCGACGTCGCCGAACTCGTTGACCACCACGGCCAGGCGTCGGCCGCCGGCGTTCTCCAGCAGATGCCGGATCAGGGTGGTCTTGCCGGCCCCCAGGAAGCCCGTCACCACCGTGGTTGGAATTCTCGCCATCGTCCGTGCCTCCGCCTGGTGGCGGACGGGGCGTGTGACGGCGCGCGGACTCGGTGCGTCTGGCCGCCCGGGTCGTGCTCTACCGCACCGGTGCACCCCGCCCGGCCTGCATCATGGTCACGAAGGCCGGTCTCCTGGCTTACGCCCTCCCCTCGCGGCGCCTTCCCAGGACGCGAGGTCCCAGTGGCGTTGAGCCGTGAGGATCGACGGACGATCACAGTTGCGGGGGCAGCCGCGGTTTCACACCGCATTCCCGGAGGCCTCACGGCCTCCATGCCTTCGTAGCTCGGGCGTAGGCCGCGCCGCCTGCGGGGTCAAGGGCCGACCCTGGCGCCTCAGCGCTTGGCCAGCACCTCGCGCAGGCGCGCGACCGGGCAGTCGAAGGCCGGCGTGGCGGTGCTGCAGCCGGGGATGAACACCGGCGTCGATAGCGGCGGCGCCGCCAGGGTCAGGGGCGTGGCGGCGCGCAGCTGGCCGAGGCTCTGGCCGGTGAACCGCGCCCGGATCACCCGGACGCCGTCGGCCCGCAGCCAGCGCTCGAACACCAGGGCCGCGCCCGGCTGGATCTGGTTGGGCTGATAGCCCGGCAGGGTCCACTCCATCCGCAGCAGCCCGCCGACCACGGCCAGGGTGCCGTCATGGCCGGCGATCACCACCAGCTTGGCGCCGGAGGGGCCAAGGGGCGCCTCGCCCGCGTCCAGGGTGTCGAGGATCCGGCCCGTGATGTTCCCGGCCAGCGCCTGGGCGACATAGGGGGTGCGCAGGCGCAGGTCGAACTCGGCCTGGTGCAGGAAGAAGGTCCGGGTCAGGGCGTCCTCGTCGACGCCCTTCCAGCCCAGGCCGGCGAAGTCGCCGCCATCGGCCCAGGCCATCAGCAGGCTCTCGGTGACGCCCGAGGCGAAGGCTTCCGGCCCCGACAGGCTGACCAGTTCCTCGCCCTCGACGAAGCCGGGCTTGGCGTCCAGGGCGCGGCGCTTGCCCGGCGCGGGCGGGCACGGCCCCTTGGCGCACTGCATCAGGAAGGCGTCCAGCTGTTCGACTTCCTGACGATGACTGGCGCTCCAGGCGGTCAGGTCGCCGCCGGCCCGGCCGGCCACGGCCGCGTGGGCCAGGGCCTTGTCGGGCGAAACGACGCCGGCCTTGACCGGCTCGAACATCGGATCGTCCTTGCCTTCGCCCACCGTGTTCACGGGATTGGCGCAGCCGGGCGTGAGCCCCTTGGCATAGGCGCCGGCCGTGGCGATGGTGCGCTGGGTGACGTTGGCCCAGTAGTAGGCCGCGCCGCAGTCGCCCGCCTTCAGCAGGCCCTCGGACGTGTAGAGCTGGCGGTAGTAGTCGCCCATCAGGGTGATCATCTGGCCGCCGCGCGCGGTCAGGTGGCCCGGCGGGACGTCGAAGCGCGGCCATGGGCGGGCCGAGGCCTCGCCCAGCCGCTCGGGCGTCGACATCGCCGCGCGCACGCCGTGGCGGCTGAGGATGACCACCTTCTCCAGGCGATCGCCGACAGGCGCGGCCCAGGCGGACGAGGCCGACAGCAGGGCGGCGGCGACCAGGGCGATACGGGCCGACAGGCGCATGGCGGGGCTCCTCAAAGCTTCACCACGATTCCGCGGCGGTCCATGACATAGCCGAGAAGCCAGCAGACCAGCATGTAGGCGATCGCGCACAGCAGCGAGCCCAGCGCGCCCGGCGCCAGGGCCTGGAAGACATGGATCCCGACCCAGCCGTAAGCGGTCACGCCCGGCGCGACCTCGATCATGTTCAGCACGACGACGAACAGTTCCGAAAACAGGTAGATGACCAGCGGATTGAGGCCGAACACCTGGAAGAAACGCGTTCCCGCATTCGGCGCCTTGCCCTCCAGCAAGGCGGTCAGCCCCGCCAGCAGGACGAAATCGATGCCGACGGTCAGTAGCACGAAGCTGCCGGTCCACAGCTTCTTGGCGATGGGGAACGCCAGGCTCCAGGCCAGGGCGGCGGCGATCAGCACGACGCCGGCCAGGGCCATGCGGGTCACGGCCTTGCGGCTGTCCGGGGCCTCCTTGAGGAACCGCGCGGCCAGGTAGCCGGCCAGCACGTTGACCGTCGCCGGCAGCGCGCCCAGCAGGCCTTCGGGATCGAAGCCGCCGTCCTTGCGATAGAGGTGGTTCTGACCGATCAGCAACAGGTCCAGATGCGTGCCGGCGTTGCCCAGCTTGGACAGCGGCGCGGCCGGATCGCCCAAGGTCATCAGGATCGCCCAGTAGCCCAGCAGCAGCACGGCCGACAGCACGACGATCAGGCGCGGCGACAGCCAGCGCACGGCGAAGGCGGCCAGCACGTAGCAGATCGCGATCCGCTGCAGTACGCCCAGCACCCGCGTCTCGGAAAGCGGGCTGAAAACCCAGTGCCCGTCGACCTTATGAACGAATGGGAACCAGTACATCAGGAAGCCCAGGAGGAAGATCAGGGCCCCGCGCTTCAGCACCTTGAACAGGAAGTCGTTGACCGGGATCGGCCGCGAGAACGCAAAGGCCATCGAGCAGCCGACCGCGAACAGGAACGACGGGAACACCGCGTCGGCCGCCGTGAACCCGAACCACGGCGCGTGGACCAGCTGGGTATAGGCCTTGGCCCCAGGACCGGCCGTGTTGACGACGATCATCAGACAGACCGTCAGGCCCCGGAAGACGTCGAGGGACAGGAAGCGCGCGGCGGGTTTGGTCATCCGTTCTTCTTCTCTTTGGCGATCTTGGTCTTAGCCGGCTTGGTCGAGTCGGGCGATCAGCTGCCTGACCCCGGCGATGGGGTCAGCGGGCGGCTCGCGGCGATAGGCGGTGTCGGCGGCGACCCAGGCGCGCTCCCAGGCGACGCCGTCCTTGGTGATGGCGGCCTCATCGAAGGTCCCCGTCCCGGCCGCCTTCAGCGCGTCCAGGAACCGCGACCAGCGCGGCAGGTAGAAGTCGCGATACAGGCCCTGCCAGGCCTTGGAGGCGTAGTCGTTGAGGTTGCCCTCCCCGCCCCAGACCGTGACCTGGGCCTTGGCGTTGGCCACGTAGGCGGCGGCGTCGGCCGGCGTGTCGCCATAGGCCCGGGCGTCGTCGATCCAGGTGGCCAGGGTCTCGGGCTGCACGCCCAGCAGCGCGTCGATCTGGAGGGCCAGGGCCTGGATCTGTACGCGGGCCTTGTCGCCGCCGGCGACGTCGCCCTGGCGATAGGCGGCCACGGCGGCCTGCAGTTGGTCGTCGATCCGCAGGCTGGCCAGGTGCCGAGCGGCGTCGACCAGGTCCCGCACGAACAGCGGCTGGTCGGCGTAGGCGGGAGCCTGGGCGGCCAGGGCGCGGACGGCGGCGTCCAGCTTGGCGCGGTCGCCCGGATGAACCGGGAAGTCGGCCACGGTCGCCGTCGGGCGCTTGAAGAACAGATAGGCCCCGGCCTTGCTCTTCCACCAGCGCGGCGACCAGTAGCGGGTCGAATAGGCGCCCTGGACCAGCAGGGTCATGGCCGAGTCCAGCTCTGGCGTCGTGCGGCCATAGCGCGAGCGGGCGTAGGTCGACAGCCAGGCCGCCGTGCTCTCCTGCCCCGCGCCCCAGGCCAGGTCGTAGACGGCCTCGTAGACGATCGAGTTGTTGTGCAGCCCCTCGGGGAACATGCCGAACCCGGCCAGCTTGCCCTTGTCGGGATTGGCCGCGACGCCCGGAATATCCTGCCGGTAGTAGTCTAGGTCGCCATAGACCGGATTGCTGCCGCCGTAATTGTGGACGTAGCCGTAGATCCACGGCTTGCCGCCGAAGGCCTTGGCGTTCTTCCAGACGGCCGGATAGCGGTCGTTGCCGATGTCCAGGATCATCAGCTTGTCGTCGGGGACCCGGCTCAAATAGGCCGAGATCGCCGTGGGGTCCCAGAAGTGGCTGTCGGCGCCGAACAGCCAGCCCTGCATCACCCACACCGCGTCGGGCCGGGCTTGCCGGATGGAATCGTAGATCGCCTTGCCATAGTCGGCCAGGCGCTGGGCCTTCAGAGCCGGATCGACCTCGATCTTGGTCTTGGTCACGGCGGTGTTGGCCGCGCCGTCGCCATAGGCCGCGTCGCGGGCGTCCGCGCCGTCGGCGTTGATCGGCGGCAGCATCTCGTTGAACGAGTCCGCCAGATAGTAGGTCCCGGTCCCGTAGGTCTGCGTGTACAGCGCCAGGAACCGGCCGGCGATCTTGGCGAACAGCGGGTCGGCCGGGTCCAGCCAGTAGGTCTCGTGGAACCCTTCCCACGGCCGCATGCGGTAGATGCGGGCCTTGGGGTTCTTCTGGGCGAAGGCCTTGGGCACGTAGCCGCCGAACGCCGGCAGGATCGGGGTCATGCCCAGCGACCGCATGCGGCCCAGGATCTGGGTCTGCAGGGTCTTCTTCTTGTCGATCCAGCTTCCGGGCAGCGGGGCGCGATAGCCCTCGATGTTGCCCATGCGATGCCACGGCGTGAAGGCCGGGCCCGAGAAATAGTCGGCCAGCTCGGCCTCGCTCAGGCCGAACTCGCGCCACAGGGCCCGCCAGACATATTCCTGGCCTTCCATGGCCAGCGGCATGTCGACGCCGTGCGCCGCCATCCAGTCGATCTCGCGGGTCCAGCGCGTCCAGCCCCACCAGGGGGTCGTGTAGCCATAGGTGCAGGTGTTGAGATAGGCGCGATGCCGGAACGGGGTCTCGACCTTGCCGCTGGCGACGGCGGGCAAGGCGCCGCCCTGGGCGACCCTGTCGCCCTCCCAGCTGACATGGGCCAGGCCCGTCTGGCGCAGATAGGCATAGGCGCCGCGCACCAGGGCCACGGGGCTGTCGCCAGCGATCGCGACCTTTCCGGCCTTGCCGCTTACCGAATACCAGGGCTGGCCGCCGTCGGGCGCCAGGGTCAGCGATGCGCCAGCCAGACGCTTGCCGAACAGACGCTCCAGGCTGGCCTTGGCCGCGGCGGTCCCGCCTTCGGCCTTGCTCGCGGCGAAGGCGGACGGCGCGGCCGCGGCGGCCATCGCGGCGAGCAGCGCCTGACGTCGGTTCGGATATGCGTTCATCGGCATAGAATCTTATGAAAAGGACGCCCGCCGTTCAGGAGAATGAAACGGCGGGCGCCAGTCGAAAAGGCCTGTCCGTCCGACGGACGGCCCGGGAAGGACGCGGCGCTCGGGGAGGACGAGAGCGCCGCGCCAAGCGCGTTACATCTTGTATTGGAACGACAGGTAGTAGCTGGGCCCGGTGGCCGACGACATCTGCCAGCGGCTGGAGTTGCCCAGATAGGCCTTCTCCTGCGCGTTGTTGATGTTCATCGCCGCGAAGGCGAAGCTCAGGTGTTCGTTGAAGTTGTAGCCCAGGTTCAGGTCGAACTGGGTCCGCGAGGCGACCGTGTGGCCCAGGGGGCCGGAGAAGAAGCTCTCCACCGAGGTCTGGTCATAGGCGCTGCGGTAGTTGGCCGACAGGCGGGCGCTGAAGGTCTGGTTTTCCCAGTAGACCGTGCCGTTGGCGGTGTGCTCCGACAGGTTCGCCAGACGGAAGCCGGTCGTCGAGGTCGCCGGGTTCACGTGGGTGTAGTTGGCGATCAGGCCAAAGCCGTCGATCGGCAGCCAGGCGTCGAACGACTGTTGCCAGTTCAGCTCGTAGCCGTGGATGTCGACCGTCTTGTTGTCGTTGAAGCTCTGGGTGATCGAGTAGGTGTCGCCGGCCGCCGAGACGCAGACGTTGCTGGCGTCCTTGGACAGCGCGGTGCCTTCGTAGGAGGTCGGGCAGATGACCGAGGTGTAGACCCCGTTCTTGACCTTCTTCGAGAAGAAGCCGGCGCTGAGGCCGTTACCCTGGCCGTAATAGTACTCGAGGCTGACATCCAGCTGGTTGGCCGTCATCGGGTTCAGGTCGCCCTGGCCGATCGAGATCGTATTGACCTTGTGGCCGGTGGTGTCCGTCGCGGTGGTCACCGTGGTGGCCAGCTGGTTGTTGGAGTCGATGATCGGACGCACCAGCACCTTCGCGGCGGCGACGCGCAGCAGCAGGTTGTCGGTCAGGTCGACGCTGAAGTTCGCCGACGGCAGGATGTTGTCGTACGACTTCTTGGTCGTGTAGGTGCCCGCGACCAGCTTCACCTCGGTGTTCTGCGGGTTGGCCGCTCCGCCGATATAGCCCTTCACCGTCTGGTCGGTGCTTTCGCTGCGGACGCCCACATTGCCGCGGAAGGTCTTGGACAGCACCTCGCCCTTCAGGTTGGCCATGGCGTAGAACGAGGTCAGCTCACGCTCGACGCGGAAGCTGCCGGCCGGATCGAACGCCTCGTAGATCGAGACGCCCTGGGCCTTCAGCGCGGCGCGATAGGCGTCGAGGTTCGGCGACACCCAGGCGGCCGGCAGGGTCATGTCGCCGTCCAGGAAGTTGGTGATGGCGATGCCGGTGGCGGCCATGGTCGGCGAGTACGAGGCCGGGATGGTGTTCTGGCCGTCCTTGCGGACCACGTAGCGCTTGAGCACTTCCTTGCGGATCTTGGCGCCGACCGCGATCGATTCCAGGAACCCGTAGTCGATGTAGCGCTTGGCGTCGAACTGACCGGCGTCCTCGTAGGAGTCGATCGAGCGATACGCGCCGTTCGGATAGGTGTTCCGGATCAGGGTCGCGGGATTGTACTGGGCCGTGTCGGTCAGCGCCGTCGACGTCGAGAAGACGATGTTCTTCGGGTTGCTGATGTCGACCGTGGCGCTGGGGATGTTGATCCCCAGGATCGCGGCCTCTTCGTTGTGCTGCGCGCTGCCGCGCGAATAATGGCCGACGGCCTTGAAGTCCCAGTTCTCGATGCCGGTGTAGTGGATGTTGGTCGTCAGGGCACCGGTCGACTGCGGCCGGTTCTCGAACTGGTGGTTGTTCTCCAGGCGGAAGTTGTTCACCTGGATCTTGGTCGCGGTGCCGTTGGTCACCGTGATCGGCACGACGTTCGAGGCCGAGGGGGTCGTGAACAGGAACACCTGCTGGTGGATGTCCTGGGTCGTCTTGTCCTTGGCGTAGGTGCCGATCAGGTCGATCTGCAGGTCGCTGGTCGGCTTGTACTGGATCGCCCCGTTGATCATCGAGCGCTTGGTCTCGCGGTCGATGCGGCGATAGCGCAGGCGGGCCGGCGTGTAGGTGCCGTTGCTGACGGTCCAGCGGTCCATCCACAGATAGTCGCCGCGGTCCTTCAGCTCCTGATAGCCGCCGCCCAGAAACACGCCCAGCTTGCCGTCGAAGAAATGGTCGACATAGGTCAGGCCGTACTTGCCGGTCGGGTCGCCGCCGATCAGGTCCTGCTTCTGCATCTTGCCGGCCAGGATGAGCTGGCGGCCCTTCACGTCGAACGGATGGACGGTGTCGATATTGACCGTACCGGCCAGCCCGCCGGCGTCCATGTCGGCGGTCGGCGACTTGTAGACCTGGATGCCCGAGGCCAGCTCCGTCTGGATGACGTCGTAGCGGAAGCCGTCGGTGAAGTTAGAGCTCTTGAATGCCTGGCCGTTGACCGTGGTCAGGGCGTATTGCGGGCCCAGGCCCCGGATGCTGATCGTCGAGCCCCGGCCGTTGATGTTCGAGATCTGGACGCCGGGAATGCGCTGGATGGCTTCGGCGATGTTTTCCGACGGGAACTTGCCGATGTCCTCGGACGAGATGCCGTCCGAAACGCGGATGTCCTTGCGCTTGGTTTCGAGGGCGGTCGCCAGGCTCTTGCGGAAGGCGGTGACCACCACCTCGTCGACCGACTCGGCCGCGGGGGCCGGAGCGGTCTGGGCCAGGGCGGCGTCGGAGAAGCAGGCGCCGGCCAACAGGGCCAGCGCGAAGGCCTTGTGGCGACCACGGGTGGCGGAAGCCGGAATCTTGTGCTCGATCATGTTGTTATCCCCCTTATTTGAGCCGATCGGCGCGAGAGCGCTGCAACGCCTCGCCGGCAAGCATGAAGCAGACCATTTAAGTACCTCTCCGGACTGCATACGGAGAGACGATAAGGCGGCGGGCGGACCCGGCGCAAAGTTCTAAGCTGCTTATTTTCCTGAACTTTATGAGACGTACGATCCTTAAGCAGCTTGGTATTTGGTCTAAACCGACCCATGTTTTCCGAGGGTCTGATTTATTATGTTGTTTTAATTATTTAGCTCGCATTTCGCCTCTCCCGTCAACACTCTTTGTAGTACCAATTTAATGCCTTTTTTGCGAACACCTCGCCCCGAAAGTCGGGCCGATCGCAGCCAGGGCGAGAGCGCGCGCGACGCCCCTCTCCCCTGGCGTGCGCGGAGGACCTAGACGAGCCCCCGCATCGCCTCTGCGACGCGTTCGGCTGTGGGACCGAGGACGATGTGGAGGGCGTGGTCGCCGACGCGGACGAGGCCTCGGAGGCCGGCGGCGTGGAGGGCTTGCTCGTCGACGGCGGCGGGGTCGGCGACGACGACGCGCAGGCGGCTGGAGCAGGTTCCGACGGCCTTGAGGTTCCCCGCCCCGCCGAGGGCGGCGAGGAGGGCCTGGGCCTTGCGGTCGTCCTCGACGGTGGGGAGCTGGGACGGCGCGGGCTTGGCTGGCTGGACGGCGGGCCGGGCCGCCTGGCCGCCCGCATTTCCCTGGCTGAGGGCCGCGCGGATCTCGCCGGCGACGGCGTCGGCGATGGGGCCGAGGACGACTTGCAGCGCCTTGTCGGAGGGCTTGACGATCCCCCGCGCGCCGAGGGCCTTGAGCGCCGGTTCGCTGACGGCGGCCTGGTCGGCGACGATCAGGCGCAGGCGGGTGGTGCAGGCGTCGACGGAAGTCAGGTTGCCGGCCCCGCCCAGGGCCTGGACGAAGTCGGCCCCGCGCCCGCCGCCGGTGGCGACGATGGCCGGCGCGGCCAGGTCGTCGTCCTCGCGGCCGGGGGTCTTGAGGTTCAGCGTCTGGATGAAGAACCGGAAGAGCCCGTAATAGACCCCCGCATAGACCGCCCCGATCGGCAGCAGCCAGAGCGGATTGGTCGCCTTGCCGAAGTTGAGCACATAGTCGAACAGCCCCGCCGAGAAGGTGAAGCCCAGCTTCACATGCAGGGCGTTCATCAGGGCCATCGACACGCCCGTCAGGATGGCGTGCACGGCGTAGAGCGCCGGGGCCAGGAACATGAACGAGAACTCGATCGGCTCGGTCACCCCGGTCAGGAACGAGGTTAGGGCCAGGGAGACCAGCATGCCGCCCACGGCCTTGCGCTTCTCGGGCCGGGCGGTGTGGTACATGGCCAGGCAGGCGGCCGGCAGGCCAAACATCATCACCGGGAAGAAGCCGCTCATGAAGCCGCCGGCGTTGGGGTCGCCGGCGAAGAAGCGCCGCAGGTCCCCGGTGGCCCCATGGAAGTCGCCCACCACGAACCAGGCGATGTTGTTGAGGATGTGGTGCAGGCCGGTGACGATCAGGATGCGGTTCAAGAACCCGTAGACCAGCAGGCCCAGCTCGCCCGAGCCGACGATGGCCCGGCTGGCGGCGTCGACGCCGCCGTTGATGGCGTCATAGCCCCAGCCGATCAGCACGGCCATCAAGAGACCCGCCAGGCCCGAGACGATCGGCACGAAGCGCCGGCCGCTGAAGAAGGCCAGGTACTCGGGCAGCTTGAAGCCTGAGAAGCGGTTGTAGAACAGGCCGCCGATCACGCCCGAGAGAATGCCGATCGGCACGCTGAGCTTGGCCAGGGCCTTGGCCTTGTAGGCCGCGCCGGCCAGATCCGCATGGGCGGTGATCAGCCCCGCCGTCGTCTCGGCCGGGACATGCAGCAGGGCCTTGGCCCCCTCGGTGGCGATCAGGAAGCAGACCACGCCGGCCAGGCCCGCCGCGCCGTTGTTCTCGCGGGCCAGGCCCACGGCCACGCCGATGGCGAAGAGGAGGCCCAGGTTGGAGAAGATCGCGTCGCCGGCCGCGGCGATGAAGCCGATGTTCAAGAGGTCCGGCTGGCCCAGGCGCAGAAGCAGCCCCGCCACCGGCAGCACCGCGATCGGCAGCATCAGGGCCCGGCCCAGCGGCTGGAGGATCTCGAGCGGAGACTTCATCGGGATCAGGCTCCGGTCTTGGTGAAGGCTTGGGCCAGGGCCCGCACGGCCTCGGGCGATGTCTGTTGCAAGGCCTGCTGGGCGAGCGCACGGCAGGCGTCCAGGCTGAGCGAGCGCACCTGGGCCTTCACCTCGGGGGCGATGCTGGCCGTGGTCGAAAGCTCGGTGACGCCCAGGCCCAGGAGGATGGCGGTGGCGGCCACGTCCGAGGCCAGGCCGCCGCAGACGCCCACCCAGCGGCCGTGCTTCTCGGCTCCACGACAGGTCAGGTCGATCATCCGCAGCACCGCCGGATGCAGGGCGTCGATGCGGGCGGCCAGTTCGGGGTTACCCCGGTCCATGGCCAGCACGTATTGCGTCAGGTCGTTGGTGCCGATCGACAGGAAGTCGGCCTCGGCGGCGATCAGGTCGGCGGTGACGGCCGCGGCCGGGGTCTCGATCATCACCCCCAGCGCGACACGCTCGGTGACGCCCAGCTCGCGCCCCAATTCTCTTTGGGCCTCCTCCAGCACCGCGCGCACGGCCCGCAGCTCGTCGAGGCTGGCGATCATCGGGACCATGATCTTGCATTGGCCCCTCTTTTGACCTTGAGGCGGTTTAACCTGCAGGATGGCCCGCAGTTGGGTCTTCAAGAGATGCGGCCGCCACAGGCTGACGCGCACGCCGCGCAGGCCCAGCGCCGGGTTCTCCTCGGCCGGGATCGGCAGGTAGGGCGCGGCCTTGTCGCCGCCGACGTCGAGCGTGCGGATGATCAGCGGCCGGCCGTCCAGGGCGTCGGCGATGGCCTGGTACTGGCGGGCCTGCTCGTCCTCGTCGGGCGGGGTCTCGCGGTCCAGGAACAGGAACTCGGTGCGCAGCAGTCCCGAGCCTTCCGCCCCATTCTCGATCGCCGCCGCTGCGTCCTTGACCGAGCCGGTGTTGGCGAACACCTCGATGCGGGTTCCGTCCAGGGTGATGGCGGGCTCGTGGGCGGCGGCCTTGGCGGCGGCCTTGCGCGACTGGCGCTGGGCCAGGGCCGTCTGGGCCGCTTCCAGGGCTGGCGCATCTGGCGCCACACGCAGGGTCCCGCTGTCGGCGTCCAGGATCAGGGCCGCGCCGTCCTCGACGCTCAAGACCCCGCCCCCTAAGGCCACCAGGGCCGGGATGCCCATGGCCGCGGCCAGGATCGCCACGTGCGAAGTCGGGCCGCCACGGGCGGTGGCGAAGCCGGCCACCACGCCGGGATCCACGCCCATCAGCTGCGAGGGCAAAAGCTCGTCGGCCAGCAGGATCGCGCCCGGCGGCAGCACCGTCGTGTCGTCCTCCTCGCCACTAAGGGCGCGCAGGACCTGGCGCTCCAGATCGATCAAATCATCGACCCGTTCGGCCAGGCGCCGGTCGCCCAGACCCCGCAGGGCCTCGACATAGCCGCCGACGGCCGATCGCCAGCCAAAGCCGGCGCTCTTGCCCTCGCCGATCAGCCGGCGCGCGCCAGCGGCGAGCTCAGGATCATCCAGAAACGCCAGGTGGGCCCCCAGGATCGCCTTGCGGGCCTTGTCGCCTTTCGCGGCGTTGGTTTCGATCTTGGCGCGGACCTTGGCGAGGGCGGCGGTCAGGGCCGCCTCCTCGTGGGCCACGCCCTCGCCCGCCTCGCGCACGGCGATGTCGCTGGACGCCAGCCGCACGGCCTTGCCGATCGCCAGCCCCGGCGCGGCCAGCACCCCCTTCAGCACCCCGTCACGGGGCAGTTCCGTCGGGGTCACGGGCGCGGATTCGATCACGGCCGCCGGTGCGGAGGCCTTGCCCGCCATGGGGGCCGCCACCGGCGCCCCCTCGCCCATGCCGCCCTCGATCAGGTCGACGATGGCTTGCAGCGCCGCCTCGGCGTCCACGCCCGAGGCCACCACGTCAATGTCGTCGCCATGGCGGATGGCCAGCGACATCACCCCTACCGGGCTCCGGGCGCTGGCCCGGCGCGCGCCGACCACCAGCCCGATCTCGGCGTCGAACCCCTTGGCCGTCTCGGCGATCTTCGCCGCCGGCCGCGCATGGATCCCATGCGCCAGCGGCACGGTCACGGCGCGGGAGATTTCTTGCGTGGAGGTCGAAGCAACGACCTGCGCCCCGCCCAGCGGCGACAGCTCCATCAGGAAGTCGCCCACCGAAATGGCCCGGTCCTGGTCGCGGCGCACGATCGAGAAAGCGTCCAGATTGGTGATGACCACCGGGGTGATCAGGCTCTTGGCCCGCTGGGCCAGCAGGTCGAGATCGAAACCCAAGAGCTTGTCGCCGGCCTTCACCGCCTGGCCCTCGCGCACGAACACCGAGAAGCCCTCGCCGCCCAGGGCCACCGTCTCCAGCCCCACATGCATCAGAATCTCGGCCCCGTTGGCCGCCCGCAAGGTCACAGCGTGCCGCGCCCGGTGCACCGTCACCACCACCGCGTCACACGGCGCGTGCAGCGTCGAGCCCAACGGATCGATCGCCAGCCCGTCCCCCAGCATCCGCTCGGAAAACACCGCATCCGGCGTCTCATCCAACGGCGCTACCCAGCCCTTCAGCGGGGCGGTCAGGACCACCGTACTCATCGAACCTCCCCCGGCACGCTCTTGGCGAGCGCTACACCTTCAGCGCGAAAGCGGTGCCGCCGCGCCAGGCATGCATGCCATTTCAATACCACTTTGAACACCACTTTTTGTCAGGCCACTTAAATTACGTTTGACAACAAGGCTTTTAGGGCGGTTTTGGGAACCAGCGACAATGAGGGCGGTTGCAAAAGGACTTATATTGGTATGTTTCTAGTCAACCACCGCCTCAACGCGCTTCACGGGGAAGCGAGTCGGCTTCAGGAGCGTTCGTAATGTCGCTGGTCACGCAGATCGGCCCCTTGGGAGGCGGAGACGCCGCCCCGCTCTACAAGCAGCTGCAACGCGCGCTGCGCGAGGCGATCCAGGGCAAGATCCTGTCCCCCGACGACGCCCTGCCGCCCGAGCGCGACATGGCCGACGAGTTCAACGTCTCGCGAATCACGGTGCGCAAGGCGCTGGACGGCCTGGTCACCGAAGGTCTGCTGACGCGCCGCCAGGGCGCGGGCACGTTCGTCGCCGCGCGGGTCGAGAAGAACTTCTCCAAGCTGACCTGCTTCACCGAGGACATGATCGCGCGCGGCCGCACGCCGCACAGCGAATGGATCGCGCGCATGGAAGGCTCCGTGACGCCCGAGGAGTCGCTGACCCTGGGCCTGTCGCCCGGCGCGGCGGTCTATCGCTTCCATCGCGTCCGCTACGCCGACGGCGCGCCGATGGCGGTGGAGTACACCACGATCGCCGCCTTCGCCCTGCCCTCGGTCGAGGCGGTCAAGAGCTCGCTGTATGAGGCCATGGCGGCCACCGGCCATCGGCCGGCCCGC